>NZ_JBEXJI010000043.1:0-64919 GCF_040609015.1 Nocardia sp. NPDC004860 | reverse complement strand
TGGTGCAGGGCGCTCACCGCGGACGGCGTTCAGCCCTCGCGCCCCCGAAACCAGGTGATGGTGATGAGTCACCTCCCTTGTCCCGGCCTGCTGTCCATCGCGGTCTCGACCCTGGCCGACCACACCCACGTGTGCACCATCGGCGGCGAGATCGACGCCGTGACCGCCCCCGCGTTCGAGCAGGTGCTGATCGGCAGCCTCGGCGTCGACGGATCTACGGTGGTCGATCTGAGAGAGGTCACGTTCCTGGGCGTGGCCGGGATACGGGCCCTGCTCGCGGCCCAGGACTTCGCCGACCGGTGCCATTGCAAGATGTGCATCGACGGGTCCTACTGCGTCACAAGGATATTGGACGCAACCGGCATGGCAGCCCAGTTCGCGTTCTGCGCTCCTCGCTCGATCGAACCGGTCTTCCAATAACGGTCGATCCGCCGAACCCACCCGCCCGAGCGTGACCCTGGCCGGGCCCGGGGGTCGTGACGCGACAGTGCCGTCAGGACAGCCCTGGCAGCACTGGACCATGGTGCGGATCGCGGCCATCGGGAGCCGCACATGGCAGGTCAGCGAAGTGGGAGGTAGTTGTTTCGCTGACCTGCGACAAGAGTAACGCCGGTCACCCCTCGCCGACCGGACAAATACATCAACCAGGGCCGTCACATCAGCGACCGAATCGGTCCTCGCCCAAACGACTCACCAGCTGGATCATGATCCGCCCGGCCGAGCTGCCCGCCGAGCGCCGCACCCACCATCGCTTTTCGATCATCGGGGGCTGGTGTAGCTGTGGTTTGCGAAGCGCCAGTTGGATCTCCGCTGCGAAGGCCCCGCCCACGACCAGTACCGACGCCGCCGCGACCACGGCGACCGCCACGCACCCGCCGTCCGGCACCTGCTGTCCTCGGCGGTGTCGCCGGCATCTGCCAGCAGGGCTGTCAGGTCAGCGAAACCTGTCGGCCCGGAGTCGATCCGTCTTCTGGTGACCAGGTTGCCGTCGTGGTCGACTATAGCGATGTTGTGGCGTTGTTCGGCCCAGTCGATACCGCAGAATCGGTTCACCTCGTCCTCCCATCAGGGTCTGGTTCGTCCTGATCCGAACCCGGGTGAGAACGCGCAGCGCCCTACTTACGAGCCTCGATGGGCTGGCCTCCGATGAGCTGTTCGCGATCACAGCGCACCCGCACGGCACCGGTCTATGCCAGAGCTCCACGGCTCAGCCGCCACAAGATGTCGGATCGTGCGGGCGGGCTCGAACCACGACCTATCCCACCTCTTATCGACGACCGGATCCGGAAGGCGCACCGTGCCAACCGAATCCAGCCGACTATCCGCATCCACCACAGCGCCCGCCGCCTTTAGGTGAGAACTCCACGGTCCTGGGGAGCCAAAGGGGTCAACCGTGCCGAACCCGAACGAGATAAGTAGGGACACCCTCCTGAGATCAGCGCCGTTCGCCCTGCGCCGCACCGCACATTGTTGAACAGCACGACACGTCAACAGCCATCGCAAGGCGCGGGTTCGGTGCGGTGGCTGAGCCGTTATGCGCCTGTCGTCGAGCCGGGGCGGACGATCATCAGGACCACCACGATCAGCCAGGCGAGGGCGAACAGGCCGGTGATCATCGACAGGCGGGGCAGCAGGGCGATCAGGGGGTCCGCGGCGGTCGATGTCTGTTCGGGCTTGTCGAGCTGGGTGACCACGTTGTACTGGGTGCCGAGCACCGCGATGCCGAGTAGGACGGCGGCCACCGCCGTAAGAGCTATGGAGGCGATGAGCCAGGCGCTGCCCATAATTCCCATCACCTGGGCGGTGCCGATACCGAAGGCCGGGACGGAGATGCCGGCCACAGCGTAGACGCGGCAGATCCGGTGCAGCAGCTGCACCGACCCCTTGGCCGCCCGCTGCTCGGGTCCGTCGGCCAGTGCCTGGCGTGCAAAACGCGGGAACAAGCTAGCCGCAATGGTGACCGGTCCGATGAGCAGGATCGCCGCCAATACGTGGATGCTGAGCAGGATCTTGGCCATGGCTGTATTTCCCTTACGCTTCGGCGGATGTCCGGTGACTGTGAACCTTGTGGCGGACGAACAGCGCCGCAGGCACCGCCATAACGATCAGTACAACTCCGCCTATGGCGTTGCCCAAGTGCACGGCATCGGTGAACGCCCTCGGTACCGCCGTTTCCATCACGTGAGCGAGGGTTGTGGGGATACCTGTCGCGCCGCCGCCGTGTGATGCGCCGTCCACGATCGTGTCCGCCTGTGGCGAGGGGATGCCTGCGGCGACGAGACGGTCGTGCAGGTTCCGGGGAAAGCGGCTGGTGACGACAGTTCCGAGGACACTGGGGCCGAGCACCGTTCCCAGCTGCCGAGCCATGTTGACCGCTGCTGCCGCCATGCCCTCCTGCTGTGGCGAGACACTGTTGACTGCGGCAGCCGTGGAAGGCGCTGTCAGCAGGCCCGCGCCGATGCCCGCCACGAGCAGTCCGGGCCACATAGCCCCGTAACCTCCCGAGGTATCGGTCGCGAGCAGCGCGAGCGACCCGACTCCGATGAGGACCAGGCCCGCGGTGATCAAGGGTGTGAAGCCGACCCGGTGTATCAGCACCCGGGCGGCCACGACGGTGACCAGGAGGAACGTTCCGAACAGCGGCAGCAGGCGCACGCCGACGCCGAGGGGACTGGTCTGTCCCACATGTTCCATGTAGAGCACGCTGAGCAGGGCGACACCGACCAGTCCGAAAACGCTGACGGCAGCCACGCCCATGACGGCTGAGAAGGAAGCGTTCCGAAAGAGCCTCAGGTCGAGCATGGGGTCGGGATGACGGAGTTCTACGCGTACGAACATGAACAGCGATACAGCGAAGACCACATACATGGTGATGATCGGCGCCTTGGTATATCCGGTGGCGCCACCTTGAATGATCGCGTAGGTAGCCGAGGCCGTCATCACTGTGCCCAGGACGAGGCCCGCAAGATCGAGTTTGCGCGTGGCGTGTCTGGACTCGGCCACGAAGATCGGGGCCAGGAGCAGGGCCGCGCCGGCGATCACGATGTTGGGGATGTAGACAGCGTGCCAGGAGAAGTGTTCGAGCAGGGCCCCGGCGAGGATCGGGCCGATGGCCAGACCCACCCCGGAGCAGGCGGCCCAGATGCCGATCGCGGCGGTGCGCTCGTGCGGGTCGGTGAAGGTGGCACTGACAATCGCCAGGCTCGCTGGCAACACGGCTGCGCCGCCGAGGCCCGCGATCGCCTGTGCGGTGATGAGCATGCCGGCGCTGTCGGCGAAAACAGCGACCACGCTGCCGGCCAGGAAGACGGCGGCACCGAGGCTGAACACGCGCCGTCGCCCCACGAGGTCGCCGAAAGTCCCGGCGGACATCACGAAACTCACGACAGCAAGGCTGTACGCGCTGGTGATCCATACCAGCGTGCTCGCAGTGACGTGCAGGTCGCTTTGTATATCGCCCAGGGCCGAGATGGTGGAGGTGACGTCGACGAAGGCCATCAGGACACCTAGGCAAACCACCAGAAGGCCAAGCCAGCGGGCCTGTCCGCTGCCGGGGGCCGCGGCGTGGGAAGCCCGGGCCGGAATCGACGCCGTCATCGGACTGCCGCCTTTTCTGCGATACGCCCAGCGCGCCGACGTTGGTGATCCATTTGATCTTGCGAAGACATGCGTCTCTTCCGTTCTGCGGTTTCGCGGGATGTCGTGAGCAACGGATACCAGGGTTCTGGACCGCTCTGTCAAGAATCGTAGGAAGTTGTGGAATGAAATGTCAAGAATGCTCGTGCGGCCTGTAGGCTGACTCCTATGGCGCGCCCACCAGGATTCGACAAGGACGAGGTCGTGCAGACCATCGAGAGGCAGTTCCGCCGTACCGGATACGCCGGCACCAGCGTTGACGACATCGCCAAGGCCGCCGGGCTGGGCCGCGGCAGCCTCTACGCCGCCTTCGGCGACAAGAGCAAGCTGTACCTGCGGACACTGCGGGCGTACTGCGACCGCAACGAAACCGCCTGGGCGGCAACACTCGAAGGCCCCGATGACACCGCGCTGGAACGGCTGCACGCATATCTCGTCAAGTCGGCGCAATTTGTGCACGACGACCCCGACAGGCTCGGCTGTATGGTGACCGGCTTCGTCGTCGAGGGAGCCGACCACGATCCGCAGGCCGCTGCACGCGCCGGGCAGGCCCTCACGAGAATCGAAGGCTCACTGACCGAGTGCATTCAGGCTGCGCAGCGGCACGGCGACCTCGCCCCCGAGGCGGACGCCCCCGCAGTCAGCCACCTGCTCATGGCGGTCAACCGGGGCATGGAAGTACTGGCCAGGGCCGGGTTCGACACGGTCATACTGGAGCGCGTTGCCGATCAAGCATTCGAAGGACTCCCGCTCACGGCACGGGCTCGCTCCCAGGCGTCGCCCTGCCCAGCCGTCTCCGACGCCTCCTGAGCGCTGCTCACTCAAGAGCCCGCGCTCCGGCCGAATGAGTTCGCGCGGATGTAAGAGGAGCTCCGTGACGGTCTTGTGAAGCTTTGCCCATGCCATCTACGGGCCACTTGTACAGCCCTTCGGCTAGCAGCAGCATGACACGGTCTGCAGATGCATGTCGGCATCGGCCCATTGGGACGAGCAAATGACGGGGTAGATGTAGCAGAACAGGGCGGCGGGCACTCAGATTGCGCGCCGGAACGCCGCTCATCTGACCTCAGTCAGCTGAAACTAGCCAATTGGCATCCCCGACGACGAGCCGGGGGTGAGCGCCGAAGTCGTATCGGTACTGCAGTGCTGAGGCACCGCCGGGCGCGGTGCGCACACGTTGGCACACAACGCAAGACGCTGCGTTTCGAGAATTGGCGAGACTACCCGAGCGCCCCAGAAGGTCAGCATCTTCGGCGCGAATAGGCCCGCCACAGCGATGGCAGAAAACGAGGAATAGTTGTCATTGCCGCCATATGCGCGGTGTTCCTAGGCTCGGAGCCGACGGCCAACCCGAGGACGGACACAGTCATGATCACTGAGATCTCAGCACCAGAGACCCCCATCGCTCGGCAGGCTGAGGAGCTTGCCCGTCGCGTGTCCAATGACACGCTGTTCAACCACTGCATGCGCAGCTATTGGTTCGCCGAACTCTTCGCCCAGCAGGAGAGCGTCGAGATCGACAGCGAGCTGATGTTCCTCTCGGCAGTCCTGCACGACCTCGGCCTCACCGAGCACGTCGTGGGCACCCACCGCTTCGAAATCGAAGGAGCGACCGCAGCGCGGGCCTTCCTGCTCGACCAGGGTGTCTCCGAGGATCGCGCGCAACGCGTGTGGGACAACATCGCTTTGCACACCTGGGATATCAACGAGTTTCGCGGTGACACGAGCCGCATCATGCAGCGCGGTCTGGCCTACGACGTCGTCGGGGTGCCCGATGCCGCACTCGATCCAGCCGACGTCGCCGAGGTACTGCGGCGCTATCCCAGGGCGAAATTCAAGACTGCCTTCTACACCATCCTGAACGAGGAGATCGACCGTAAGCAGCCATATCGGCACTGGTTTCACTTCTGCACGCATGTGGACCACAACAGATCACCGCTCACGATCGCCGATGCTGCCGCCGCGCTCGATATGGCGCCTTTCGACGAGTAGCACACGGCGGTCCTTGCGCAAGCACACCACATGCCGGTACCGGGAACGCCAAAACAGCACCACCCGATGACAAATAAGGAAAGCAAATGGATCTCAGTAGATACGAATTCCGAACCCAACCTTGGTTCGACGCCTCCCATTTTACGGGGTTCGGCGAGGTCATCCCCATGAAGACTTTGGTCATTCATTGCTTTGACCCCCGCGCGACAGAGATCCCGCACGCCGTGGCCAAGCATCTTCCGGACGAGGTGTACCCGGGCGAAGACATCCACGATCAGGCCGGCAACAAAGTCGGTTCCACCAGAACGCTGTTCACACTGACCAATGGCGGCGGACGTGCCATCGACGCGCTGCTGGCCATCGCGACGCTGGACTACCTCTTCCAGATGAAGAACGTCGCCGTGGTACACCACTCCTTCTGCGGCGCATCGGCATTCACCGCCGAACAGTTCACCGAATGGTATAAGGAGCGCCACGGAACCGATCTCACGAAGTTCTACGACCAGCAGGACCTGGCCGTCAGTCACTTCGACGAGTCGATCAAGCGCGACGTAGAACTGCTGCGAAACAGCCCCGTCATTCCCAAACACATTAACCTCTACGGCTTCTTCTACGAGATCAACAGCGGTGAGCTGACCGAGATGGTGCGCGATATCCCCGCGTAACGCCAGTCCGGAAGGTTGGAACTGTCATGTCTGCGCAACGGTGATCGGCAATGAACTCCGACGGCTGGCTTCCCGCCGAAGGTGATGTCCACGTGCGGATCTGGCTGGGCGGGGTGGTCTTCGACTATACGGCCGCCGCATCGGCAGTACACCACCTGGTCCAAGATTGGAGTCGAAAGCATTGGTGCACAATAGAATTGATGCTCAACGCCATCGATGACCGTCGGCTACTGTCGCGTCTGCCATGCGAACAATTGTTCCTCGGGCCGTGACCAGCAGCGCCAAGATGCAAGTGGGGCAGGTTGATCGGTTGTCGTGCGTGGACTGTGCCGATGCACTCGGCTCCGTGGTGGAGCGCCGAACTTCCGTCTGCTCAACCGACCTTTTCGGACGGAGCACTCGGTAACCAGGTGGGGCGGGAACTTCGCTGCATGACTGTACCGACGGCGGTGCCGTGCCGACAGGTTGTGCGCAGAACTTGCGGGGCAGGACGTGTCACCGCTCTGCACCGTCGGCCCTGGCCACGCTGACATTCCTTCCAGCGGGACAAGGAACGTGATGCCACCAACCCATTGGTATCTGCATGCGGACTCACCCGAACAACCGGTGTGCTTCGCCTCGGTCGAGCGTGTGGCGCTCGACCAGGCCGATACCATCGGGACACCTGCCTGGTCGTCACCGAAACCCACATCGACGAACCCGGGCGGAGTAGGATTCGCGCGATATCACGGATCTGTGACCGGAACTGATTACGACCGAGTTCTGCATCTGAAACGACCGCATCAGACTTCTCGGCACCGCGTGGGTCTCACTCGGGCCGAGCGAAGACGAAAGGCGTACCTATGCTGAGCTTTCCGCCCGTCAGACTTCAAAGCGCACTCAGCGCTCACGACCGGATCGACGCCATCGATTTCGTCAACCGCGTCAACTGGCTGTTCGAAGTATGGGACGTCGATGGCATGGTGGAGTCGTTCCTGCCCGATGGTGCGGCAATCCACTTCGACGGATCATTCCGCGGGCATAAAGAAATTCGTGCGTTTTTCGAAGAGCGGTATCGCCATCTCATTCCCGGGGTTGCACGTCACGCCACCAATCACATCGTCGACGAAGATGGCCCCGACGGTGTAGCGGTGCGCTACCACATGATGTTGGTGCGCTATGCATTTCCCGACACGGGCCCTGGCGTTCCCCTCCAAGAAGCCATCGTCAACAGCATGTACGAAGTGCCGTCCATCTGGCTGTACTCACCGATGCTCGATCGGCTACGGCGCACCGACAACGGCTGGCGGGTGTTCGAGCGATACCTGGGGCCTTCGGTTTTCAATCAGCGCTTGTCGCCGCCGCAGATCTAGAACGATCACGCGACTCTGAGTGCCGGCCGGAGGCGGCTGGCGAGGTACCGAGAGCGGCGTGGAGTGCAGGTCGAACCCGTCGCAGGTAGAGATGTGGGATCCGCCAGGTCCGCTGGCCGCCAAGTCGGCGAGCTCGGGGTGTGGCGACCAGCCGGTCTTCCAAGCCGACAGTTCTCGCGCCCGACAGGACGGCCACTAGGTCATAGGCCCCCACCCGGCGGCGGAACGGCGCGGCTGTCGGCGTGGCATAGAATGCCCTATGCCCTCGAAACAAGCCACGGCCAGTCTCAAAGGTCAGCGCGCCCGCAAGGTGGTGATCGTGGGCTACGACGGCGCCAACCTGATGGACATCTGTGGTCCGATGCAGGCGTTCAGCGAGGCGCGTTTCGATGACGGCCGCCGTGCCTACTACCTGGTCCTGGCCTCCGAAGCCGGCGGCCCGATCACCACCGACACCGGCGTCATCCTGGACACAGTGCCGCTGAACACCGCAGCGATACGGAGCATCGACACGTTGCTCGTCTCTGGTGGGGACCTCGACGGTCCTCCGGCAACCACAGAAAGTTTGCGCACCTGCCTGGCCAAGTACGTCAATCGACCTCGCCGGCTCGGTTCCATCTGCACGGGAGCGTTCATCCTAGCCGATCTCGGTGTGTTGGATGGCCTGCGGGCGACCACGCACTGGGCCTTCTGCCACAGACTCGCCCAGCATTGCCCCGCCGTCACCGTCGACCCGGATGCCATCTTCGTCACCTCCGGGCGCGTGTGGACCTCGGCGGGAGTGTCGGCAGGTATCGACATGGCGCTGGCGATGATCGAAGAGGACCTGGACCATCGGACCGCACTGGAGGTGGCGCGTGGCATGGTGCTGTTCTTCAAACGCCCCGGCGGACAATCACAATTCAGTGCCGAACTGCGACAACAGATCAGCGGGGCGAACGGCCGGTTCGATCGCCTGCACCACTGGATCCGCTCCAACCTCGCCACGGACATATCCGTGCCCGTGCTGGCCAACGTCGCACACATGAGCCCCCGCAACTTCGCCCGCGTCTATGTCCGCGAAACTGGCGAAAGCCCGGCACGTGCCGTGGAACGTATCCGCGTGGAAGCAGCCAGACGACTGCTGGAAACCGGACACGATCCCGTGCACACCGTCGCACGCCGTGCAGGATTCGGAGACGACGAGCGCATGCGCCGGGCCTTCGTGAAGATCTTGGGCGTCTCGCCGCAGGACTACCGCAACCGCTTCGGACGAACCGCGAAGACATGACGCACCGCGCGAAACCTGGTCGGTCAACGACGAGGAAGGACAGAACGGGCACCGCGGCGACTCGCCGCAGGCGGGCACGACGAACACGAACAGAAAAGCGACACTGACACAGGGATCACACGCCCACCGACTACCGAGTTCTCAGATGCCCTCTCAAGCAACGGAGATCACCATCATGGAACGCAACCTCCTCGTGATCGGGGCCACCGGCAAAACCGGCGGCCACACCACCGAACTCCTGCTCCAGCGCGGGCACCGCGTCCGCGCACTCGTCCACACCCTCGACGGACGCGCCCAGCGGCTCGCCGCCCTCGGAGCCGACATCGTGGAAGGCGACGTACTCGACCTCGACTCCCTGGCCCAGGCGACCAAGGGAACCGATGCCCTGTACTTCACCTATCCGATCCGCCCCGGCCTGATGGACGCCACCGCGAACGTGGCCCAAGCGGCAGAAGAGAACGGCGTCCAAGCGATCGTGAACATGTCGCAGATCTCCGCCCGCCGCAAAACCGCCAGCAACGCAGCACGCCAGCACTGGGTCGCCGAACGCGTCCTGGACCACTCCCCGGTCCCCGTCACCCACATCCGCCCGACCTTCTTCGCCCAGTGGCTGATCGATACCTGGGCCGACGGAACCGGCGAACTGCGCCTGCCGTTCGCCGACGGACGCCACGCCCCCATCGCGGAAAGCGACCAAGCCAAGGTGATCGCAGCCATCCTGGAAGACCCCACCCCGCACGCTGGCCAGATCTACCCGCTCTACGGAGCCGAGGAACTCAACCACTACGAGATCGCCGAGAAAATGTCGCGGGCCCTGGACCGTGAAGTCACCTACGTCCCTATCGAACTCGACGAATTCGCCGCCATCCTGCACGGGCGCGGCGCGCCGGACCACCTGATCCAGCACCTGCTCGCCGTGGCCGTCGACTACCGCAACGGCGTCTTCGCCGGCACCAACGACCTGGTGAAGACAATCGGCGGCAGCGAACCCCTCGACGTCGAGGGCTTCATTGCCCAAAACCGCGCGGCCTTCGACCTGCACACTGCCTGAACACAAGACAATCAGCGGTCGGTTCATCACTGGATCATCCAGCGGCTTCGGCCTGGATATCACCCGTGACCTCTCCACACCGAACTGCCCCCGTTTTTCCTGTATTCCGGCCGCCCCCTGCAGATCCCCGACGAGGACGTCGGCGGATTTATCCGGGGCGAGAGCATCGGGTGGGAGTGGTTGCGGGCGGCTAAGCCAGTTCGCGAAGCCCCGGCGCCGAGCCCGGCACTACGCATCTTCATGAATCACAACCATATTGCGGCAGGCGCCGACCTTGCGGGCCAGATCAACGACGCATTGAGCCACTCGAAATGGATGATCCTGCTGCTTCTCCGGGCGCGTCGATGCCTTCCTGTGTTTCACAGGATACCGAGTATCGGCTCAAGGCTCACGGCCACGACCGGATCCTCATTGCGGTCAGTGATGGCCGCATTCAATGGGACAGTGACGCAGGGGATTTCAACTAGCAAATAACCACCGCGCTGCCGACGACACTCCAGGGCAGATTCACGGTCGAGCCGTCCTGGGTCGACCTGTGTAATCTCCCTGAGACGATCGACTTCAGGGAACAGCGGTCTCGCGGGGCAATCGCCTCGTTGGCAGCACCGCTCCACGGCATCTCGCGCGCGGAGCTGGATGACGAGGATTGCCGCAACCATCGCCGTTTTCGACAGGTCCGCAATGCTGTTATCGCTGCGTTGGTCGTCTTGGTCGTCACCCAGATGGACACGATGATCATGCTTCTCCAAGCGCTTCAGCAGCTAAAGAATCTGCGCTAGATCATCGCGACCGGTGTATCGGCTTGCATGGTGCAGAGAATGCGCCACGCCTGTGACCGCCCGGCCCGATAGATGCTGTCCATGCGCTTACCGATCACGCCCTCGATACCGTCCTCGGCAGCGACCTCCAGCATCCGCGAGACCGGGATGTCGCGGTAGGACGGCGCGGGCAGGACATGGCCGTGCGGCAGGCCCAGCCGTTCGAGGTGCTCACGGCGGTCGAGGTAGGTCAGCGTGCGCAGGTCCCCGCCGCCGAAACCCAGCAGATCGAACACGTACAGGCACGCCGGCACCGCCCGGATCAGTGCCGGGCTCGGTTTTGTTACGCCCATGCGGCGCCCGATCCGGGAGAACCGCCGCACCCCGTCGCGGTCCGGAGCCACGAGCTCACCGTCGAGGGTGATCTCCCGCCCTGCCGCCAGCGACACCAGGGCGTGGGAGATCTCGGGGAAGGCCGCGTTGAGGGAGTTGCCGTTGCGGCTGACCATGTGGCACGCGCCGTCGGAAATCCATGCCAAGCAATGGATTCCGTCGTACTTCCATTCGTAGGCGTTCCGGGTGTCGTCGTCGGCGGGAGCGGGCCCGGGCGTGGCGAGCATCGGCGCCGGATGGCGCACCATATGCCGAACGCTACCCACGAAAGATACCGAACGGTCGCATCATCGTGACGCTCCGGAATCCCGTCCCGTAGCTGATAGCCCGCCAGCGGCGATGGAGGCGGGCCGTAGATCACGATCGGGCATTTGCGCCGGAACTCCCGCGACGTGCAGGCCCGAGGCATCAACGACCAGGATCGCGATCAGCGTAGGACCCTGGTCCCCTACCGTGGCCCGTGTGCCCACCGCCTCGAACCGTACGACCGTGGAGCGGCAGATGTGACCACGCTGCCGAGCTGGCTGACCGCCGCGGCACTCCAGAGCCGGTTGGCTCTCGCTGGACTTCAAGGCCACCACCATCGCGGGTCTCGCCGAACACGCAGCCAGCTTGACCCCACCCGCCCTCGAACCGGGCGTTCGGAAAACGATGGCGGGCTCAAACGGTCAGTGCGTCATCGCTGTTCAGCTGGTCAGCATAGACCTCGGCGGGACTGGGGTATCCGTGGATCTTGCGGGGGCGGTGGTTGAGTTCGTGGGCGATGGTGTCGAGGTCGCTTTGGCTCCCGCGGCGCAGGTCGGCATTCTTCGGCAGGTATTGGCGCAGTATGCGATTGGTGTTCCCGTTAGTGCCGCGTTGCCACGGGCTTCGAGGTTTGCACAGGTAGATCGGTGTGCCTGTCGCCGCGGTGATGGCCTTGTGGCCGACGATTTCCCGGCCGCGGTCCCAGGTCAGGGTTCGGCGCATCGGGCGGCAGCCTGAGCAGATATTTCGTCAGGTGCGGGGTGACCTAGTGGGCTTTGATGCCTTGACACAAAACGCCTTATGCTGATAATGGTGCACCGGACGAACCCAGGCGCGCCGGACACGCTCGCCGATGACGTCAGCCTCCGCCGGTACCAGCAGAACTCAGCCTCGCCGATCGGGGCCAAAATTCGCCGATGGGCGGGGTCAGGATTCGCCAATGTAGCCAGCCGCGTCCTTACTCGGTCATCTGCGACGGCCTACCGTCGGCCGACGTGGTGGAGGCCTTGTCTACGAGTAGGTTTCGAGATGCTGGGACAATTCCTGTCGGCGGGCTCGTGGGGTCTGTCTTTTTCGACGGTGTCTTGCGTCTGGACCGTTCGGGGTTGGTTGTTCGGGAGCCGGCCAGGAGCTGGCGTGCGCGTTTGACGGTGATCTCGAGCAGATCGGCCAGTTCTTCATCGGTCTGTACGTGCGCGCGCACAGCGGCCGCGGCCGACGCCTGCGCGTTTTCGTGGGTCGTGATCTCGTTCGCCGCGCGGGTGATCACGGTGTTGATTTGTGCGTGTAGCGCGGCCACTTCACGATCGCGGGACTGCTCGGCGTGGGTGATCGCGCTCCAGGCGGCGAGGTAGTCACCCACTGCGCGGGTGATGGCCTTCTCTCGTGCAGCGGCGTCGGCGCGGCGTCGCAAGCTGCGTTTGCGTGAGCGCTGCAGTCGCGCAACAAGTTCCGGTGAACGAGCCTGAGAACGAGTGCGGCGCGGACGGGGGGCTTCGGTCATGGCGAACCACTCCTGACAGGCGTATGCCAACCTGATCAGTCCCTCGCGCACGCCACGATACCGATCAGAGGCCGCGACACCGAGACTGCCGCCAATCCGTTACGCGGACTTCGACTACAGCGGCGCTGAGTCCAGCCGCCCTGCGCAATTCACGTTCACCTCATATTGCCCCGCGCACCTGAGCGGATATGGCCTTGCCAATTGTCCTCCACCCGATTCGCTTTCAACCCGCCAGGAGGAGTTTCTGTCATGCCGTTGTCTGTGTCCATCGGTAAACCCGGCGACCTCATCGCCGCCGTGCCCGCTCTGCTCGGCTTCACACCGACCCGGTCGCTGGTCCTCATCGTCTTGAAGTACGACACCTCCTGCGCTGGAGCAGCATCGGTGCAAGCCATCCTTCGCACAGCATCGCCGCTCGAGCAAACCCGGATGCCGGACAGCGAGATCGGACAAGCCGCGATACGCGGGTGCTTGCACGCGGAAGACTTCGCCGTGCTGGCGGTCCTGATCGACGACAGGTTGTCTCGCCCCACCGAAACCTCCCCGATCGATGAGCGTTGGCGCTCGATACTCGATGCTTTGAGACAGAACTTGGAATCGAAGGGCCTCGCATTGGCAGAAGCCTGGAGTGCGCAATCCATCACCACGAACGTTCAATGGTGGGACGAGCTCGCACCCGAGCAAAGTGGGCACCTACCCGATCCGGCCACCTCACTGGTCGCCGCCGAACTCGCCGGTAACGGTCGACAGATCCACCACAACCGCGCCGAACTCACCGAACTGGTCGAGGTCGATGTTGCGCTGCGCGATCGCGTCACCGCGGCCTTACCGGAGGCCGCCGCTGACGCGCATCGACGGTTGGCCCGAACCGTGCTCATCGGTGATCCGGACGGCTACACCAGACAGGCGTTGTGGCAGTTAATACACGTCATCAAACACGCCTGTGGCCTCGAGGTACCCGAACCCCGCGCGTTGGCCGAAGTCGCTGTCGCCCTGCGTGATACCGCGGTGCGCGATGTCATGTTCGGTGTCGCTGCCGGTGAGCACGCCGCGCGTGCCGAACACCTGTGGTCGATCCTGACCCGAGCATTGCCCGACCCGGACCGCGCCGAAGCCGCCACACTGTTCGCGTTCAACGCCTACCTGCGCGGTGACGGGGTGCTCGCGGGCATCGCCGTCGACGCCGCATTGTCTTCGGACCCCGAACACCGGATGGCGCATCTGCTCGGCATCGCATTGTCGAGCGTCATGCCACCGCAGCGACTGCAGCGACTGTGCCGTACCGGGATCGAGGCCGCCGTCGAACTACGCGTCGATATCGGTGCCGCATAACCCGATTCACAGACACAGGAGTTCGATCATGACCGATCCTGACGAGCACTTGGTGGCGTGGGCGCTTGTGTCGCGGGCCGCGCTGGCCGCCCCGGCCGCCGTGCGTGGTCTGCTCGCGGCGCACGGTCCGCTCGACGCGGCCGAGCGAATCGCCGCGGACGCACGAATTTCACGCTTCGGCCCGCAGACCCGCGCTGTGGCCGCACAGGATCTCGATCGCGCGCACCGCTTCGGCGGCCGGCTGCTGACTCGTGAGGCCCCCGGCTGGCCGAGCGTGCTCGCCGACCTCGACACCATCGGCGCTCTAGCACCGATCGCATTGTGGACCCGCGGACCGGGACAGCTGAACATGCTGACCGAACACGCGTAGCCGTCGTCGGTGCCCGCGCGTGCACCAGCTACGGCCAGAAGGTCGCTACCTCCATCGCCTCAGGTCTGGCGGCACAAGGCTGGACCATCCTCAGGGGTGGAGCGTTCGGGATCGACGCCGCCGCTCATCAAGCTGCTCTCGATGCCGGATGGCCCACGGTAGCGGTGCTGCCCGCCGGGTTGCATCGGCTGTTCCCCCACGGCAACGCCCACCTGCTGGCCAGCGTCGAGGAAACAGGTCTCCTGGTCAGCGAGTACCCGCCGGGCGTCGAGCCCAGCCGACCGCATTTTCTCGAGCGCAACCGGATCGTTGCGGCTTTGGCGGCCGGGATCGTGGTGTGTGAGGCAGGGCTTCGCAGCGGCACCGCCAACACCGTCCGCTGGGGCAACGAACTGCATCGGGCGGTCGCCGCCGTACCGGGCGCCATCGACTCGGCGGCCTCACGCAGCTGCCACAACTTCATTCGCACAGGCCGTGCGCAACTGGTCGTCGACGCGCACGACGTCCTCAGCGTACTCGCGCGGTGACATTTCCTCGGATTCGGGTCTTGCCGCGCCTGTTTCGAGGCGAGGGTGTTGCCGTTGGAATCCGTGCCCTGCGCGATCACACAGGACACGTTCCGCTCTTCCGCTCTCTCCACAGCACCCATCAACCACCCATCATTTCCGGAGGTTACCCATGTCCGTCAATTCCGTTGCTGTCACTCGCATCTCGCGCGTCGAGTACGAGCAGCTGGTTCATCGTGGCCGCGCCGGGGCTGTCCCGGCGATCAAGGCCACCACTGTGCTGGATCGCTGGCGCGCCGATCACCCCGACTGGCGTGGCCGCCACTGGACATTCATTGCCGACGATCACGGCGTACTCCGGCTTCGCCCGCTCAATGTCTCCCGCGCCGAGCGCCGCCCGATCGCTGCCTGACCGATCTCGCTCACCCGCCGTTTCACTCCGCGGGGCCACTACATAGCCGCCACTCCGGGCGCATGGTGGCCCCGCATTCTTGTCTCTCAGGAGGTCTGCCCCATGCAATCCGTTCCCTCCCAGACCACCGCGGCCGTCCTCGACGGGGACACCGTCCCCAGCACAGCAGATGTCGTGGATGCCGCGCACGTCGAACTCTCCACTACGCCAGAACCCGATGACGATGTGGAAGCGCTGCCCAATGTCGAGGCGCTGTACGTGCGCCCGTCGGAATTGGTGATCGCTCAGAACGTGCGCAAGACCTTCGACATCGCAGAGCATCCCGAACTCATCGACTCCATCAAGGAATTCGGTGTCGAGGCCCCGATCATCGCCGAACGACAGCCCGACGGCAGCCTCCATGTCACCGAGGGGCAACTGCGCACGCTCATCGCCGTCGAGGTCGGCACCGCGAAGGTTCCGGTCTGGATGACCGACGCCGACCCGGATGTTCCCGAGAACGAGCGCCGGATCCGCACGACCCTCAAGCAAATGAACGTCAACGACCGGCGCGTGGCGATGACCGCCGCAGACCGTGCTGGCGGCGTGGCGTTGATGCTGGACCTGGGGGCCTCGGTGACCCGCGTGGCGAGCGGATTGCAGCGCAAACGATCCGAGATCAAGCACGCGGCAACAATCGCGGCATCGGCGACCGCCCGCGGACTCGTCGACTCCAATACCTACAGTCTCGACCAGCTCGCAGTCATCGCCGAATACGAAACCCTCGGCGACACAGAAGCAGTCGAGCGCCTGCTGCAGGAGCGCCGGTCGCGGTTCACCTACATAGCGAATCGGATCTCCGCCGAACGACGCGAAATCCGCGCACGCCTCGAAGCATCCGTGATGTACGCGGCCCTCGGATTCGGAGTACTCACCGTCGAGCCCGACACCAGTTCGCCCACACCGCAACTCCTGCCTGCCGAGATGTTGGAAACCGTCGACGCCACGCCGATCACCGAAGACCTGGTCACCGCAGCCGCCGATCGGTGGCTGGTGTATGTCGATGTCGAGGAGAACGGTCAACTCGTCGACACGGTCACCGGTGAACTCGTCGATCCCGACCGCGTCGATTGGGATACCAAGGGCAACACCGCCTCCCATCCTGCCGAGGGACTGCGTCACGCCGACTCGGTGGAACATCGAGACCGCTGGATTCCGCGGTACTTCATTCCCACCGACCAACTGGCCGAGTCCGGCTTGCGGATGCGGCCTCTCACCCCGAGCAACGAAACACCCGGCGGAGAGCAGGCTGAGCAGTTGCTTGCCTCGGAGAAGGCCGCGGCCGAACGGGAAGCCGCGCGGCAGGAACGGCGGCGGGTACGGGAGTTGAACAAGCGCGGACTCGCCGCCAAGCAGCGTCGCGTGGAATTCCTGCACCGGTTGCTGGCCCGGCGCACCCCGCCCCCGCAGGCCGGGCAGTTCGTGGCCGAATCCCTGGCCTGGGAGTCGGATCTGCTGGGGTCGTTCCATGCACCGAAGACGGCCCTGGACCTGCTCGGTGTTTCCGGGTTCACCACCGAGTTGGTCGCCTCGATCCAGTCCGCGACCGCGAGCCGGGCATGGGTGATCGTGCTGGCCATGGTGCTCGGCGCGTTCGAATCCCGCGCAGGCAAGGACTCCTGGCGCTACAACGACCGCGGCCTGCAACGGTATCTGCGGTTCCTCGCCACCGTCGGCCAGCAACTCGAATTCGAACTCGTCGACGTCGAACAAGCCGCCGCCGGACTCATCGACTTCCACGACATCGACCTCGGCACCAACGTCACCGTCGACCTCGACGCCGCTGCCTGACCTGCCGGGATTCCTCCGCGCATCCCCCGCGACCTTCACGGCGCGGTCCATCACCGACTACCGCCCCGAAGCGGTGTCGTACCTACTATTTTCGAAAGGGAACTGCACCATGGCTCTGGACACGACTCTGACGGTCATCGGGAATTTGACCGGTGACCCCGAGCTGCGCTTCACCCCGGCCGGTGAAGCGGTCACCAATTTCACCGTCGCGTCCACACCACGCTATTTCGACCGGAACTCCGGCGAGTGGCGCGATGGCGAGGCACTGTTCATGCGCTGCGGCATCTGGCGACAGGCCGCGGAGAACGTGGCCGAGACCCTGACTCGCGGAGCGCGTGTGATCGTCTCGGGACGATTGAAGCAGCGCAGCTACGAAACCCGAGAAGGCGAGAAACGCACCGTCGTGGAGCTCGATGTGGACGAGGTCGGTCCCTCCCTGCGTTACGCCACCGCGAAGGTAACGAGGAACCGCACCGGCAACGGCCCCGGAACAGGTGGACGCACCGCCGCCGGGAACGGGTTCGGTCAGCCCGCAGACGGTTCCGATCAGCAGCCCACTGATCAGGGTCCGTGGCGTGCACCGGCACTCGCGGTGGTCGGGTCCAACGGCACCGACGATCCGGACTTCTAAACCCTGCTCCACCGACCTTCCTGTACTGGCCGCTCCGGCCAAGTACAGGGGGCGGGTGGGATGTCCTGCTGGTCTGGGCGACCAGCCATCTCGAGGGCTACCGGCCCCAAGAGCGCCGCGCCACGGAGCCCGCGCTCGGCGCAATCGAATTCTCGTGCGCGCTTTCTGATCCGTCATCACCCGTCGCGTTTCTGAGCGCACGGGAATTCGTTTCCGCACGCCCCGGCGCGTTCTCCGCCGGCGCCTCGCGCCCGGTCCCGGTCGTGCGCCCTCGGCTGGTCGCCCAGACCAGCCGGTCATCCCGGCTGCCGAAGTTGCTCACGCGCCGGGGTGCTCGCCGACATCATCATCCTGACAGGAACTCTCGTGACCGAACACAGCGCATTCCTCGACGCCATCGCCGCACTCGACATCACCTTCATCACCGACCGCCGCGCCGCACGCCGCGCCTTCCCCGCCGCACTTACCCTCGCGACCCCGCAGGATCGCGAGTTCCTGGATCGGCTCGTGGAAACCTTCACCCTCTATCCGTTCGAGTCGGCCATGAAACGCCTTGCCGCCCAGCATGCGAGCGAGCCCGACAACCAGCACCGCCTGGTCGCCTTGGTGCCGGACTCCGATCCCGGGCTCTACATCCGTGATCGCGCCGACCGGCTGGCCGAAATCCAGGCACTCGCGGCGCGCAACAACACCACCGTCGAGGACGAATACTCCGCCACACACGCCGCCTTGCCGACTGCGGAGCTTCCGCGTACGCCGATGCGGCAGTGGCGCAATCCACCCGCACGCACCTACCTGGCCCCCAGCCGCGACACCGAGAAGTCGCGCCGGGCTCCCGAACAGATCAAGTACCGTGCCCTGCGCCGCGGCAAGCGCCGCCCGGTTGAAACCGAGCCCGAGATCGTCACCAAGTATGTGGCGGAGAGTCTCTACACCGACACTGTCGACAGTGAACTCACCGACGCCCGCGCCGCGGAAAACCGTGCCCGCGAACGCGGACTGCTCGCCCAACCCGCATCGAGTTCGTGGACGCCACGTTTCCCCGGGGACAAGCCGCCCCTCGATTCCGAGGAGGCCCGCGCGCTGTGGAACCACGCCTACGTCAACTATGTCGCCGAGCAACACCAGCAGGCACTCGCCCTCGCCGGAAAACCATCCGTCAGCGACGACAACGCTCTCGGCCACGCCGCGACTCGAACCGCGTTGCGCGGCTATACCGATCGCCGCATCGCGATTCCGTTCCAGGGCAACGGTCTCGACTACGACCACGAGGCCATGACCCCGGTCCGGGGGTGGCGGTGCGTGTCCTGCTTCATCGAACGCAGCGACACCGACCAACACCTGACCCACACCCACACTGGAGGCCTCCGCAGCGACGACGGGCTCTGCGACCTATGCCGCGCCGACAACCGCCCCGGCCTGCCACCGCTTCCCGGCCGCTTCACCGCACGCGATCTCGCCCGCGCCTATTTCCGGTTCTTCGCCGACACCTACCCCAGCTCGGCGCGTGGCCTGCTGGCCGAGGTGCGCGGGCGTGCGCCGCAATGGCTGATCCAGCTCATTGACGAATTCCTCGCCACCGCACTGCTTCCCGGCGAGTCTCCGAGCGAGCCCGACCCGCAGCCGCCGTCAGCTCCGGCGCAGCGGCAGCCGCGTCGACGCGGCCCGGTCCTGGGTGCGGGTCAGCGCACCGGCCGCTGTGATGCGTGCACCCGCGTCACCGCCGTCAACAGCGACAGCCTCTGCACGCAATGCCTGGTCTGGATCGGTCTCGACGTGCCCGCCACTCGCGAGCACGCCGCCTGAACCCTGGCGTTCCGTTCTCCGGTCCGCCGCGGTGATCAACCCCTGCGGCGGACCGGCCACCACCCCACCGCACGACGTCAACAAGGGAGCCACGCCTTGTCTCACGTAGCCACTGTCTTGCGCTTCATCCTCACCTGCATCCTGGTATTCGTCGCGTTCTACTTGACCGCGTACCTCCTGAACCATGTCCTCCCCATCGATCTGACCCCGGCGATCGACATCACCTGTCCGGCAAGCGCTCCCGTCGACCGCCGGACGTAGCGGCCTGCGACGGCCCGTAGGAATCGGCTCGGCGGATAGTCGAATCTCTGTGCCTACCTGCCGAACTCCTTCAACACTCCCCTCGCCCCTATCACGCATACCTGCCTACCCCGTAGACCCCACACCAGCAGTCCCGCCTCACCACCTATCTGCTGCTACCCCAACGCCTCCCCCCTTTTTCTCCCTATTCGCGCAAGCAGACCTCTTGCATAGAGGGCCTCAATTCCGTAACGACCAGCCGAAACGGTCGAATTGGTCAATCCCTTACCAACTTCGGCTATCGCCATTCCAGTAGATCAGGGTTTCGATGGATGTGTGACAGCGACGCTGCACAAGGTGTTGGCCGGCAACAGCTATCTGTATTACCTGCGGCAGGTCGCCGCTGACGATTCCACCGACCGGGGCCCCGGAACGCTCGCCGACTACTACTCGGCGCGGGGTGAATCACCAGGTCGATGGCACGGCAGCGGCCTGTCCGCGCTGGGCTTGGCCGCCGGGAACGTGGTCACCGAAGCGCAGATGAAGAGCCTGTTCGGTGAGGGACGCCATCCGAACGCCGACGCGCTCGAGACCGAGGTCATCGACCGCGAGATCGCCGCGGGCGCCAAGCCCAAAGACGCGCTGCGCGCAGCGAGCAAGGCCACCCGTCTGGGGCGTCCGTTTCGGGTGTACGACGGGGGCAACGAGTTCCGGGAACGCTGCGGGACCGCGTTCGCTGAACACAATGCCGCACAAGGTCTCCCACGGTCGGCAGCTGTTCCCGACGACACCCGCGCCCGGATCCGCAGCCGTGTCGCCACCACGATGTTCACCGAAATGATCGGGCGGGCACCGTTGGATGCGCGGGAGTTGTCGGGGTGGGTTGCCCGCAACTCGCGCCCGCACTCGGCGGCGGTCGCGGGATTCGACATCACCTTCAGCCCGGTCAAGAGCGTGTCCGCGCTGTGGGCGGTCGCCCCGAAAGCAGTCTCGGACACCATCGCCGCCGCGCACGACAAGGCCATCGACGACGCGGTGGCCTGGCTGGAACAGCACGCGATCTTCTCGCGGCTCGGGGCCAATGGGGTGCGGCAGGTCGATGTCGAGGGGATCGTCGCCGTGCGGTTCGTTCACCGCGAATCCCGGTGCGGGGATCCGGATTTGCATACGCACCTGTTGATCGCCAACCGGGTACGCACGCTCGATGGCCGTTGGCTGACCCTCGACGCCGCGGTGATCTACCGGCTGATGGTGACCGTCAGCGAGATCTACAACACTCGCTTGGAGCACCATCTCGAACACGACCTCGCCGTGTCGTTCAGCGAACGGTTCGGCACCGACCCGTCGAAGCGACCTATCCGTGAAATCGACGGTGTCCCACTGGTGCTGATCGAGTACTGGTCACGGCGCGACGCGGCGATCACCGCTCGCCTCGGCGTGCTCGCGGCCCGGTTCGAGCGTGAGGTCGGGCGTGAACCGATGCCGAAGGAGATGTTCGCGCTCACCGAGCGCGCCACCCTCGAGACCCGACCGACTCGGCACCGGTCCCGCTCCTGGGCCGAGCAGCGCGCCGACTGGCGCCGGCAAGCCGAAACGGTGCTCGGCTCACCGGAACTGCTGTCGAAGACGGTGGCTACCATCCTGTCTCACAGGCCCGCACCACGCCGCGGTCTCACGTCCACAGAGATCGCGGATATCGGGCAACGCGTTGTGGCGACCGTGTCCGCGGAGCGGTCGAGCTGGCAGTGGCACCATGTCCGCGCCGAAGCCGAGCGACAGCTACGCGGACTGTTGGACAGGGATCACTGGGCCACCACGGTCGAAGCCGTGGTCGCCGAGGCACTCTCACCTGTGCACGTGGTCGCGCGAGGGGATCCTGACGTCACCGCTGAGCCCGTCCTCGCCGACGTTCCCCCGCTATACCAGCGCGCCGATCACACCAGCTTCTACACCAGCGCCGGTACCCAGACCTACACCACCGTGCACCGGCTGGGCACCACCGAACGGTTGATCGAGCTGTCGCTGCGGATCGGCGCCCACACCCCCGCCGATCACGACGTCGACACCGCGATCCGCGCGTACCATCGCGATCCCGCCAACGCCGGGCGTCGGCTCAACGCCGGGCAGATCGCGGTCATCACCGATTTCGCCCGCTCCCCCTGGTTCATCACCACCACCAACGCACCCGCCGGTGCCGGGAAGACCACCGCCATGCGCGTGCTCGCCGACGCCTGGCGCGCCGACGGCGGAACCGTCCTCGGATTGGCGCCCACTGCCGCCGCGGCCGTCGTGCTCAGCGAAGCGATCCACGCACGCACCGAAACCGTCGACAAACTCCTCGACGTACTCCGCAAACACTCCCCCACCACCGTGCACTCGGCCTATGATCGGCCGTTTCCGCCGTCGCTGCCGCAGTGGGTGCTCGAGATCGACGCGCGCACGTTGGTCATCGTCGACGAGCACGTGCGCCTCGGGGACGACAAACGGCTACAGCTGTTCGAATTCCTTCTCGACCGTCGGGCGGCGGTGAGGTGTGTCGGTGACAATCACCAGTTGCCGGCTATCGAAGCCGGTGGCTCTGCGGCCGACACCGCTGACGCGGCCCGTGCCTCGACCATGACCCACGTCGTGCGCTTCCGCTCCACTGTCGAGGCCTCCGCCAGTCTCTCACTGCGCGAGGGAGATCCGAGTGCCCTCGGATTCTACCTCGACCACCAGCGGGTCCGCTCCGGATCACCGGCCGCAGTGCGCGAACAGGCGTATGCCGGATGGATCGCCGACCACCTGGCCGATCGTGACACCATCATGCTCGCCGCCACCAACGGCATCGTCACCGCACTCAACGACCAAGCCCGCGCCGACCGCATCGCACGCAGCACCACCACGATCGGCGCGGAAGCCGAACTATCGGACGGACTGCACGCATCGATCGGTGACATCGTCAGCACCCGCCGCAACGATCCCAGACTGCGCCTGGGCCAACGCGACTGGATACGCAACGGCTACCGCTGGACCGTCACCACCGCCCACCCCGACGGCGCCCTCACCGTCACCCACCTGCGCCCCGGCCGCCGCACCGGCGAGACCACCATGCTCCCTGCGGAATACGTGCGCGAGCATGTCCGGCTCGGATACGCGATGACCATCGACTCCGCTCAAGGAATCACTGCCGAGACCTGCCACATCGTGCTCACCGGCAGCGAATCCCGTAACCAGCTCTACGTCGCGCTCACCCGCGGCGCCACCACCAACACCATGTACGTCACGACCGCCATCGACGGCAGCGAAGCATCCTTCTGGACCGAACCCGGCCTGTTCTCCCGCACCGCTGTCGAAGTCCTGCAACGAATCCTCGCCCGCGACACCACCAACAGCTCCGCGTACACCGAACTACGCGACGTACTCGACCCACGCCAGCGCCTCGGGTACGCCATCGACAAATACCACGACGCTCTGACTCTCGCCGCCGAGCACGCGCTCGGCGCCGAGGCGCTGACCGCTCTCGACGCCCACGCCGAACAGGTGTGGCCAGGGCTTACCGACGCGCCCGCCTATCCGGCGCTACGTGAAGTCCTGTCGCTCATGGCCTTGTCCGGCCGCGAGCCCGGCGAAGCACTCGCCACCGCGCTCGCAGCGCGGGAGTTAACCACCGCCGTCGACCCCGCCGCCGTGCTGCACTGGCGTCTCGACACCGGCCACGCCTATCCCCGCGATGCCGAACCTCTGTCCTGGGTGCGGGGGCTGCCACGCCATCTGCCTGAGGGCCTTGTGTCCGAACATCTGCAAGCCCGCACACGCCTTATCACCCACCTCGCCGACCAGATCCGCGCCGACGCCCGGGTCTGGACAGCCACGACGGCGCCGGTCTGGGCGAGACCGTTGCTCGGCAACGACGCACTGCTGGGTGACCTCGCAGTCTGGCGCGCGGGCCGCCACACCGTCGACACCGACCTACGGCCCACGGGCCCAACCGGTTTCACTGTACGCGAGCACGACTATCAACGGCTGCTGGACGCGCGCATCACCGAGGTGCTCGGCGACCTCAACACCGCGATCGACATGTGGTCGCCCCTGGCCAAACGCCTCGACGCGCGAGTTCTCGATGACCCCTGGTGGCCGCAACTAGCCGACAAACTCGACGCCGCCGCCCGAACCGGACTCGACATCGATGCCCTGCTCACGCACGCCGCGACCGAGCGGCCCCTGCCTGACGAGATGCCTGCTGCCGCACTCTGGTTCCGGCTCGGTCTGGACCCTTCGGCACTGCACACCGCGACCGATGCCATGCATCTACGGCCAGACTGGACCGCCCATCTTCACCAGCTACTCGGTGAGCATCTCGCCGACACCGTCCTCGTTAGCCCTGTCTGGCCACGCCTGGTCGCTGCTGTCGACCACGGCACCGACGAGGGCTGGGACGCGCACGAGCTGCTGAACACCGCCCACGAACTGCTCACCGCCGCCCAACACAACAACCCGGGACCGCGACCGGACCAGTACACGACCGCACTCGCCTGGCGCATCGAAGTACTCCTCCACCCCGCCACCCCATCCCTAGCCACCACAACAGAACTTGGCGAAAACCGCAGCGTAGGAACAGATTCGGATTATCTCATGCCCCACCCTGAGGACAACGACACCGCACCCTCACGTCCCGACGAACCGAGTCCAGCCGTCCAGCACGATCGCCATCGCGACACCGACGCCGACGATGCGATCACCGAAGACCTTCTCGCCGTCACCGCACTGTTCCACGCCGGCCGCGTCGCTGAGGCCAAGGACGCACTCATCGCGGCCTCCCGCACGGCGACCGACACCGAACTCGATGTCCTCCATCGTGTCGCTACCACTCTCTACCAGTACAGTTACCCGGTCGCCAGGGCTCGGCTGCGTTGGGCAGCCGAACAGTTTCCCCAGCACCGCGCGCTCATCGAGGCTGTCATCCCGCGCACCGACCCGCACACTTACAAGCCCGATTTCGGCACGAGAAAGCCGAGCACCGTCGGCAGCGCCAGCTACGCCGCCCACGACCACGAACCCCGCATCGATGGCAGCCCGCCGCGCGCCCGACCCACCGCAGCCGACATCGCTGCCGCCCGTGAAAATGCGGAATACCTCGATACACGAGCCGACGTCGACGTCGCACCACATCACCTACCACTGCCCGAGGGCGTGCCCCACCGCTACTACAACCCCAACCCACACGACCCGCGACCGAGCCAGCATCCCCTGGACTACGACCTCGCCGGCGTACCCGACACACGCGGATTCGGCTGCGTGCACTGCGGTCTCGAGCGAGCCGTCCTCGACGCCGCCCCGCCCCCGGGCCGCCGCGGCGAGGACGGCCTGTGCGGCGAATGCCGCGACAACAACGCCCCCACGATCCCAGACCACGAACCGCGCGATCATGTTTCGGCGCGATGCGCACACATTGCGAAGGTCTACCGCGCGCCTGCGGCGCTGACGATGCTGCGACGTGACTGGCACAGCGCACCCACCGCCGACATCCGCGCTCAGATCGAAAACTGGGTCACACAACACCTGACCGATCCCGGCACGCCTCCGAGCCCGGCCACCGCCATCGATCCTGCCGCCACGAATCTCTTCAGTGTGCTTAGCGACGACGAACTGGTTCAGCGCATCAAGCACATCACCCGCCGGCTGGCGCTCGCCGACACCGAAGCGCTTCTCTACGGCCCCGCCCAGCCACAACCCGACACATCATCCAGCCCCGATAACGACTGGCTGATCGATGAATTGGACCAACTCCAGCACGAACAACAGCGACGCTTCCACCTCACCACCAACACGGCAGAGATCGAACGGCACTTCCGCCGAGATGCTGTCAGCATCGAATCCGGGACCCCCTCACCCGAGATCGGCCCCGAAGCAACCGACCGCACCGATACCACCGGCCCAGGAGCCGACCTGTGATATCGAGCCTCGGCCTCACACCCGAGCGGCGCGCCGGCTAGCCGAAATCCCACTCGGCGAGCCATATTCCGTAGCAGCGCAGCAGATCAGAGATCCGCTGCGGGGATGCCCACACGCTCGGGTCCGTCTGGATCGAGGTCGGCGTGAGCGGCACGCCCGTCGACCATCGTTGCCTTCACCACCACCGCAGCGATGCGCGGATCGGCGGCAACGCCGGACTGTCAGTTCTAACGCGTCACCAAGCAGCGACAAAGTTTCGACGGTCGGGTCTTCGCCACCAACTGCGCAAACCTCGCGTCCATCGACGCACTCAACAGTTTCGATTTCGCGCGCACGCCGGTGGCAGCAGTGGGCAGCGCCGTATCATCGCTTGTGCAAAGGGCCCGTTCGGAGTTATGTACGGGCGGTGTGTCGCGGGCCTCGCTGCGTTCGAGCAGCTCGACATGATTGGCGCCGAGCGGGAGTTCGATGCCGCAATCAACCTGACACGGAAGGCGGGTGAGGCTCCCCCCGGATAGTGGACACCTGATTCGCAGGACTAATGATCCTGCGGTGGACTACCGGTCGCCGGTCCCGCTGTTCGGTTCCGTTGCCGACGCTGCCGATCACGGACATGCTGATATTCAGTGCCCGAGCGAGGATGCGGCGCAAACGATTAGTAGGATCAGTTGCCGTCGGTCCGACCTCGCGTGACCTCCGTCAGGGTCGGTCGAGGCACCGTCCACTCGATTTCAAGGCAAGGCATCACTCCCTGCCTGGCCCTTGCGCACCCTGCGGCCGACAAGCCGATGGCCTGCCTCGCAGCATTCGATGAACGTGTCTGCGAGACAGGCCAATACGAGGCGAGGCTGCTGGTCAGACGGCAGCGATCGCGACTTTCCCGCTCATGATGTCCAGGGCGATATCGACGATCATGTCTTCCTGACCACCGACCAGACCGCGACGGCCGACCTCGAGCAGCAGGGCACGCGCGTCGACTCCGTAGCGTTCGGCGGCGATCTCGGCATGCCGAAGGAACGAGGAGTAGACGCCGCCGTAGCCGAGTGTCAGGGTTTCCCGGTCGACCTGTACCGGTCGGTCCCGCAATGGGCGGACCAGATCGTCAGCGGCATCCTGCAGGGCGAACAAATCGCAGCCATGCTCCCAGCCTTGAAGGTTGGCGACCGCAATGAAGGGCTCGATCGGGCAATTGCCCGCGCCCGCACCTTGCCCGGCCAGCGAGGCATCGACGCGGGTCACTCCTTCCTCCACTGCGACAACACTGTTGGCAACCGACAGCGAGAGGTTCTCGTGGGCGTGGATTCCGATCTCGGTACCCGGATCGAGCACATCGCGGTAGGCCCGCACTCGCTCCCGCACACCGTCCATGGTCAGGCGGCCGCCGGAATCGGTGACGTAAACACAGTGCGCACCAAACGATTCCATCATCTTTGCTTGAGCGGCGAGCTGCGCGGGATCGGCCATGTGGCTCATCATCAGAAAGCCGGACACATCCATTCCGAGTTCCCGGGCAGTACCGATGTGCTGGGCGGAGATGTCCGCCTCGGTGCAGTGCGTGGCAATCCGCACCGACCGAACCCCGAGATCGTATGCGCGCTTCAACTCCACGATGGTGCCGATGCCGGGCAGCAGCAAGGTGGTCAGCACGGCCTTGTTGATATTGGCCGCCGCTGCTTCGAGCCACTCCCAGTCCGTGTGGCTACCCGGTCCGTAGTTCACCGAGCCGCCGGCAAGTCCGTCTCCGTGGGCGACCTCGATGGCGTCCACGCCCGCCGCGTCGAGGGCGGCCACGATGCGGCCGACGTCGCGCGGATCGATGCGGTGCCGGATGGCGTGCATCCCGTCGCGCAGGGTCACGTCCTGCATATAGAGCTGGTGAATCATCGGGCGGCCTCCGCAGCGACGGTCTTCCGGCGAGCGATCGATTCGGCGACGCGCAGCGCCGCCGATGTCATGATGTCGAGATTGCCCGCGTAGGCAGGCAGGTAGTGCGCGGCGCCTTCGACCTCGAGGAACACCGACACCCGGGTGGTAACCGGCCCCGCGCCCTCCGGTACCAACGTGTGCATCGGCTCGTCCGCACCGATAGGTGTGAACTGCACGTCCTGCTTGAGGCGGTAGCCCGGCACGTACTGTGCCACGCGATCAGCCATTTCGGCGATCGAAGCACGAATGTCGTCATGGACTGCCTCGCCGATCAAACAGAAGACGGTGTCCCGCATGATCAGCGGCGGCTCGGCCGGATTCAAGACGATGATCGCCTTGCCGCGGGCGGCGCCACCGACGGATTCGATAGCGTGCGAAGTGGTTTCGGTGAACTCGTCGATATTCGCGCGGGTACCCGGTCCCGCCGACTTGGACGCGATCGATGCCACTATCTCCGCGTAGTGCACCGGCGTGACTGCGGAAACGGCCGCGACCATCGGGATGGTGGCCTGTCCTCCGCAGGTGACCATGTTGACGTTGCCGACCCCGGCGTCCAAGTGCTGCTCGAGGTTGACCGGTGGTACCACGAAGGGCCCCATCGCCGCGGGTGTCAGGTCGATGAGCTTCTTCCCGAAGGGTTCCAGTTTCGCAGCATTGGCCATATGCGCCTTGGCAGAGGTAGCGTCGAAGACAATGTCGATCTCGTCGAAGTTCGGCAGCCCGATCAGGCCGTCCACACCCTCATGGGTGGTCGGCACCTTGAGCCGTTTCGCACGGGCGAGTCCGTCCGAGTCGGGATCGATGCCGACCATCGCGCCCATTTCCAGGCTGCAGGAAAGCCGGATCACCTTGATCATCAGGTCGGTTCCGATATTCCCGGACCCGATGATGGCGACCTTGGTCTTGCGCCCAGTAGGCGTGCTCATTGCCCCTCCTTAGGGGAGAACGTGGCGAAAACCGAGCCCAGGGGGCCGATGTCGGCCCGGATGCGGGTGCCCGGCGGTGCAGGAACCATCGGGCCGAGCGCGCCGGAAAGCACGATCTGCCCGGACCGCAGTGGATTTCCGTATTCTTTGGCGGTTCGGGCGAGCCAGGCCAGTGCCAGCAGCGGATCGCCGAGGCAGGCGGCACCGGTGCCTTCCGACACCAGCACGTCGTCGGCGTACATCTTCATCGTGACGTCGCGTGGCTCGAATTCCGCTAAGGCGAGCTGCTTTTCGGCGAGTACGAACAGTCCGCTCGAGGCGTTGTCCGCGACCGTGTCGGTGATGGTGATATCCCAGTCCGCGATGCGCGAGTCGACGATTTCCAATGCGGCGACGGCGTAATCGACAGCGGCGCGGATCTGCTCCGCGTCGAGGTCTCCGTCCGCCAGGTCGTCCTTCAGGACGAAGGCGACCTCGGCCTCGGCCTTGGGCTGCAGCAATCGCCGCGAGGGCACCGCCGTCCCACCAGAGACGTCCATGTCGGCGAAAAGCACGCCGAAGTCAGGCTGGTCGACACCGAGTTGCTGCTGTACAGCCGGTGAAGTGAGCCCGATCTTCCGTCCTACCACGACCGCACCGCTGGCGACGCGTCGGCGGGTCAGTTCCTCCTGCACGGCGTAAGCGACTGTGATGTCGCCTACGCCGAGCAGATCACGCACGGGTTCCACCGGCCGCTGCGCACGGACTCCGCTCGTGATGCGGTCGGCAGCCTGCCCGACGATGTTCGCGTCGATCTCGGTAGTGCTCATAGTTGAATTCACGTCCTCCTGCTTGCTGCCCAGACGATCATGTCCTGCAGACCTATCGGGGCCCACCCACACGTTCCGTTGTGCGGCACAAGCACGTCCTTTTACGGATCCGACGGCCGTGAGCTGGACGCAGGCGTTGGATGGAGCACCCGCCTCGAGCGGCCGATCCCGAATCCTGGGACCTGGTTAAGGAAGACAGAGACCGATCGTCAACGCGAGCCCCGTTGGGATTCGGCAGCGAAGCAGGCTCGCACGAGTTCTTCCCAACTCCGTGACAATCGCTCGATGGAGCGGGCGGTGGCAGGCCGGTCGGTCGGGGGCAGGTAGAGGATGATCGGTCCTTCGAGTGCCGCCGCGAGCTGCAACGACAGCGCGGCGAGGTCCCCGAAGTCCACTTCTGCCGTGGCGAGAAGCACCCGGATGTGAGCACGCGAGATCGTGTCGACTCCCTGGAGAACGGGCTGGCTGCCATCGAGCGCATTGCGCGCAATCTCGTAGCGCTCCAGCAGGAATGAGATCCGCGCCCCGCCATATGCCGGCGGGCCATCGGATCGGCCCCGGGACCGAGGGGTGGCGGCCCCGACATAACGCTTTCCTGAAAGGCGCGCTCGTCGTCATCGAGGAGCGCGTGGAAGATCCCCGCTCGGCTGCCGAACCGACGGAAAACGGTGCCCTTGCCGAGACCAGCACGCTCGGCCAGTCCGTCCATTGTGAGCCGCTCCGGCCCCTGCTCGGCGAGCAGGCGGCGCGCAGTCACCAGTAGATGTTGGCGGTTACGCACGGCATCGGCGCGCTCCGCGCGCGGCTTACCCAACGGAGCGAGTTCCCGCAAGTGGGAATCAACGTCGTCCTCATCGTCGTCGCGGTTGCTGTCGCCTGGGGCCGTTTCGATTCCTACGCGTTCTGATCCCGCCGTGTACTTTCTGATCTAGAGCAGCCATTTCCGATGACCACCCCGACGAAGCGTAATCACGAGCATGCGATGCCGGTTCTGTACCTGAGCCACGGTGTTCCGCCGTTGGCCGATGACCCGATCTGGCTGGGACAACTCCCCACCTGGTCCGCCGAACTACCCAGGCCCACAGCCATTCTCATCGTCTCTTCCCACTGGAAGACGCACCGGTCACAGTCGGCGCGACCACCACGGTCCCGCTCGTCTACGACTTCTGGGGATTTCCCGAGCACTACTACCGGGTGCGGTATCCCGCGCCCGGAGCACCGGAGCTGGCGGCCAAGGTGCGCAGTCTGCTGCGCAGGCCGGGCAACGAGGTACACGAGGTTCCCGACCGTGGCCTCGACCACGGCGCCTACGTCCCGCTGGTCGAGATGTACCCAGATGCCGATATCCCGGTGCTGCAGATGTCGATGCCGACCCTGGATCCGGTCGGCTTGTACGAACTCGGGCGTCGCCTCGCGCCGCTACGCGACGAAGGCGTCTTGATCATCGGCAGTGGATTCTTCACCCGTAACCTGCGCGAGATCGATCCGAGTGCGGGCGTCGACAACGCGCCCGCGTTGTCGAAAGAGTTCGACGCGTGCGGACGAGAAACCCTCGCCGCGGGCGACCTCGACGCACTGCTGGATTTTCAGCACGCCACGCCCGATGCGTGACGCGCCCATCCACGCAGCGAGCACTTCGCCCCCACTGTTCGTCACCGTCGGCGCCGGCGAGTCGGATTTGCACGCTCAGCGTACCGTCATCGACGGATTCTGGGCAGGCCTTGCCAAGCGGTCCATCCAGATCAGCTGAACGACATACAGTTTCAACCTTCGGCGCGTACGGCAGCCTCTTTTGCTCCTCACAAAGAATAAGGATGCCGCACATCATCTTTCATGCCACACAGAGCAGTTGCGCCAGAACGCGTCCACCACGAGCACCATCCCAAAGGCCACGAACAGCACCCGAACCGACATGGGACCGAAGCGGCTCACCGCGCGGACGAACACACGGTAAAGCCGCCGCACCGCACCGAGCGACGAGCCGCCGTGAACACCACCAGGATCGGCGGCAACAATGCGATCAAGCAATACGCGACCACGATCAATGGCCAACAGTGGCGGGCGCGGGTCTCGCACCGTGAGCATTGTCAGCGCCGCCAGGTACGGAACCGCGGTCGATGCCTGGCCGAGGCCGACGCCCGCTCCGATCAAGGCAAGCATCCACGGTCGCCGACGGGCTTCGATCGCCCAGGGCGGTATCGCTCCGTTGTTCGCCGGTAACCGGACGCATCCAAGGATCACCAGGACTGCACCGGCAAGGAGTTCTCCCCAAGAGCGAACAGTTGGCGTGATGTCGAAATGAGTGATATCTGTCAAGCGGCTCAACCCGAGCACGGTGTAGATGCCGAAAGCCGTTGTCACGGCGAAGACTCCTGCGATGAAGCTTGAGGCTCCCGGCACTGGTGAGCGGCGGGCCAACCGACTGTCGACGACCACTGCGGCCGTGATCCCTACGTTCAGGACGTGGAGAGAGTCCACGAAAGCGAACCCTGCGAGGGACGCCAAGAAGGTCAGCATGACGCCGTCGGGTTCACCGGTGAACGACGCCATGGTCACCGGCGTAGATGTCCGGTTGAACCGAGCTTGTGAGGCGACTCGCGACCAAGGCGTTGAAGGTCTCCGGGTCTTCCACGTTCGCCAGGTGACCAACGCTCGGGATGATTCGAAACGTCGAATCTGGGATCAGCGAAGCCAATTCGCGCACCAACGATGGTGGAGTCACCCGATCCTGTTCACCCGCCACGACGAGCGTGGGCACAGTGATTCGCGGCAGCAGTGGCTCAGCGTCGTGACTGGCCAAGGCATCGCAACAGGCGGCGTATCCGTTGGGGTCCATCGTCGACAGCATCAGCAGGGACGCGGCGCACACGTCGGGTGCCCGCTCAGCGAACTCCGGGGAGAAGCGCCGTCCGGTCGTTATGCGGACAATTTCGGAGAACCTGTGTGTGCGTGCCTGAGCGGCCCGTGCGCCTCAGAAAGCCGCGTCGTATTGCGGTGCCGCACAGGCGATCACCATCCGATCGATGCGCTCCGGCCAGCCCGCGCCGAGAGCTTGCGCGACCGCACCGCCGAAACTCAACCCGACAACCGAGAAGCGACCGACGCCGAGCACATCCAGCAACCGGACCACCTCGGCCGCGAATCCCGCTACCGTGCAGGAAGTCGCGGGAATAGAACTGCCGCCATGGCCCGGCAGATCGACCGCGATGGTCCGGACATCGCTGCCGAACGCTCGCAGCTGCGGATCCCACATCGCCAGCGTCGTTCCGAGAGAACCGATGAACACCACGACCTGAGCGCTAGCCGCACCGCTGTCGGTGTAATTCGGATAGCTCATCACCGGCGAGCTGTCGTAACCGAGAATCCCGCGATCCATGCTGGAATCGCCTCGTAGAAGCGGTAATTCATCTCGTAATCACCACCGGCAGCGAGTGCCGCATACGCCGCGACCCAGGTCCGGACCTCGTGCGCGGAACCGCCGCCCTCTCGTGCCATCGCCTCCACGGTCCAGTTGTCGAATTCCGCGAGGGCACCGGATTGCAGCAGATCGAGCAGGTGGTTGTCCCAGGAGGGATTGATCGGGGTCATAATCGACGTCCCGGCGACGTAGTCACGACCAGCCTGGACGACCCGCTCCTCCCCCTTGGCACGCTGCTCCGGCGTAGGCGTATGCCCTTCGATCAGCGCGTCGGCCACGCGCGGAGGCGCGCCTTGGAGTACCGGTACCGGCGGGTCGTGCGAGAGTCCGCCGGATGCCAGATACAGCACGCGCAGGTCGAGATCGTCCGCCGCCTGACCGATGGCGGTTCCCAGAGCGCGAATTCGGCTTACCGGCCCCAGCGGGGTCGCGACGCCGTTGACGAATACCGGGACCACCGGAACTTCGGCGATCCCGCCGAACAGCATTTCCAGCGGCTGGGCGAAGCCATGATCAACCGTCATGCGCGAGGAGATGGTCAAGTCGACGCCCCGGTCCAGTACGCCCTGTGCAATCAGCTTGGCGGCGCCGGCGTCCACGGACAGCGGTCCCGCCGTGGTGTCGAAATCACCGACCGCGTGCGCCTCGGTGGCGAGGCAGAACGGCGGCATTTCCTTGTAGAAGAAGCCGTTGTAATGATCAGGCGCGAACAGAACGACGAGCTCGGGATCGAAGTCTTGGATGAAATCCCTTGCTGCCGAGATGGCTTCACCCACACGGGTCAGCACTTCCGGTTCCGGGTCGTTCTTTCCGATGAGCGGCGAATGGGACAAGCCCACGGCTGCTGCAGTCATGAGCGATTCCTCGAGACGTAGGTTGGTGCGGCGATCACTGCGCCACAGCGGGTGGGTGGATAACGATCTTGCCGGTCAGATCGCCGTCGATCATGAGCTGGAAGCCCTTGTGAATCTCGCTGAGCGGCAAAGCCCTATCGATCACCGGGCGCACGCCGGTGGACTCCATCATGCGCAGCATCGACACCAACTCCGCGCGAGTACAGCCGGTGGAGCCGAGAATTCGCTGCTGCAGGTAGAAGATCCGCGCGAGATCTGCCGGCGGCTGCGTGCCACTGGTGGCCCCGGCCACGACGATCGCTCCGCCCGGGCGCAGCGATCGCAACGAGTGGTCCCACGTCGCCGCGCCGACGGTTTCGATGACCACATCGACCTTCTCCGGCAGGCGTTCACCGGTAGGCACGGCTGCGTGCGCCCCCCAGAACAGTGCCTCCCGTCGCTTGGCTGCACTGCGGCTTGTCGCATAGACCACAGCACCCGCGCCGACAGCGAGTTTGATTGCCGCCGACGCGACCCCACCACCCACACCCTGCACGAGTACCCGGTCACCGGAACGAATTCCCGCCTTGGTGAACAGCATTCGATAGGCAGTGGTCCAAGCCACCGGCAGGCACGCGGCTTCGTCGAAGGACAACCACGACGGTTTCGGGACCAGGTTTCGGGTCGGGACAGTCAGGAACTCGGCGAAAGTGCCGTCGTACATCTCCGACATCAGCGCCCGGTTCGGATCCAGAGTCTCGTCGCCACCGCCGGCGTCGGGATCGGCGATCACGGGGTGGATGATCACCTCATTACCGGCGGCGTCATAACCCGCGGCATCACAACCGAGGACAATGGGTAGCCGCTCCGCTGGATGACCGACTCCCCGCAACGTCCACAAATCATGCATGTTCAGCGACGCCGCCGCGACACGAACCAGTGTCCATCCGGGCTTCGGGATCGGGACGGGAATGTCGCGCACCACCAGACCTGCGAGCGGATCGGTAGCACTCTGGGAGATTGCCTGTGCTGCGAGCATGCCGCCACAGTCGCGCGCCGGACCAGTCCGGTGATAGCGGACGTGCCGCCCAGCGGAACACAGCGATGCGACAATCTGCACCCCCGTGACCTGCGGACACGCGTGCCGCCCTACGGAACGTCGGGTGGAGATCACCCCCGGGTGACGGCTTATCTGGTGGACATGACCTCCACCATCGAACCTGCCACCGGCCGCGAAGCCGCCTGTGCCACCCCGTGTGGCGCGTTGCGCCGCCCGGCCGCGCTGGTCCGCAATGTCGATGTCTCCGGGCTGGTCGACAGCGACACCGGTCTGCTGGATCGGGCCATTTTCACCGATGACCAGCTGTACCGGCAAGAGTTGCGCCGTGTCTTCGCCCCCAGCTGGCTGTTTCTCGCACACACCGACCAGTTCCACAAACCCGGCGACTTCTTCACCACGTACATGGGCGAGGACCCGGTCATCGTCACGATGGACAAGAACCGGCGCATCCGCGCCTACCTGAATTCCTGTCGTCATCGTGGCGCCCGCGTCTGCCGCGCCGATGAGGGCGCGACCCGCAACTTCACCTGCACCTATCACGGCTGGGCCTACGACCTGGACGGCAAGCTCGTCTCCATCCCCAACAAGGACGGCTATCCGGAGTCGTTCGACACCAAGGACTGGGGCCTGGTCGAGGTCCCGCATGTGGAGTCCTACCGCGGCTTGATCTTCGGCACTTGGAACCCCCAGCCATCGCCGTTGCGGGAATACCTCGGCGATATGGCCTGGTACCTCGACGCCATGCTCGATCACGACGACGAGGGAACCGCGGTCGTCGGGGGCGTTCACAAATGGGTACTGGATGGCAACTGGAAACTGGCGGCCGAGCAGTTCGCCACCGACTGGTACCACGTCAACATGAGCCACGCGTCCGCGCTGATGGTGTTGTCGCCCACCAAGAATCCGAAGAACGAGATCGTGCACCGCACCGGTCGGCAGTTCCTCGACCCCAACGGGCACGGCGCTGGTTTCCCGGTGCATCCCAAGAACCGCTTCAATGCGCAGAAAGTCCATGAATGGACCGACTACGATGCGCTCCGTGAGCGCCTCGGCGACGCGCGCGTCGAAGGTCCGCTCACCGATGGTCATGCCACCGTCTTCCCGAACTTCTCCTATCTCCCGGTGATAGGCACCATCCGGGTCTGGCATCCCAAGGGACCCGACCGGATGGAGGTGTGGTCGTGGACCGTGGTCGACAAGTCGATGCCGCCGGAAGTACGTGAAGCACAACGGCTTTACAACCTGCGCACCTTCGGTCCCAGCGGCATCTTCGAGCAGGACGACGGCGAGAACTGGAGCGAGGTTCAGGCGATCTCCCACGGCTTCATCACCAACTCGGTGCCTTTGAACTATCAGATGGGACTGGGCTCCGAGCGAGAAGACGGCCGTCACCCCGGCACTACCAGCGAGCTCTACAGCGATGCCGCGGGCCGCGCCTTCTACGGTCGCTGGCGCGATCTGATGAACACCCCCGCCTGGCATGAGAAGGAAAACCGATGAGCAGCAATGGTATTCACGTCGCGGCACTCGATGACATCCCGATCGGCGAGGGCATCGCGATTGGCAAAGCCGTCACCGGCACGGAAGACGACATCGCTCTGCTGCGCGACGTCGACGGCGCCGTGTACGCCCTCGACGACACCTGCCCACACGAGATCGCTTCTTTAGCCGAAGGCTGGGTGGAAGAAGGCTTCGTGGAATGCCCTATGCACTCCAGCAAGTTCTGCCTGAAAAGCGGTGAGGTGCAGTGCCTTCCGGCTACCCGGGATGCCCGCCCGCACCGTGTCGAAGTCCGTGACGGAGCGGTCTTCCTGTTCCCGAATGAGGCACCGTGATCGGCAGCGTCGTGATCGTCGGAGGCGGTATTGCCGGTGTCAGCACCGCTGCCGCGCTCCGAATGGGTGGATTCGTCGGAGACATCACCCTAGTGGACTCTGGTGAGTTCCCCTATGACCGGCCACCGCTGTCCAAAGACTTCCTCGAAGGGCGCAAATCGCTCACCGAAATTGCACTGCAGCCCCCACAGTGGTACGACGACAACAAGATTCGTCTCTTCTCGGAGTCGCGCGCCACAGCTCTGCACACCGCGTCCGGTGAAGTCGAACTGTTCGACGGCACCATGATCGCCGCGGATCGTGTCGTGCTCGCGACGGGAGGGCGGGCAGCCCGGCCTCCGATCAAAGGTGGTTCCAGTCCGCGTGTGCATGTGTTGCGCACCGCCACGGACGCGACCCGGCTGCGGGCCGCGCTGACCGCGGGTGCGCGGGTGCTCGTCGTCGGCGCGGGTTTGATCGGTGCCGAAGTCGCCTCCACCGCGGTCGAGCTCGGATGCGAGGTCACCCTGGTCGATCCGGTTCGCCCACCGCTGACCGCAGCCGTCGGCTCGACGATCGCCACGTGGATGCACGACCAACACGTCGTCCGCGGCATCCGAACGGTGCGCGCCGGCGTGGAAAGTCTGCACGACACCCCAGTCGGAATCGAAGCCCGCCTGTCCGGCAGCGATGAAGCCACCACTTTCGACGTGGTCGTCCTCGGTGTGGGCATGGTGCCCGAGACCGCGCTCGCCGATGCGGCCGGGCTCGAGATCGATCGCGGCATCGTCGTCGATCAGACCCAAACCACCTCCAATCCCGCAGTGCTCGCTGTCGGAGACCCCGCCCGCTTGCGCCGCGACGGAGCGTTGCTCCCCCGCACCGAGCACTGGGAAGCCGCGCAGCGCGACGGGCAGCGGGCCGCCGCGACCATCCTCGGCACCACTCCACCGGCCGACACCGCGTCGTGGTTCTGGACCGATCGCCACCATCGGCATATCGAGGTCGTCGGCACGATGGCGGGCGCCGAACGCACAGTACTTCGCGGCATGCTCGGCGGACTCGCGTTCTCCGTATTCGGCCTGGTCGGCGACCAGGTCGTCGGTGCGGTCAGCATCGACGATTCCAAAGCCGTGCGCGCCGCGCGGCGACTCATCGACCGTGGTGTCGCCATCGATGCGAGCCAGCTCGCTGACGCGTCGATCGATCTTCGAAAACTGCTCCGCGGATGACGTGCCGCTGTGCGGCACAACCGCTTCGGCGATCTCCTGCAGAAGGGATGGAATGACATCGTGAGCACCACGACAGCGCAGTCGCTCGCCGGAATCCGGGCCGACCGCGATACCCATTTCGAGGTCGAACAGTTCTACTACCTCGAGGCACAGCTGCTCGACGACGGCCGGTTCAGCGACTGGCTGGATCTGCTTGCCGAAGACCTGGCCTACTGGATGCCCATCCGCACCAACCGGTTACGTCGCCAGCAGGCTCTGTCGATCGCCGCCCGGGGCGAGGCCGCGTACTACGACGAGACCAAAGACAGCCTCGCCTGGCGCATCCGCCGCTTCGACTCCGGCATGGCGTGGGCCGAGGACCCGCCGTCCCGCACCCGGCACTTGGTCACCAATGTGGTTGTGCACCATGCCGATCCGGAAGAAGACCCGAGCTTCACGAGCGAGGACCTGCTGGTGCGCTCGGCCTTCCTCGTCTATCGCAACCGGCTCGAACGCGAGGAGAACGTCTTCGCCGGGCAACGCACCGACATCCTGCGCCGCACGGAGAACGGACTGCGCGTGACCCGGCGCGACATCCTGCTGGATCAGAACATCCTGCAGGCCAAGAACATCTCCACCTTCTTCTGATACGAGGGGACAAACCGTGTCCATCACCGAACTCGACCTCACCTTGCGACAGCGTGACATCCGGCTCACCCACCACACCGTCGACACCTCTCTCGGCCAGATTTCCGTCGCCGCGGCCGGGTCCGGACCGGTATTGGTCATGCTGCACGGCGGCGGTCCCGGCGCCTCCGGCGTCAGCAACTACCACCAGAATCTGCCGACACTGGCATCCCGCTTCCGCGTGATCCTGCCCGATCAGCCGGGTTTCGGCGGCAGCTACCGCCCCGGTGAAGCCGATCTCGATTCGCGCTCCATCACCCAGATCACCGTCGATGCCCTGTTCCAGGCCCTGGATTCCCTGGGCATCGACCGGTTCCATCTGCTCGGAAACAGCCTCGGCGGTGCGGCCGCAATCGCGATGGCGCAGGCACAGCCCGAGCGAATCGCTGGCCTGGTCCTCATGGCACCCGGCGGCGGCTGGCTGCCTTTCGGCCCGACACCGACCGAAGGCCAGAAGGAGATGTTCCGCTACTACAACGGCGGCGGACCCAGCGAAAAGAAGATGGCCAACTTCATCCGCACAATGGTCTTCGACCACAAACAGTTCGGTGAAGACGTCGTCAAAGCCCGCTACGAAGCCTCACTCGACAAAAGCCACATCGAGTTCTACCACCACTACAACGCAGCCTTCGCGAAACGGCACGGCATGGACCCGCTGTGGCGCGACCTGCACAAGATCAAGGCACCGACCCTGCTGCTGTGGGGCCGCGACGATCGCACGATCACTCTCGACGGCGCACAGATCATGCTCAAGAACATCCGGAATGTGCAGATGCACGTCTTCGGCAACTGCGGCCACTGGGTGCAGCTGGAACGGGCAGCCGAATTCGAACGTTTGGTTAGCGACTTCCTGGGAGACCTGGCATGACCGGCTGGCTCAACGGCTACAGCGCACTCATCACCGGCGGTGGATCCGGGATCGGCCGTGCTGTGGCTGAACGCTTTGTAGCAGAAGGCGCTTCGGTCACCATCGTGGGCCGCGGAATCGACCGGCTGAAAGAAGTGGTCGAAGCCTCCCCCGACCCACAGCGTATGCACGCGGTCGAGGCCGACGTCCGCAACTCCGACCAACTCCATTCCGCGGTCGCCGAAACTGTCGACCGCTTCGGCAAACTCGACACCCTCGTCGCGAATGCCGGCATCTGGGACTTCCAGCGCCAGCTCACCCGACTGACGGCCGCAGAGCTTTCCAATACCTTCGACGAACTGTTCTCGATCAACGTCAAGGGCTACTTGTTGGCCGCGGAAGCCGCCTGGCGCGAACTGGTCAATACCCGCGGCAGCATCGTCATGACCCTGTCCAATGCCTCCTTCTACGTCAACGGCGGCGGCCCGATCTACACGGCAAGCAAGCACGCCTGCCTTGGCCTCATGCGCGAACTCGCCTACGAGCTGGCTCCGAAGGTACGTGTCAACGGCGTCGCCTGCGGCGGCATGAACACCGACCTGCGCGGCCCCGAATCACTTGCCCTGAAAGAACGTTCGCTGGCCGCGTCCTTCTCCAAGAAGACCACTGACACTCCACCGCCGCCCATCCCGCTGCACGACTCGAGCACCGACCCCCGCGATTTCACGGGGTCCTACGTTCTGCTCGCTTCCCGGGAGCAGAGTGGCCCGATCACCGGCCAGGCAATCTCGGTGGACGGTGGTATCGGCGTGCGCGGCTTCGCCACGGCGGCCGGCGGCGACAACCTCTGACCAGCTCACCGACGAGCCCTACGGAGATTCGATGTTAACGGCACATTCTGCGAATTCCGGTGCGGCGGTGGATGTCAACCCGGCGTCCTCGATCGCGGCCGTCGCCCGCTACCAGGCCGATCGGGTCGCGATCCGATACGCCGGAGGCGATCTCAACTTCGCTCAACTCGACGATCGAGCCGCGCGCCTTGCCGCTGTCCTCGCCGACCGCGGCGTCGGCGAGGGCGACCGGGTCGCCTATCTCGGCCTCAACAGCTCCGCCTTCCTGGTCACCATGTTCGCGGCATTCCGGCTGGGCGCGATTTTCGTTCCGATCAACTTCCGCCTCGCCGAAGCCGAACTGGGCACCGTACTGGCGGGCAGCGGCGCAATCGCCGCGGTCTGCGAGGAAGGCCACCGTGCCGTACTGGACGGAGTCCGGCGGGGTTCCGCACTGCGCGTCCTCCTGCTCATCGACGACGACCACCAGGTTCCTGCCACAGATCCTGGCGGGCAGTGGGAGCTTTGGAGTCCGGTCCTTGCCGCCGCGCTACCAGCCGGTCCTCCAATGGCACGCGGTTTCGACGAACCCGCGATCCTCATGTTCACCTCCGGCACAACAGGATCTGCGAAAGGTGTGACACTCACCTACGGCAACATCTGGTGGAACGGCATCAATGTCGACTCCCGCCTCGACACCCGCAGAGGAGACGTCACACACGCGGTCGCGCCGCTGTTTCACATCGGCGGACTCAATGCTCTCGCGCTGCGTACCCTCGTACGAGGCGGCACTCTGGTAGTCCGCCGCAGCTTCGATCCACCGGCGTTTCTGCGCGATCTGATCGAGTACGAGGTGAATTCGTTCTTCGCTGTCCCGGCCATGCTCACCTCGCTGGCGCGGGTCCCCGAACTGTTCGACACCACACTTCCTCAGCTTCGCACTATCGTTGTGGCCGGCGCTCCTGTCCCGCCCTCCCTCATCGAACTGTATGCGGCAGCACATGGGATCACCCTGCAGCAGGCATGGGGGCTGACCGAGACCGCGCCTTTCGCGACACATCTACCGGCCGAATTCACTCTCACCAAGGTCGGATCCGCAGGGATTGCAATGCCCCACACCGAGGTTCGGGTGGTCCACCCGTCGACCAACACATCGGTGCCAGCCGGAATCAGCGGCGAGATCGTCGTTCGGGGACCCAACGTGACTCCGGGATACTGGAACAATCCGAAGGCCACTGCGGCGGCCTTCGACGCCGAGGGCTGGTTCCACTCCGGCGATATCGGCTACCTCGACTCGGACGGCTTCCTCTACATCGTCGATCGACTCAAGGACATGATCATCAGCGGTGGCGAGAACGTCTACCCCGCCGAGGTCGAGAGCGCCCTGGCCGACCTCCCTGGCCTGGTCGACATCGGCGTCGTCGGCACTCTCGACGAGCGATGGGGGGAAACCGTAGCCGCGGTCATCAGTTGCGCCGACGGTGCTCAGCTCACTCTCGAAGATCTACAGCAGCACGCCGCCGACAAGTTGGCCCGGTACAAGCTCCCCCGGCGGCTCGCGATCGTGAAGACCGTACCGCGCAACGCCTCTGGAAAACTCGACAAGATCGCCATCCGCCGCCTGATCGGGGAGGACCCGCTGCCGTGACTATGCCAACCATCCCCATACCGGCCTTGGCCGCTCCCTGGACACTTATCGTCCGAAGGCAAGGACGCACAACGGTTCTCGCCGAAATTTGCGATCACTCTGGAATCCGAGCAACCGTCGAACTGGAGCGCTGCGCAGCAGGACGACTGCGCGCCGCATATCCTGCGAACGCGCACGACATCGAGATCCGTCTAGTCGACGAGGCATCCTCACGCACCACTGATGTCCTGCGGGTCCTCGCTTCTGCGATCGAAGTCGCTGACCCGCACTGCCGCAGAATCATTTTCGCCGCGCCTGCCGGAGACTGGTCCACGATTGCGGGCGCGCAGGCCGGGGGTTTCCGATATGTGGTCGACGTCGATGTACCCGGCGCTGAGTTGAGCCTGCTGGCAGCGGAACCGGATTGGGTCACCGCGATCGATATGGACCTCGACCGCGTGCCTGGCACTTGATCCATACATGCCCCGAAAGCGGCAAGACGTGCCGCTAAAGGTGCGAGGAAGCGGCGGTGATAGCGACGGCGCCCTCACCACCGTACGATGACCGGCTCCCCACACAACCGGTTCAGATGTCTCGGCTCAGTCCTCGATCACGATGGACTCGGTCGGGCAGTCGTAGGCGCCGCGGCGCAGATCCTCCATCGACGCCGACGCGGCGGCTTCGGAGTCGAAGATCACCAGTCCCCCGTCATCGATGTCAAACACTCCCGGGCAGGCCAGGACACAGTTCCCGTAGCCCTCGCATTTCTCCCGGTTCACGCGGACGTTCGGCATTTCTTCTCCTCTACAGCCGCTTCTCGACCTGCTCGTGGAAGGAGGTCAGCCGGCTCTCGGCAGTGTTGAACAGGTTGCGGGTGAAGCCGCGCGATCCGATTACGCGGGCGAAGTCGTTGATCACCTCGGAGTCCTCACCCACGACCTCGAGGAACGCCTCCCAGTCCCGTTTGTTGGCCTTCGCCCATTTCTCGTCGGTCCGCCCGGGCGGAGTCGGGCCCACGATCTGGTACGCGCACAGCACTGTCTCGTCGACCGAGACCGGCCAGGCCGACCACATCTGCAGATGCGTCGGGAAACAGCTAAAGATGGTGTTCGGGAAGACCAGGTAGTGGCACAGGTGTGACGTGCGGTGATCGGCGCCTTCCGCGGCCTTGTCGGTGAAGCCGCGGATCGGGATCGTCATCCACGTGTGGGGCTCGGTGATCTTCAGGATGGCGTCCCGCCACATCACCGTTCCGGCGAGCGTGTCCTTGTGGGTGAAGGGCACATGCCAGGTCTCGTTGAATGCATCGACGACGATCTTCCAGTTCGCCTTCAAGGTGACGCTCGTGCGATAGACCGTGGTGAATTCCTCAAGGTCGTACCCTTCGAGCTCGTCGCCGATGGTTCCCAGGTATTCGCGCAGTGCGGGGATCCGTTCGGAGAACGACAGCCAGATCCAGCCGCCCCATTCCTCGGCGCGCACCGCCGGTGCTCGCAGCCCTTCGAGGTCGCACTCGTCGAACGATTCACGCAGCGGGACGCTGGTCACCTCGCCGTCGAGGTTGTAGACAAACCCGTGCCAGGGGCATTTGAACTTACCGATCTTGCAGTTTCCGGAACCGTTGACCAGGCGGGCGCCGCGGTGCTGGCATACGTTGTGCCATGCGGCCACCGTCCCGTCGGCGCGCCGGGTGATCACGACCGATTGGCCCATCTGCTCCCAGACGATGTAGTCCTTGGGCGCGGCGACGTCGGAGGACGGGTGCACCGGGAACCACGCCTCGAGCAGGACGTTCTCAAGTTCCCGGTGGTATCGGCCCTCGTCGCGGTAGATCTCGACGTCGACCTTGGCCGGCGGCAGTGGGTACTGCTTCTCGGCCATGGTCATCCCCATGGAGTAGGGCTCGAAGTCGGCGCTGGCGGGGTTCGCTTCGCTGTAGGTCATTTCGATGTCCTTTCCGCGATGCCGTGGTCGGCACCCACCACCGCGGGCAGCCCGCGGCGGGTGTATGGCGTGGTCGGGGAGATCGGGAGACCGCGCTGGACGCGATCCGGTGTCCAGAGTTTGCGGGTGGAGGGGATGACCTCCACGTGATCGACACCGTCGAGTTCCCCGACGGCGTCGGCGATGTAACGACTCATCGAGGTGAGATGGATGCAGGAGGTATCGGTCAGCACGAGTTCGATTTCCACTCGTCCGTCCTGAATCCGCACCTCGTCGACCAGGCCCATCTCCTTCACGCTCATCGCGTCGTGCATGAGCAGCGAGCAGGGCTCGGGAACCGTGTCGATCTTGTCGAGCACCTGCTGGCGTGTGGGGATCACGAGACTGCTCCGGCCGTCGTCCCGGCGCGAAGCGCGTGCCACGGGCCGATGCGGTCGTCGGATTCACGAAGCCGGCTGAATCCATCACCGTCGATCCCGGCCAGGATCTCTTCGTCGGTCAACCCTTGCAGGCGCAGGCTGTTGCGCCCAAGTATGTTGCGTCTGTCCTCTTCGGAGATCTGGCGCAGGTCGAATTCGTCGAGAATGGCCTCAGGAATCGTGTAGTCCGCGAATTCCGCCAGCAGCGGTGCGGGGTGCATCAGGTTCACCCCGCTCGAGAACATCAGCTGCTCGGAGCCGCAGTGGGTCAGCAGCGTTCCGAGCACCCGGCCGAACAGTTCGGGCTTGGAGACGAGGTACTGAAAGGTCGTCTCGAGCGTTGCGTACATGTTGGGGTGATTACGCAACAGATCGACGGTCTGGTCCAGGAACGCGGTGCCGGCGTGCACCATCTGGATGCGCAGATCGGAGAACCGGTCCAGCGCTTCGTGCAGATCGTCGATAGCGAACGCTTCCTTCGGCGCGGGCTTGAGCCACAGCGCCTTGTGGACCGCGATGTTGCGCAATCCCAGATCCCGCGCGGCTTCCAACAACGGGGCCGCGTATTCGAGGCTGTCCATCCGCCAGCCCTCGCCGCGGCCGTCGTAGAAGAATGCCGGATAGAGCTTGAGACCGATAACCTGGTAGTCGGCGACCTGCTGTTCGAGCTGCGCGATTGCCACATCAGTCTGCGGCGCGTCCACAGTGGCATACATCTGGAATCGCTGCGGGTACTTCGCGACCAAGGCCGCCGCCCGCGCCGGTTTCGTCACGTGATCGCGCACGAAACCCAAGCTGGGCAAGGAATGGATCACCGCGAAATCCACCGGGCTCTCGACGAAGAGCGCCTCCGCCATCGCCTCGTATGAGAAATCCGCGAAGAACTCTTCCCTGGTGAGCACGTGATCGCGGTACCGATCGCCGAAGGCGAGGCGATGGGCTCCATAGACAGCCTCGAGCTGACGCTCGGCACCGGGTGCCTGATTGGCGGAACAGAGGTCGTACGGATGTACGACCGCATCGACCACCACCGTGTTGCCTAGCATGAACAGCCTCCACCAATAACAATCGTTTGTTTTTTCCAGAGTGGACGTTTGCCCGCTCCTCGTCAAGACCAAGTAGCCCGATAGCGGATCACAGGCCCATCTGCTTGGCGATGATGCTGTACTGAATCTCGTTGGTGCCGCCACCCACCATGCCGTGCTTGGCTTCCCGGAAGTAGCGCTCCATGTCGTACTCGGGCAGAGTCGCGTAGCCGCCGAGGGCCTGCATGCCATTGGTGGCCACCTGGAAGGCCGTCTTGGCCGCGAAGACCTTGGCGATCGAGACCTCCTTCAGGACCTTCTCGCCGCGGGCGAGCTTCGTCGCCGCGCTGTAGACCAGCAGGCGAGCCGCCTGCACCTCGCACTCGTCCTGCGCCATACGGTGCTTGAGCACCTGGAACGACGACAGCGGACGGCCGAACTGCGTGCGATCCTTCGTGTAGCGGATCGTATCGTCGAGCGCCGTCCGAGCATTGCCGACGTAGGTGGCCGCCAGGCTCAACCGTTCCCACTCCAAGTGACCGCCGACGACCTGCCAGCCGTCGCCGGGTTCACCGATGATGTTCTCGATCGGGACGCGGGCATCGGTCAGGAATATCTCGGTGGTGCCGAGCGTGCGGCGCACGATGGTGTCGAGTTTGCGGACGTCGACCCCGTCGGTGGTGTTGGGCACCAGGATCATGCTCAAGCCCTTGTGCTTGTCCTCCGCGGTGCGGGCCATGACCGCGATGACCGTGTTCGGCAGATGCGCGCCCGAGCAGAACACCTTGTTGCCGTTGAGGACCCACGAATCCCCGTCCTGCACCGCGCGGGTACGTAGGCCGGCGGCGTCGGACCCCGCGTTGGGCTCGGTGATCGAGATACTGAACTTGGTGTCGCCGTCGAGGAAGCCGGGCAGGTACTTCTCGCGCTGGGCGTCGCTCCCGTGGAAGGCGATATTGGTGGCGGTGAACATCGAGGTCATGATTGCCGCGGCGAAGTCGAGGCTGTACTTGGCAATCGCTTCACAGAAGATCGCGTACATCACCGGATCGGCTTCGAGACCGCCGTACTGCTCCGGGATCAGCAGCCCCAGCCAGCCGCGTTCGGCAATCTTCTTGTATGCGTCGTGAGGGAACTCGCGCGACTCGTCGTGCTTGCGGATGTACTCCAGACCGACCTCGCGGTCCATGAAGGTGTGGACAGTATCGGACCACATCTGCTGCTCGTCGGTGAAACGGAAGTCCATGAACCCTCCTGAAGTGATGTAGGCCCGCAGCCCGATCGGCTGTGGTGTTGACCACACTAGCTGGTCGTGCTAGCAATAAACAAGTGATTGTTTTTTGAGAGACAGCCATGATTACCTCCCCCGTTCCCTACCAAGGATGACGAGCCAGATGGGCCTGCACGATACCTACGAGGACATCAAAGTGCTCGACCTCACCGAAAACATCGCCGGTCCGCTCGCCTGCATGATCATGGCCGATCTGGGCGCCGACGTCATCAAGGTGGAACGCCCCGTCGGCGGTGACTCCACCCGGCTGCTGCCACCCCAGCACGACGGCACGGGCACGGTCTTTTCCACCTACAACCGCAACAAGCGCAGCGCGGCCCTCGACATCCGAACGCCGGCCGGTCGTGATGCCGTGCTTCGGATCGCCAAAGGCACCGACGTCTTCGTGGAATCGTTCCGACCCGGAGTCGCCGATCGGCTCGGACTCGGATTCGATGACCTCTCCGCGGTCAATCCCCGCGTCATCTACTGCTCGATCGATGCGTTCGGTAGCGGCTCGTTGGGTCGCAGCCGTCCGGGCTACGACGCGCTGGTCCAAGCATTCACCGGGATCATGGCTCTGACCGGGGACCCGGCAGGGCGGCCGGCGCGCACTGCCCCCTCGGCCATCGACATCTCTACCGGGCTGTGGGCCACGGTGTCGGTGATGGCCGCACTGGCCGACAGGGGGCGACGGTCTGGACCGATCAAGCTCGAATCGAGCCTGATCGACAGCGCGCTTTTCCTGATGTCGCACCAGATCGTCGGCCTGCTCGCAGCTGACTACCATCCACAGCGGCTGGGCTCGGCGGCACCGAGCACCGCACCATATCAGGAATACATGGCCAGTGACGGTTCGATCGTGGTTGCTGCGGCCACCGATGGGTTGTTCGCCAAGTTGTGCACAGCGATGGGGCTCGAGCATCTGACCGGCGATCCGCGGTTCGCCAACGTCGAGGATCGAGTACTCCACCGCGAATTGCTCAATACCAAGCTGGACACGGTCTTCGCCACACAGACCTGCGCGTACTGGCTCGAACGCATCGCCAACGCCGGTGTGCCGGTAGGACCGGTCAATTCCCTCGAGGCGGCCCTCGCACACCCCCTGACCCACGAGCGCGGGCTGGTTGTGTCCTTCCCCGCCGACGAAGTGCAGGTCCGTTTACCGATTGATCGAAACCGCGACATCCGGTTGCAGCCACCCCCGAAGCTGGGACAACACACCGAAGAGGTCCTACGCGAAGCCGGCTTCGACCCCGACGAGATCCGGGCTCACGCCCGCCCCGAGATCCCCCTTCCGTGAGACGGAGATCGCCACCATGACTATCGAATCCGCCACCGAGCACCGCGCTGCACTCGACGCTCGCTACACCCCGTGGCACACCCGCACCGTTGCCCAACTATTCGATGAGGTCGCCGCCGAACACCCCCAGCGCCCATTCATCTTCACCGATAAGCAGACCTATACCTACGCCGAAACCCAGCGTTGGTCGATGCGGCTGGCAGCCGGGCTGCTCACTATCGGAGTGCGACCGGGCGATCACGTCGCCGTCGACATGGCGAACCTGCCCGACTTCATCTCCCTCAAGCTCGCCATCTCCCGCCTCGGCGCGGTCTCGGTCGCGATCAACTACCTGCTGCGCCACGAGGAGCTGGCATATGTGCTGCGCCAGTCCGACGCGAAGGTCTTGATCACGATGGATCGTCTGCGTGGGCTGGACTACCTGGACTGCCTGGACCGCATCGCGCCGAGCTGGGAAGAGTCCGGGGGTGGGGTTACGGTCCCGCGGCTACAGCAGATCTTCGTGCGCCCTGTCGATCCGGCGATACCGCACCGCGGAGCACCGTTGTCGTGCCTCGAGGCCGCCGGCGCAGCGGTTACCGACGACGAAGTGCTGATGCTCACCCGCAGCACCGATACGCGGACGGTCTCAGACATCCTGTACACCTCCGGCACCACGGGTAAGCCCAAAGGTGTCATGTTGACCCATGACGCGGTCACCCGTACCGCCTACGCCTCGGCCTACACGCGCGCCTTCCAGGACGGCCGTCGGATCGGGTACGCGCTGCCGATGTATCACGTATTCGGCTACATCGAGGCCATGGTCGCAGCTATCTATGTCGGTGGCGCGGTCGCACCCCAAGTGGTGTTCGACCCCGCGAAAATGCTGCAGAGTGTGGCTCGTTTCCACATCGACGAGCTGATATGTGTACCGGCGATGACCACCCGCTTGCTCGAAGCTGCCGCCGAAGGCGACTTCGACCTGTCCGTGCTGTCGACGATGTTTTCCTCCGGCGCCCCGCACAGCCCCGGGATGTGGCAGCAGATGCTCGATGTCCTCGGTGTGCACGAACTGTTCACCGCGTACGGCCAGAGCGAGACCACCGCTTCAACGATGTGCACCCGACCCGGCGACCCGCTCTCACGCCTGCAGACGACCAACGGCACCGTCAAACCGGCCGGCGCGGCCGGTTCACCGGACTTCAAAGGCGCGATGGCGGTCTACAAGGTGATCGCGACCGATACCGGCGCAGATCTCCCCGTCGGCGAGGTTGGAGAACTGGTCGTGCGAGGTCCCGCAGTCACTCCGGGCTATTACCGCAAACCGACCGAGACAGCCGCGTTGTTCACCGAGGACGGGTGGATGCACACCGGTGACCTCGGCCGGCTCGACGAGGACGGCTACCTGGCGCTCACCGGCCGAATCAAGGAGTCCTACCGCTTCGGCGGCGAACTGGTCCTGCCCTCGGAGGTCGAGTCGGTACTGAATCGCCATGAGTCGGTCCGGGTCGCCCATGTGGTGGGGGTGCCTCACGACCGTCTGGGCGAGGTCGGCTGCGCCGTCGTCGTCGCCGCCGAAGGCCGGACCGTCGACGAAGCCGAGCTCATCGCCTACTGCGGCGAACTATTGGCCCGCTTCAAGGTGCCTGCGCACATTCTCGTGATCGCCGAAAGCGATCTCCCGGTCACCGTCACCGGACGGGTACAGAAATTCAAGTTGGTGACCATGGCCGCCCAGGCCCTGGCAGCACGAGTCGAAACGGTGAGGTAGAGATGCTCGACAGTGCCAATGACATCGTCATCGTCGGGGGCGGCCTCGCCGCTGTACGGACAGCTCAAGGGCTGCGCAACCTCGGTTACGGCCGCCCGATCCATCTGCTTAGCGAGGAAACCACTGCGCCCTACGACCGTCCTCCGCTGTCGAAGGACTACCTGCTCGGCGAGCTCACCGACGAGGACCTGGGGCTTCTCAACTCGAAGACCTCGGCCGCTCTGGATCTGTCCCTTCATCTCGGGCACCGAGTGGCCGCGCTCGACCGGGCCGGGCGATCGGTTCGGCTCGCCGACAGCACCAAGGTTCCCTACGGGCAGCTCGTCGTAGCGACCGGCGCGACCGCGCGGCGTCTATCGGGACTCGACCCGTCCGAGCGGGTTCACTACCTGCGCACCGTCGATGATGCCGCGCGGCTGCGACAGGCACTGCTCTCCGCTGAACGGGTGCTGGTGATCGGCAGTGGCTTCATCGGACTCGAGGTCGCCTCCTCTGCCCGCAGTCTTGGGCTCGAGGTCGATGTCGTCGCCGCCGACGAAGGGCCGATGATCTCGATCCTCGGCCGGGAGCTGTCGCAGTGGGTGGCATCGGTGCACGAGACGAACGGCGTACGCATAACGAGTTCGGTGCTGGTGTCCTCGGTGACCGACAACAGCACCGGGATCACCGTCACGCTGGGCGACGGCACCTGGCGCAGTGCCGATCTCGTCGTGGTCGGTGCCGGTGTGGCCCGCGAACTCGACTGGCTCGCCGAAGCGGGGCTGGCCGTCGACCGCGGCCTGATCTGTGATCTGGACGGGAGAACCAGCGATCCGAACATCTTCGGCGTCGGCGATATAGTCCGCGTGCGCGACCGACTCATCGACGAGGACATCCAGCACTGGACCGCGGCCGTCGATAGCGCCCAGCGCACAGCCCATGCCCTGACAGCAACCCCCTACGACCCCGATCTCGGTGATGGCTTCTTCTGGACCGAACAGTTCGGACATCGCCTGCAGTTCGCCGGCAGTGCCGCCGACGGCTGCACCCTCGAGGTACTCACCGGTTCCCTCGAGCAAGGCACCTTCGTCGCCAATGTTGTCGTCGATGGTGCCGTGACCGGCGTATTCGCTTCCAACAGCCCGCGCGAGTTCATCAGGAACCGAATGGCGTTGCGCAAGCCCGCCCCGGCAGAGGGGCAATGACGATGACCGACAATGCCCCGGATCCACGCCATCCGGTCCAGCGCGCGTTCGACCTCACCGACCGTCTCGAGCTCCTCGAACTCTACGCGCGCTACACCCACGCGTTCGATCGCGCAGACGCCGCTGCATGTGCCGCACTGTTCACCGCCGACGGCGTCTTCACACCGCCGGGTGCGGCCCCTGTCATCGGCCGGCCGGCCCTGGAGCAGTTCTTCGCGGTCGCAACGGCCCGCTCACACGGCAGCTCGCACATGGTGACCGACGTCCTGATCGACGCGGAACATCCAGGTGTTGCCCGCGGCACCGCCCGGGTCCTGGCAGTGCGCACCGAAGAGTCGGTGCTGCGTCTTCTGGCGCTGGGCATCTACCGCGATATTTTCCGCTACGACGGCCGGCGTTGGCTGTTCGGGAAGCGCACCATCGACTCGGCTGTGCCTGCTGCGCTGTCCGGAGCGGTCCTCGCCACCGCGAACTGGCCCGCACCATGATCAGCGCCGACACCGGCGAGCACGATCCGGGCCAGCGCTTCTCCGACGGTCGCCAGCGACGCAGGCCCGTCCGGGGACAGCCATTCCGGGCTCCAGTTCAGGATGCCGAGAATTCCGCGGACCGAGGATGCCTTGTCGGCCGCGAGGCGGAATTCACCGGTCGCGACGCCCTCGTCGAGGATGCGCCCGATCACCCGTTCGTAGGCGTGGCGTTTGCCCACGATGCGACGCCGGTCGGGCTCGTGGATGTGGCGCCACTGGTGATAGACGACCAGCGCCTGGTCGATATCGGAGGCGACCACGCCGATATGGGTGTGAACCAACGCGCGCAGTCTCTGCGCCGGCGGGCCGGTCAGGTGCGCGGTCGCCGCGAGATATTGATCGATGCCCTGTTCGACGACCCGGACCAGCAGCGCCTGTTTGCTCTCGATGTGGGCGTAGACGCTGCCGGGCTTGATACCGAGCGCCTCGCCGAGGTCACGGATCGACGTGCCCGCGTAGCTCTGCGCGCTGAACAATCGGATCGCCTCGCGGATCAATTGATCCTGCTTCGCGGTCCGAACGACTGGTGCAGCAGCACGGTTCGATGGGGTCATCTCGGCTCCTCGCCGTCCGGGAAAGCTTCCGGCAATTCCATAAAACATACGTTTGTACGGTGGTAATCGCCAAACCTTGTTGCCCAGTTCACTGAGTGTTATGGTGCATAAACAAACACTTGTTCGTTACATTGGGAGGAAGTCCCATGAAACATTTCCCGACACCGTTTTCCGAGTACTCGACGCAGTTCGAGAACATCCGCCTCGAACGTGACAACGGAATCCTGCTCGTCACGGTGCACACTGAGGGTAAGAGCCTCGTCTGGACCGCGACCGCCCACGACGAGCTCGCCTACTGCTTCCAGCACATCGCCTGCGATCGCGAGAACAAAGTCGTCATCCTGACCGGCGCCGGCGAGTCGTTCTGCGCCGAGATCGACTTCACCTCGTTCAACCTCGGCACCCCCCACGACTGGGACGAGATCATCTTCGAGGGCCAGCGACTGCTCAACAACCTGCTCAGCATCGAAGTCCCGGTCATCTCCGCGATCAATGGCCCGGTCACGAACCATCCCGAGATCCCGATCGTCTCCGACATCGTCCTGGCCTCGGAGTCGGCCAGCTTCCAGGACGGCCCCCACTTCCCCTCCGGGATCGTCCCCGGAGACGGCGCGCACGTCGTGTGGCCGTACGTGCTCGGCCCCAACCGCGGCCGCCACTTCCTGCTCTCCGGCCGGGAACTCGACGCCCGCACAGCGCTCGAGTACGGCGCGGTCAACGAAGTGCTGGCCGCCGACGCGCTGCTGCCGCGCGCGTGGGAAGTCGCGCGCACCGTCGCCGAGAAGCCCCTGCTGGCCCGCCGCTACGCGCGCAAGGTGCTTACCCGCCCGCTGCGCCGCCTTCTCGAAGCCGACCTCGGGTACGGGCTGGCGCACGAAGCGCTGGCCGCCATCGACCTCGGAATGGGAGAACAGTGACCACGGCCGAAGCAAGCGCCACCGCAGCCGAACGGCGATTCGAGGACTTCCCGGTCGGCACCGTGTGCACGACCGGCGGGCGCACGATCGATATCGGCGACATCTCGCAGTTCGCCGGCCTGACCGGTGACCACTACCCGCTGCACACCGACGAGCAGTACGCGAGCACGACCCAGTTCGGGACCCGCATCGCGCACGGACCTCTGACCTTCTCGATCGCCGTCGGGCTGGTGGCCCTGGCCGGGTTCTACGGCGACGCGATCGTGGCGATGCGCGAGGTCCGCTCCATCAGGGCCCTCAAGCCGGTTCGCCCCGGTGACACCGTGCGGGTGCGCGCCGAAGTCGTCGCCGCGGATCCCTCTCGACGCCCTGATCAGGGGATTCTCTCAATCGACTACTCGATCCTCAACCAGAACGACGAGACGGTCATGACCGTCCAGATGGTTCTGCAGGCCAAACGTCGTCACGACCTGAAAGGCTGAGCAATGACCACGACCGATCTCGGCACGAACCCTATGGATGGCAGCCCGCTGGAAGCCGCCTTCATCGGTGTCGCCGAACTTCCGTCGGGCAAATACCCCGAGCGGCCCTTCATCGGCTCGCTCGTCCAGGTCGCCGCGGCGGCCGTCAAGGATGCCGGATTGCAGATCGCCGACATCGACACCGTGCTGCTCATCCCGTGCTTGCACTCGCCCGATGACCAAGCCGACCTCATCTTCTCCCGAGTGATCGAAGAACTCGGCCTCCACGGCCGCGCCAAAGCCAGCGCGATGCTGCACTCGGGCGGCTCGACCAGCGACAACATCACCCGGGTAGCGGCCGGCCTCATCGCCAGCGGCCAGGCCAAGAACGTCCTGGTCGTCCAGGCCGACAAGTGGGGCTCGGCACCGGTGGCCGACATGGTCGACATGCTCAGCCGCTACGGAATCCCGCGCGAGTGGGAACGCCCCACCGGGCTGACATTCAACGCGGTCGGCGGGCTGATCACGCAGCGCTACATGGCCGCTTCCGGCTCCACCGCCGAGGAGATGGCCGCGGTCTGCGTCGCACTGCGGCAGTGGGCTCGGCTCAACCCCAACGCGATGTACAAGGACAAGGACCTCACCATCGAGAAGATCCTGTCCTCCAAGATGATCTGCGATCCCATCCGCGCGATGGAATGCCCGATGCTCGCCGACGGCGCGGCCGCATACGTAATGACCAGCACCGCCAACGCCCGGCGCAACCACGACCGGTGGGCACGGATCGCCGGATCCGGCGGCTGCGTCTCGCACTACAGCATCGGCCAGGAGAACGACCTGGCGGTGCTCGGCTGGAAGACCGCCGGTGATCGCGCCTACGGGCAAGCCGGCTGGGGCCCCGACGACGCCGACATCGCCGAGGTCTACGACTCCTACGCCGCGGTGCTGACCATCGGGTTGGAAGGGCTCGGGCTGTGCAAGCCGAACGAGGGCGCACGGCTGTTCGCCGCCGGTGAGTTCTCTCCCGGTGGCCGCCTGCCGGTCAACACCAACGGCGGCCTGCTCTCGGCCGGACACACCGGCGTCGGCGGTGGGACCGCCCTGCTCGTCGAGGGCATCCGCCAGCTGCTCGGCCGCGCGGAAGCGGATCGGCAGATCCCGAACTGCAGGCGAGCGGTCTGCGGCGGCACCGGCGGCACATACATGGACAGCCAAGTGCTCCTGCTCGAGCGCGTGAACAAGTGAGGCAGAGACAATGACGACACCGTTGACCGAGCAGTATTACGCCGCGCTGGAGCGCGGGGAACTCGTGATCCAGCAGTGCGGCGACTGCGCCGCGCCGATCATGTACCCGAAGTACCTGTGCCCGGTGTGTGGCGGCACCGATCTGGGCTGGACTCCCGCCGCTGGCGGCGGCACCCTGCATAGTTTCACCATCCAGCGAATCGGCTCGCCGACCGGTTTCGAGGCCGACCTGCCCTACACCCTGGCCGTGGTCAAACTCGACGAGGGGGTGCAACTGCTGGCCCGGTTGCGCCCGGGCGCCGACGGCGAATGGGACCACTACAGCTGCGACATGCGGGTGCGCTTCGACGCCACGCCGGATGGGGGACGCCACATCGCCTACTTCGTTCCGGAAGGACACGGAGATGACGCCGACTCCTGAGATGAACATCGCCGCCTTCCTGGCCAAGTCGGCGACCCACCATCCCGACCGTGCCGCGATCGTGCACGGCACGCGCACCATTACCTACGCCGAGCTCTACCGGCGCGCCCTGAATATCGGCGGCGAACTCCTCGGCCGCGGCCTGCAGCGCGGCGACCGAGTGGCCTTCGCGCTGCACAACAGCCCCGAGGTTCTTGAAACCGTGTTCGGTTGCCTGGCCGCCGGACTCGTCGTGGTTCCCATGAACGCCCGGCTGCACGCCAAGGAGATGGCCTACATCGCCCGCTCCTCCGGGGCCCGGGTACTCATCCACAGTGCGGCATTCACCGCCGAGATCGAGCGCCACCTCACCGAATTCGACGGGATCGAGTGGCGCTTCGAGGTCAACGGCGAATCGGGAGCCGAGAACTATAGGAACCTGCTGAATTCGCCGGATGCCCTGCCTGCCCCGGTGGAGATCACCTCCGAGGACGCCAGCTGGCTGTTCTATACCTCCGGCACGACCGGCCGGCCCAAGGGCGCGACCTGGACCCACCGCACCGGCCGGGTCGTGGTGATGAACTACCTCTCCGATGTCTACAACATCGGGGCGGAGGACGTCGTGCTGCACGCGGCGCCGCTCTCGCACGGTAGCGGTATCGTCGCGCTGCCCACGATCGCACGCGGAGCGACCAACGTCATCCTCGACGCCCTCAGCTTCTCCCCCGAGCTGCTGTTCGAAACCGTTGCCCGGCATCAGGTCTCGCACATCGCGTTCCTCGCGCCGACACAGATCGTCGCGCTGCTCGACAAGTACAATCCAGCCCGTTTCGACCTGAGCACCCTCAAGGCCGTGTGCTATGGCGGTGCACCGATCTACCTCGAACACCTCAAGAGCGCCGTCGCGACCTTCGGACCGATCTTCTCCCAGATCTACGGGCAGGGCGAGGCACCGATCACCGCGACCGGGCTGGACCGGGCGATGCATGCGCGGTTCGCGGCCACCGACGACCCCCGCCTGGGGTCGGCCGGAATCGCGCGGACCGATGTCGAGGTCCGCGTGGTGGATCCCGACGGCCTGCCGGTCGCTGCCGGTGAGCCCGGCGAGATCATCGTCCGCGGCGATGTGGTGATGCGCGGCTACTGGAACAACCCCGAAGCGACCGCCGAGACCCTGCATGACGGCTGGCTGCACACCGGCGACGTGGGCACCCTCGACGAAGGCGGCTACCTGTTCCTGCTCGACCGCACCAAGGACATGGTCGTCTCCGGTGGCAACAACGTCTATCCGCGTGAAGTCGAAGAGGTGCTCATCACTCATCCGGCGGTGGCCGACGTCGTGGTCTTCGGCATCCCCGACGAGTACTGGGGTGAGGCGGTACACGCCGTCGTAGTGATCGAAGAGGGGCAGCACGCCGACGCCGACGAACTGATCCGCTACTGCGCCGACAGCCTGGCCGGTTACAAGAAGCCCAAGGCCGTGGAGTTCGTTCCCGATCTTCCGGTCAGCGCGTACGGCAAGGTCCTGCGACGCGAGGTTCGCGATCGCTACTGGATCGGGCACGACCGCAAGGTCGGCGGCGGCGCACGCGGTGTCGCCGCGCCGACACCCTGACCGGTCCCGGAATCCCAGGAGACAGCTGTGAACAGAGTATTCATCGCCGGCGTGGGCATGACACCATTCGTCAGCCGGACCGACCGCAGCATCGGCAGCCTGGCCGGTGCCGCCGCCGCGGAGGCGCTGCGCGACGCCGGGATCGAGGTGTCGGAACTGGGACGCCTCTACTTCGGCAACGGCGCGGCCGGGCTGCTGACCGGACAGGAGATGATCCGGGGCCAGGTCGCGCTGCGGCACACCCCGCTCGCGGGAATCCCGCTGGTGAACGTCGAGAACGCCTGCGCCTCGGGAAGCAGCGCGATTCTGGGCGCCTTCGACGCAATCAGCGCAGGACGCTGCGACGTGGCCTTGGCCGTCGGAGTGGAGAAGCTGTCCAGCGAGGACAAGCACCGGACCTTCGCCGCGATCCGCGGAGCCACTGACGTCTCCGACATCGACGAAGACGACGCTTCCCGCGAGCTGAAGAGTTCGGCGCTGCTCGACGTCTACGCCGAGGAGGCGCAGACCTACATGGTCGAGTACGGCGCCTCGGTCGAGGACTTCGCTGCCGTGGCGGTCAAGAACCGCACCCACGGAGCCCTCAACCCCCGCGCCCAGTTCACCGCACCGCAAACCGTCGAAGATGTACTCGCGGCACGGATGATCGTGGAGCCGCTGACACTGCCGATGTGCTCGCCCACCACAGACGGAGCGGCGGCGGTGCTCCTGGTCTCGGAACGGTACCGCGCGCGGGCCGGAATCAGCGGGTGTGAGATTCGCGGCATCGACGTGGCATCCGGCACCGGTGCGGGGTCGGCACCGGTGGCTCGGGCCGCGCGCGCAGTCTACGACGCCACTGGAATCGGGCCGGAGGATCTCAACGTCGTCGAAGTTCACGATGCCGCTGCCCCGTCGGAAATCCTGCAGTACGGGGAGATCGGGCTCTGTGCCGAGGGCGAGGGCCATCTGCTTCTCCGCAAGGGCCAAGCCAGTCTTGGGGGCCGGGTTCCGGTCAACACGAGCGGAGGTCTGCTCAGCCGGGGCCACCCACTCGGGGCCACGGGATGCGCGCAGATCGTAGAGCTTTTCGACCAGCTGACCGGCCGAGCAGGATCCCGGCAGGTAGAGGGCGCGCGGGCGGCGCTGGCCGTCAACGCCGGTGGATGGCTCGCCGGCGCCTACGCCACCACAGTGGCCACCGTTCTCACCCGTTGAGGACGGCCGTCCTCCACCGACCGAAGGAGCAATCGTGCGGCAGCAACTCGAGACGCTGTACGTCGATCGCATCGACAACATCGCCGTCATCACACTCGATCGGCCCGATCGCGGCAACGGTGTCGTGCCCGAACTGATTCGCGACTTCCTGCGCGTCCTCGACGTTCTCGAAGCCGATCGCGAGGTGCGCGCGCTGGTGCTCACCGGCGCCGGAAAGCAGTTCTCGGCCGGCGCCGATCTGAAGGCCATGAAGGACTACCTCGACAACCGTCACCAGGTGGACCACGAGCCCTACAACGCGCGTATCTTGTTCCCGCTCACCCAGCGCATCGTCGCCTCACGCCTGCCCGTGATCGCCGCCATCAACGGCGGTGCCACGGCCGGAGGGCTCGACCTCGCACTCGCCTGTGACATCCGGATCTGCTCCGAGCGGGCGAAGCTGGGCGAGACCTACATCAACATGGGCCTGCCACCCGGCAACGGCGGAACCTACTTCCTGCCGCGGCTGATCGGCTCCGGGATGACCGCCGAGCTGGCGTTGACCGGCGACGTCATCGACGCCCAGCGCGCACTCGACATCGGGCTGGTCAATCGCGTCGTCGCCGCCGAGGAGCTGCTCGAGCAGGCGACCGCCCTTGCACACCGGATCGCCACGAAGTCCTGGCGTGCAGTGGAGGCCACCAAACAGGCGCTGCGATCGAGCTGGCAGGTCGACCTGGCCACGTCTATGACCAGCAGCTACTGGGCGATCGCCGCCCTGCACTACAACCCTGACCTACGGGAGGGCGTGACGGCGTTCCTCGAGAAACGGCCCGCGTGCTTCAATCAGGGAAATTGAACCCGGAATCCACTGTCCCGCAATCAGTTTCGCAGTGAACGACATCAGCACCGAGCCAGGGGCGCCCCCCCGGCAGACGATCCTCGCCGCAGCGACGACACTATTCGGCGAACGGGATTACCCGGCTGTCTCGATCCGAGATATCGCGCGTGCGGTCGGCATGCTGCCGGGAAGCATCTACGCCTTCGTCACCAGCAAGCAGGCGATGCTTCACGAGATCGTCGACGTCGGCATCCGTGAGTTCCTCGCCGCCGTCGGTTCCATCGACGCTGGGCTGACTCCCGGTGAGCGGCTCCGACAGGCTGTCGCGGCCCATCTGTCGCTGGTCGCCGGGAATCCCGAACGTGCCCTGGTCGTCTTTCACCAGTGGCGCTTCCTTGAAGAGAGCGCACGCGCCGACGTCGTCGCATCGAGGCGCCGCTATGAGATGTACTACCGCGAAATCATCAGCGATGGTGTGCAATCCGGCGCGTTCCGTGCCGACCTCAACATCCGGTTCGCCACCTTGGCAGTACTGGGAGCGCTGAACTGGGCACCGGAATGGGTTGCGCCCACCGGTCTCGAGCCTGCGCCGACCGATGTGCCGATAGCCGACTTTCTCCTGGCCGCTCTGGCTGCGGGGTATCCACCGACGCCGACCGTGGAACAACTGTTTGTTGGGCAGACGTGTAATCTGCACGTGGACGAGTAAGAGAACCACGAACAGGAGGGGTAAATGCCACCGCGGGCCAAACGCATACGCAGCACGACCAAGACCGGGCCCGTGACGATCGTTCAGATCCGTGAGGCCGCCCTGACCCTGTTCAGCGACAAGACCTTCCCGGTGATCGGCATGCGCGACATCGCCGACGCCGTCGGACTGCTACCGGGAAGCCTCTACGCCCACATCACGAGCAAAGAGGAACTCCTCGCCGATATCGTCGCCGAGGGCATCACGAACTACCTGACCGAGTTGCTACCGTTCGCCAAATCGGACAATTCCGCGCCCGAACGGATGCGCGGGGCGATCCGCGCCCACGTCCGGGTGCTGTCGAAAACCGTTCAGCAGACACGCGTCGCGTTTCATCAGTGGCAATACCTCAGTAACGAGCCACGCGAGCGTGTCATCGCCCTGCGCCGACAGTACGAGGACGTGTTCACACAGATCTACCGCGACGGTGTCCGAGAGGGTTCGTTCCGGGAGGCACGCGACGAGCGGATCGCCGTGCTGGCCGTGATAGGCATGCTCACCTCAGCGGCGGAGTGGTACTCCCCCGAAGGCCGCTTGGGCACCGAAGAATTCGGCGAAGCACTGGCCGACTCCGCCGTCGACGGGCTGACAGCACCCTGACGTAGGGCCGCGGTACCTTGGCCGTTCTGCGTCATTTACAAACAATCGTTTGTTATGCGAGGCTGAAGCGGAGCCGTTCGGGCTCGTTACAACCATCGCGCCGCCGGGCCCGCGCCCCGCGGCGCACTCGGCATAGAGGTGAAAAACCATGGGACGTCTGAGCGGGAAGACCGCGATCATCACCGGAGCAGCACAGGGCATGGGCGAAGCGCACGCCCGCCGATTCGTCGCAGAGGGAGCCCAGGTCGTCCTGACTGACCTCAACGAAGACCGCGGCCGCATCGTCGCGGCCGAACTCGGCGATAACGCGCTGTTTCTCCGCCACGACGTCACCTCCTTCGCCGACTGGCAGCGGGTCGTCGCCGACACCGAGAGCCGTTTCGGGCGCATTGACATCCTGGTCAACAACGCCGGCATCCTGGGCCCCATAAGCTCGATCCTCGACATCGACGAGAAGGATTACCTCGATGTCATCGCCGTGAACCAGAACTCGCAGTTCTACGGTATGAAAGCGGTCATTCCCTCCATGCAGGCTGCGGGCGGGGGCTCGATCGTCAACATCTCCTCGGTTGCCGGCGTCGTGTCCATCGTCGGCGCCCCCAACCTCGCCTACGTCGGCAGCAAGTTCGCCATCCGCGGCATGACCAAGCACACCGCTGCCGAATTCGGGCCGCAGAACATTCGCGTCAACTCGGTCCATCCGGGCTACATCAAGACGCCCATGATGGCCGCAGCCACCGACGCCGACGGCGGAGGCATCTCCGCGAACGTGCCACTGCGCCGGATGGCGGACCCCGATGAGGTTTCGCAACTGGTCCTGTTCCTGGCCAGCGACGAGTCCTCCTACATCAGCGGCATGGAGCACATCGTGGACGGCGGTCTCACCGCCCAGTAGGCACCGCAGCCCGGTGCGGGACGAGAACCGGGGCAGTCGAAATGACCGACTCGACTGCCCCGGTCTCGCTTGTCATCCGATCCCCTGACTCGTCGGAAGCGGCTCACCGGCCGCACAGTTGGGCGAACTGCCGCTGGTGGTCGTCGACAACCACGACTCGGCCTTCCGACGCCCGGAACACCACGGCGATATCGTGAGCCCAGATCGTCCACGGCAACACCTCCGGCGAGATTCGTAGCGAGCGACCGGGACGAACACGGGAGCTATCGCGGCGGCGAGATCCCACCTGCGGTGCGGGCTCGGCAACGACGCGGCGCGCTCACCCTGGGCAAGCGCCTCGACCCCCGACCCGGCAGGCGTGTAGGTATAGCGCTCGACCGTGTCCCCCGCCAAGACCCGCGAGTCGGTCGGACAGTCCGATCGCGAGAACGTCGAGGCCGAGAACGAGCGCCTCGACGTCGGGGTAATCGTTGAGCGGGAACGTGATCTGGTCGATGCCCATCTGCGCTTGTCCGATCGCGAGCGAATCACATCTCACACTGCGGGCAGTCTTCCGCGATATCTTGCTGAACACGGTCGAATACGCCGCCACTACCGGATAGTCCGAACGTCCCTACGCCGATCGAGATCGGCCGACGGACATCGACGAGGACCTCGAAGGGAGGAGTCCAGGCATGTGAAGGTCAGCCCGGTGCCCGGCCCGCCGACGGTGTGCGGGGCCAAATCAGGGACCCCGAGACTGTCGAGCTCGGCCAGTTGCCTCACGAATTCCCGCGCGAGAAACCGTTGTAGCCCAACGCATCCGGCCGCAGCACAATAGCCTCGCCGAAGCCCCTGTCAGCACCTGGCCGGTGTACTCGCACGCACACGCACCACAACTGATGTAGACGATCCGTTTGCCGGCCGGAATCGGCTTCCGCAGGGTCGAAACCCTGTGCGCCCGCGCCCTGTCGGTCCTCCTCGCATGGCGCATTTCGATATCAACACCAGCAGACCGGCGATCCTTGTGGCAACGCGATTTCACGCTGCTGCCTTGGTCGGTTCGGATCGCCCGAGGTGCGTCTCCCTTCTGCCGGTCACTCGCCAGCCGACGCGACATGCACCGGCAGAACACATGACCGTGAATCACATCACAAAGCGAGTCGAACGATGCCAAATGCCGTCGACAAACGTTTGTTCGTTTCTGTGGTCCGGTGTACCTACGACCTCCGAGGGACAGAAATCCCCCGCCGGTACGACGAGTGAGCGAGGCCGATTCCCGACACTTGAGACCTGGCTCACGATTCCGAACCCATTCGGAGCCAACCCCTTTCGACCAAGAGGAGACGTCATGAGTCTCAGGGAATCCGTGGCGGGCCGCTCCGCCGAAACACTCGCCGCCACCGATACGGCTGCTCCCCGCTCGCCAGAGGCGCAGAGCATGAACCGCACAGCTCAGCTGCTGTGCGCCTGGGGTGGGCCGCTGATGATCTTCTTCTTCGGCATCGGCAGCGTCTGGCTCGCCCGCTACTTCCCGCCCGAGATCCTGCCGGGCGACTCGGCGCAGACGGTCGCCGACTTCTACGTCAAGCACACAACACGCATCCGAATCGGCCTCATCTTCACCGCCTGCGCCTACGGGCTGATGGGCACCTGGGGCGTGGCGATGGCGGTCCAGACCAGGCGCAAGGAAGGCGCCTTCCCGGTCCTGACCTACGTCCAGCTGACCGGCATGGCCACCGGCACAGCCCAGATCGTCGTGATGGCCGGCGTCTGGGCGGCGGCCGCCTTCCGGCCCGGTGAGATCTCGCCCGAGATCACCCAGACGCTCAACGATCTCGGTTGGATGCTCTTGCTGGGAACGTGGATGCCGTTCACGATCTGGGCGATCGCGCTCGGCCTGGCCATCCTCATGGACAAGACCAACGAGCCCGCCTTCCCCCGCTGGAGTGGCTACCTCAGCATCTGGACCGGAATCCTCTACATCCCCGGTTCGGGCGCCTGGTTCTTCAAGGGTGGCGCGTTCGGCTGGAACGGCATCATCGCGCTGTGGGAGGTGTTCATCATCTTCGGCATCTGGGTGGTGACCTTCAGCTACTTGTCGATGCGCAACGTTCGCCGCGGTCTGGTCCACAGCCAGGACCTCCCGGCGGAGCGATGACGATCGGAGGACCACAGTCGTGAACTCAGCTCGATCTATCGACGCGTTCGAGACCGAGTTCGCAGACCCCTTCGGAGGAGCGACGCGGAATGCGCTGCACGGCGCGGCGCGCCGCTCCTCATCCGGGCCGCCCGTACCGGGCGAAGTCGGAGTGTGGGTCTTCGTCCTCGGCGACATGATCGTCTTCTCGGTGTTCTTCGGTGTCTTCGCCTACAGCAGGTCCAGCCAGGTCGAGGTCTTCGAACAGGCCAGGACGACGCTGAACCTGTGCCTCGGCGCCACCAACACCCTGCTGCTGCTCACCGGATCGCTGTTCGTCGCGCTCGCCGTCCATGCAGTGCGCGCGAACGCGGATCGGCCGGCGGCCAGGCTCATCGCGCTGGCCCTGCTCTGCGGCACCGCCTTCGTCGCGAACAAAGCGATCGAGTATCACAGTGAGGTCAGCACCGGACACACACCGGGCACCAACGACTTCTACATGTACTACTTCGTCTTCACCGGAATCCACCTGCTGCACCTGTTACTCGGGCTGGTGGTCCTGACGATCATGTGGCGCCTGGTCCGCCGCCGCGTCGCAACGCTCAAGGACCACGCCACCTTGGAATCCGGCGCGATCTACTGGCACCTCGTCGATCTGCTCTGGATCATCCTGTTCCCCCTCCTCTACCTCGCGAGGTGACCCGTGACCGAGTTCCTGTCCACCAGTAGCGGGCGCTCGCTCGGGCCACAGGCTCGAACGTTACTGCTCGTCTGGGCCGCCCTGATGGCCGCAACGCTACTGTCGTGGCACCTCGGCGCCGGAAACAGCACCAAGAACGCCGCGATCGTCGTAATCGTCGTCGGCGTCGTGAAAGTCCAATTGATCGGCGACCATTTCATGGAATTGCGGCACGCCCCGCTCGCGCTGCGGCTGCTCTTCGGCGGTTGGTGCCTCGTCGTAGGCACCTGCCTGACAGCGATGTTCGTGCTCGCCTGACATCTACAAGACGCCCACGGGGCCCGCGCAGCGCACAGCCCGAGCCCCACTCAGAGAATCGAGAACCAATGAGCACACGTCTGTACGGCAAAGTCGCCATCGTCACTGGCGCCGGTTCCGGCATCGGTGCGGCGACAGCCCGGCTGTTTCGCCGCGAAGGAGCAGCCGTGGTCGTCGCCGATGTATCCGGCAGTGAGAAGGCCGTCGCCGACGAACTCGAGGAACACTCCCTGGCCGTGCACACCGACGTCGCGAACGCGGCCGACGTCGAGTCCCTCGTGCAGTTGACCTTGGACCGGTTCGGCCGCCTCGACGTGCTGTACAACAACGCCGGAATCGACGGCGACCAGGCCCCGACCGGCGAATATCCCGAACAAGAATGGGACCGTGTGCTGGCAGTAAACCTCAAGGGCGTTTTCCTCGGCATGCGCTTCGGTATCCCAGCTATGCTGCGCACCGGCGGAGGATCGATCATCAGCACCGCCTCGATGGCCGCCACCGTCGCATTCGCGAACATGCCGGCCTACTGCGCGAGCAAAGCCGGGATCATGATGCTGACCAAGACCGCGGCCGTGGAATACGCCGACCGCGGCATCCGCGCCAACGCCATCCTGCCGGGCGTCATCAGCACCGGAATGACCCCGAACCTGCCGGCCGAACTCATCGCCAGCATCGAGGCCGCCACTCCACTGAAGCGAATCGCCCAGCCCGAGGAAGTCGCCAACCTCGCGCTGTTCCTCGCCAGTGACGAATCCTCGTTCGTTACTGGCGAGAGCATCCTCGTCGACGGCGGGTACTCCGCGCACTGATCCGGGCCGTGGGGGGGGGGCGGCGCGGGGGCAGGCCGCCACCCACCCCCACAAGGACCACGCCCCCCCCCCCCCCCCAAACCCCAACCTCCGCCGAGTGACTCCCCTCCACAATTGTGCTGGGGGGTGGGGGGCCCCCCCCCCCCACATTGCCCCCGGGGGTTCGGGGCGAAGCCCCTGAGAGTCTCGAGAGTTGGGCCC
>NZ_JBEXJI010000042.1:0-73578 GCF_040609015.1 Nocardia sp. NPDC004860 | reverse complement strand
ATGCCGTTCCTGCCCGACGGCACGCCGGTCGACATCATCCTGAACACCCACGGTGTGCCGCGTCGTATGAACATCGGCCAGGTGCTGGAGACCCACCTCGGGTGGATCGGCAAGGCGGGCTGGAACATTCGGCTCACCGACGGCATCCGGCCCGACTGGGCGCAGCGTCTGCCCGCGGAACTGCTGTCCGCACAACCGGATACCAACCTCGCCACCCCGGTCTTCGACGGCGCCCGCACGGAAGAGCTGACCGGCCTGCTCGGCTCGACGCTGCCCAACCGCGACGGCGAGGTCATGGTCGGCGAGGACGGCAAGGCCACCCTCTTCGACGGCCGCACCGGTGAGCCGTTCCCGTACCCCATCGCCGTCGGCTACATGTACATCCTCAAACTCCACCACCTGGTCGACGACAAGATCCACGCGCGTTCGACCGGCCCGTACTCGATGATCACGCAGCAGCCGCTGGGTGGTAAGGCGCAGTTCGGTGGTCAGCGCTTCGGCGAGATGGAGTGCTGGGCCATGCAGGCGTACGGCGCGGCCTACACCCTGCAGGAACTCCTCACCATCAAGTCGGACGACGTGGTCGGCCGGGTGAAGGTGTACGAGGCGATCGTCAAGGGCGAGAACATTCCGGAGCCGGGCGTCCCCGAATCCTTCAAGGTCCTGCTCAAAGAACTCCAATCCCTCTGCCTCAATGTCGAAGTCCTCTCCGCCGGCTCCGCCGTCGAACTCCAGCAACCCGACGACGACTTCGACCGCGCGGCCACCGATCTCGGAATCACCCTCACCCACAACGAATCCGCCACCATCACCGACCTGACCAGCTGATCCACCCGGCCGCGTGCCGCGTTCCGGCTCCCCGGGACGCGGCACACGCGCTGGTTCGGCATTGCGACGGCTCCACGCGGTTGGCAGGATGTCCGCCGTATGTCTTTTCATTCGAATAGCGCCCGGGACAGTCTCGAAGGGCTGTCCGTCGGGGATGCGCTGGGGGCGCAGTTCTTCGTGCCCGGGCGTTCGGTGCCCGAATTGATCGCCGGTCGGCCACCGGCCCCGCCGTGGGAATGGACCGATGACACCGAAATGGCCTGTACGGTTTTCGACGAGATCCGGGCGCGGGGCCGAATCGACCGCGATGCGCTGGCGGCGGCGTTCGCCGATCGGTGTGAGCCCTATCGGGGATACAGCGGCGGTACCGTCGCTCTGCTGCACCAGATTCGCGATGGCCGGCCCTGGGCCGAGGCGGCGGGCGCGCTGTTCGACGGGCGCGGGTCCTGGGGCAATGGCGCGGCGATGCGGGTCGCCCCGCTCGGGGCGGCGTTCCCCGGGGAACTGGACCGGGTGGCGGCGCAGGCCGCGTTCTCGGCCGAGGTGACGCATCGGCACCCGGAGGCGATCATCGGCGCGATGGCCGTCGCCGTCGCGGCGAGCCATGCGGCGGCCACGCGCGGAAAACACTGTGCACCAAACGAATTGCTCGACGCTGTCGAGCCGTATCTGGTCGACGGGCGTACCGCCGACGGCGTGCGCCGAGCGCGGAAGCTGCTGGGCCGATCGGTTGCCGAGGCGGCGTACGACCTCGGCAACGGCACGCAGGTCACCGCCCACGACACGGTGCCGTTCACACTCTGGACCGCCGCGACCTTCCTCCGGGACTACCCGGCCGCGATCACCGCGTGCGTCGAAGCGGGCGGCGACGCCGACACCACGGCCGCCATCGTCGGCGGAATCGTGGCCGCCCACACCGGAATCGGCGCCGACGGCGACCTGCGCGGAGTGCCCCGCGAATGGCTGTCGGCGCGGGAACCCCTGCCCTCCTGGGTGACGACACCCGCACGGTAATCCTCGGGCGGCACAGGCTCCGAGACCACCACCCGCTGGGCCGGCTACATCGACGGCGACGCCGAATCCGGCCACCGCGCGGCCGCGGAGATCGCCCTGCCCTCTCGTGGAGCAGCGTGTAACCGGTCAGGAACAGGCCCCGCAGATCCGGATCACACGGACCGGCGCCGGGAGCGTCCGTCGATCCGGAAGTCGTCGGCGGCCGCGGTGTGACCGGGCTCATGCCGGCACGGGGGCGGGCCCCTGGTCGCGGCAAGTGTGATGCTTGTCGGATTCCCTCGGCGGTAGACCGATCGTCATACTTGATCGTGTTTCGCAGCGGGCGGTCGTTGCTCGCCGTATCGATCAGATGCTGGGGACCGCCCGTGGTAGGTGCGGTTCGAAGAGTCCTCGGCAGTTCTGGAGATCAGGAGGGTTGATGGATCGCCGTCGAGTGGCAATCGGGATTGTTGTCACCGGTCTCGCGTTGAGTGCTCCCACCGTGGCCATGGGCGCGGGCTTGGCCGGGGCGGCACCGGTAACGGAGGGGTGCCACAGCGGTACCCGGGCTCCCACCGAGGACCCGCACGAGTACGACTCGTGCATCGCGGGTGAGTGGGGCAATGTGCGGCGGTGCCCGCCGTTCACGGTCGTCGATCAGACCGTGGACGGCGACGTCCGCTGCGTGAACGAGTGACGTTCACGCCCGCGGCACACGGGTTCCGGGGATCGGCCTCCGGCGCCGTGCACGCCTGACGGGCGCTGGCCGGCGAGGACCGCCCGGGGCGCGGCAAGACATTCCTCGACGAGTCGGACCGCCTCGGGCAATTCGATGTGGTCATCCGGATAGGCCCCGAGATGGCCGCCGTCGGCGTCGGACAGGTCGCCGGCCAAGGAGCCGTGGAAGCCGGGCGAAGGCCGGGAGTCCGTCAGATGACGTACGCATGGCGCAGCAGAGCATCACGCAGCGCACCGCGGCGGGTGATCCCGAGTTTGTGGAAGACGCGCTGGAGGTGGGTGGAGACCGTTCTGGACGATAGGAACAGCTGCTCGCCGATCTGCTTGTTGGTCAGCCCCGCGGCAGCGAGTTCGGCGACGGCAAGCTCGCGCGCGGTCAGCGGATTCGGCCCGCCCGCAGCGGAATTCGCGCGGGCGGCGCCGAGCTCGCCGCGCGTGCGCTGCACGCAGCAGGCGGCCGGTGTCGGAGAGGTCGCCGGTGACGAGGGAGCCCAGGTAGGCCGCCCGCGCGGTCGGATTGCCCCGGGCATCGGTGCGCAGCCTGCGCCGTACCGCGGCCGGGAGGGCGGGGAACTCCGATTCCAGCAGCTCCTCGGCGCTGTCGTCGTCCAGCGGCTCGACCTCCCGGATCCGAAACCCGCTGCGCGTGAACGCATCACCGGCATCGGAGCGCACCGCCGCCAGCAGCCGGATATCGGTGACTCCCAGGCGGCGCAGGGCGTAGATCAGCACCATGCTGCTGGCCAGGTCCAGCCATTGCACGTCGTCGATCACCAGCAGCACCGGACCGCCCTCGGCTCCGGCCCAGACCCGCAGCAGCGCAAGGGTTGCCGCGCCAGCGAGCAGGGTCGCGGGCAGGCTCCCCGGCTCCAGCCCCATGATCACGCGCATGGCATCCCGGTGCGATGCCTCGAGCCGATCGACGTATCCGGCCATCGGTTGCGGTAGTTGGTTCAGGGTGCCGAACCGCAGGCCCGCCTCGAATTCCAGGGCGGCCGCACGCAGCACCCGGGTCCCGTTCCAGGCCGCGATCTCGGCGGCCGCGTCCAGCAGCGCGGTCTTGCCGACTCCGGCCTCACCGCTGAGCACCAGCACGGTGTCATCGCCCGGAACACCGGTGACGAACGCGGAGATCACCTCGATATCGACCGCCCGACCGACCAGCATCCGCCACCGCTCTCCCACCGCACCGCATCGTCCCGATCATTCTCACCACGCGGCATTCCAGGCCGCGCATTTCGGGGAATACCCGCCGAATCCGCCCACTCAGCGGGCGCAAATGCGCGCCGGGTGCGGCCCGCGAATTGCACGGTGGGCTGGGCGGCGATGGTTCGGCGGCCGAGGGGGCGGAGGCGGGCAATTCCGGCCGCCGGAACCGGGCGCTGACCGGGCAAACTCCCAGAGATCCAACAAGTGAGCGCACGCTCAGGACATTTGACCAGTTGCCCGCGAATTGCCAAGGGGGCCGATAAGTTACATCAAACCCTTTGTTACACATATCAACTCGAATAGCTCCGAGGTGACCATCCCCACAGCGCCGAAACGGCCATTCCGGTTGAACGCCCAACCTGGAATCCGTAAAGTTACTCACTAGTTAGGCACGAAGGTGTTCCTACCTCGGCCCAACATTCTGCTAGGGGGCCAATCGCATACCGTCCGCATCCACCGACGCATGTCGGACGAACACCGTTGGGTACCAACAGGTTCGTATTTAAGGAGGGGACGATGGTTTCCTACATCGTCACGGGCGGAACCGGATTCCTGGGCCGGCGCGTTGTCGCCGCGCTGCTGGAGCGCGACCCGGAGGCCGTGGTCCACGCACTGACGCGTGAGGCCTCGGTGGCCAAGCTGCGCGAGCTGGCGGCGGGCTGGGGCGCCGAGGATCGGGTGTTCCCACTGGTCGGAGACCTGGCCGCGCCGGGACTGGGCCTGCCGGAGGGCGCCGACAGCCGTTTCTCGGAGGCCCCGCGGGCCGATCACATCATCCACCTCGGCGCGGTCTACGACATGACCGCCGACGCCGAGGTCACCTACGCGGCCAATGTGCAGGGCACCCGCTCGGTCATCGACCTGGCCCTGGAACTCGGCGCGGTGCTGCACCACGTCTCGTCGGTCGCGGTCGCGGGCGATCACAAGGGCAAGTTCTTCGAGGACGACTTCGACCTCGGCCAGGGCCTGCACTCCCCCTATCACCGCACCAAGTTCGAAGCCGAGAAGATGGTCCGCGAGGCCGCGGGCCTGCGCTGGCGGGTCTACCGCCCGGCCATCGTGGCCGGTGACTCCCGCACCGGCGAGATGGACAAGATCGACGGGCCGTACTACTTCTTCCCCGCCATCGCGGGGCTGGCGGCACTGCCCTCGGAGCTGCCCATGCCGATCCCCGACCTGGGCGCCACCAATATCGTTCCGGTGGACTACGTGGTCGACGCCATGGTCGAGCTGATCGGCAAGCCCGGGCTCATCGGCCGCACCTTCCACCTCACCAACCCGGAACCGCAGCCGTTCACCGAGATCTACAACGCGCTCGCCCGCGCGGCCGGCGCACCGACCGCCATCGGCACCGTGCCCGGCTCGCACACCGCGCTCAACGCCCTCGGCGGGCTGCCGGGCGTGCCCGCGGTGCGGGACTTCCTGCTGGAGCGCTTCGGCATTCCCGCCGAGGTGGCCCCGCACACCTCCTTCGAGTCGACCTTCGTCTCCGAATCCACCCGGGCGCAGCTGCGTGGCAGCGGCATCGAGGTGCCGGCGTTCGAGGACTATGCCGCCGCCCTGTGGAAGTACTGGCGCGCCAACTTGGATCCCGATCGCGCCCGCCGCATCGAGGGCGATCGCCTCGCGGGCCGCATCGTGCTGATCACCGGCGCGTCCACCGGCATCGGCCTGGCGACCGCGCACGCGGTGGCCAAGCGCGGCGCGACCGTGCTCATGGTGGCGCGGACCGAGGAGGACCTGAACGCCGCGGCCGCCGAGGTGCGGGCGGAAAGCGGTGCGGCGCAGGCGTACATCTGCGACATCACCGACGAGAAGTCGGTGGAGCTGCTGGTCAAGCAGGTGCTGGCCGATCACGGCCACGTCGACTACGTGGTGAACAACGCGGGCCGCTCGATCCGCCGCTCGGTGCTCAACTCCACCGATCGCATGCACGATTTCGAACGGACCATGGCGGTCAACTACTTCGGCGCGGTGCGGCTCATCCTAGCGCTGCTGCCGTCCATGCGGGAGCGCCGCTTCGGGCACTTCGTGAACATCTCCTCGATCGCGGTGCAGACCAAGGTGCCGCGCTTCGCGGCGTATGTGGCCAGTAAGTCGGCGCTGGACAACTTCAGCGAGATCGCGGCGGTCGAGAACGCCGACGCCGGAATCACGTTCACCTCGGTGCGTATGCCGCTGGTGCGCACCGCCATGATCGCGCCGACCGACCTGTACAAGTCCATCCCGGTACACAGCCCGGATCAGGCGGCCGACATCGTGGTGCGCGCGCTCGAGCACCGGCCCAGCCGGATCGACACCCCCATCGGCACCTTCGCCCAGGTCGTCGATACGGTCATGCCCTCGGTGAAGCGCGCCATCCTGCACCAGGGCTTCCGGATGTTCGGCGAGTCCAAGGCGGCGCGCACGCCCGCACCGGCCGCCCCGGTCAACGCCGAAACCACCCCGGTGAACGCCGAAACCGCCACGGAGAAGCCGGAATCGCGCAGCCCGCTGCTCGCGCTGGCCCCGATCGTGCAGCCGCTCATGGGCCTGCCCGCCCCGGCCGCGCGCATCACCAACCGCATTCCGGGCCTGCACTGGTAAACAGCCCGTCCGCCAACACGGTACGGCCCGGTGTGGAACAGCACACCGGGCCGGCCGTTGTTCGGTATCCGCGGTCCGGTGGTGGGCGAGGCCCCAAGTGCCGTGACACCTGACGCCCCCCGAACCGCGGATACCCGGACCCCGCTCCGGGGTCTCGTCAGCAAGTCCACGAGACCGCCCGGGAGCCGGGCCCTTTCCCCTCCCCGGGGTCAGATGCGGTCCGCGGCGAAGTTCGCCGCGTCCACCAGATCGCTGCCGTAGGCGACGTGCGCGTCGGCGTCGATACCGGAGCCGCAGATGGGATCGCCGCCGGTGCACCAGTCCCTGGTGCGGAACTGGTACGCGCCGGGCACATTCCAGCCCAGGCCGCGCATGGGGTCACCGAACAGCAGCACCGCGGCGACGCGCGCGCCGAGGTAGCCCGGCAGCTGCACCCGGCTCGGATACCAGGACACCACGCCGGTGCCCAGTGCCGCGTGCACGACCGCCGCGCCCTGCGAGTAGCCGACCAGGACGAACTCCTGGCCCGGGCAGGCGGCGGCCGCAGCGACCAAGTGCCCCACCAGATCCGCGCTGCCCGCCCCCACGGCGAACGAGTAGTCGGCGGGGTAGTTCACGCGATAGGAACTCGTCGAAACGGGCAACCGATCCTGCAGCATGTCGTAGAGCGGATCGCCGATCTCGTCGCCGAGCCACCCGGGTTCGCCTGTGCCCCTCGCCACTACGACGTCCACCGCAGCGCATCCCGCATCCGCGTGGGCCCTCGATGGTGGAACGAACACGGTCGCGATCGTCAGCATGATCGCGAGACCCCAAGCCGTACGCCACTTTCCGGGCAGCAATACCTTCCGGTCGCCCATTGTTCTCACCTCTCACGTCGTTGTGAGAAGCCCAGTGACTCTTGTCATTGACTAGAGACCGATCACCGGGCCATGTGACCCAAGGTAGGAAGGGTCCAGGAGAGCGGCAACGAATTCTACTGGAGAGACACCCGATTGGTACCCAAACGTTTCATCATGAAACTTGTTATCTACGTGCTACTTTGGGGCTACGAATCGGCCACGGACAGGATCCGGGCTACACCGCGAACCGCGCGCAAAATGGAACTAGTTCTCATAGTGTGTTGGTATGGAACGACTTACCGGGCTCGATGCGAGCTTCCTCTATCTCGAAACAGACACCCAACTCCTGCACGTCTGCGCAATGCTGATACTCGATCCCGCCGCCGACGGGGTGAGCTACGAGCACGAGGCCTTCAAGGCCGAACTCGGACGGCGGCTGCACCTCATCCCGGCCATGACCCGGCGGCTGCACGCGGTGCCGCTGAACCTCGATCATCCGGTCTGGGTGCGGGATTCGAACTTCGACCTGGACTACCACGTGCGCCGGCTCGCGCTGCCCGCCGGGGCCGGGGACCGGGGACTGGCCGAACTCGCCGCCGACATCGCCGGACGCCCGCTGGACCGCGGCCGGCCGCTGTGGGAGATGTGGGTGGTCGAGGGCCTGCCGCACGGCAAGGTGGCGGTCATCTCGAAGTACCACCACGCCATCGTGGACGGCATCACCGGCACCAACATGATGATGCACCTGTGCGATGTGCAGCCGGGTGTGTCCTACACCCCGCCCGCCGAGATCGGCCCGGCCGAAACGGAACCCAATGATCTGCAGCTGGCCGGGGAGGCGCTGCTGAAGCTCCCGGGCCGGCTCGGGATGGTCGGCATGGTGCCCAAGACCGTTGGCATTCTGGGCGGTCTGGTGCAGCGGCGGCGGGGCAACGGAAGCCGCGGCATGCCCTTGCCCTTCACCGCGCCGCGCACGCCGTTCAATCGGGCAATCACCCAGCATCGCGCCATCTCCTTCGTGCAGACCGAGCTGTCGGATATCAAGGAAATAAAGACCGCCTTCGGGGTGAAGGTCAACGACGTGGTACTGGCGGTGGTCGGCGGCGCGCTGCGCAGCTACCTCGAGGTACACGACGAACTGCCCGAAACCTCGCTCATGGCCTCGGTTCCGGTGTCCACGCACGAGACCTCACGCCACGAGGAGGGCACCAACAAGGTGTCGACCATCTTCGCGCGGCTCTACACCGAGATCGAGGATCCGGTGGCGCGGGTGCTGGCCATCGCCGAGGACAATCGCGGAGCCAAGGAAGAGCACAATCTGATCGGCGCCGACTTCCTCCAGGACTGGGCGAAGTACGCGCCGCCCAACACCTTCCAGCTGGCCGCCCGGGCGTACTCGTCGCTCAAGCTGGCCGAGCACCACCCGGTGGTGCACAACCTGGTGGTGTCGAATGTGCCCGGGCCCAACTTCCCCATGTACTTCCTGGGGGTCCGGGTGGCGTCGATGTATCCGTTCGGGCCGGTGTTCCACGGCGCGGGGCTCACCGCCACCGTGATCTCCAACAACGGGCACCTGGATTTCGGGTTCATCGCCTGCAAGGAACTGGTACCGGATGTCGACACCATCGCCGACGCCGTCCCCGAGGTGATCACCGCGCTGCTCAAGGCCGCGCGCGAAAAGGCCTGACCCGGGCCCGAATCCGCTACACCCGATCCACCACCGATTGAACGGCCTCGAGGAACACCGGGACAAAGACGTCCGCCTCGAGTGCGCAGGCCGCGTGACCGGCCTTGGCGAGGAAGATCTCCGCACCCGGAATCGCCTTCGCCATCTCCAGCTGACGGAAGACGGGCAGCGCCCGATCCCGCGTGGTGATCACCACCGCCGCCGGCACCTTCAGCGTCGGCAGCCAGTCCGACGCATCGAAACGCCCCAGCACCGCGAGCGCCTGTGTGAGCGCCCAGCCGCTGGTGGCCCGCAGTTCCGTCATGGCCCAGCGATCCATCCGGCCCACCGGCCACGAGGATTCCGGCAGCGTGGGCAGTTTGTCGCGGCGCAGTTCGGCGCGGCGGAAGGACCATTCGGAGAACAGCACGGCGGTGGCCGACCAGCCGCGGTGGAAGGCGCGCTCGCGCCACTTCTCCTGGAAGCGGTAGGTGGTGGCGGCCAGTACCAGCCCGCCCACGCGATCCGGATGCCGGTGCGCGGTCAGCTGGGCGACCACGCCACCCATGGAATAGCCTGCGAGAATGGGGCGTTCGACGCCCACCGCATCGGCGACGGCGACGACGTCATCGGCGAGATCGTCGAGATCGAAACGCTCGGAACGGATTCCGTGACCGTGCCAGCGCTGATCGAACAGGACCACGCGGTAGCGCTCGTTGAGTTCGCGCAGGCACGGGAACCAGTTGAGCATGGCGGTGGTGGCCATGCCGTGCAGCAGCAGCACGGTCGGCGAATCCGCGGCCGGGCCCGGCAGGTCCACCAGGTAGGTCGAGCCCCGGCCGGGCAGCTCCACCATCGCGCCCTGCGGCACCTCGGTCAGCCGGGAGATGCGCGGCGAGAGCCGCCGGCCACGGCGGGGCGCGGCGGCGGGCGTGGTCAGGTCCGAGCTGGGGTTCGTCATCGAAGGCCTCCCGGCACACCGCCTCGGCGGTCCAAATGGAACACGTTCCACTTTATGATGCCATACCGGGGACGGACCTGCGGGTTACGGCTCGCAGGCGTCCGGGGCGGTGACGACCGTGGTCACGACCACCGGAGCGGCCGGCCAGGGCGGTGTGACGGGCGGGTCGGCGGGGATCTCGTAGAGGTGAATTCCGGTGCGGCGCACCTGCCCCGGCTCCAGCGTGACGCCCGGCACGAAGGCGGCGTGACCGTAGATGTCGATCACCTCGGCCGTGAACGGGCCCGGACCCAGACCGGAGAGGTTCCAGTAGTTGTCGTTGCCGCGCCGCAGGGGCCGGTAGTCACCGCCCGAGGCGGGGCGCAGCGCGACCTGACGGATGGGATTTCCGGTGCCGGAGAACAGGATTCCGATCCAGCTGGGCGAGGAGCTCGGCTGCACGCGATAGAAGAGCTCGGGCGCCGGCGCAGGGTCGCGCACCTGGCTGATCCGGATCGGCACGACACCGTCGGTGGCCTCGGCGACGACTTCGAAGGCCGGACGGCTCAAATCGTATTGGTCTGGGCCGCAACCGGGGCAGCGGTCCACGACCAGGGCGCGGACGCTGCCGAGCGGGCCGTCGATATCGACGTAGGAGCCGCAGGGGGCGGAACCGTCGTACTGACCCGTCGGGACCCCGACGTAGTAGCCGTCCAGCGGCAGATTGGGCAGCGAGCACGCCGCCACGCCCTGATCGAAGGCGTAGAACCGGGCCTCGCCCGGTTCCGGGGCCGGTTCCGACTCCTCGATTTGAATCTGCCGCGGAGTAACCGAACTCAGTGCCGCAGCCGCGGGAAGCGTGATGACGGTTGTGGTCGGTGAGGCCGTACTACAGCTGAGGGACTGCGGTCTTATCCACCACGTGGCCAGTCCCACCACCACCGCTCCCACCAGAATCGTCCACAACCATGGCCTGCCAGAATGGACCACTTCGTGCCCGGTGCGGTGCATGGCCGGTCCCCAACCCTCCGTATTGTGTTTGCTGACGCGATGCTGCACTCCACATCAGGAAAGCAGCCGACGTCGTTTCGCCAGGCTCGAATCGGAAAGTCGGCGGGAAAACGGCGGCGTGTTGTCGGCGTGTCCTGGAGTTAGAACCGCAGGCCACGGCGCTTCGTATGTCCGGGTATCCCGCATCTCCGGATGCCCGCTCGCCTCAGGAGACCGCCGCCATGGCCCAGCTCGCGCCCTTCTACCGGCAGGTGCAGTCCCACTACGACCTGTCGGACGCCTTCTACGCGCTGTTCCTCGACCCGACCATGACCTACAGCTGCGCCTACTTCGACCGCGCGGGCATGAACCTGGAGGAGGCCCAGCTGGCCAAGATCGATCTCGCCCTGGGCAAGCTGGGACTCGAGCCCGGGATGACACTGCTCGACGTCGGCTGCGGGTGGGGGTCGACCATGATCCGCGCGGTGCTGACCTACGGCGTGCGGGTGATCGGACTGACCCTGAGCCGCAATCAATTCGAGTCGGTCCAGACGCGGCTGCGGGAACTCGGTATCTCCGAAGCCGAAGTGCGGCTGCAGGGTTGGGAGGAATTCGAGGGCACCGCCGATCGGATCGTCAGCATCGGGGCCTTCGAGCACTTCCGCAAGGAGCGGTACGCGGAATTCTTCACCCGGTGTCATCGGATGCTGCCCCCGGACGGACGCATGCTGCTGCACACCATCATCGGGCGCACCCTGGCCGAGCTGCGGTCCGCCGAGATCCCGGTCACCCGCGAGGATGCGCTGTTCCACATTTTCGTCAAGCGGGAGATCTTCCCCGGAGGCCAACTGCCGCAACCCGATACGGTCCCGCGGGAGGCGGAGGCGGTGGGATTCCGGACCTCGCGGATCCAGTCGCTGCGGCCGCACTACGCCAAGACCCTGGCCCTGTGGGCCGCGGCGCTGGAGTCGCATCACGACGAGGCGGTCCGGATCACCTCCGAGGAGATCTACCAGCGGTATATCCGGTACCTGACCGGGAGTGCGCACTACTTCCGGGCGGGCCACCTGGACGTCGTGCAGTTCACCCTCCAGAAGTAGGCACCAGGACCGCCGCGCCCGCGAATCGCCCGTGGGCCAGGTCCCGGAGGGCCTGATCGGCGGCCTCGAGCGGGTAGGAATGGACGGTCACCTCGAGGCGATGGCCGCCTGCGAAGGCGAGGAAATCCCTGGCGTCCTGCCGGGTATTGGCGGTGACGGATCGAATCTCCCGCTCCTGGAACAGATGCCGCTGGTAGTTCAGCGGCGGAATGTCGCTGAGGTGGATTCCGGCGATCGACAGCACCCCACCGCGATCCAGCGCCGCCAGGGCGGGCAGCACCAGATCGCCCACGGGCGCAAAGAGAATCGCCGAATCGAGCGGCTCGGGGGGTGCGTCGGCGGCACCCTGGGCCGAGGCCGCGCCCAGCTCCAGCGCGAGCTCCTGAGCCTCCTTGTCGCGGGTCATCACATGGACTTCCGCACCCTGCGCCAGCGCCACCTGCGCGGCCAGATGGGCGCTCCCGCCGAATCCGTAGATACCGAGACGTCCGCCCCGCGGCAGCGCCGCCCGTCGCAACGCCCGGTACCCGATGATGCCCGCACACAGTAGCGGCGCGAGCTCGGCATCGGTGTATCCGCCGGGCAGGGGTAGCGCGTAATCCGCTGGTACGGTTGCGAATTCGGCGTAGCCGCCGTCGGCGTCCCAGCCGGTGTAGCGCGACTCGGGACACAGGTTCTCGTCACCCCTTCGGCAGAATCTGCACACTCCACACGTGTGCCGCAGCCAGGCGATCCCGACCCGATCGCCCACCCGGATCTCGCCGTCCACCCCCTCCCCCACCTGCACGACCTCACCGACGACCTCGTGTCCGGGGACCACCCCGGGCCGATGCACCGCCAGATCCCCCTCGGCGACGTGCAGATCGGTCCGGCACACCCCGCATGCCAGCACCCGGACGAGCAACTCCCCGGCGGCGGGTTCGGGTACGGACATCTGTTCGAAGATCACCGGCCGCTCGTCGATCGGGCCCGGCCGCTCGACCCGCCACACTCTCATCGTCGCCATTCCCCCAGTTTCCTCCCGCAGGGCGTCGCGAGGGCCGCCATCAGGGGTTGACCCGGGGTTTCGGCGTGGGCATCGTGGGCGACCGGCAGCAGCTGAGCAAGCCCCGGAAAGGAACGGGGCGACCAAATCGGCGGAAACCAGTTATTCTGCAGCCTGATCGACGCCCGGCCTCGCCGAAAATTCGGTGTTGCCGGGCGTTTTTTCGTGGTCCGGGAGGATGGATGTCAACGATCGACGCGGCGCCCGAGGTGGACGCCGCCGAAACGGCAGCCGATCCGGTGCCGTTCGCCTGGCGCGGCGTGCTCGCCGTGTCCCTGGGCTTCGCCATTGTGCTCGGCGTGCCCGCGGCGCGGGTCAACTACTTCGGCGATGAGCTGTACTTCCTGGCGGCCGGTCGGCGGCTGGCGTGGGCCTATCCGGACCAGGGGCCGCTGGCGCCGTTCGTCGCGCACATCATGGATGTGATCGCGCCGGGTTCGGTGCTGGCGCTGCGGATTCCGGCGCTGTTGCTGATGGCGGCCGCGGCGGTGGTGGCGGCGGCTACCACGCGGGAGCTGGGGGCGGGGGCGCGGTATCAGGTGCTCGCCGCGGCGGCCTACGCGGTCTCGCCGCTGGCGTTCAACCAGATGCAGCTGATCACGCTGACCTTCGACATTCCCCTGCAGGCGGCGATCGTCTGGCTGCTGATTCGGTGGGTGCGGACCCGGCAGGACTGGCTGCTGATCGCCGCCGGCGTGGCAGCGGCGGTGGCGTTCCAGGCGAAGTGGATGATGCCGGGTGTGTGGGCGCTGCTGGGTCTGGGCGTGCTGATCGCCGGACCGCGCGAGTTGCTGCGCCGCCCGGCGCTGTACGTCGGCACGCTGATCCTCACGGTCTCGATGATTCCCGGCATCCTGTGGCAGATGGATCACGACTGGGTGGAATCCAAGATGACCGAGATCATCGCCCAGGAGCAGTACGCCGCCCACACCGGACCGCTGGTCTGCGCGGCGGAGATCGCCGTCCAGTGTGGCCTGCTCGGCGGCCTGCTGAGCATCCTGGGCCTGTGGGGCCTGGTGCGGCTGGAGTCGTTGCGGCCCTACCGTTTCGCCCTGATCGCGGGCGTGGGTCTGCTGGTGATCGTCCTCGTCGAGAACGGCCGCTCCTACTACGTCGCGGGCTTCTGGCCGGCCCTGATCGGCGCGGGCGCGTTCGCGCTGAGCACGGTCGAGGCGCGGCGTCAGGTGCGCAAGGCGGTGAACGCCGTGGCGGTGCTGTCGGCCGTCCTGTTCACGGCGTGGATGTGCGCGATCCCGGTGCCGTACAGCTGGGCGTGGGCCCGGGACTTCACCGGGATCGATCGCCCGATCACCGACCAGGCCCAGTACTGGCAGCGCGAGTCGCTGACCGGCCCGGCCGGCTACGAAACCTTCACCAAGGCGGTCGCCGACGCGGTGGCCGGACTGCCCGAATCCGAGCGCCGCGACACCGCGGTGGTCGCGACCGCGTACGTGCAGGCCAGCGCGCTGGAGGAATTCGGCCGCGCGTACGACATGCCGCCGGTCTACAGCCCCAACCGCGGCTTCGGCTACTTCGGCCCGCCGCCGGACTCGGCCCGCACCATCGTCTACCTCTCCGTGGACGGCGTCGGCGACAAGGAGTTCCTCGCCAAGTTCGCCTCCACCACCCAGGTCGCCCGCCTCGACGACCCCAACGGCCTCCCCGGCCTGGAACGCCTGGTCACCGTCTACGTCTGCCACGATCCCCGGCAACCCTGGTCCGGAGTCTGGCCGGGCCTGATGACCCTCACCTTCCCCAGCGGAATCTGAGCAATCCGAGCCGGTGTGCGGCCGCGGCGTCACCCGCCGCGGCCGTACTCGTTTCCCTGCCGGACGGCTTGCGGCGGCTGATTCCGCGGTCGCGGAGTGGGGTCAGAGGGACATCTTGCCGTTGTCGACGGTGTAGATGGCGCCGTGGACCGCGGAGGCTTCCTCGGAGCAGAGGAAGGTGATGACGTTGGACACCTGGGCCGGGTCCATGAGGCCGCGGGCGGACGCGGTTTTCATGATGAGGGTGTAGTCGGGGTCCGTGGGGAAGGTGAAGTTCTCCAGGAGGGGCGTGGTCATGCCGCCCGGGCAGACGGCGTTGATCCGGATTGCGCTGCTGTCGAATTCGAGGGCCATGGCCCGGGTGAGCCCGATGAGGCCGTGTTTGGCGGCGCAGTAGCCGGCCGAGTAGGCCTGGCCCTCGAGGCCGGCGATCGAGGCGACATTGACGATGCAGCCGCCGCGCTCGAGCAGGTGCGGGAGCGCGGCGCGGGAGAGGAAGAACGGCGCGCTGAGGTTGACGGCCAGGTCGTACTGCCACTCCTGGTCACTGACCTCGGCGGTGTGCCGCATGGTGTGCGCCCCTGCCGCATTGACCAGCATGTCGATCCCGCCGAACCGCTCCGCACACGCCCGCACCACCTCCGCGGACGCGCCCGGATCAGTGAGATCCGCTGCCAGCCAGCCTGTTTCGTCCCCTTCGAGGGCCGCCTGCAACCGTGCCGCGTCGCGCCCCACCCCGAACACCCGGGCCCCGCCGTCACGCAGCGACTGCGCCACGGCCCGCCCCAACCCGGAAGATGCCCCGGTCACCACCGCGACCCGGCCCTCGAACCGCCCGGCACCATTGCCCGCCATACCGTCTCCATTCCATCCCCGGGCAGCCGCGATACCGCCACCCGCTCGCGCGGCCTCCAAAGTAGCTCAGTCGGCAGCGGTAGCTCAGCCGGCAGCGAGGACCGGCAGCCTCATCGCGCCCGGTCGAAGACGAACAGGTCGCGCCCGCCGAAGGGCGCCGGCCAGCGATCCGGATCGAAGGCGATCTCCCGTAATCCCGCCTCCCGCGCTGCGGCTCGGACATCGTCGCGGGACAGCACGCGCCGTACCTGGAGGGCGATACCGGCCGCCATGCCGGAATCCACGCAGCCGACCAGCCGGGAGAGTTGAAAGGCCAAGCGGCCGAAGAAGAATCCGCGCACCACCAGCGACGCGCGGCCCAGCCGGCCGTCGGAGGTGGACTGGAGCACGATCACGCGCGACGCCACCCGGGCCGTCTCACCGAGCACGGCCGCGGGATCGGCGGGGAACTGCAGGACGTGCAGAACCAGCGCTGTCTCGAAGGCGTCACTGGGAAACGGCAGCACGCCGTCCGCGCACAGCACCGGCCCGTGCCCCACGACATGCATGTCCACGACATCGGTTTCGATCACGTCGAGCCCGGTGACCTTGCGCAGCAGGTCCGCATTGTGGCCGGTCCCGGAGCCGACATCGAGCACCGGCCCGGCCGCGGGCAGATACGGTGCGATCCGCTCGGCGATGCGCGCCGCCCGCTCGCCGGCCGCCCGCTCGAGCCGGGCCTTCACGCCACCCGCTCCGGATCGTGGAACAGCCCGGTCACCTCGACGCCCACCGTTGATCTCCTCCCCACCCGGCGAACATAGCACCGTCCCCGGACGGCCCTGGGCAGCCGCGCGAGTGAGGTCATTCCGGGTCGCCGGCGAGTGCGATCCGGAGGAAGGAGACCAGTTGGTTGCGGACACGGTCCTGGGTGAGCCCGTCGGATCCGGCACGTAGGGCCGACAGCAGCGCCGAGACCAGGATCGAGAGCAGGACCTCCCCCGCGATCTCCGGATCGAGCGACGGATCCAGGTACCCGCGGGCGATCCCGCGCCGCACCACCTCCACCGATTGCGCCCCATAGGCGCGGGCATGGTGCAGGCAGCGGTCCAGGACTCGATCGTCGATCGAAGAGGCCTCCAGCAGAAAGAAATTCACCAGCCCGCGTTCGGTCTCGACCAGGTCGTAGCAGCGGTCGACGACGCGGGCGTAGCGCGCGCAGAAGGCGTCGAGGGTGGCGGGTATGTCGTCCCCCTCGGGCCCCAGCAGACGGGTGCGGATGAGGGTGAAGCAGTGGTCGATGACGGCGTCGAGAATGTCGCGTTTGTTGGCGAAGTAGTTGTAGAAGGTGCCGTGGCTGACCCCGGCGGCCGCGGCGATGTCGTCCACGCCGATGCCGCGGAAGCCGCGCGTGGCCACCAATTCGTAGGCGGCGCCGACCAATTCGGCCCGGCGCTGTGCGGCGCGCGGGTGGCGGCCGCGCTCTGCCCGGCCGGCTGTCACGGCGGGGCGCTCCGGGGGCGCAGGGTCTTGTCGAGGACGCCGATCACCGCGGTCATGCTGCGCTCCCGGATGCCCGGATTGCCCGCGCCCAGCAGTTCCCGCATGACCCATGGCCCGACCATGGCGAGGATGGTGTGCCCCAGCACATCCGGGTCGATATCGGGACGAATCCACCCTTCCTCCCTGCCGCGTGTGAGTTCCCCCGCGATGAGCGAGGCGGTCAGCGCCTCCAGCCCGAGCAGCCGGTGCGCCAGCTCCGGATCGATGGCCCCGGCCTCGACCACCAGCAGCCGCAGCACCTGCGGCTCCCGCTCGAGCAGGTCCCAGAGCCGGTCGAGGGCCGCTCGCACCGCCGCGACCAGCTCGCCGACCTCGCCCGCGGCGCCGAGGACGGTGTCGAGTTCCATGGCGTCGGTCACCTTCTCGATGCCGAGATCGATGACGTGGTCGAGGATTTCGCGCTTGCTGCCGAAGTAGCGGTAGACGGTGCCCTGTCCGATCCCGGCCCGGGCGGCCACCTCGGAGATGGCGGTGGCCTCGTAGCCGTTGGCGGTGAAGACCTCGAAGGCGGCCTCGATGATCTGCCGGCGGCGCCGCGACGGGAGTTCGGGCTGCGGCGGCCGCCCGATGCGTCGCGAGGTTATTTCGCGGCCCCGCCCTTCTGGCCGAGATCCTTGGGGCCGTAATCGGTGACCAGCCAGTCGCCGCCGCTCTTGGCCACGGTCAGCACCAGCAGGTTCGGCACGGTCGCCGGGTCGGTCTGCTGCACGTTCTGGGTCTTCTGGGTGGCGTAGACGGTGACGGTGAACTGGTCGTTGCCCTTGGCCTCCACCGAGCTGCCGACCACATCGCCGGCCGCCACCACCTGGGCGTCGGTCATGATCTTGGCCAGGGTGTCGTGCACCTGGGTGTACCTGTCCCGCAACGCATCCGAGGTGCCGCGCTGCACGCCGTCGAAGAAGGCGGGCAGGTTGCGGTAGTCGTAGGTGAGCGAGCGCAGGGTGTAGTCCTTGGCCACCTGGGCGGCGCGGTCGCGGTCGGCCTGGCCGTTCCGCAGCGCGTGGTAGTCGCCGGAGGAGTTGTGCCAGAGCACGCCGAGGACCACGGCCACCACCGCGAGCACGGCGGCGGCGACGGTCACCGCCGGGTGGGCGCGTTCGCCGAAACTTTTGGCGGGCACGGCTTTCGAGGGTGCCGGGACCGAAATCGAGATCGGTTCCGCCGCGCCGGTCGGCTCGGCTGCGCCGGTCTGCTCGGTCGCTCCCGTCTGCTCGGTTGCGCTGGTCTGCTCGGTCTCGTCGTTGTGCGCGGTGTTCTCGTTCTCACTCACGAATTGCCTTCTCTCTAGCGAGGAATGTCGATGGCCACATGGGCGGCGCCGTCGCCGGGGAACACCGTGGACAGCAGGTCCACGATCGAGCCGGCGTCGACGCGCAGCGGTTTGATCGCGCTGGTCGCGGGTTTCAGGACGGTGGCGATATGGCTCAGGTCGGGCCCGATCAGCTGCAGATAGTCATTGATCTTGGTGACCAGCGGCCCGATCGGATCGTCGTAGATCTTTTCGCCGATGTAGGAGTAGTTCTGGAACGCGGCGATGATGTGCAGCAGCTCCGGCAGCGCGGTGTCGATGTCCCCGCCGGCCGCGCTCAGGGTGGGGGCGCGCCCGTCGAACTTGTCGCCGAGGTTCTGCACGTTCGCGTACAGCCGCGCGATGGCATCGCGCTTGTCCCGCAACAGGTTCGCGGTGCCGACCAGCGCCCTGGTCAGGTTGGCGACATCGGCGTCGCGGCCCTCGAATCCGGCGGCGACCGTGGTGGCCAGGTTCTGCAGCTTGGCCGGATCCAGTTGCGCGGTCAGCGCGTCCAGTTCGGCGAGCGCGTCACCGACCGTGGTCGCGATCTTGACCTGCCGGTTCGGCACTACGCTGCCGTCGTGCAGGAACGGCCCCTGGGTGCCGCTCGGCCGGAAGTCGAGGAATTGCTCGCCCGCCGCCGACAGGTTGGCGATCTGCACCACGCTGTCCACGGGAATCCGGTATTTCGAGTCGTATTCGAGGGTCACGGCCAATCCGCGGCCGGTGGCACCGATATCGCGGACCTTGCCGATGGGCAGGCCGCGCAGCGTCACCTCGGAGGTCTTCATCAGGCCGCCGGAACTGTCCAGCAGCACGGTGACGGTGTTGTGCTGGCGGCGCGGGTCCAGATTCAGCACGCCGACCGCCATGTAGCTGCCACAGGCCAGGGTGAGCACCAGCAGCATGACCAGCGAAACCGGCCCGGAGAGTGAGAGTTTCATCTAGGGCACCATCCCGATCGAGCGCAGTGTGGTGATCAGCTGGTCGGCCTGCACATCGGCGGACACCCGCTGCACCTGCACGTCCGGGGCGCTGAGGAAGGGAATGATCTTCTCCTTCAGCAGGGTGTGGAAGGCGTCGAGATCGGCCGCCAGGGTCAGGTCGGCATATCCGGCCGTGACCGCGGTCGGCGCGAGGATCGACACGATCGAGCGGAAGTCGCCGACGTGCGGCAGCAGCAGATCGCCGGCGTTCTTGGCCAGCGGGCCGCCGCTGATGATCAGGTTGACCACCGCCAGCAGCACACCCGACAAGCCGGCGGCCCGGTCGGGCCCGAGCGTGAGGATCTGATCCACCGCCCCGCGGCCGGAATCCAGCTTGGCGGTGATCTGCTGGGCCGAGGTGAGGATGCGATTCAGATCGTCGGTGTGCGAGGCCATGTCGTGCAACGCCGCGCGGCCCGCCGCATTGATCCGGTCCAGCTCGGCCGGATCCGACGGGAACGCCGCGTTCACATCGGTGACCAGCTTCTGGATATCGGACCAGCGTCCACCGGTGATGATGTTGGACAGTGCCCGCAGAATGTCCTCCACATTCGTGGCGGGAATGGTCTGCGACATCGGAATCACATCACCGTTGGCGAGGAACGAGGCGTCCGCGTGCTGGGGCGCTTCCAGCGCGATGTGGATATCGCCCAGAATCGTGGACTGCCGCAATTCCGCGGTCGTGTTCTTCGGCAGTTTGGCGTCGGTGTGCAGTTTCACCGTCGCCACCGCGGTGGTGCCGATCAGATCGATGTGATCGAGCATGCCGACCTCGACGCCGTCGGCGATCACCTTGGCCCGGTCCGGCAGGTTCAGCACCGAGCCGAATTCGATTCGCACGGTGTAGGTGTCGCCGGAGGGATAGGTCCCCGGAATCGGGATGTCGGTGGCCTTCACCCCGCAGCCGGTCAGCACCAGCGTGGCCGCCGTGATGAGCGGCGCCAGCCGGATCGCGGTGCGTCTCAGGACCGGTGCGCACCTCATTTCGCACCCACCTGCGGGAGTTGCGCGGCCAGTGGCGGCAGAGCGGCCAGCAGCGAATTGATATCACCCTCGTGCTGCTGGACGAAGGTGTGCGCCTGCGGCAGTACCGCATCCAGCAGGCCGTAGATCTGCTGATCGTATTTGCCCACATTGCGGGCGATCACCGGGAGGAACTCCACCGCGATATCCACCGCGCCGGAGAATTCGGCCGAGAACTGCCCGATCAGCTGGAGCCCGGCGCGCAGATTGTTCAGCACCTCCGCCATATCCGGCCAGTTGGTCACGAACATGGTGGTGAGCTGGTCCAGATTGTCGACCAGCCGCCGGAAGACGGCATCCTTCTGGGTCGGATCGCCGATCACCGCGGACAGCCGCTGCAGCAATTGATTCCACTGCTGCCCGGTGCCGTCGATGGCATTGTTCGCCGCGGTGAGGGTGTCGTCGAGCAATGTGTCGGGTTTGCCGCCGGTACCGCCGCCCCCGGTCAGGTCACCGGCGAGCTTTCCCATGGCGTCGAGCGCCTCGCTGATGCCGATCGGCGTCCTGGTCCGCTCCAACGGAATGCATTGTGAGGTGTCGAATCGGGTGCCGCCGGTATACGGCTTGGTGAGTTCCACATGCCGGTCCGTCACAATGGAACTCGACATGGTGACGGCCTGAATATCGGCCGGGAGTTTCACCGAATCCGCGACGCTCATGGTGACCCGCATGCGGTCGCCCATGGCCTCGATCCTGGCGACGGTGCCGACCTCGACACCGAGCATGGTCACGCTATTGCCCTGATACAGACCGACGGTATCGGTGAATTCCGCGCACACGCTCTGTTTCGGATCGCGTTTCGAATTCGCCCACGACACCCCGGTCACCCCGGCGGCCACCACCGCGACGGCGACTCCGGCGGCGAATGCTGCTCTGCCCCATTTCATTCAGCACGCCTTGCCTTCGTAGGGAATGCACAGCTGGACTCCGGCGGCCGGCTGCTCCACTTTCAGCTGGATGCCCAGCATTCCGTTGAGCCGGTTGACGACATCGCGCATCCCGTTGACGACGGTGTCGATCCGATCCGGGTCCGCGGTCACCTTGGAGACCAGCTGCTCGAATTGCGTCACCGACGGCTCGATGCTGTCGCCGTAGGCCATGATCGGCCGGTGCAGGATGACCAGCAGCCTTTTGAGCAGGTTGAACATGCTCACGATGTCGTCCTTGCGATTGCCCAGCTGGTCGGCCACGGCGCCCAGCTGTTTCACGAAATCCGCGAGCAGCGCCTTGTCGTCGGCAATGGCGGCGATGTACTCGTCGGACACATCGAGCGCGCTGTTGAGCTGGTCGGTGCGCTCGGCGAGCAGCCCGGTCAGCTCATCGGCATTGCCGATGACCCCGCGAAGCGCGTCGGGCTGTTGCGCCAGCGCCGAATTCAGCTGCCCGATGGTGCCGCGCATGGTGGCGGCGTCGACCTTGCCGAAGATCGGCGTGCCCTTGTCGAGAATGTCGCTCAGCTCGAACGGGGTGGCGGTGCGCTCCGGCGGAATGTGCTTCGCGGCGAGCTCCTTGTCCCCGGCCGGGGACAGCGCCAGGTAGTGGCCGCCGATCGGGGTCAGCATCTTGACTTCGACCGCGGACCTATCCCCCACGCGCACACCGTGATTCACCGTGAAGCTGACCTCGACGTGGTCGCCGACCAGGTCCACGGCGCGGATCTTGCCGACATTGATGCCGGCCACCCGCACCTCGTCCCCCGAGCGCGCACCACCGGAGATCTTGAAGTCGGCCACGTAGGTGCGCTGCCCGAACGGGATCACATACAGGGCCCCGGCGATGGCCAGCGCGATCACGCACACCACGACACCGGCCATGCCCCAGCGCAATTGGGTGTTCTGGTCCCCGCGCCCGGTGAGCACGTCCCGAATCAGCTCGCCGGCATAGGCGATCAGTGCTCTCATCAGTTGCACACCACCAGTTTCTGGTTGGACAGAATGACGCCGACCACGGCCGGGAGCGCCGCCTCACCGTGCGAGCACGTGATGCGCGGCTGGTAGCCCTGACCCGGCACCGATTGGTTCAGCCCGGTCACCAATTGCGGCGTGAGGGCGAGGATCTGGGTGAGCTGATCGGTGCGCGGCACCAGCCGCCACAACAGTCCGTCGACCGGTCCGTAACCGGTGTCGTAGGCGTCGCGGCCTTCCTCCAGGATCGGAACCATCGGCCCCAGCACGCCTTTCGCGGTGTCGACCGCGTTCAGCATGGTCCGGGTCTTGGCCGTGAACTGGTGCAGGATGCCCGAGAGCTGCCGCACCAGATCGCCCACCGCCTCGGATTTGCCGCCGAGGGAATCGGCGACCATCCCCAGGTTCCGGATGAGCAACACGATCACGGCCTCGCTGTTGCGGGCGTGCTTGGTCAGTGTGTCCAGATCCGCCAGCACCGGCCCGATACCCGAGCCGTCGCCCTGGATGACCCGCAGCAGGTTGGTGCCGAACTGGTTCAGTTGCGCCGGATCCAAGGTGTCGAACATCGGCTCGAAGCCGTTGAACAGCTTGGACACATCGAAGCTCGGGATCGTCCGATCCACCGGAATCGTCGCTCCGGCAGCTAGTTTCGCTCCACCCGGCCCCTCGGTGAGCAACTCGACGTACCGCTGTCCGATCAGGTTCTGGTAGCGCACCGCGGCCTTGGTGTTGTCGTACACCGGCCGCGTCCGATCGACCGTGAAATGCACCCGCGCCCGAGTGCCGTCCAGCGACACCGACTCCACCTTGCCGACGGCGACGCCGGACATGCGCACCGAGTCGCCGGCGAAAAGCCCGGAGACATCGGTGAACACGGCATCGTAGGTGACCTTGTCCCCGGGAATCGGGGTGCGCAGCGCCGTCACGATGAAGGTGGTGCAGGCGGCCACGACCACCACGAAGACGGTCAGCTTGAGGGCAGCTTTGGTGATCTCGCTCATTTCGCCCCTCCGGTCAGCGAATCGGCCAGGTACGGCATGGTTTTCGCGATCAGCTCGAGCTGCAGCCGGACCCGGCCGTCCACCACCGGGAGGGCGCCGTCCATGGCCTGCAGCAGATTCGGCACGCGGTTGTAGGCCGGGGCCACCGACCCCACCGACACACTGATCGGCACCGCCAGGTCCAGAATGCTGTCCAGGATCTTCTGCAGATCCGGGTTGTTCTGCTGCAGCAGATTCGAAAGCCCTGCCAGCACCGCGTCGTTCACGCCATTGGTGGACTTGTTGGTGCGCGCCTGGTTCTCCGGATCGCCGAAGTAGGCACTCTGCTCGAGCACGGCCAGGATGGCGTGCCCGGCCGAGGGGGTCAGGTCCCGGAACGCCCCGGTCATGTCCCCGCCGATGCGCAGGTAGTGGGCCATGGTGTTCTGCTGACCGTCGGCCAGCAGCTTCGCGGTCGCGAAGAACGACTGCAGTACCGGGCCCATGCTCGGGGCATTGTCGAGCAGCAGGTCGAACAGCCGGTGCACCGCGGCCGAATCCAGCACCTGGGTCAGGCGCGCGGCGCGCCGGAAGACCCCGGCCACGGTGGCATTGGTGGCGTTCGCCCCGATCTGCAGCACCGCATGCTCGCGGAGCTTCCTTCCGTCGGTGCCCGGCACCAATTCGATGGCGCTGGAACCGAATACATTCGACGAGGTGAAGCGGGCGCTGACGTCGTCGGTGAGGGCGTCGGCCTGGCGGCGCTCGATCGCGAGATCGATGCGCTGATGCCCGTAGCCGACGGTCTCGACCTTCTCGACGGTGCCGATGGCGTAGCCGCGGAACTTCACCTCCGCGCCCGGCGCCAAGCCCTCACCCAGCGTCGCGGCATCGACGGTGACCTCGAACCGGTCCGAGAAGCCGCCCCGCGCATAGGAACTCACGACAATCGTCACAGTGACGAGCACGATGGCGACCACCAGGCCGCGCGCCCGCAACATCCAGGGACCGGCGCTACGGCCGGAATAGTCCTTGAACACGGCCATGTTTCACCCCGAGATCCGGATGCCGACATCCAGGCCCCAGATCACGATCGTGAGGATCATGTCCAGGATGACCACCAGTACCAGGCTGGCGCGAATGGCCCGGCCCGAGGCCCGGCCCACGCCCTCCGGGCCGCCCGAGGCGTAGAAGCCCTGGTAGCCGTGGATGAGAATGATGACGACCACGAAGATCGTCGCCTTGACCAGCGAGGCCAGCACATCGCCGGGCTGCAGGAAGGCGTCGAAATAGTGGTAGTAGGTACCCGAGGACTGCCCGTGCAGCACGTTCACCACGGTCGCGCACGAGAGGTACGACAGGATCAGCGTGAGCAGGTGCAGCGGCACGATGGTGATCACGCCCGCGATCACGCGGGTGGTCACCACGAAGGGCATGGGCCGGATGCCGATGGCCTCCAGCGCGTCGATCTCCTCGGAGATGCGCATGGCCCCGATCTCGGCCGTCATGCGGCAACCCGCCTGGGCCGCAAAGCCGATGGCCGCCACCATGGGCGCCATCTCGCGGGTATTGGCGTAGGCGGAGACGAACCCGGTGAGCGGGCCCATGCCGACCATGTTCAGCGCGGTGAAACCCTCCACCCCGATGGAGCCGCCGACCGCGATGCCCAGGAATGCCAGCACCGCGACGGTGCCACCGCCGACGATGATCGCACCGGAGCCCCAGGTGATGTCGGACAGGATGAGCATGGTCTGGCGCCGGTAGATCCGCAGTGTGTGCGGGATGGCGGCGAGCACCTCGTAGACGAAAGTCGCCTGGTGGCCCAGGGATTCGATGACGGACAGGGGCGCCTGCGCGCTCGCGCCGATGACCCGGCCCGCCGTCCCGAGCGGCGCGTATCTGGCTGGTACCTGTGTCATCAGCCCACCTGCGTCGGGATGAACATCGAAACCAGCTGGGTGATCACCAGATTCACGCCGAAGGCGGCGATCACGCCGATCACCACCGCGGCGTTCACGGCATTGGCCACCCCGCGCGGGCCGGCCGTGGCCTCGAGTCCGCGCTGACAGGACACCACCAGCACGATCACCCCGAAGACGATCGACTTCGCGATGGCCACCCACAGGTCGGTCAGCTTGGCGAAGGCCGCGAACGCGGACAGGTAGGAGCCGGGCGTCACGCCCTGGAAACCGACGGCGATCACATAGCCGGTGAACACGCCCATGAAGACGATCAGCATGCACAGCAGCGGCGTGAGCGCGATCATGGCGGCCAGCCGCGGCGCGACCAGCCGGCGCACCGGATCGATTCCCATGACGCGCAAGGCATCCACTTCGTCGCGAATGGTGCGCGCACCCAGGTCCGAGGCGATGGCCGACCCGGCCGCGCCGCCCAGCAGCAGCGCGGTCACCATGGGCGCGCCCTGCCGGATCACGCCCAGGCCGCCGGCCGCGCCGGACACCGAGCTCGCGCCCACCTGCTGGGTCAGGCTCCCCACCTGCACCGCCACGATGACACCGAACGGAACCGACACCAGCACAGCGGGAATCGCCGTCACGCTGACGACGAACCAGCCCTGCTGTAGCGTGTCACGCCACGGATGGCGCAGTGTGACGATATCGACGACCAGGAACCGGAACGCCGCGATCGCCAGCTGAATGGTGCGTCCGAATGTCCGCAGCCCCGAGAGAACGAATTCGATTGCCTGCCGCACCAACGGTTCCGGCCCCCGAACAGCCTTGTCGACCAATGTTCACCACCCCACAGCCCCACTGTTGGTCGATGCCGACCGGTCCCTCTGCCAACCGGTTCGAACTGACCGAGACAGTAATACAGATTTCGGACTGACGTGTCAGTCTTCACGGAAATACTCGCGGGCTTGACAGGGGGACGCCGGCCGGGGAAAAATACGCGCGCCGCGCGAATAGCATGTCCTACCAGCAGGTTTCAGCAATGAGTCGGCAAATGCGAAATGCCGCTGAACCATTCGACCGGTCCAGCGGCATTTCGGATTTTGCGGGCGGTTAGCTCAACTGCGGGCGCATGCCCTCACGACTGTCCGGACAGTGCGACCGCCTCGGCCAGCGGCCGGGTTTCGTCCACGCAGGCACCGGGATCCAGCACCGCGCCCCGCCCGATCAGGTCCTTTGCCGCCCGGAACTCCGCCGGCCGGGCAATGGCGACCGCACCGGCCGCGCGGCCCTCGCGCAGTGCGAGCACCGTCGCGTCCCCCGCCTCGACCCGGCCTCGCACCACCAGCTCGTCACCAGCGTGGATCACGCCCGCGAACTGCACGTTCCGGCCATATTGCATCGACCAGCCCCAGGGGACCTCAGCAGCCGCGGCGGGCAATCCCAGCATCGATCGGGCCGCCGCCGCGCCCTGGGACTGGGCGCTGTTCCAATGCTCCTCGCGTCGATACCCGCCCGACACGGGATCGAATCGGGCCACCGCGTCACCGGCCGCATAGACCCCGGGCGCGGATGTCCGATAGTGCTCGTCCACCCGAATCCCATCATCCACCGCCAGTCCGGCAGCCTCGGCGAGCCGAGTGTCCGGGACAGATCCGATCGCGACCAGCATCGCGGCCGCCGTCCAGGTGCTGTCATCGGCGGCCACGGCGACCACCTCCGCACCGTCCTGGGCGAGATGCGTCAGCCGGACGTCGGTGTGGATCGCAACCCCGTTGTCCGCGTGCAACTTCCGGAGATAATCGCCGATCGTCCGTGGCGCGACGCGCTCCAGCGGCACGGCCGCCGCGTCCAGCACCGTGACCTCCGCACCGAGCCCCCGTGCGGTTGCCGCGACCTCGCAGCCGATCAGCCCGGCCCCGACGATCAGCAGCGATCCGCCCTGTGCGATCGCCTCCCGCAAGACCTCCGCATCCGCCCGGCCGCGCAGCGTGTGGATCCGCTCGCCCGTGTCGGGACGCCGTCCCCCGATCTCGACACCCCTGCGGTCGAGATCGGGGCGGACCGGCGTGGCGGCCATCGACAATGCGCGCGGCCGGGCTCCGGTGGCCAGGAGGAGGGTGTCGTAGCCGATCGCCGTGCCGTCGGCCAGCCACACCAGCGCCGGGCCCGGGTCGATGGATTCGACCGTGGTGCCGGGGCGCAGGTCGATCCGGTGGGTGTGCCAGAAGTCCATGGGCTGCAACAGGGTCCGGCGGTCCTCGACGGTTCCGGCGAGGAGTTCCTTCGACACCATGGGGCGGCGGTACGGGTGGCCGGGTTCCGCGCCGAGCAGCACGATCTCGCCGGTGTACCCCTCGGTGCGCAGGGTGCGGGCGGCGGTGGCACCCGCGACGCCCGCGCCCACGATGACGATGCGGCCGCTCACGCGCGGCTGACCTCGACCATCTCGAAATCGCTCTTGGCAGCGCCGCAATCCGGGCAGGACCAGTCGTCGGGGATGTCGTCCCAGCGGGTGCCGGCGGCGATGCCGTCCTCGGGCCAGCCCAGGGCCTCGTCGTATTCGAAGCCGCACTGCAGGCAGCGGAAGAGTTTGTAGTCGCTCATGAGTGGTGTCCTGTCGAGGTGGAAGTGGGTTCGAAATCGATCTTTTCGCGCACCCCGCAGTCGGGGCAGCACCAGTCGTCGGGAACCGCGGACCAGGGTGTGCCGACCGGGAAGCCTTCCCGCGGAGCGCCTTTCGCCTCGTCGTAGACGTAATCGCAGACCGGGCAACGGTAGGACGACATCACGCCACCCCGTACTTCGCCAGCACGCGCGCACGCTTGCGGGGCTGGATGTTCACCTTGGTGATGTCGCCCGAATAGTGCTCGAGCACCCGGTGATCCATCACCCGCCGCCACAGTGGCGGGAAGTAAGCCAGCGAGATCATGCTGGCGTAGCCACTGGGCAGGTTCGGCGCGCCGTCCATACTGCGCAGCGTCTGATAGCGGCGGGTGGGGTTCGCGTGATGATCGCTGTGCCGCTGCAGGTGGTACAGGAAGATATTCGTGACGATGTGGTCGGAGTTCCAGCTGTGCTCCGGGGTGCACCGCTCGTAGCGGCCGCCGGCGGTCTTCTGACGCATGAGGCCGTAGTGCTCGAGGTAGTTGACGGTCTCGAGCAGGGTGAAACCGTAGATCGCCTGGATCACCAGCCAGGGCAGCACCGCCGGGCCGAAGACCGCGGCCAGCACGCCCCACAGCACCACCGACATCAGCCAGGCATTGAGCACGTCGTTGCGAATCGTCCACGGGCGCTTGCCCAGTCGCTCCAGTCGCTTGGCCTCCAACTCCCACGACGAGCGCAGGCTGCCCCATACGCTGCGCGGCAGGAAGGACCAGAAGGTCTCGGCGAAGCGGGCGCTGGCCGGATCCTCGGGCGTGGCGACCCGCACGTGATGGCCGCGGTTGTGCTCGATGTAGAAGTGGCCGTAGAAGGTCTGGGCGAGCGTGATCTTCGACAGCCAGCGCTCCAATTCGTCCTTCTTGTGGCCGAGTTCGTGCGCGGTGTTGATGCCGACGCCGCCCATGACACCCATGCTCAGCGCCAGGCCGATCTTGGAGACCACGCCGAGGCCGCCGTCGATGCCCAGCCAGGACAGGTCGCTCGCGGTCCACAGGTAGCAGGCGACGGTCAGGCTCAGCAGCTGGAAGGGAATGTAGGTGTAGACGCAGTACCGGTAGTACTTGTCGTTCTCCAGGTACTCCATCACCTCGTCGGGCGGGTTCTGGCCGTCCGGGCCGAAGAAGCGGTCCAGCACCGGCAGCAGCCCGTAGACCAGCAGCGGACCGATCCACCACCAGACCGGGGCGACGACCGACCAGCCGAGCTCGTTGAACGCCCACACCAGCACCATCGCCACGAACAGGGCGGTCGGGGGTACGAGACCGAACAACCACAGATACCGCTTGCGGTCACGCCACTGCGGGCGGGCCGAAGCCTCCGGCTCCCGGCCGCGCTCAACTCGAGAACGAGACGTCGTCATTGCCGTACTCCTTGCGTTTACACTTTCCGAAGATCTGTATTCATTAGATACACTGTGATCCAATCTGTCAACGACGGGACGAAAGTTGAGCTCATGTACCATCAGGACGTGGTTGAAGCGCCGAACTTCCAGACAGAGATGCGGCAGTTGCTGCGTGAGCGGATCATCGACGCGGGCCGGCGGATAGTCATCACCGAGGGCTGGGGCGCGGTGAACATGTCGCGGCTGGCCAAGGAGGTCGGTGTGAGCCGGCCGGTGCTCTACAAGGAATTCGCCAACAAGCACGAGCTGGCCGAAGTGGTGATCCAGCAGGAGGTCGACGTCTTCCTGGTCGGCATCGCCGAGAGCCTGGCCGCGCATCCCGCGGACGTCGCGGCCGGCATGACGCAGGCGGTGGACTACACGCTGCGGACGGGCGCCGACAACACCCTGCTCAAGGCGGTACTGGCCGGACGGTCGGAGACCGATACCGCCCTGCTGCCGGTGCTGATGACCGAGACCGAGCCGGTCCTGGGCCGCGCGATCACCGCGGTCTCGGGCGCGCTGCGCACCCAGTACGGGCTCGACGATATGAGCGATGCCGAGCTGACCTCGATGTCGGAGGTCTTGGTCCGGCTCGCCCTGAGCCATCTGTTCCAGCCGACAGGCCCGATCGACCGGGCCGTCGGCCAGATCCATCGGGTGATCGTCGGCGCCTTCGGCGCGGCCCTGGAATAGGCTGCCGCGCAGGCAGATCGGGAAATCTCGCCACGTCGGGACGACATCAGGTCAGGCGCGCGGCGAGCCTGGTGGCGTTCATGTGGGCGATGGCCTCGATGCTGACCATCGGGTTCACGCCGGAGGCGGTCGGGAAGCAGGAGCCGTCGGCCACCACGATATTCGGGACGTCCCAGGTGACACCGTCGGGATTGGTGGCCGAATCCGCGGGTGAGCCGCCCATGCGGGCCGAGCCCATGATGTGCAGCGCGCCCATCGAGCACCGGCCCGGCGCGTACCCGGCCGCGGCGGCCTGCGCGGCGAACTCCTCGTGCGAACCGCTCGCGCCGGGCTCGTAGCCGACGCCGGCCTGATGGCCGGAGAAGATCCGCTCCGCCCCGGCCGCCTCCAGAATGCGTGCGGCATTGACGATTCCGGTGTGCATGTGGGCGGCGTCGCGGGCGGAGATGCGGTAGCGCACCACCGCCTCACCCCGGCGGTCGGTCTCGACCGTGCCGTGGTCGCGGTCGCGGGTGATCACGCCGACGGCGACGGTATTGGCGAGCTTCAGCATGCGGTCGCGATGGGTGACCGCGCCGGTCCAGGCCTGGAAGCCGACCGACATGCCCGGGGTCATGGGTCCGGTCTCATAGATGACGCCGTAGCCGTTCCCGTCGAGGTCACGGTCCTGCTTGGAGTACCGGGTCTGCATGCCCCCCTCCCAGGGGCGGATATCCTCGGCGAAGATCCCGAAAACCGCTGTGGCCGGGTGCAATCGGAGGAAGTCACCGATATTGCGGTTGCCCAGGCCGGAACGGCGCAGCAGGGCGGGAGTCTGGATGGCCCCGGCGGCGACCACCACCGCACGGGCCCGCACCCAGACCGAACGACCCTCGGCCGTCACGGCTTCCACGCCGGTGGCGCTGCCATTGGCGATCACGATGCGCCGCACATCGGTGCCCACGAACAGGCGCGCGCCCGCCGCGGCCGCGTCCGCCAGCCAGGTCTTGACCACCGACTGCTTCGCGCCGATCCGGCAGCCGAAACCGCAACGCCCGCATTCGGTTCCGGCATCGCAGTGGGTGACATTGCGGGGCAGCGGCTCGACGTGCCAGTCCAGCTTGCGCAGGCCGCGCTCGAGAATCTCGTCGCGGCGCGAGGCGGGTGAGTGATCGAGGTTCACCCCGAGACGCGACACCACGGCCTCGAGGGCGTCGGTGTACTCCTGCTCGGCGAACTGCCGTGCGCCCAGCCGGGCCCATTCCGCGCGGACATCGTCCGGGGTGCGGAAGGAAGTGGTCCAGTTGACCACCGTGCCGCCGCCCAACGCGGTCCCGGCTACCAGCCCGAGCTGACCTTCGGCGGTGGCGGCCGGGCCCGGGGCGTACAGCTTCAGCAAGCCTTCCTTCTCGCCGATGCCGAAATCCGGATCGTCGTAGTACTCACCGCGTTCCAGCACCACCACGTCGAGCCCGGCCCGGGCCAGCACCGCCGCGGCCGTGCCACCGCCCGCACCCGACCCGATCACCACCACATCGCACCCGACGGTGGTGTCGGCATCCGGACGCTGCGGGCTGAGCCCGCGCTGCGCGCCCTCGACGGGTCCGAAGGCGGGCGGAATACCGATCCGATCCCACACCGGATTGATCCCGGTGGGCCCGGGCGTCAAGTAATAGGAGGTGACCGCCGCCCCCTTCAATGCCTGGAACAGCGCTCGCTTCTGTTCGAGCCGCGAATTGGCCATCCCCAGCAACCAGCGTTCCCGTTCTTCGGCGCTCAGCCGCGAGAACTTCCGCCAGCCCGCGCCGTTGAGCAACCCGAACAGCCGTGAATCCCATACGCGCATCAGCAGTTCGAACTGCCGCCGTTCCGCGTCCCGCGGATTGCGCCCGAGTAGTTCGGTGACGGTGTCGACCACCCCCAGCTCGGAGGCCGCCGGCAGATCACCCCCGTCCCCCGGCGCGAAGCTGTCACACACCATTCCGAGTACGGCACGCCGGGCCGCGTCTGAAGCCATGCCGCCATCATGCGCCACACCCCCGCCGCTGTCCCGGCAAATGCGGCACACCGCCCTCACTTGTCTCGCCGGAATCCGGTTACCCTCGAATCGCCCCATCCGTCCGAACCGGTCAGGACCACGCGTGACACTCGATCAGAACTGGGATCGCATCCGCGACACCGTATCCCGCGCCGGACACTGCGCGATCGCCTCGGTGAATGCGGACGGTTCGCCGAATGTCACGCCGATCGGCACGGTCTTCCTGGGCGACACCGGGACCGGGTTCTATTTCGACCAGTACACCGAGGCGCTGGCCCGCAACCTGGACGCCGATTCCCGGGTGTGCGTGCTGGCCGTGGACAGCAGTCCGCTGTTCTGGTTCCGGTCTCTGTTGACGGCGCGCTTCCCGGCCCCGCCGGGGGTCCGCCTCTACGGCACGGTAGGCGCGAAGCGCCCCGCCACCGACGAGGAACTGCGGCAGGTACGGAATCGGGTGCGAATTCCCGTGCGCCTCGAGGGTGGCCGACTGCTGTGGTCGGATTTCAGCCACGTCCGGGATTTCACCTTCACCGACTATCGACCGGTTCGGTACCCGCACATGATGTCTCATCTCTGGCAGTAGTGGGGGCCGAGGCGGTCCGCCGGTGTGGCACGATTCGACACTTCTCTGCAGGCGTCGGGCGTGCGAAAGTTGCTCGGCGAGTAGTGCGGATACCGATCTCCGTGAGGTGAGGGCATGATGATCGCGTTGTGGGTGGCGCTGCCTTACGCCGCCATGCTGTCGTGCGCGGTCGGGCATGTCTGGCGGTATCGGCGCGATGGGTTCCGCGGGTATCTGTATGGGCCGCACATCGATCGAGCGCAGCGGGCCGGGATCGCGGCGGTGCGCGCCGGCTTCCCGATCGTGTTCCTGGTGCGGGTGATGGAAATGCTTGCGTCCGGGCCGCATTCGCGACCCGGCCACGATATCCAGCTGGTGCTGGCGGCCATTCAGATCGTGGCCGTGCCGGTGACCATCGCGGGGGTGGCGCTCATCCTGATACCGCCGCTGATCGACGCCGATGTCCGGCAGCGGGTGACCCCGGTGGACCGCATCACGCTGCCGCTGCTTGCGGCGGCGCTCATATCGGCCGTGCTGGTGACCTTCGACGGCGGGTCCACCGACGGCCGATACCGCACCGCCGAAACGCTTTTCACCTGGGCGCGCTCGCTGATCGCCCTGCATCCGGAACCGGCGGTCATGGACCACGCCCCGATCCTGTACCAGGCGCGCGGACTCATCGTGATGCTGATCATCGCGGTCTGGCCCTACACCCGCCTGGCCGGCATCCTCACCGTCCCCGTGGTGCGCGTCGTCCGCCAGGTCGCCGTCGCCCCCTACCGGTCCGCGCCGTCGGTCTGATCCTCCCGGAACCGCGATTACCGGGAGGTTGCTTCCATTCCCCGAGTAATTCGAGTAATGCGGTACTCAGGACGCGGCCACCGGAGTTGGCAACACTCGGGCAATGGCGCGCATTTTCCTCAGCCATTCCAGCCGGGACAACCGGCAGGCTATCGCGCTGAAGGCCTGGCTCGTCGAGCAGGACCCGGCTCTGGTCGACGAGATCTTCCTCGACCTGGATCCCGACACGGGTATCGCGCCCGGGGTCCGCTGGAAGGATGCCCTGGTCCGGGCCACTTCCCGGTGCGAGGCCGTGATCTGCCTGATCTCGGAGACGTGGGATTCGTCGGCGGAATGCCGCACCGAGGTCCGGACCGCGGAGAACCTCAACAAGCGAATTTTCGCCGTGCGTCTGGAACCGTTCGCGAGCCGCGAATCCACCCGGGAGTGGCAGCAGAGCGATCTGTTCGGCCCCGGCCCCATGACAGCGATCCCGGTGCCCGGGGGTCCGCCCGTCGAATTCGCGAGCGAGGGCCTGCGGCGGCTGCGCCGCGGATTGCGCGAAGCGGGTATCGGAGCCGAATACTTCGAGTGGCCGCCACCGAATGATCCCGGGCGCGCGCCCTATCGCGGATGGGAGCCGTTCGAAGCGATCGACGCGGCCGTGTACTTCGGCCGGGACGCCCAGATCGTGCGCGGCCTGGACATGCTGCGCGGCATGCGGGCCGCCCGCGTCGAGAACCTGTTCGTCATCCTCGGCCCGTCGGGCGCCGGCAAGTCGTCGTTCCTGCGGGCCGGACTACTCCCCCGGCTGCGCCGGGACGGCCGGCATTTTCTGGTGCTCGACATCGTCCGGCCCGAACGCGCCGCGGTGACGGGCCCGATCGGCCTGGCCGCAGCACTGTTCGAGGTGCGGCAACGGCTGGGGCTCACCCAACCCACCCTCGGTGCGATCAAGGCAGCATGCGGGTCCGATCCGAGGCAGGTCACCACCTGGCTGCGGGAGGCACAGGCGGCCGCGACGGACGCCGTGCCCGGTTCGAGCGACTCCAAGCCGCCGACCCTCGTGCTCCCGGTGGATCAGGCCGAGGAACTGTTCGGCGGCGAGGCCGGACCCGAGGCCGGGTTGTTCCAGTCGATTCTCGCCCGGCTCGTCGCCGACGGCCTGGATCTCATTGCCGCACTGACCATTCGGGCCGACCGCTACGAACCGCTGCAGACCTCGCCCGCGCTGGCGGCCGTGAAGAGCACGGTGTTCGACGAGTTGCGTCCCCTGCAGCCCGCGCGGTTCGCCGAGGTCGTGCAGGGCCCGGCGGAGCGCGCGACCGCGGCCGGCAATCCGCTCGTGGTGCGCGAGGATCTCGTGGAACGGCTGCTCGCCGACTGCGCGGACAGCGCGAACCCCCTGCCGCTGCTGTCCCTGACACTGTGGCGGCTGTACCTCGACTACGCCGCCGCCGGAGAACTGACCGTCGCCGACTACCAGGCGATGGGCGGGATGGCGCACGTGGTCGAGTCGGAGATCGATTCGATTCTCACCCAGGACGACTCGATGCGGCCGCGGCAACTGGCCGAGTTGCGCGCCGCCTTCGTGCCCTGGCTGGCCACCATCGCCCCGGACCACGACCAGCCGCTGCGCCGCATCGCCCGCCTGAGCGACCTGCCCGCCACCAGCCGCCCGCTCATCGCCGCGTTCGTCGACCACCGGCTGGTGGTCCAGGACGAACGCGGCGGCGAGACCACCGTCGAGGTGGCGCTGGAAAGCCTGCTCAGCGAATGGCCCGCGCTCGCCCAATGGCTGCGCGAGGAGGCCACCGATCTGCGCACCGCCGACGGCCTCGACCGCGCCGCCGCCGAATGGGAGAACAGTGGACGCGACGACGCCTGGCTGATGGCGGGCGCCCGCCTTCACGAGGCCGAAAAGGTCGCCGCGACACCGAATTTCGCCGATCGACTGGCCTCCGCGCGTGAGTTCCTCACCGCCTCCCGGCAGCGACAGGATGCCGAGACCGCAGCCGAACAGCGCCGCCACGACAAGGAACTGAACGACGCGCGCGCCTACGCCGCCGGACTACGCCGCCGGTCACACATCCTGCGGGCGGTGCTGGCGCTCACCGTCATCGCGGCCCTGGTCGCCGGATTCTTCGCGGTCCGAGCCACATTGGCGCAGAACGAGGCCGATCAGCGGCTCCACGAATCGACCGCACTGCGCCTGGTCTCCGAGGGGCAGGCCATGCTCGCCGGGGCCCGGCCCGGCGGCGACACGCGAGCCATCCAGCAGATCCTCGCGGCGCGCCAGATCGGCTCGCGGCCCGACGACGGCGCGGTCCTCGACGCGCTGTCGGTCACGCCCGACGAGGTGAAGATATTCGATACGCCCGCACATGATGACGTCACAGCCTTCGCCGTCAGCCCAGACGGACGCCATGCGGCGGCCGCGAGCGCGGGAACCATACAGCTGAGAGAGGGCGTCACCGGACAGGCCACGGGGGCACCGTTCACCGCTCACAACAAGAGTGCCGTCAATGGTCTCGCATACAGCTCGGACGGCACCCGGCTCGCCTCTGCGGACAATGACGGAACAGTACAGGTGTGGGATGCGCAGAGCGGTGCGCACGTCGCCGGCCCCTTCAACACCGGACACGGGGCCGTCTTGTCGGTGGCGTTCAGCGCGGATGGGCGACGCCTGGCCGCAGGCATGTTCCCCGGCGCGATCCAGATATGGGATGTCGTTGCCGGACAACAGCTTCGCCAGTGGAACGCCGACATAGCTTTCCAGCTCGCCTTCCTGCCCGATGGAAACCGCCTCGTCGCCACCGCGGATTCCGGATTGCGACTCTGGGACACCGAATCCGGCGTGGCGATCGCGGAGACCCCGGACCAGGTACACAACACGGCATTCGCCGTCGCGGTCGCTCCGGGCGGAGGCATGGTCGTGTCCGGCGGCTACGACAAGCTTGTGCACTTCTGGGACGCGACAACCCTGCAGCCGGCAGGGTCTGCTCTCAGCGGCCACGACAGTATCGTCAAAGCCGTCGCATTCAGCGCGGACGGGCACGGTGTCGTGTCCGGCAGCTCGGACGGCACGATTCGGCTCTGGGATGCGACATCCCGGCAGCCGGTCGGCAACCCGCTGATCGGACATCACAGCGCCGTCAAAGGAGTTGGATTCAACCTTGGCGGACGCGAAGTCCTCTCGGGCGGCGATGACACCGTGCGGGTATGGAACGCTGACGCCGCCGGTTCAGGCACTGTGATCGCCGCGGACGACACCTCGATCCTGTCGATTCACTACAGCGCGGACGGTACTCGTCTGGTGTCCGCCGGCGCCCGGAAGGATCCCGCGACGAGTGCGCCCGGCGTCATTCGGATCTGGGACGCCGCGACCGGAACCGTCGTCTCCAGCATCCGGACGGACCCGTGGATACCGGCCAACGCCATGTTCAGTCCCGATGGCTCGCGCATTATCGCCCTCGAGACGGGTTACAAGATGCCGGCCGATCAAATCGCCACATCCATCGACGATTCGACCATCTCCTTCCGGGTCGCGACTTACGACACGAAAAACGGTGCACCCACAGCCACCTGGGATATCGAGGCACAACCGGCGGTGGTCGCCTCGATGCTGAGCCCGGACGGAACGAGCCTGGCCACGGTCGGCGGAGTGACACCGAAGAACTTTCTGACCGAAGGTTTCCGGGTCTACGACCCGGCGTCGCCGACGCTCGGCATCGACCACAGCGTGATCCTGTGGGATTCGAGCACCGGGCACCGCATCGGCGCCCCGATCGACGAACATTCGGTCGTCACCGCGGTAGCGTTCAGCCCGGACGGCCGACGCATTGTCACCAACGGTCGCTTCGCCAAAGTCGAGGTCTGGGATGCGGACTCCCATCGTCAGGTCGGTGAGCCGCTCTCCGACACCGACACCTCGACCTTCCTCGCGTTCAGTCCTGATGGCCGCCGATTCGCCTCGGCGAGTGCCGACTCCATCAGGATGTTCGATGTCGACTCCCGGAAGCTGATCAGAGATTCGATGCGAGCTCCCATGTATGACATCCACGCCATCTCGTTCAGTGCTGATGGCCGATACCTGATCGCGGGGACCGGTAAGTCCATTCGGATCTGGGATACGGAATCGGGCCTCCCCGTCGGTAAACCGATGGTCGGCCCCGCAGACGACATCCGAGCGTTGGCCGTCAGTCCCGACGACCACCAGATCGCGACCATCGGATCACCCTTCGGGGACGGCCGGCGCGCATCCATCCGTCTCTGGCCCGGTCCCGCCGTCTGGCCGGACCGATTGTGCGACAAGCTCAGCGCGAACATGAGCCACAAGGAGTGGAACGAATGGGTGTCACCGAGCATCCCCTACCGCAAGGCCTGCCAGAACCTGCCGGTCGCACCGGACGCGGGCACATGAGCACGAACGACGAGGTCGTCGCCGAACTGTGGGCCGAACGACTGCGCTGGTCACAGACCGCCGGACGGCTGAAGCACCGCCTCGATCGGGCGCGGATCACCGCGTTCGCGGCCGGCACCCTCGGAGCGTTGTGCACGACCACCACCGCGACCGTGCTGCATTCCGGCGGCCCGGCACGAACCTGCGTTGCGGCCCTCGGCGCGGTGTGCCTGGCCCTCGCCGCCTTCGTCGGAATCCAGTTCCTCACCCCCGATACCGTCCGGGCATGGACGCGGGCGCGCGCGACCTCGGAGGGCATCAAGCGGCTGATCTACGAATTCCGCGCCGGCGCCGTGATCGGCATCGACGTCCTGCGTCACAAGGCCGCCGAAATCGTCACCGCCGCGACCGATCTGCTGCCCTACGTCGACTCCGACGCGACGCCGGGGATCCCGCCGCCCGCCGCCATGACGCCGGAAACATATGTCCGGCAACGGATTCGGGGTCAAATCGACGACTACTACCGGCCGATGGCCCGCCGGTACACGCAGCGCACGGCGCGCTGGCGCCGGTTCGCGATAGCCCTGGGCATGGCGACCGCGCTGATCGCGGCCGCCGCCGCCATCACCCCGGGCACCGGCCCCACCGCCCTGGCGCCCTGGGTCGCGGTCCTCACCACGGCCACCGCCAATATCGCCGCCTACGTGACCGCCCAGCGCTACGACTACCTGGCCATGACCTACCTGGCCGCCGCCCACCACCTCCAGAGCCTCGCCGACAACCGCGCCACGAGCGTGATCACCGACTGGCCCGCCTTCGTCGCCGCCTGCGAATCCGTCATCGCCACCGAGAACACCGCCTGGATGGCCAAGTGGTCCGAACAGGACAGCGCCCGTTGAGAATCGGCCCGCGCGGACGGTGCGATCGTCCCGGCCCGCGGACCCCGGGCCGCTAGAGTCGGGCTCGACACGGTTGCCGGTCCCGACCCACGCCCGAGGGAGCCACCGACATGCACGATGACCGCCGGTTGATCGAAGACAGGCTCGGGCGCGTGCTCGACCGCATCGTCCCCGCCGTCTATCCGGAGTCGGTGCCGCTGCGGGCCTCGATCTGGGCGGCGCCGGGCGAACCGGCGCCGGTCGCCGAGGGGCTGGCCGCGCCCCGGACGCCGACCGGGCCGGGCGCCCGCTGGGGTGCGCCGTGGGGCACCAGCTGGCTGACCGTCGAAGGGACGGTGCCGCCGAGCTGGGCCGGCCGGACCGTCGAGGCGATCATCGATCTCGGGTTCGACCAGGGCATGACCGGATTTCAATGCGAGGGCCTGGTATATCGCGCCGACGGGACGCCGGTGAAGGGGCTGCATCCGCGGAATCGGTGGGTACGCGTGGCGGCGCCCGCGGCCGGGGGCGAGCAGGTGCTGCTGCATGTGGAGGCGGCGTCCAATCCGGTTATCCCGTTCTTCGGGCCGACCGCGCTCGGCGATCGGGAAACCGCCGGGACCGAACCCCAATACCGTTTGGGCCGCATGGATCTCGCGGTGTTCGACGAGGAGGTCTGGCAGCTGGTGCAGGACCTCGAGGTGCTCGGGGAACTCATGCACGAGATGCCCGACGATCCCGCGCGGCGCTACGACATCGTGCGGGCCATCGAGCGCGCGCTCGACGCCATCGACCTCCAGCACGTGAACGCGGGTGCGAGCGCCGCCCGCGCCTGCCTGGCCGAGGCGCTGGCCCAGCCCGCCATCCCCACGGCACACCGCATCTCCGCGGTCGGGCACGCGCACATCGACACGGCCTGGCTGTGGCCGTTGCGCGAGACGGTGCGCAAGGTCGCGCGGACCGCCGCCTCCATGACCGCCCTGCTCGACGACGACCCCGACTTCATCTTCACCATGTCCCAAGCGGCGCAATACGACTTCCTCAAACAGCACCGGCCCGAGATCTACGCGCGGGTCAAGGCGGCGGTGGCCGAGGGGCGGTTCGTACCGGCCGGCGGCATGTGGGTGGAGTCGGACACCAACATGCCGGGTTCCGAGGCCATGGCGCGGCAGTTCGTGCACGGCAAACGGTTCTTCCTCGCCGAGTTCGGCATCGAGAACGAGGAGGCCTGGCTGCCCGACACCTTCGGCTTCGCGGCCGGGCTGCCGCAGATCATCAAGGCCGCGGGCTCCCGATGGCTGCTGACCCAGAAGATCTCGTGGAGCCAGACCAACCAGTTCCCGCACCACACCTTCCTGTGGGAAGGCATCGACGGGACCCGCATCTTCACCCACTTCCCGCCCGTCGACACCTACAACTGCTCGATGCAGGGCCGCGAGATCGCCCATGCGGCACGGAATTTCAAGGAGAAGGGGCGGGCGACCCGGTCACTCGCACCGACCGGGTGGGGTGACGGCGGCGGCGGAACCACCCGCGAGATGGTCGCCAAGGCCGCCCGCATGCGCGATCTCGAGGGCGCGCCCACGGTCCGGTGGGACCGGCCCGCCGACTTCTTCGCCGCGGCCGAGGCCGAATACCCGAATCCGGCGGTGTGGGTGGGCGAGCTGTACCTGGAGCTGCATCGCGCGACCCTGACCAGCCAGGCCAGGACCAAGCAGGGCAATCGGCGCAGTGAGCATCTGCTGCGCGAGGCCGAGCTGTGGGCCGCCACCGCGGCCGTGCGGACCGGGTTCGAGTACCCCGCCGCCGAGCTGGACCGGCTCTGGAAAACCGTACTGCTGCACCAGTTCCACGACATTCTGCCGGGCTCCTCGATCGCGTGGGTGCATCGGGAGGCCGAGCGCACCTACACCGAGGTCGCCGCCGAGCTGTCGGCGATCATCGAACGCGCGCAGTGGGCCCTGGGCGGTGAACGGTCAGGGCCGAACGTCTTCAATCCGGCGCCACACACCTGGCGCGGAATTCCCGCCGGTGGCGCGGCGGCCGAGGAGCCGGGCCGGGACTGCACCGTGACCGAGCGGACCGGCGGCGGGTTCGTGCTGGCGAACGGCCTGGTGCGGGCCGAGGTGGACGCGCGCGGACTGCTGGTGTCGCTGTACGACATCGAGCACGACCGCGAGACCCTGCCGCCCGGGGCGGCCGCGAACCTGCTGCAGCTGCACCAGGATTACCCCAACTCGTGGGACGCCTGGGATGTCGATCGCTTCTACCGCAACAGCGTCACCGACCTGGCCGGCATCGACTTCCTTGCGGCGGAGACGGATTCACCGGCAGCGGTCGCGGTTCGCCTCGGGCGGTCCTTCGGGTCCTCGACCGTCGAGCAGACCCTCACCCTGCGATCGAACGACCCGGCCCTGGAGATCGCCACCTCCGTCGACTGGCACGAGACGGAGAAATTCCTCAAACTCGCGTTCCCCCTGGACATTCACGCCGAGCGCTACGCGTCGGAAACCCAGTTCGGTCACCTCTTCCGCCCCACCCACACCAATACCAGCTGGGAGTACGCCAAGTTCGAGGCGTGCAATCACCGGTTCATCCACCTGGCGGAACCCGGCTGGGGCGTGGCCCTGGTCAACGACTCCACCTACGGCCACGACCTCACCCGCACGGTCCGGCCGGACGGGGGCGCCACCGTCACCGTGCGCGCCTCCCTGCTGCGTGCGCCGCGATTCCCCGACCCCCGGACCGACCAGGGCACCCACCAGTTCCGGCACGCCCTGGTCCCGGGCGCATCGATCACCGATGCGGTCCGGGCGGGGTACCGAATCAACCTGCCGCCCTTCACACCCGGCGTCGCCGAACCGGTCGCCCCGCTGGTCACCATCGACAACGACGATGTGGTGACCAGCGCCGTCAAACTCGCCGACGATGGATCCGGCGATGTGATCGTGCGCGTCTACGAGGCGGGCGGCGGCCGCGCCTCGGCGCTGCTGACCCCCGAGTTCGCGACCACCGGCCACCACTGCTGCGACCTGCTGGAGCGACCACTGCCCGGTGAGACGACCGCGACGCCGGAGGGCCGGGGAATTCGATTGCGACTGCGGCCTTTTCAGCTGGTGACTCTCCGATTCGTCCGCGGGTGACGCCATTTCGTTCTGCACTCCGAAAATCCGTGTCCCACAGCAGACATGACTATTCAGATCGACCGCACATAGTTGAATCGCCGACCGCTCTGATCGAGCGAATTGAAATTCCCGACCACAGTCCCGGGCCCCGGACAGATGAACGCCGTACTCTTCACCATCGCCGTCTGATTACCCGGCCGCGCGACATCCTCGCCGCTGTCGGTCAGACGTAGAGTGGCCGTGAATCCACCGGACGGAATGACCGTGTAGATGCCCTCACCGTTCCCGAGCCTGGCACTGCGGAAAGCGATGCCGCCCGTGCCGTCGAAACTCAGCACATTCGTGGAGTCCTCCGCCGCGGCGAACGCACCGCGATAGTCCCCGAGGCTCGCCCCGCACGATCCCGCGGCGACACCGGAGGGCGCGGTGGCGGTCAGTGCAGCGGAAAGGGCCAGCGTGAGCGCCCCCGCGATGGCAATCCTCGAACCCGGCCCAGCGGTCATTCGGCTTCCTCCCGGTCGGACAACCCGGGTAGTGAACAATAGAATCGGGCAAATCTCCCGCAGACACGCCAGTTCGTCATCGAAACGTGCGCTGGCACGGCCCATAAACCAGCAGATTGAAAACGATCTATTCCGACCGATCAGTCTTTTTGTGCCGCAGCCGAATTCACAATCCTGAACACATGATCAGCAGGTCGGCGACATTCCGAGGCGACGTAGCCTCCCACGAATTGCATTGAGCTGGTTGTACCGTCGCATTCCATGACACGAAAGAAAGCCATTGGCCTGCTCGTCAGTGCATTCGTTTGTGCAGCTGTCTTCACCATGAACCCCTCCGCGGCGTGGGGTTCGGGTGACATCGGGACGCCCGATCCCGGAGCAGGGGCTCCCCACTCCTCAGTTCCCGCCGGCAATGTCCCGGCGGCACCGGCGCCGGAAAGGATCGTTCCGGTCCCGCCACCCGCCGGTGGATTCCTCTGCCCGACTGCCTGACATTCTCGCGCCCGTCCACCCGTCCACTCCGGCTCGCCTCGTGCCGTAGCCACGCGAAAGGCTTCCGCCACGCGAGAAAGGCTTTCGGCACGAGCGGCATCGGCCCCGGGAATGCAGCCGCCGAGATCGACTCCGGCCGCCATCGCCCGATCAGGCCGCAATCGCCGAGGAGAGCTGCCGCAATGCGAGCTGCGGATCAGCAACATCCACGACCAGGCGGGTGATCTCCGACCCCGCCAGATCGATCAGCACGCCCTGACCGTCAAAACGCGTATCCCAGAACTCTTTCCGGCCCCTGCCCCGGAAGATGCCGGCGGCGATCACGCCCGGGAAGAACGTACCCGGCGCCCGCACCCACGGCGGCCGCAGATCCACCGGCGCGGGCGCGAGGGCGGTGACCTGCGAGAGGTCGAAGCTCACGTGATCACGCAGCGCGAGCAGCCGGTGAGCGCCGGTGACCCGCACCGTCACAGTGGTTCCGGTGACCTCGATTTCGACCATTCCGCACCTCACGCGCTCGCCCGACACTGTTTCCGTCATCCACAGTGCCGGGCGATGCTGGTCGTAGCCTGAGCGTTTCCTGGCTCTTCTCTCAGGCTTTCACAGCGCGGCCGTACGCCGTCCCGGCCGGCCCGCACGCCTTTGCGGTCAGCTCCGCGACCATGCGCTTCGCCTGCGCCCGCGCCTCCGCGCGCACCTCTTTCACCTCGGCCCTGCCGAGCCGCGGGAACGGCTGCTGCCCGGCGCGCGCCCGGGCCACCGATGCGGCCCGCACACTCTGCTCGGCCCGGGTCCGGGCCTGGTCCAGCCGGCCCGCGATCATCTCGGCGAGGACATTGTTGTTCGACATCGTTGTTCTCCTTGTTCCGGTGCCGGAGCTGATGTTTCCGGCTACGAGGAGAACAATGACGCCCGCCGCTGACGAGCCACCGACAGCGCGCTGACCACGCCCGCGGGTGCCGCTGTCAGTCGGTGGGGAGGGTGACGCCGTCCTCGGCGGCCTTGGCGGCCACTTCCGCGGGAAAGATATTGCGGAACAGGTACAGGTCGCGGCCGAGCTTCCAACCGGGGGCCAGGGCCACCGCGTAGCGCTCGAAGTAGCCGAGCTGCTTGCCCATCATGACCAGCTGCTGCGGGCCCGAGGTGCCGCGGCGCTTGCCGAATTCCAGCAGGCGGGCCGTGACCACGCCGAGGTCGAGCTTGTCGAGGCTGCCCGAGAGCACCGGCCCCAGGGCCACGGCGAGCTGGCGGCCGATGGTGGCGTCGTCACCGCTGTCGTCGGCGACCAGATCCAGTGCGCGCAGGGCGCGGGCGACCGGTCGGAAGTCGTTGTCGATGGAGCTGGCGTAGAACAGGGCGCGCACGAACTCGCGCCACTCGGACCCCATCCGGCCGACGATGCCGAAATCGAGCATGGCGACCCGGCCGTCGTCGAGCAGCCACAGGTTGCCGGCGTGCACGTCACCGTGGAAGAGGCCGTGCACCGCGACCGATTCCATCCACGCCTTCACCAGGCGGCGGATCAGCAGCTCCGGCTCGGGGTGCGACGCGCGGATATCGTCGAAACGGTCGAGGGGCATGCCGCGCATGCGTTCCATGCACAGCACCCGGGGTGCGCAGTAATCCCAATACACCTCGGGCACGGCCACATTGGTGTTGTCGCCGAAAGCCGTCAGATGGTCGCGGGCGCGGGTCTGGTTGTCGGCCTCGATGAGGAAGTTCAGCTCGGCGACGGTCGCCTCGTACAGATCCCGCACCACGGCCTGCGCATTGGCGACGCGGGCGTTCTCCGACCGCTTCTCCAGGGTGCGGGCCAGCCGCATGGCCGCGCGCAGATCCACGATCATGCGACGGGCGATCTCGGGCCGCTGCACCTTCACCACGGCAGGCCGGCCATCGGCGAGCACGCACGCGTGCACCTGCGCGATGGAGGCCGCCGACAGCGGCTCGTCGTCGAACTCGCGGAACAGCTCCGAGATCGGCTTGCCCAGATCGGCCTCGATGATGGCGCGGGCGTCCGCGGCCGGAAAGGGCGGCACGTCGTCGAGGCAGCGCAGACAGGCATCGGCCAGCTCGCGCGGGAACGCGCCCGGCGAGGACGCGATGAGCTGGCCCAGTTTCACGAACATCGGGCCGAGCGTCTCGAAACCGTTCACCAGGCCCTCGGCCGCGGCACGCTTGCGCTTGGCGGGACGCAGGCCGCCGCGCAGCACGCTGCCCACGACCGAGCCGCCCAGTACCACACCGACCACGGCGGTTCGCCGCCATTCCGAGAACCCGAAGGTGTCGAGGTCGGGCCGGATCACCTCGGGCGTCCCCGCTCGCACAGTCATAGGTGAGCTCACGCGCCGCAGTGTATCGCTGACATTGCTAACACCGCGGCACAGGTTACCGACACGTTCAGTAGTTTCTGGTCCACACCGCACGGTACCGTGGTCGGTCGAGTCGCGATCCGGCTCGACACGGGCGCGATCGGGCCCACTCTGACTGTTGGCGGAAAGGCAAGACAGAGGTAATGACGGGTACAGCGGAAAAGCTGGCAGAACTGCGCAAGCTCCTGGAGATCGCCGAAGAACCCACCGGCGAGAAGGGCATCCAGAAGCGACTTGCCAAAGGCGTCGGCAGCGCCCGAGAACGCGTCACGATGCTGCTGGACCCGGGCAGCTTCGTCGAGATGGGCGCGCTCATGCGCTCGCCCGGCCAGCCGAATGCCCTCTACGGCGACGGCGTGGTCACCGGGCGCGGCACCGTCGACGGCCGCCCGGTCGTGGTGATCTCCCACGACTCCGGAGTGCAGGGCGGCTCGGTAGGCGAGACCTTCGGCCGCCGCGTCCGGATCGCCATGGAATTCGCGTACAACAACGCGTGCCCGGTGGTCGTGATCAACGACTCCGGCGGCGCGCGCATCCAGGAGGGCGTCACGGCGCTGGCCTGGTACGCCACCATGTGCCGACTGCAGGAGGACCTGTCCGGCTTCGTGCCGATGGTCGCGGTCATGTTCGGCAAGTGCGCGGCCGGTTCGGTGTACGGGCCGGTGAACATGGACGTGCTGGTCGCCACCGACGACTCGTACATGTTCGTGACCGGGCCCGACGTCATCAAGGGCATCACCGGCGAGGAGATCTCCGCCGAGGAGCTGGGCGGCGCGGCCGTCCAGGCCCGCAACGGACTGCTGCACCACGTGGCCAGGACCGAGGCCGACGCCCTGCAGTGGGCGCGCGAATACCTGAGCTACCTGCCGAGCAGCTGCCTCGAGCAGCCGCCGATCATCAACCCCGGCCTGGAGCCCGAGCTCACCGACTCCGATCGCGAACTGGACCGGATCATCCCGGATTCGGATCGCCAGGGCTACGACATGCACGAGGTGCTGCTGCGCATCTTCGACGACGGCGGGTTCCTCGAGATCGGCGAGGCCGCAGCGCAGAACCTCATCACCGGATTCGCCCGCGTGGACGGCCGGCCGGTCGGTGTCATCGCCAATCAGCCGATGGTGCTGGGCGGTGCACTGGACGCGGCCTGCTCGGACAAGGGCGCGTACTTCATCCGGCTGTGCGACGCCTTCAACATCCCGCTCGTCTACGTGGTCGACACCCCCGGCGTGCTGCCGGGTCTCGAGGAGGAGCGCAACGGCGTCATCAAGCGCGGCGGCCGTATGTTCCGCGCGCTCATCGAGGCCACGGTGCCGATCGTCACCATCGTGACCCGCAAGGCGTACGGCGGCGGGTACGCGGTCATGGGCTGCAAGCAGCTCGGCGTCGACATCAACCTGGCGTGGCCGACCGCCCGCATCGCGGTGATCGGCGCGGACGGCATGGTCACCGTCACCGGTAAGAAGACCCTGGCCGCCACCCCGCCCGAGCAGCGCGAGACCGTGCGCCAGCAGATGGTGGACTTCTACAACGCGCTCATCGACAACCCGTGGGTGGCGGCCGAGCGTGGTTACATCGACGCGGTCATCGAGCCGTCGGCCACCCGCCTCGAGATCCGCAAGGCGCTGCGCCTGCTGCGCGAGAAGGACGCTGTCCGCAAGCACAACCCGCGCAAGCACAACCTGTTCCCGATCTGAGAACCGTTGCCCGCGGTCAACATTCGTTGGGCGCGGGCACACCCTGCAGGCGCTGGTCCAGCCAGCTCAGCGATTCCGGATAGCCGGTGGCCGCGGCGATGAAATGTTCGCCGAACACACTGCGGTAGACCGCCGGCACGCCGAGTGCGCACTGTTCCTGGTAGAGGTTTTTCGCGCCCACGGCGGGTACCCAGAACTCCTGCTCGCCGTTGAAGATGAACAGCGGCACAGGCGATTTCCTACCGTCCATGCGGGTGATGCGGTAGATCTCGTGCGCCAGATCGCTGTCCAGCGGGTCCGGGATGTTCGCCGCGACGTCGATGGGCAGCTGCAGCACGCCCGGCACCGCGAAGACCTCACTGCACTGGCTGTTGAGTGCCGACACCGCCGCCCACTGCCCCAGATGGTTCATGCGGGCCAGGATTTCGGGCCGCTCGCGGCCGATCCCGAAGACCGCGCTCAGGAACACCCCCGAGGCCAGATTGGCGTTCATGGAGTGCGCCAGCAGGCTGAAGTCCGCGGGCACCCCGCCCAGGGCCGCGCCGACCACCACGTCGGCCAGCTCGGGCGCGTACTCGGACATGAGCTTCACCGCGCCATTGGTGGCGATGGCCCCGCCGGAGTAGCCGATCATGCCGAACCTGCTGTCGCCCAGCTCATCCGGCAGCTGATCGCGGACCGCGCGAATGGCGTCGAGGATGGCGTGCCCGGCCACGATGGGCTCGGCGTAGGCCATGCGCGGGCCCTCGTGGTCGGTGATCAGCACCGCGTAGCCGCGCAGCAGCGCCAGCTGGGTGGTGGGCAGGATGTACCCGGTGAAGTTGGAGGCCCGGGAGAAGCCGTGTGCGAGCGTGTAACTGGGGTTGCAGTCGCGGCCCAGCGCGTCGATGGGCAGGTTGTTGACCACCACCGGCCGCTCCCCCAGCCCGGTCCAATCGCCCACCGGCAGCACCAGACTGGCGATCCCGTAGGAGGGCTCGTCGTGAGAGTCGTTGGTGCGGTACTTCAGCTGCAGTACCTGCCGCACGGGCACGATCAGTGTGGGTGCGGCCGTGGCGGTTACGTCGCGAACCGCGACGATGCCGCCCGGGTCGACGTCGTCGAGCCCGTCGGGCCAGTCGTCGACGAAGGAGTCGCCGATGGCGGCGGGCATGGCCGCGGCCCGCAGCGCCGCCAAATCCGGTGGCAGCTGGGCGGTGTCGACCAGCGGCGAGTCCGCCGGGGCCGGCGCCAGGGGCGGCGCGGGGATCACCTTGTCGATCCAGTGCTGGATGTCGGGCAGTGAAGGCAGGGCGATTCCGGGCGGACCGGGTGGGATCGCCGGTGCTCCGGTGTCGGGTATTCGCGCGAATCCCGGTGCGGCACCGTAACCGACGATCGTGCACCATCCGATCATCAAGGCACCGGCGATATTTCGCAGGCGACGCAGCACAACACCCCCACGGATCAGAACTGTCTTCGTGCGAGTCGGCCCCGGGTCTCTCGCGCGCCCGAGCCTACTGGGACACTCCGATCCGCACTCCGGACTTGTCGGTTCGACGCCACATCGAGACCGGCCCGTGCCCGGAGGGTCGTGTTTCACATCCTCCGGCGCATCACCATGTCCAGCTGCGCATTGCTGATCTGGCGACCGGCATTGGACACCGAGGTGACCATGCAGCTGCCGAAGGAGCCGATCCGGTCGAACAGCGTCGCGACGCCGACCGCCAGGCCGCGCTCGCTGAAATGGCTGTCGGCCTGCACGCCGATCTCAGTGCCCTCGGGCTGGCGGGAAAGGCCCAGCGTCATATCGGTATTGATGAACCCGATGCCCTTGTCGCCCCAGTTGGTCATCATGCTGGTGGCCTCGGCCACCACCCCGACCCGCACGAACGGGGTCAGCTCCTCGCCGGTCACCACCCGGATCGGGTTCTGCCAGGTGCGTTTCCGGAGGTTGTTCTCGTGCTCGGTGGGCATCGAGCTCCACACCGGCGAGTCCTCCCCGCTGTTGAACAGCGGGGTCTGCGGCAGCGGCGAGGGCGGCGCGATCTCCAGTGACGGCGGCTGCGGCTCCCGCTCCCGGTGCCACAGCTCCCCCGGCGGCTGCTCGGCGGGCTGCAGCAGCACCGCGGTGGCGCGCGCGGCCACCGTGCCGCCCTGCACCACGCTCACATCCGCGACCCGGATCCGGCGGCCGTCGCGCACCCGCACGGTCGGGGTGGTGGTGTGCTCGAAGCGCGCCGCGCTGAACAGGTCCACGGTCAGCCGCACCGGCACGAACCCGTCGGTGGCGTGCGCGCGTTCGAGCTCGCGGGCCAGCAGGCCGGTCAGGGCCGGGCCGACCACCTGCGCCGAGGACCACTGGCTGGCCGCGAACGGCGTCGGAAAGAAACCGCCGTCCACCTCGTCGAAATACGCGGGCACATCCACCACGGCACCGGCTCCGTCCACTCAGGTTGATCGATCCACTTCTTTTCAGACCTAACACACGGGTGAAACCCGTATCAATCCAGGGCCCGCGGGCCGGGCCGGCGGCGGTTCCGGATTAGCCCGCGAGACCACGGGTACGCCATCGCTATGGTCCGCACCATCGACCGGCTGCTCGGCACCCTGACGCGCACCGTGCAGGTCCTGCAGGACAACGGCATTCCCTGTGCGCTCACCGGCGACTGCGCGGTCTATGCGCGCGGCGGGCCGGTCACCGGCCCGCACTCCGAGGTCGATGTGCTGCTGCTGCCCGCGGACGCGGCCCGCGGGCAGCGCCTGCTGGCCGCCGCGGGACTGCGGCCGCCGCTGCCGGCCGCCGACGCCGAGCGGACCACGCTGTACGACCGCGATATTCGCGTCGATCTGGTCTTCCGCCCGAACTATCGTCCCGTCACCGATGAACTGCTGGCGCGGGCGGACCGGCTGCCCATCGGGTCGATCGCCGCGCCCGTGGTGACCGTCGCGGACTTCCTGGTGGACGAGCTGACCGTGTCCGATCCACAGCGGCTGGATTTCACCCGGCTGCTGCACATCGCGCGGGAATTGCGTGCCCAGGTCGATTGGGGGCGGGTGCGGGCCGAAACCGCGGCCTCGCCCTACGCGCGCGCGTTCCTCGGCCTGCTGGACGATCTGGGCATCACCGACGGCCGGTGTGAACACGGGTCTACAGCGGTGTGATTCGCCCGAACCGGCCCGGGTATCCGGTTGTTATCGGCTCCGCAATACCCCGGGAGAAAGGACAGTGTTGATGCCTGTCACTCCGCCCGCCTACGACGACACCCATAATCTCCCGGGACCGATTCTGGCCGCGGCCGGAATCGTCGCGATCGCTTTGACTTTGACGACCGCCGGCTACGGCGCACTCACCTGGAGCGCACTGTGCGGGCTCGCCGGCGCGGTGTGTCTGCGTTTCGGAATCGGCCTGATGATCATCGAACATCGCCGGCTCAAAGCCGCGATGCGGCGAGACTCCGCCCATCAGGGAAGAGTTTGAGCATCTCGAGGGCCGAGTTTGATCTCCCGCTAATTCCTGGATATAGGGGAACAGTCCATTCTCGCCGGAACTTTCGATCGGAAGTACTGGAAAAGCCCTGTTCGGGGGCGGTTGCAACCTTTTGCCAACCCTTGTTTCGCAAACTCATAGCACACCGAAAAGTACTCTGGCGCTGCGAATTCGATGTTGCAGATGTACTTGCATCTGCGCAATGCACGGTCATAGACTCATCGTGCAAGGCACCAATAAGGGGACAACCAGAGAGCCGAGCGGTGAATCACCGGCGATTCTTCGCCCACGGTTAGCCGTCGGCCTGGCGTCAGGGGCGTTCGAATGAATCAGCCAATCAACCTCAGCCGACTCGGGTTTGCCGACAGAAGTCAGCCGGAGCAAACCTATTCACGTGAGACGGCAACCGCTTTCGTCATCCGCCAGGTCGAATCCACTGGAGCGGCCACTCGGTATGATTTCGACATCGAGCGGATCGTCACCACGGCGCACGCCATGGTGAACGACTGGGATCTGCACTGTATGCAACCGGAGGCGTTCTGGCGCATCGCCTCCAGCTTCATCAGGCAGTAATCCGAATCCGGCCGTGCCGCAGGCCGACTCGTCACGTCGACGGCACGCTGATAGGGGCCCCGCGAGGGGCCCCTTATCCATGTGTACGGACGTTCCGTCCGCGGCTGGGGACCAGCCCGGAGCTCAGTCGAGCTCCGCAGCAATCCGCGCCAGCTCTTTGCGGGAGCGCTCCGGCGGCTCCGCCTGCACGCTCAGCTGATCCATGACCTGACGGTAGAGCTCCAGATCCTGGCGGCGATCCAGGTACAGCGCGCTGGTCAACTGCTCGAGGTAGACGATGTCGGGGAGTTCGGTCTCGGCGAAGCGGAGCATGGTGAACGAACTTCCCGCAGCCGCATGGCCACCCGCCGCGTAGGGCAGCACCTGGATGGTCACATTGGGCAATTTGGACATCTCGATGAGGTGCTCGATCTGGCCGCGCAGCACGCCGGGACCGCCCACGGGACGGTGCAGCACCGCCTCGTCCAGCACGGCCCAGAAACTCGGCGCGCCGTCGCGGGTGAGTAGCTCCTGGCGGCGCCGGCGCAGCGAGACGCGGCGCTCTCCATCCGCATCGTGCCCGAGGGCGACGATCGAGCGAGCATAGTCCGGGGTCTGCAGCAGACCCGGGACCAGCTGACCCTCATAGGTACGAATGGATTTCGCCGCGTGCTCGAGGCCGAGATAGGTTTCGAACCAGGGCGGCAGCAGGTCGCTGTAGCGATGCCACCATCCCGGCTGATTCGCCTTGCGGACCAATTCGAGGAACTGCTCGCGCTCACCGGGATCGTCAACGCCATACAGCGCCAACAGATCCCGGATATCGCGCTCCTTGAATCCGGTCCGCCCCAGTTCCAGACGACTGATCTTCGCGTGCGAACCGCGGATGTGGTCACCCGCGGCCTCGCGCGTAATACCGCTGAGCTCCCTCAGCTTCCGTAGCTGACTGCCGACCGCGATACGCAGTGCAGTCGGGCCACGTTCGGCGACAGCGGAATCCGCCCGATCGTGGGCAACGGGTTCTGCGATCATGGGGTCCACTCCGATGCTCGGGTTTGCCGGCAGTGGACTCACAACCGCTTGTCGCGAACCACCGCGCCGATTGCCAATGCTACCGCTCAGCGCGCGAGGTCGTCGAATTCTCCACTCTTCGCGCCGCGCAGGAACGCGTCGATCTCGGGCCGCGTGTACACGATCAGCGCGCCCTCGGGGTCTCGGGAGTTGCGAACGGCCACTTGCCCATCGGCCATGGGAGCCATCTCCACGCAGTTACCGCTGGGATTGCTGAACGTGCTCTTGCGCCACAACAGGTTCGAGCGATCGATCGGGGTTGCCGAGATGTCCGTCATTTCAGACTCCTTGCCAGTACCGCCCGCAGACGGTGGTCCCAGTACTTGCAAATGTTCGATCAGGTGTACTTACAGTTGCAACCGCAAGCACGACGATAGCACGCCGATTGCTCGCTATCGATGCCTCGGAGCGGCACATCCTTTGCAACACAACAGGTTTGATCTTGGTTCACCGAAAAGCCAAGCGAAGTTGCGAAGGATTTCAGACAATCCCGGCTAGCTGGTCCCGTTCGTCCGATTGCTCCGGAACTCGCCGTCCGAAAAGTCACGTGACGCCGACATTCCGCGAGGGCAGCGGATTATCCTGCGGGGACAGCGGATTCGAGACCGGTGGCGACATCGGTTCGCACCCGCGGAGATACCGGGCCGCGGCCGCGGAGAAACCGGGTCGCACCCAGGGAGACACCGGATTCGAGCGTGCAGATGTGCTTGCATCTGCACGATCCGAGCTCCTAAACTCAGTGGATCATCCCCCAATCGGCCAGAGGCATCCCATGACGCAGATGCTCGTCCGTTCCACCGATGTTGCAGCTCGCAACGATAGTCCCGGTGATTGCGCGGTCGAACCACGCACCCTCACCTATCGTCAGGCCCGCACCATCCTGCGCGCGCACGATCAGCACTTCGCGTGCCGGCAGTATCTGGCGGCCATCGCCTATCTGTCCGCGGACAACGACGTGGACTGAGTGCGCCGGGCGGGCGCACTATTGCTTTCGCGTGTCCACGCCCGATGACCGATCAGAGCGCGACTTCCCTTGCGCGGCACCGTCTCCGGCGAGTACCCCGGAGATGGACATGCCATCACGTGGAAGAAGCACCGAGATGTTTCCAACTGCCGCCCACGAGTTGCTGACTCAGCTTCAGCACGCGCAGATCTTCGATCCGACTCCCGAGACGCCGCCGGTGGCCGACAAGCTGCTGCGCCTGGTCCGGTATTTCACCTGGTTCGTGCTGCTCTCCGGGGTGCTGGCCATCACCTACGCGGGTGGCCGCTTCGCCTGGGAGAAGTGGAGCGGCGGCGCGGTGCAGGCGCCCAAGCAGGTCGCGGGCGCGCTCATCGGCGGCATTGTCGCGACGAGCGCGGGCACCATCATGAACGCCGTGATCGGGCAGTAATTTCTGCCAAGCGGGGTTGTCTGAGACGAAACCGACCCGTCGGATTTGAAACGGGCGTGATCGGGTCGGTCCAGCCCCTTCAGGCGGTCGCGGCCACCTCGCCGGCCGACTCGGCCCCGGCCGCGCCGACCAGTTCCTCGAAGCGCGCCACCACCTTCCGGTGGTACATGCCGAACAGATCCTCGAACAGCGCCAGCTGCGCCTGACTCGGCCCGCTGTCGGACTCCCACACCGCGACCAGCGCCCGCCACACCAGCACGTGCAGATCCGGCGAGACCGCGAAGTAGGCCTCCACCGCCTCCGGCACCTCCAGCACCATCTCGCCGATGGAGTTGAGCACCGCGCGCTGCACCGTGTGCCCGAGCGCGGTGAGCAGCCGGCGCAGCAGCCCGAGCTCGATGCTCAGCATGCGGTGCGGATCCGGGTCCGCGCCGCGCGCAAGGGTTTCCAGTTCGTCGATCTCGTCCTTGAGGACCGCCGGATCGAGGGCGCGCTCGCAGCCGGTGTACGCGAGCAGCGCCTCGAGCGCGATGCCGCGTTCCTCGTCGACGATATTGCCGAACATGTCGGCGGCGATCTCCGGATCCGGCATGGACAGCCGGAACAGCCGGCGGTACACATCGACGCCGCCCTCGGCGCGCACATCCCGGATGACGAACCCCTTGCCGCGGTACGCGTCCACGAATCCGTAGGATTCGAGGCGGCCCAGAATCAATTGCGCCGTCGCACGATTCAGGTCGAATTCGTCGGCGACCTGGCGGACGGACGGCATCAGACCACCGGGCTCGTACTCCCCGGATGCCACACGGCGTGCCAACTCGTCGGCAACGTCGGCGACGACCGTCCGGTCTCCCATCGTGTCACCTCTCCATAAATCCTCGACTACGTCCCAGACAGTCTAGGTGGTTGTTCGATCAACTGCACAAGTCTGGAAACTCGCAAGAGAAAGCACCGGACTGTTCAGTATCTTTACGAAATCCATACGGCATGGGGTTCCGATTCATGCGGTTTTCCGCCCTAGGCTCCGAGCGTGGTTTCACCGATCGACGTAGCCAAACGACTCGTGCTCGGACGCCCGTTTCGCAGCGATCGGCTCGGGGAGACCCTGCTGCCCAAACGACTCGCGCTGCCTATTTTCGCCAGTGACCCACTGTCGTCGGTCGCCTACGCCACACAGGAGATCCTGCTCATCCTGACCCTGGGCGGGCTGGCCTACCTCCATTTCACCCCGGTGGTGGCCGCGGGCGTGGTGGTGCTGCTGGCCGTGGTGGCGCTGTCGTATCGGCAGGTGGTGCAGGCGTATCCGTCCGGCGGCGGCTCCTACGAGGTGGTGGCCGAGAACCTGGGGGCGCTGCCCGGCCTGGTCGTAGCGGCGGCACTGCTGGTCGACTATGTCATGACCGTCGCGGTATCGGTGGCCGCCGGAGTGGACAACATCATTTCCGCCATTCCCGATCTGAATCCGTACCGTGTGGCCGTCAATCTCGCATTCATCGTTTTCCTGACCGCCATGAATCTGCGCGGCGTGCGGGAATCCGGGCGGGCTTTCGCGATTCCCACCTACGGATTCGTTCTCGGCGTGTTCGCGCTCATCGTGGTGGGGCTGGGCCAGACACTGCTCGGGCACACGCCGGTGGCGGAGAGCGCGCACTATCAGATTCACGCCGAGCAGGTCGGGCTCTCGACCACGGGCGTGGCGTTCCTGCTGCTGCGGGCGTTCTCCTCCGGATGTACCGCGCTGACCGGCGCCGAGGCCATCTCGAATGGGGTGCCCGCGTTCCGGAAGCCCAAGGCGCTCAATGCCGCCCGCACCATGACCGCCATGGGCGTCATCGCCATCGCCATGTTCTCGGGCGTCACGGCGCTGACCATGATCACCAAGACCCGGGTGGTCGAAAATACCTGCGATCTCATCGGATTCGAGGGCGACTGCCGGACCGACGCGCAGAAGACCGTCATCGCGCAGATCTCGGCCGCGGTGTTCGGCGGGCACAGCGTCGCCTTCTACTACCTGATGGTGACCACGGCGCTGATCCTGATCCTCGCCGCCAACACCGCCTACAACGGCTTCCCGCTGCTGAATTCGATCCTGGCGCAGCGGCGCTACATGCCGCGGCAGCTGCACACCCGCGGCGATCGGCTGGCCTTCTCCAACGGCATCATTCTGCTGGCGGTGGTGGCCGGCGGGCTCATCTACGCCTTCGACGGGTCCACCACCCGACTCATCCAGCTCTACATCATGGGCGTGTTCACGTCGTTCACACTGTGCCAGACGGGCATGGTCAGGCATTGGAACAAGGAGCTGCGCACCGTCGACAGCCGGGTCGAGCGCCTGCGAATCCACCGGGCGCGCTTCATCAATGCCTTCGGCGCCTGCTTCACCGGGGTGGTGCTGGTGGTCGTCATGATCACCAAATTCACCCATGGCGCCTACCTGGTGGTCATCGCCATGCCGGTGCTGGTGGCGATCATGTGGCTGATCCACCGGCACTACTCGTCGGTGCGGGCCGAACTGGAGATCGACCGGGACGATCTGGAGACGCTGCCGGGGCGGGTGCACGCGCTGGTGCTGGTGTCGGGCTGGCACAAGGCGACCCAGCGCGCGGTGCAGTTCGCGCGTGCCACCAGGCCCGACACCCTGACCGCGGTGACCGTGAACGTGGACGACGCCGACACCCGCCACCTCGCCCGGGACTGGGAGATCTACCAGGTCGGGATTCCGCTGAAGGTCATCGAATCGCCGTATCGCGAAATCACCCGGCCGGTGCTGGAAGAGATCAAACGCCAGCGGAAGTCGCGGCCACGCGATGTGGTGAGCGTGTTCATCCCCGAGTACGTGGTCGGGCGCTGGTGGGAGAACCTGCTGCACAACCAGAGTTCGCTGCGGCTCAAGGCGCGGTTGCTGTTCGAGCCGGGGGTGATGGTGACCAGTGTGCCGTGGCAGCTGCGTTCCTCGCACGCGCGGGCCATGCCGCGGGAGGAGCACACGCCCGGTGAGATCCGGCGCGGTATCACCGGATCCGGCGACGCGGCCTGAGCGCTAGCGCGCGAGCAGCTGGGAGACCGTGACGAAGCGGTAGCCCTGATCCTGCAGCGCCCGGGCGATGCGGGGAATGGCGGCGAGCGAGGGCCCGCCGGTCGCATACATGGTGTGCAGCAGGATGATCGAGCCCGGGCGCACCTTCGACAGGGTCTCCGCCACGATCTGGTCGGTGGACGGCGCCTTGCCGGAGTCGGGCTCGACGTCCCAGGTGACCGTGGTGCGATCGTGGCGGGACAGGTACCAGGGCAGGGCGAAGAGCTTCTTGCCGTTGGGCGGCCGGAACGTGATCGGCCCAAGGTAGCCGGTTTTCGCGATCTCGGCGTCGGTGCGCTCCACTTCGTCGCGGACGAAGCCGGGGGTCACGAAGATCATGCGCTGGTGGTGGTAGGTGTGATTGCCGATCTCATTGCCGGAGGCGGCGATGGCCCGGCCCTGGTCGGGGTGGGCGGCCAGTTCGCTGCCGATGAGATAGAAGGTGGCCGGAATGCCCGCGTCGGCAAGGGTTTTCAGGATCTCGGGGGTGCGCTCGCCGGGGCCGTCGTCGAGGGTGAGGGCGACGATCTTGTCGGTGGTGTCGACGCGCGGCACGATGCGGCCGGCGACCTGGTAGGTGCGTGAGTTCATCAGGGTGTACAGCCCGACGGAGATCAGGGCCGGCACCACCAGCGTGAGGACGCCGCCGATGAGCAGCCTGCGTTTCATTCCGTTCCTACGTCTCGTCCTCGCCCCCTGCGCGCTCGAGGCTACCTGCCCAGCGCTCCGACCACCGCCAAATCCGTTCCAGGGCGTCGCCCAATTCCACTCCGGCAGTGGTCAATTCGTAGGACTTGTCCGGCTTCTTGTCCACCACACCCGATTCCACCAGCCGCTGCAGTCGCACCGACAGCATGCTCGACGAGCAGTTGCCCATGCGCCGGCGCAGTTCCAGGAAGCCGAGCGGGCCGGGCTCGAGTTCCCAGATCACGCGCAGCATCCAGCGCTGGCCGAGCAGCTCCATGGCGGCCAGTAGCGGGGTCGCGGAGGCATCGGCGCGGCTGTTGGCGGGGGGTGGCTGACTTGCGCTTCTCATTTCGAAGTACCAATCTAGTGCTTCTGGATTAGAAGCAGCACACTGGATGGAGGTCGCAGATGGCGACAACGGATACCGGGCGGCGCATCGTCCTGATCACCGGGGCCTCCCGCGGCATCGGCGCGGAAACCGCGCGGGTGCTGGCCGCCCGCGGTGACCACGTGGTGATCAACTACCGCGAGAAGCGCAAACGCGCGGAGACCCTGGCCGCCGAGATCGCCGCCGCGGGCGGCAGCGCGTCGGTGGCGGGGGCGGATATCGCCGACCCGGACAGCGCGCGGTCCCTCATCGACACGGTGATCGCCGAGTTCGGCCGGCTGGATGTGCTGGTGCTCAACGCCTCCGGCGGATTGGAACGCGACGCCGCCCCCGGCTACGCCATGCTCCTCAACCGCGACGCGCAGACTCGCCTGACCCGGCTCGCGCTGCCGCATCTACCCGAGGGCGGTCGCATCGTCTTCGTCACCAGCCACCAGGCCCACTTCTCCCCCACCCGCGAGGTCCCGCCCGGCTACGAGCCCATCGCCGCGAGCAAGCGCGCCGGTGAGGATGCCCTGCGGGCCATGACCGGCGAATTCACCAGCCGCGGTATCGGTTTCACCGTGGTGTCGGGCGACATGATCGACGGCACCATCATCGTGCGCCTGCTCGAACGCCGGGACCCCGATGCCGTCACCGCGCGGCGCGACCAGGGCGACCTGCCGACCGTCGAGGACTTCGCGACCGCCGTCGCCGACGCCACCACCCTCGAAACCCTGCCCGGCCACACGGTGTACGTCGGCGGACAGGACTACCTCTCCGAGACGGTCAGCGCACCGGCCACTTCGCAAAGCTGACTCTTCGTCCGCGCCGCTGCGTGGCGATCCGCCCGGGCCCGAGGCGGTACAGCAGGCCTTTATGCCCCGAAGCGGCGCGTCAGGCCGAATGTTCTGAGGGACGAGGTGGCGGGCGCTGGAGCATGGCAGGCGGCACGCGGCAGGCGGCACGCGGCACGCAGCAGGCGGCAGGCGGCACGCAGCACGCGGCAGGCGGCACGCGGCACGCGGCACGCAGCAGGCGGCACGCGGCACGCAGCACGCAGCACGCGGCAGGCGGCACGCAGCACGCGGCACGCAGCACGCGGCACGCGGCACGCGGCACGCAGCACGCAGCAGGCGGCACGCAGCAGGCGGCAGGCGGCAGGCGGCAGGCGAGGGTCGGGGTCCGGCTGGGCGAATAGTGGCGTGTCGTGGCGAGACTCGCCGATTGGGGTGCGAAGTCGGCTCGTGCGGCGGAATCCGCTGGCCGGGCCGGGGGCGGCGGTGACAGCATCGACGGATGCCGCATTGGATCGAAGTACTTCCCGCCTTCATGCTCGCCTGTTTGATTCTGGCTGCGCTGCCGGGTCCGGCGACCGCGCTGTTCCTGCAGCGGTCGGTGCGGGACGGCCGGGCCGCCGGGCTGGCGGCGGTGGCGGGCAATGAGATCGGCATCTTCGGCTGGACGCTGGCGGGCGGCGCGGGGCTGTCGGCACTGCTGGTGGCCAACCGGGCGCTGAATGTGGGCATCCATCTGCTCGGGGCGGTCGTGCTGGTGTGGCTCGGCATCCAGGCCTGGCGCGGATCGCGGGGCGACGACGCCTTCGGCGCCGCGCTGACCTCGGCCCTGCCCGGCGGCCGCACCCCGGCCTCCGCCTTCCGGGCATCGCTGATCTCCATTGCCGCCAATCCGAAGGCCGCGGTCTTCGGCCTGACGATCCTCCCTCAATTCCTACCCGCGAGCGGCCCGGTCCTCCCCACGGTCCTGATCCTGGCCGTCATCCAGCTCGCGATCGACACCACCTGGTGCATCGGCGTCGTCCTCGCCGCCCACCGAGCCGGAACCTGGCTGCGCCGCACCGGAATCCGCCGCCGCATCGAACGCACCCTCGCCGCCATCCTCGTCGGCCTGGGCCTGGGCCTCGCCGCCGACGCTCGCTGAACACGGACTCCGCATCCTTCCGACGCAGGCGGTTCGGCCACGACCTCATGGCGCCACGAAGCGCCCGACGCAGCAGGCGGTGGAATCAATCGGGCTGCACCGATACGAATTCCGCCGCATCGAACGCATCCCGGCCGCCGTGCTGGTCGATGCGTTGCGGGTCGTCATCGAGTGCCCGCCGAACGGAGCGCTGCACTCCCTGTTCGGTGTTCGAGGGCGTGTCGAAACGAGTGGCCGGGAAGTGGGTGCGCGGCATTCGATGAGGCTTGCGCGCATAAGTGCGGTATCCGGTGGAAGTCAGGGGGTACGACGCGGTGGTGTTCGACATGGCAGGGGGTGGCGGGCAGGACGACCATGGTGGTACCGGCGGGTGCGGATCGGGCGCTGAGCGGAGGTGGTGTGGTCATGGTGAACGACGTGGAGAAGCGGTGGAATGATCCCTCGATGTTGCGGCATGCGACCACCTATGTGCTGGCCGTGCTCGGCGGGACCGCGGTGGTCGCGGTCGTCGTGCTGGTTTGGGCGGCGGCGCGGCCTGCGTGCCTGAATGCCGGGTCGAGCCTGTGTGATGGCACCTCGCGGGTGGTGGTGGGGCTGGGGCCGGGTGGGGTCTTGCTGTTCGGGGGGATCGGGGCGTTGGTGATCGCGTTCCGGGCGTGGCGGGCGGAGCGGGCGTGGCCGATCTGGCAGGGGGCGGCGTGGTTTCTGTTCACGATCATGGTCGTGTACCTGAGCATTGCCGGGACGCAGGGTTGAGCGATCGGACCGGGCAGTGGGCGGCTTCGGCGGAGGTGTCGTGGTGGTCGAAGGGTGTGCCGCGGATACCGACGCGGGCGGCGATCACGTCGACGAGGGTGCGCCGGTTCCTTCGAGCAGCAGATCGGTGAGCTGGCCCGGGTGGCGCTGTCCCTGCGGCCGTATCCGATTCCGGCCGAGGTGGACGCCGATGCCGCGGCCTGGATGCTGGTACGCATGGTCGAGCATCTGACCATCCGCTACCTGCTCGACGCTCCGCCCATTCCCCGTGAGCGGTTCCTGGCCGACTTCACGAGGCTGATCCTGAACTTCCTCCGGGAGCCACCGGTGCGAGCAGAACGCGAGTAATCAAACCGCTTGGTCGACACGGCGGGCGGCGGGCAGGGCCAGCAGCAGATCCACGGCCTTCGCGGCGCTCTGGGCGGCACTCTCCATCGTGGCCGACCAGTCGGTTCGGGTCCAATCCCCCGCCAGCACCAGCGTCGGCACCGAGGTGCGCTGCCCCGGCCGCAGCCCATCGGTCCCGACCACCTGCGAAAACGTGGCCCGCGGCATCGGAACCACCTGTGCGTGCACCACTTTCGCGTCCGCGGCGTCGGGATAGTAGCGCCGCAGCAGCGCCATCTGCTCGTCCACCACCGCGTGGTGCGGCTGGTGGATCTGCTCGTAGGCGCCGCTGGTGGTCAGGCAGTACAGCCAGCCGTCGAGGGTGCCGCGCCCGTGCATGCGCTGCCGGTCGAACACCTCGTCGACGACGCCCGCCCCGCCGATGAGCGCCTCCATGGCGGCCTTGGTGCCGAGTGGGCGATCGAGGTACAGGTTGGTGCTGACGATCGGGGTGTAGCCGAGTTTGTCGGCGGCAGAATAGATCCGGTCGTGCTCGGGTAGCTCGTCGAGCAGGCCGCCGAGGTAGGAGTTGGGCACCGCGCACACCACCGCGTCGGCGGGCTGCACCTCGCCGCCGGCCAGCACCACACCGGTCACCGCGCCGTCCTCGATGCGAATGCGCCGGGCCACCGCCCGGTGTCGCACCTGTACCCCGTGCCGGTCGAACACCCGCTGCGCGCCGGAGACGAGCAGGGTGTCGAGGTCGGTGGTCGGATAGCCGATGCTGACGGGCCGCAAATGCCTGACGCCCAGCCGGATTCCGGTGGCCAGCACGTCGGCGAACACCTTGGCCGACTCCTGCCGCACCGGTTCGGCGGCGATGCCCAGCGCCAGCCAATCCCACAGCGCCTCCCGCGCGGTGGCGGGCATGCCGAGCCGCCGGAACCACTGGTCGGTGGTGAGGTCGGCCAGATCACCGGGCTGACGCAGGCACTGCCACCCCATCCGGAGGGTGGCCGTGGCCGCGCGCAGCCGGTCGCCGGTGCTCGCGTCGGGATGCGCGCCGAACAGGGCCCGCAGCGCGGGAAAACCGGTGGTGCCCATGATCGCGGTGCGTCCGCCCGGCCAGCGCAGGACGCCCTGCTGCGGGAAGGTCACGTACTGGCGGGTGCCTACGCTGGTCAGGTATCGGAACAGATGCTCGTAGCCGCTGGCGATCACGTGCTGGCCGTTGTCGGGGATGTCGCGCAGCGGTGCGACCTCCAGCGCGTGGGTGCGGCCGCCGAGGCGTCCGCGCCGTTCCAGGAGCGTGACCTGTTTCCCGGCCTCGGCCAGCCAGACCGCGGACGCCAATCCCGCCAGTCCCCCGCCGATGACCACATAGCGCCGCGGATCGTTCATGTTCGCCCCTCGAACCATAGCCTGCACCAAGAAAGCTACGCCCGCCGTGCCCAGGGCATGCGCGAATTCGGTTACCTCACACAGGGAATGCCGCCGGTATCCATCTGCGACAGGTCGGTGGCCTCGGGCGCGTTGGTGCCGGGGGCGGTGGCCGAGACCGGGATGGGCGGGGTGGTGGAGGTGGCCGGGGTCCTGGTGCGGGTGGCCGAGGTGGGCGGATCGGCCTGGTCGACCGGCACATTCGCGAGGGGTCCGCTGCGGGCGTCGCTGCCGAGGGTGAGCTGGACGGCCTGGGCTTCCACGGCCGCCGAACCGGTGGCGGTGAGTCCGAGTTGGGCCGCGAGGGCGGTGGCGGCGGATTCGGCGCCCGCGCCGTAGGTGAGCGTGGTGGTGTCGCGGGCCGCGCCGGTGGTCGCGGCGCCCGGCGTGAAACCCCGTGTGGCCAGGGCCTGTTCGACCTTGGCGGCCAGGCCGTTCTCACCGGAGCTGTTGACGACGTTCAGCACGATGCCGGTGGCATCCGGGATGCCGGTGGTGGCAGGCGCGGGCGTAGTGGTCGTGGTGGTGCCGGAAGCGCCCGGGGACAGCAGGTTTCGCACGATCCCCTTGATCTCGTCCGAATCCACGATATTGATCGACTCCCCCGCGTCGTCGGTGCCGAAGTCCTTGACCGGCAGCGTGTACAGCGACAGCCCGTCGTCGAGCAGCGCGGAGGCGCGCTGCGCGAACGACAGTGGGTCCAGGCCGCTGTCGATGGCGGTGTTCTGCTTGGCGATATCCAGCAGCGCGCGCAGCTTGCCGGGACTGCTGAGGGTGCCGCCGTCCTGCAACTGCCGGGCCAGGGACACGATGAAGGCCTGCTGGCGACGGGTGCGGTCCAGGTCGGTGAACAGCGGCTGATCCGGGTCGCGCCGCTGGCGCACGAAGGCCATGGCCTGCGCCGCGTCGATCTGCTGCTTGCCCTTCTTGAAGTTGGCGCCCGAGTAGCCGTCGGAGGTGTCCTCGTTGAGACACACGGTGATCGGCTGTTCGGCCTCGGCGATCTGGAAGAAGGCGGCCAGGGTGATCTCGACGAAATGGTCGACGGGCACATTGCCGAGGAACTTGCCGACCGTATTGCTCTCGGCGAGGCGGCCCGCGTCGCGGGACTTCTGATCGAGTTCCAGTGGATCCCTGACCCCGGCGGCGGCGAGCTTGTCCTTGGCCCGCGCGTAGGCGAATCCGTACGCCTGCTTGATCTTTCCCTTACACGGGGAGGTGGCGCAGGACGCGGGATCGAGGGTGACGTAGTCGTCGCGGGGAATGGAGATGGCGGTGGATTTGGAACCGTCGCCCGGAATGTGGACCAGGATCAGCACATTCGCATTGAAGCCGCCCTCGCTGTCGTCCCCCGCGTGCAGCGCGTCGTACATGTCCTGGGGCAGTGGATTGCCGTGCTCGTCGAGGCGGCTGTCCAGGCCCATGACCAGGATGTTCTGGGTCTTGCCGCTGGATTTGGGGCCGTCCGGAGTGACACCGGAGATGGTCAGCCCGCTCAATTCCTGATGGTATCTACGCCAGGCCGCGCCGGTGGCGGTCAGCACCGCGACCGCCAGCAGGGCCATTGCCACCCGCCCGGCCGCCAGCGCCCGGCGTGTTCGCTCGGGGCGTTCACGAGGGCGGCGGGCGGTGGGCGGGCGGGGTCTGGATCGGCCGGGTCTTGTCGACCTGCTGGGTCTCGTCGGGCGTAGCGGCACCGTGGCGGGGTCGTACGCCGCCGATTGCCTCCCCCGACGATCTCGAGCATGCGTCATGCCCATCGAGACTAGCTGTTAAACAGCGCTCGCCGAACGCTTGCGGGAAAGCAGGGGGTAGCCGGCGCAGACCAGGACGCCCCAGACCAGGCCGACCACCAGGGCGCTGCGGCCGTCCTCGGTGAAGAACAGCAGGACGACGACCAGTGCCAGGAAGGCCAGGGCGAGCGCGGTGGTGACGGGTGCGCCCGGCAGGCGGTAGTCGCTGCCCGGCAGCACACCCTGCTTGACGCGGCGGCGGTAGAGCAGGTGGCAGACCAGGATCACGCCCCACACGAAGATGATGCCCATGGTGGACACCGACGTGATGTAGCCGAAGGCCTTGTCGGGCGAGAAGTAGTTCACCGCCACGCCGATCACCATGACCGCCGCCGAGACCGCGATACCGGCCGCGGGCACCGATCGGCCGCTCAGCGAGCCCAGGGCGGCCGGGGCCTCCGCGCGCTGCGACAGGCTGCGCAGCATGCGGCCGGTGGAGTAGATGCCGGAGTTGCAGGACGACAGCGCCGCGGTCAGCAGCACGAAATTGATGATGCCGGCCGCGCCCGGGATACCGATCTGCTCGAAGATCTCCACGAACGGGCTGCGGCCCGCGTGGAAGGTGCGCCAGCTCGACACCGACATGATGACCACGAGCGCGCCGACGTAGAACAGGCCGATGCGCAGCGGCAGGCTGTTGATCGCCTTGCGCAGCGTGCGCTTGGGGTCACGCGCCTCACCCGCGGTGACGCCCACCAGTTCGACACCGACGTAGGCGAATACCACGATCTGCAGGGCCAGCAGCGCCTGCCCGAAGCCGTTGGGGAACACGCCGCCGTCGTTCCACAGGTTGGTGACGGTCGGGTTGGTGGCGTGGCCGAAGTGGAAGATCAGCACGCCGACGCCGATCACGATCATGGCCACGATGGCGGTCACCTTGATGGCGGAGAACCAGAATTCGCCCTCGCCGAACAGCCGCACCGACACCAGGTTGGCGATGAACATGATGCCCAGCACCACCAGCGCGGTCACCCACTGCGGGATGTCGAACCAGTACTGCACGTACTTGCCGGCCACGGTGATCTCGGCCATGCAGGTGGCCACCCAGACCGCCCAGTAGGTCCAGCCGGTGGCGAAACCCGCGAAGCGGCCCAGGAACTCATTGGCGTATTCGGCGAAGCTGCCGGTGACGGGCCGATAGGTGAGCAGTTCGCCCAGGGCCCGCATGATCACGAAGATGGCCAGGCCGGCGGCCAGATAGCAGAGGATGAGCGCCGGGCCGGCCTTCTGGATCGCGCCGCCCGCGCCGTAGAACAGGCCGGTGCCGATCGCGCCGCCGATGGCGATCATCTGAATGGTGCGCGGCGACAGGCCGCGGGAATACCCCTCGTCGTCCGTGCGTGCGGTACCGATGTCCGGTAGCTGCCTTTCCGAGGCTGTCAAATGCGGTTCCTCTCGCGTGCGTGCGGCCGGAACCCGCCGTTCGTGATCGGGAGCCACCGGCCGCGCCGAGCCTGCCGACGGTTTGCCGGGCTCGGTCCAACGGCGTGCCACGCTACCGGAGTGGTATCCGGCGTCACAGTCACCGCCGCACGTGGCGTGCGGTCAGCTGCCCTCGTCGATCAGCTCGAGGCCGGTGACGACCTCGGCCTCGATACGGATGACGTGGTCCATCGGCAGGTTGATCCAGGGGTCGAGCAGCGTCTCGTAGCGCTGCACCTGCTCGGGATCCATCACCACCCGCGCGACCCCGGTGACGATCACGCTCCAGCCCTGCCGGGTGTGCTCGTCGAACGAGTCGGCCTCGTACGCCACCACCTGGCCGTCACCCCGCAGCAGGCTGGCGCCCAGCTGTGCCCGCACCACCACCACATCCTCTTCGACGATGTGATTGACCGGCCGGATGATCGGAAGTCCACGGCGCGAGTACACAATTCGCCCGAATTGCGCGCCGGCCAGCCGTTTCAGTGACTCGGCAGCCGAGAGCTCGCGTAGCTTTCGTGCCCCAACGCCACCCATTCCTTCAATTGTGGTCGATCGCTTGCGATTACGCCAATTGCCTTGCCGCATCTCATGGTTCACTCCCAGCATCGTCGCTCACCCGGCACGGCGCCAGCGAACCGGCGGCACCGTGCCGGCGCGGCGATGGCACCGCCCTCGCCGGTGCACACGTCGATGCGGACTCGCTGCTCGCAGAGCGGCAGCACGGACACCAGTTCTTGGTTTGATGGATCGGAGTCTCGGATCACCGGTCGAAAGTCGAGCTGAGGGAGGTATTCGTGACCTCGCCCGTGCGGCAGTCGCCCATCGACCCATCGCGCGTTCCGTGAAATCCCGACCATCGGCGGCTCGGCGAGTATCCGCGGCGCGCGCCCGGGCCGCTATCCGATGGTTACGCGCCACACCCGCCGGCCGGACAGCATGGCGCCTGGGCGAAACACTCGTCGAGATCGAGCTCGTCGATCGAGCACTGGCGTTGGCAGCGCAGATCTTCACCTCGGTGCTTCCGGTGATCATCGCCGCGTCGGCATTCAGCGGCTGGCAACCGACCACCGACACCATTCGCGATCAGTTCGGCTTCGACCCCGCCGTCTTGCACGCCGGGGACGCGGCCACGTCATCGGATCGGTCACTGACCGCGTTCGGTGTGGTCGGGCTGCTGATGATCATCCTCAGCGGCACTTCGTTCGCTCGGGCGCTCGGCCGGGTCTACGGGGCGGTGTGGCGGGTGCCGTCGATGGGGCCGCGGGATGCCTGGCGGTGGTTGACCGCGCTGCTCGCGGTGGCGTTGTCGACCGCACTCGTCGAGCAGACCCGTGATCTGACCCGGATTCGGGTCGCGGGGCAGCCGCTCGCGCTGCTCGGTGAGATCGCTGTGTGGACCCTGGTGTGGGCGTTCGCGCCGTTCCTGCTCACCAAAGGCGCGCTGACCGGGCGGGTGCTCTGGACGACCGGCGTCCTGACCGCGGTCGGGCTGACCGCGGTGCACGTGGTCGCTCGTCTCGTGCTGCCACGCATCACGGCGCAAGCCCAGCGGCACTTCGGGCCGTGGGGGCTCGCTTTCACCTCTGTCAGTTGGCTTTTCGTGATGTCGGTGGTGATCGTGGGTGCGGCAGCGATCGTCAAGGCCGTCGCATCGGACGACACGGCTGTCGGGCATTATCTGCGGCACCGGGCCCCGGCGACCGGCGCGTGAGGTCAGCGGTGAGATCGGTCGCGTCGAACGGGCCGCGGTCCGGCCACCAGTTCCACGGCGAGCAGAGCGGCGACGGTGACGAGCACTGTCCCGACGACGACCAGCCCCGTCGGATATCGCCAGAAGACGAGGACGATCACCGCGACGGCGATGATGCCGCCCAGGAGCGGGCCGCGAAACCGGCCGACGGCGGATTCGATCGCCTGTTGATCTCGGCCGTCTCGCCGTGATCGCACCGCGGCGAGAGCCCGGTTGTAGCCTTCCCGCACCGCGACCGCGGATCTCGAGGGCCCGCTGAGGAACCCGGCGAGCGCGATCACCACGGCGGCCGCGAACACCGCGCGCACGGTGGTCCGCAATGGCACGAGAAAGGCATCGATCACCGTCGCGGCCGCTTGCGGAGTCATCACCTCGGCGGGCACCGCGTGCAGGTACGCCGATCGTGCGATGCCGATGGCTACCGCCAGTGTCGCCATGGCCAGCGCCAGCGCCACCCCCACCCAGGAAAACGCTTGCCGGCGTGCGCCTTTCGGCGCGACCCGGACGGCGCAGGCCGCCACGAGCACGGTGAGCCACGGCGCCACCCGGTCGACCCGGTCCAGGAACGACACCCACCACCGCGCCTCGACCAGTTCCGGCGAACGGAACAGCACCAAGGACCGATCGATGGCCGGCACCTGCTCGACGAAGGTGAAGCCTTCTTCGGTCAGCACGGTCCGCACCCTGTCGATGATCGGCCCGAGCGACACGCTCACGGTGCCGTCCTCGCTCATACCGACTGCCGCATGGGCGTGGCCGGTGAGAACGGCGGCAATGCCCGTGTGCGCCTGCCGGTTCGCCTGAATCCACAGGGCTTCGAACTCATTCGACGCGAGGACGGACGTCACCGTGTCCCGCACGAAGTCTCGTGCCTGCTTGCCGACCAGCGGGGCGACCCCGACAAACGCGGCGGGCACCCGGGGGTTGTTCTCGGTGATCGCCGCCAGCGCCTGGGCCGTGATGGCCTCGACGTCGACATGATCCATGATCGCGTCGGTGATCCGGTCGGCCAGCTCGCTCTGCAGCGCCGGATCGGCCCCCAGCGGCGTGACGATCCGGATGTAGCGGTCGGTGTCGAGCACTTCGCCGTGGGCGAATCGCGCGAGTACCGAGCCGACTGCCAGGACGGCGACGAGGGCCAGCAGCACGACCGTGGCCGCCCAGCGCAGTGCGCCGCGATGTTCGCGCCCCGCCCGCCCACCGGCCGGGTCGCCGGTGCCGGGCGCATCGCGATGCGCCGCGAGTTCCCGCAACCGCGTGAGCTCCTCGCGCTCGCTCTCGCCCAGTGGGCGATCGGATTCAGCGGCCTCCATGAGAATTTCCGCCTCGGTCCTGCGCTGGTCGATCCCGCACTCGATGGCATCGGCGATCTCTTGCCCTCCCGCGATGGTATCGATCACCCCGGCATCACGTCAGCGCATACGATCGATCAGATATCCGATCCATCCTCTGGTTCACGGAATTGACACAACTCGCATTCGCCGCATCTATGATGCGAATTCTCCGAGTTCGGGAAGTGACATGCGCACCCGTCGCACGGGGCGATCACCGATGCGGGACCAGCGCTCGCCCGACCCATCTCAGCGGCGAATACCTCATACCCAATTCCAGATGAGGCGGCCGGCCGGGGTGGCGAGTTGCTCTGCGGCCCAAGCCATCAGGTCTCCCGTCGAGCGGTGCCTGAGACGACGGTCGCGTAACGGCGGCCACCGCGCACGGTGAAGACACGGATCGCGGAGGCGGTACGTTCGCCCACCGGCCGATGCCTACGCATCGCGATCATGTTCGGCCACAATGGGTTTCAGTCGCCTGCTCAGTAGCGCGTCGAGAACGAGCCCGCCCGTGCAGCCGCGCCTAGCAGTACGATGCGTCCAGTCATCGAGTCGGGCCTCCCCGCTTCACTAATGTATTCAGTGTCAACATGACGCGGAACTGCCATGTAAGCGCTGTCAACACCGTTGACGGGGGGCAACGTTGCCGCTAATGTTAGCGGTGAATACATTAGGTGGCGGCATTCGTCGCTTCGGCGGTGCGCGTCGAGTCGATCGATGCTTTCCCGATCTCGCCCCAACCCGGCCGCCGGCGCCCTATCCGTCTGCAGAACAACGCATCAGGAGGAACGAGCGTGACGAGGGTTCTGTTCGTTATCACGGCCGCTGACCGGTGGACATTGAACGACGGAACGCCGCATCCGTCGGGCTACTGGGCAGAGGAGGTGGCAGTTCCGCACCGGACCTTCAGCGAGGCCGGATGGGACATCACCGTCGCGACGCCGGGCGGCAAGGCTCCGACGCTCGATCGGCTCAGCATCGGAATCGCCGGTGGGATGCCCTGGAAGCGCCGCGAAGTGGAGCGCTACCTCGACAGCATCGCGGATGTCCTGGCCACGCCGGAACCCCTCGATGCCGTCGATGCGGACGACTTCGATCTGGTGTTCTATCCGGGCGGGCACGGCCCGATGGAGGATCTCGCCTACAACAAGATCTCGGGTGCGCTGCTGAGCCATCGGCTGACATCCGGTCGCCCGCTCGCACTGCTGTGCCATGCCCCCGCGGCTATCCTGGCCGCGACCGCGCCGGACGGAACATCGCCCTTCGCCGGCCGCCGGATGACCGGGTTGTCCAACCGGGAGGAGTTGCTCAACCGGTTCGCCCGGAAGGCCCCGTGGCTGCTCGAAGACAAACTGAAGGAGCTGGGCGTCGACTACTCCAAGGCGAGGCTTCCGCTGCGGCCGTATGTCGTGGTCGACGGGAATCTGTACACGGGGCAGAACCCGCAGTCTTCGGCCGATCTGGCACAGCGACTTGTCGCCGACATCGGTGCGACACAGTCCTCGAGATGAACTCATGACGGTCCGATACCCGTTGCCCCCGAATTTATTTCGGCCGTGGCATGCCGTTGAGGCGTGGCGCGTCCGAGAGTCGTCCCGTGGTGAAACATGGGGCGACGATCGGCCGCGCCGAAGTCGGCAGGAATTCCCATATCCCAGTGTTGACACTGCTAACATTCGCGGTTGACGTCGGTCCGCCCACCTACCAGCGAGCGAGAGAAGTACACCGATGTCACCGACTCAAGTCAGCACCGTCGAGGTCGATCTGGGTGGCCACCGGGTCACCGTGCCCGGAGGCGGTCTCTACGACCGGTTCCGGATGGACACCGACCTGGACGAAGTGGCGGGGGATCCCCGGGTGAGCAGTGTGGACTTCTTCCGGCAGCTACCCAAGGTCAAGGTCGACTCGCGGATCGGTGAGACCTTCACCCCGAACTTCTACTACCGCATGTCGAGTGCGCGGCTGACCATGCTGGCTCCGTCGCGCGCGATCCGTTCCCGCCTGCCGGAGGAGCTGGCGCCGCTGGAGATCGCGCCCGGGATCGGCCTGATCTCGGTCATGTTCTTCCGATACGACGTGTGCGACATCGACTTCTACACCGAAGCCGCCGTCGGGGTCGCCGTCCGGCCGGCCCGGCACGGCCGGCTCGGATTCGTCGACCTCCTTGCCGGACTCGACAATGATCACCTCGATTCCTATGTGCTGTCGCTGCCGGTGAACACCCATATCGCCCAGGTCCGCGGGCACGACGGCTACGGATTTCCCAAGTGGGTCACCGACATCGACGCCGACATCGACACCACCCGCAGCACGGCACGCGTCGCCGACGACAGTGGCAACACCGACCTGTCGCTCTCGGTCGCCACGCCCGCCCAGACCGAATACCGCAGCGGAGAGCGTGTTTCGACACTCACCTCGTACACCTCGATCGCCGGCGCGTGGCATTCGACGCTGAGCCAGACCAATGTGCTGTCGGCCGGCAGTGTGAGCCTGCCCCGCAATGTCGACCTGACCTTGGGCCGCGGCCGCCTGTCCGAAGACCTGCGATCGCTCGCACCGATCAAGACCGTTCGACTCGATGTGATCACCGAAGGGCAACTCGCCCTGCACATGCCGGTCCCGACCTCGGTCCCGGCCCGGCGCTGACCGTCCCGGAACGCGGTACATCCGGAACCCGAGAACACCAGACCAGAAGGAGAGTGCGATGACGGAAATCAAGCCGGTGCTCGAAAACGAGGCGGTCGAGTTCGCGAAGGCCACCGACACTCCGCCGTTTCTGTTCCAGCTACCGCCGGCCGAAGGCCGCAAGGCGGTGGACGAGGTTCAGTCCGGGGAGATCGACAAGCCGGCGATCGACGAGGAATGGATCACGGTCGAAGGCGGACCGACCGGGTCGGTGCAGGTCCGTATCGTCAAACCCGCGGGCGCGACCGGCACGCTGCCGGTCGTCTTCTACATCCACGGCGCCGGTTGGGTTTTCGGTAACGCGCACACCCACGATCGGCTGGTCCGCGAACTCGCGGTCGGCGCCGACGCCGCCGTGGTGTTTCCCGAGTACGACCTGTCGCCGGAAGCCAAGTATCCGACCGCGATCGAGCAGAACTACACCGCCGCGCAGTGGGTGTTCGCCCACGGCGCCGAAAAAGGGCTCGACGCTTCACGATTCGCGGCTGCCGGAGATTCGGTCGGCGGCAATATGACCGCCGTTCTCACACTGATGGCCAAGGAGCGCGGCGATGTGCGGATCCAGCAGCAGGTGCTGTTCTATCCGGTCACCGACGCGAACTTCGATACCGCGTCCTATCACCAGTTCGCCGAGCACTACTTCCTCGCCCGCGAGGGCATGAAGTGGTTCTGGGACCAGTACACCGAGAACGACGCCCAGCGTGAGGAGATCCACGCGTCCCCGCTGCGCGCGTCGATCGAGCAGCTGCGCGGCCTCCCGCCGGCGTTGGTGATCACCGGCGAAGCCGATGTGCTGCGCGACGAGGGTGAGGCCTACGCGGCCAAACTCCGCGAGGCCGGTGTGCCGGTCATCCAGGTGCGGTTCGGCGGCATCATCCACGACTTCGTGATGCTGAACGCGCTGCGCTCGACCCAGGCGGCGAAGGCCGCGATCAAGCTGGCGCAGGACACCCTGCGCGCGGCATTGCACTGAATCCGGAGCCGCTATGACCATCGACCACGCCGCCAGATCCACCCCGGCCCGTACCTCGGGCCTGCCCGCTTCGCTGACCTCGGCCCTGCTCGCGCGGCTCGCCGCACGCGTCGAGGCCGGACCGGACGCCACGTACGCCACCACCACGGCCCCCTACACCGGTGACCCGCTCGCCACCCTGCCGGTCTCGACGCCCGCGGACGTCGAGGCGGCGTTCGCCCGCGCTCGCGGCGTCCAGCCGGCCTGGGCCGCCACACCCGTGCACGAGCGGAAAGCGATCCTGCTGCGCTTCCACGACCTGCTGCTCGAGCGGCAGCACGAGGTCCTGGACCTGATGCAGGCCGAGAACGGCAAGACCCGGCGCGATGCTTTCCTCGAGGTCACCGATATCGCGATCGCGTCCCGCTACTACGCGCGCAGCGCCGCGAAACTGCTTGCGCCCAAACGCCGCCGGGGCGCGATCCCGATACTGACCCACACCACGGAGCTGCGGCATCCCAAAGGTGTCGTCGCGGTCGTCTCACCGTGGAACTACCCGCTGAGCATGGGCGCCGGCGACGCCATACCGGCGCTCATGGCCGGCAATGCCGTCGTGCAGAAGCCGGACACCCAGACCGCGCTGACCGCGCTGTGGGCGCTGGATCTGATGCGCGAGGCCGGCCTGCCTCCCGGGGTATGGCAGATGGTGGTGGGCCGGGGCAGTTCCATCGGCACACCGCTGATGGACAACGCCGACTACATGATGTTCACCGGGTCCACCGCCAGTGGCCGGCAGATCGCCCGCGACGCCGGGGAACGACTGATCGGCGCCTCGCTCGAACTGGGCGGCAAGAATCCGATGATCGTCCTCGACGACGCCGATATCGACCGCGCCACCGAAGGCGCTGTCTCCGCGTGCTTTTCGTCGACGGGACAGCTGTGTGTCTCCATCGAGCGCATGTATGTCGCCGAAGCCGTCCACGATGAATTCGTCGCGGCCTTCGTCGACCGGACCGAGCGACTGAAGATCGGTGCCGCCTACGACTACAGCACCGATGTCGGGTGCCTGACCAACCGGTCCCAGCTCGACACGGTCACCGCCCATGTCGAGGATGCGATCGCCAAGGGCGCGACCGTGCGCGCCGGCGGCCGGGCACGCCCCGATCTCGGGCCGCTCTTCTACGAACCGACGATCCTGACCGGTGTCACCCCGGACATGACGCTCTACGACCACGAGACCTTCGGCCCGGTCGTGTCGATCTACCCCTACCGGGACATCGACGAGGCGATCGCGCTGGCCAATGCCACCGCTTATGGTCTCAATGCCAGTGTCTGGAGTGGTGACGGTGCCAAGGGCCGCGCGGTGGCGGCCCGCATCCACACCGGCACCGCCAATGTCAACGACGCCTACGCCGCCGCCTGGGGCAGCGTCGACGCGCCGATGGGCGGCATGGGCGACTCCGGACTCGGGCGCCGCCACGGCGCCGACGGCCTGCTGAAATACACGGAGCCGCAAACGGTTGCGCACCAGCGCCTCCTCGGTTTCACAGCACCGGCCGGCGTCTCGGAGCGGGTCTGGGCAGCCACGCTGACCGTCGTACTGAAGGTACTGAAAAGGGTTGGAGCCCACTGAATCCCGCAAGGTGCTGGCCGAGACATCGATCGACGTCTCGGCCAGCACTTTTCGGCCTCGAAGACCCGGCGCGTCGTGGGGGGGGGGGGGGGGGGGCCCCCCCGCCCGAGCCATTGAGGGCCGGAGTTGGGGAGGGGCGGTGGGGGGGGGCGCCGGGGAC
>NZ_JBEXJI010000041.1:0-76189 GCF_040609015.1 Nocardia sp. NPDC004860 | reverse complement strand
CGACGGACCACGTGGTCCGTCGCGTTTTCTGTGGGATGGCGCGGCGCCGTCAGTCTTTCTACGCCGAGGGCGCGCCGACGACGGCCCGGGAGTGGTCGATCTCGTCCGGGACCGCCTGCTCGGCTGTTGCGGCGTCGGGGCCGGGGCCGTCGGGACCGAAGTGCGCGTACTTTTCGATGTGCTGATCGAGTGAGAGCGGACTCGGTGTGCCGTAGGTGAAGTAGGTTTCCCACGGCAGCTTCGCGCCGCCGATCGCCAGCCCGGTGTCGATGTCGGACATCTGCCAGGTCTTGGTCTCGCCGTCGGGATCGAGGTGCAGATAGCCGACCTCGCCGAACAGCTCGATGCGGTTGCCGCCGGGTTCGAAGACGTAGAGGAACTGCGCCTGGGTGATGCCGTGCTTGTCGGGACCCGCTTCGATGCGAATGTCGTAGTCGCGGAACATCTCCACCGCGTCGATGTTGTGTTGGCCGGTGCCGTAGTAGAACGCGAGGTGGTGCAACTTGCCGCGTTCGCCCTGTGCATCGCGCAAGCAGGCGATCTCGTGGCCGAGGAGGTTCGAACTCATCCACGCACCGATCTCGGTGTTGCCGTCGACGACGCGTTCGGTGGTGCGGAATCCGAGGTGGCGTTCGAACGAGTTCTTCACCGCGGTCACGTCGCTGGCGAGGATGTTGAGGTGGTCGATGCGCTTGACCGGGATGCCCTGCAGCGGCTTCTTCGATGGGCGGGTGAGGATCTTGGACTGCAGCTCCGGCGGGGCCTGGTACTTCTCGACCTCCCACAGCAGTTCCAGGTTGTGCCCGTCGGGGGACTGGTAGGTGAACGCCTTGCCGTACCCGAAGTCACTCTCGCGCCAGGAGCCCTCGACATTGGCGTCCGCGAGTGAGGCTGCCCGACGTTCGAGCGCCTCTGGGGAGCTGGTGCGAAGCGCCGCGTGGCCCAGGCCGGCCTGGGCGGATTCGGTGACTTTCAGGCTCCACTGGTACGGGTCCTCGTAGGCGCGCAGGTAGACCGACTGCCCCTCGGTGTGGGTGATGTACATGCCGAGGAACTTCGTGAAGAACTCCACCGTTTCCTGCGGCTTCGGGCTCAGCAGTTCGGCACGGGCCAGATGGGCAATCTCGAACCGAGAGTCACTCATACTACTTCTCCTTTGTTGCGCCACCTTCGACCGCAGGCGGCCGTGTCCGCAGGCAACGATTGGTGATGGATACGGGATCCGGACGGGATACGCCCGGGCCCTTGGAACCGGCGGTGACCGCTGTCGCGGTGTGAACTGCCTGTGGCCTACGACACTACGAGTCGGGGTGCCGGGCGACCATGGCTCCAGGCGCACATCGTTTTGCCTCCAGGCGCACCGGATGTGGGCACGTCAATTTCCGTCTCCGAGACTCCCCGACGGCCGTGAGCAGTGTTTCTCGGCGATTTCTCCGAGTAATCGGGATCCAGGCGATCCCACTGTGGGGTGATGTTCGGCTATTCCGGCCACCGAACCTCCCCGCAGCGCATCAGTGGTTTTCTCGTACAGGACTTCGGTGGGGTGCGAGCGCGATTCGGCGCAGACCGCACGCGGGTGCTCCACCACTTTGGACACACCAGGTTCTGCCGATACCGGCAGCTATGAGTGAGAGGCACACTATGAGTCGCAAGAGCGCCGCGATTATCGGCTCCGGCAATATCGGGACGGACCTGATGTACAAGCTGCTGCGGTCCGAGCACGTCGAACCCCGCTTCATGGTGGGCATCGACCCCGACAGCGAAGGGCTGGCCCGAGCCCGTCAGCAAGGCCTCGAGGCCTCCGCCGGAGGGCTCGACTGGCTCCTTGCCCAGCCCGAATTGCCCGACATCGTGTTCGAGGCCACCTCCGCGAAGATCCACGCAGCCGCCGCGCCGCGCTACGCCGAGGCGGGCATCACCGCCATCGACCTCACCCCCGCCTCGGTCGGCCCGTACGTCGTCCCCGCCGTCAACCTCGACGCCCACCTGAGCGCCCCCAACGTGAACATGGTCAGCTGCGCCGGCCAGGCCACCATCCCCATCCTCTACGCCATCAACGAGGTCGCCGACGCCTCTTACGGCGAGATCGTCGCCGCCATCGCCTCCCACAGCGCCGGCCCTGGCACCCGGCAGAACCTCAGCGAGTTCAGCGAGAAGACCGGTAAGGCCCTCGCCCAGGTCGCCGGCGCCGACCGCGCCAAGGCCATCTCCGTGATCAACCCGGCCGAACCGCCGATGAACATGCGCGACACCGTCTACGCCAAGGTCCGCAACCCCGACGCAGACGCCATCGAGCGCGCCGTGGTCGACATGGTCGCCAAGGTCCAGCAGTACGTCCCCGGCTACTCGCTGCGTTTGGTCGACGTCGACGGCGACCTGGTCACCGTGATGCTCGAGGTCGTCGGCGCCGGCGATTTCCTGCCCACCTATGCCGGCAACCTCGACATCATCACCGCCGCCGCCGTCCAGGTCGCCGACGTCATGGCCCAGCAGAACCTCGTCCAGGGAGCAGCACAATGAGTAAAAAGATCACGATCGTCGACACCACTCTGCGCGACGGCATGTCGTCGGTGTCGCACCAATTCACTCCGCGGAACGTCGCCGACATCGCTCGCGGTCTGGACCAGGCCGGCGTTCCGACCATCGAGGTCGCGCACGGTATCGGCCTCGGCGCCTCCTCGATCCAGTACGGGTTCGCCGCCGCCACCGACCCCGACTACGTGCGCGCCGCAGTCGACGCGGTCGAAAACGCCGACATCGCAGCCCTTTACGTACCCGGCATCGCAACACTCGCCGAACTGCAGAAGGCAATCGACGCCGGCATCAAGACCGTGCGCGTCGCCGTGCACTGCACCGAGGCCGACTGCGGCCAGCAGCCCGTCGAATGGGCCAAGGAGCAGGGCCTGACGGTGATGACGTTTTTGATGATGAGCCACAAGTTGGAGGCCGAACCCCTCGCCGAGCAGGCCGCCAAACTCGACTCTTATGGCGCTGACGTCGTCTACGTCGTCGACTCCGCCGGCGCCATGGTCCCCCAGCACGCCGGCGACCGCGTCGCCGCGCTGCGTCAGGCGATCACCGCCGATATCGGGTTCCACGCCCACAACAACCTCGGCGTCGGGATCGCCAACGCGCTCACCGCCGCCGAGAACGGGGCAACCTTCATCGACGGCTCTCTGCGCGGGCTCGGCGCCAGCGCAGGAAACGCCCAGACCGAGGTGCTCGCCGCCGCATTCGAACGCGCCGGCTGGGATACCGGCGTCGACTTGTTCCCTCTGATCGACACCGCCGAACACGTTGTCGCCCCGCTGATGAAGGAACCGCAGATCGTCGACGAGACCGCGCTCGTGCTCGGCTACGCCGGCGTCTACTCCACGTTCTTCCACCCCACCAAGCGGGCAGCCAAGAAATTCGGTGTTCCGGCGCGCGACATTCTCCTCGAACTCGGCCGCCGCGGCGTCATCGGTGGCCAGGAGGACATGATCATCGACGTCGCCTCCGAACTCGCCGGCCGCACCTACGAGACTCCGGCGCTGGCGGCACGCTGATCGAACGACGCGGGGCGACGGCCACTGGGCCGCAGCCCCGCGTCGTTCGATTTCTTCCGTGCTGTTGCTGTGCGCGTGGAGACCACGCGATGTGCGTGTGAGGCCATGGTCTGCACGAAAAACAGCTCGTAGTGTCGTGAGTCACAGATACCACATGTATGACATGCCGCGCATTGCCGCGTTCACATCAGGACCCGCGGGCCGATCGGCCTCCGTCCTGGTTCAACAGGAGAGCCCATGACAGCAGTACCGGAAATTTCCGACGTCAGACACCTCATCGGTGGCGACTGGCGTCCCGCATCGGACGGCGCCACGTTCGAGACCCGTGACCCACACGACGGTTCCCTGCTCGCGACGGTCGCCCGTGGAACCGCGGAAGACGGGGCCGCTGCGATCACCGCGGCCCGGCAGGCATTCGACAACGGGCCCTGGCCGAAGATGTCGCCGAAGGAGCGAGCGAAGACCCTGCACGCGGTCGCCGACAAGGTCGACGAGCACCGCCAGGAACTCGCGCTGATCGAGACCTGCGACGGCGGCAAGAGCATCAACCAGTCTCTGCACGCAGAAATCCCCCGGGTCGCGCACAATCTTCGATTCTTCGCCGACTACGTGTCGATGGCCGCCAACGAGGCCTACCCGGATGGGGACCTGCTCTCCTATGTCCTGTACCCACCGGCCGGGGTGGTGTCCGCGATCAGCCCCTGGAACGCGCCGCTGATGCTCGCGACGTGGAAGATCGCTCCCGCCTTGGCCTTCGGTAACACCACGGTCCTGAAGCCCGCCCCGCAGACGCCGCTGACCGCCCACCGGTTCGCCGAGCTCGCTCTCGAGGCCGGCCTGCCCGAGGGCGTTCTCAATGTCGTCCACGGTTTCGGCGGCGAGGCCGTCGCCGGCCCGCTCACCGCGGACCCGCGGGTCGACCGGATCACGTTCACCGGTTCCAGCGCCACCGGTGTGAAGATCCTCCAGGCCGCCGCGGCGAACCACACTCCGGTCTCGGCGGAGATGGGCGGCAAGTCCGCGAACATCGTCTTCGCCGACGCCGACCTCGACGTTGCCGTGCCAATGTCCTTGCGGGCCATCTTCGGCGGCAACGGACAGGTCTGCCTGTCCGGGTCGCGTCTGCTGGTGCAGAACTCGATCATGGACGAGTTCCTCGAACGGTTCGCCGAAGCGGCCCGCGCCCTCACCGTCGGTGACCCGAAGGACCCCGCCAACTTCGTCGGCCCGCTCATCGAGGAGAAACACCTCGAGAAGGTGCACAGCTACGTCGAACTCGCGCAGGCGGAAGGCGGCAAGATCGTCACCGGCGGGTCCCGGCTCACCGACGACGCCCGAGCGAAAGGGTTCTACTACCCGCCGACCGTGATCACAGGGCTCACCAACAACTCGCGTACCGCGCGCGAGGAGATCTTCGGGCCCGTCGAGACCGTCCTCGGATTCGACACCGAGGACGAGGCGCTGCGCATCGCCAACGACTCCCCGTACGGCCTTGCCGGCATGCTGTTCACCGACAACCTCAACCGCGCCCACCGCATGGCCGCTCGCTGGAAGGCCGGCACGGTGTGGATCAACACCTTCTTCGAACGTGACCTCCGTCTGCCGTTCGGCGGTGAAGGCAGCAGCGGCCTGGGCCGCGAGGGCGGCCAGTACTCCCGCGAGTTCTTCACCGAACCGCGGGCAGTCACCATCCGTTTGCGCAGCTAGCCTGCATCCATACGCAAATCGTCCGGTGCGGCTGTAGCTGCACCGGACGATTTGTTTCTGCGCGTCCCCGCGACCCTACCGGGATGTGTCGAATCCGATGTGATGTCCCGATGCAGCCAGGCACGGGGCCCGAAGAAGGACGATTCGCTGGCGGTTCGTCGCCGGAGCCATCCGGGGTCGACGAGCCCAGCCAGCACAGGGTCGTAGTTGGTGGCGACCTCAACTGCTTGGTCGAGCCGGGGTGTGGCGGTCAAGTCCCGACGCCAGCAGTTCTTGAACAACATATCGTCACGTGACGCTTGACGAGGCATGTACGGGCATGAGAATGGGGCCGGTGCTCATACCGGCCCCATCATTGATCAGGTGTCGTTTGGTTGGCTCCGCTGCCCGCGTTTAGGCGATGAGGTCCTCGCGTCCGGCATCCTTGAGGTCCTGGATGTAGATCGGGAACAGGAATTTGGTGCTCGGGACCAGCTTGAGCACCTTCATGATTTGTCCCTCGGCCTTGACGGTGCCCTTCGTCAGAGCCATCGTCATGTTGAGCTTCCCCTGCCAGAACTTGTTCGCGTTCTCCGAACTCATCCTCAGCGTGGCGTTCGGGGTGACACCGCCCTCCTCGACACTGGAGTAGACCTTGTTGTTGGGCATGTCGAGCACGACCTCACAAGCGGGATCGTGGCACGAGACGAGCAGAACGGCACCGGTGGCGGTGAGCTTGGGGCCAAGCTTTTCGTCCAGGTAGGCCTTTTCGAAGATGCCTCCGACGAATTTGCGCAGGTCGGTGGGATCGGTAAATGCGGGCATTGTTCTCTGCTTTCTCTCTGATTGGTGTTACTTGCCAGGTCGGTTCTGCTGGAGCAGATCACGACGTCAGATAGGAAATGATCGGGCTCAGTCGGCGATTCGCAGGGCCGCGACCGGGCACAACTTTTAAGGCCTCTGCGGGCGAGTCGTCGAGGATGATCACCGCGTCGCCGTCGTCGTTGAGGTCGAAAACTTCGGGCGCGGCGATGACGCACTCGCCGTGCCCTTCGCACCGGTCATAGTCGGCGATGATGACCATCCCCGGTTCCCTTCGATTGCACAGGTGGCTCAGGGGGACACCGAGCAACCGTCGTGTGCGGAAGGTGTACACGGGTGCCTATCCCCGCGCGGTCCGGCTAGCGGACCGACGGGTTCTCTCGCTGTGCTGGAGGCCGGGTGATTGCGCGCGGGTGCCTCCGGAAAATGGCCATGAGCAGTGCCAGCACGCCGAGGACCAGCACGACCGGTGCGACCACGCTGATCAGGTTCAACTGCATTGTCTGGGACTTAGCCGAGGCTACTGCATCGCTGATCGACTGTTTGTTGAGAGAGGTGTCGATGGACAGGACAGGCATGACGGGAACCAACTGGCCGCCGACGTTCACGTTCGCGATGATTTGCTGATTCAGTTTCGCGTCGATCGACGATCCCAAGGTCCGGTCGGCGGCAAGGTTGATGTGGGTGTCCGCCGTGTAGGTGAAGGGCACAGGATCCGGGAGCTGCCCGAGGGCGCCGCCGAGACTGTGCTGCACAGCCGCCGGAAGCAGGGGCGCGAGCGATCCGACGAGCGACTTGGGCAGTGCCGGCGGCAACGCCCCCGCGATTGCGGGATCGCGCAGGATGCCCTTCGCTTCCACGGAATAGTTGAGGATGTCACGTCCGGAGACAGCGCCCGAGTTGAGGTAGGTCATCGGGACCGTCGTTCCGGTCGCGGAGTCGTAGTAGTGGTAGCTCGCCGACGGGTTCGGGAGCAGCGGAAGAGCGATGGTCATTCCGCTGTGGGGTTCGATCCCCTTCCCTGTGTCGCCGTTCGCCGCATCGATGGTCTTGCGGTCGATGGCGTAAGTGTGGTTCGACGGTACAGAGAGCCCGGCCGCTTCGAGGACGATGTCGTCATGAGCGATGGCGGTATCACCGTCGGTGCTCGACACGTAGATGTGCCGATCGATTCTCACGGGAGCGTTGGAAACGATCACATTGGCGATGTCGCCGGCCTGCAGGGCTTTAGCGTTGAGCAGAGTTCCAGTCCCCTCGTACACAGGATTCACATCGAGGTCGCCAGGTAGTTTCGACAGCGTAGGCACCAGCACGAACCGCACGAGGGCGGCAAGAGCGATGAACAACACGCCGACGGCCAGCAAAATTTTCGAAGAGCGTCTGACGAGCATCGACCGGTCCTCCATGTGTATCTGATCGGTGGTTGAGTACGCGCCCCGCTGCCTTCGGAATGCACCGTCTGCTCGGCTGCCTCGATTCGTTCAATCGCGGCGGGGAAAGGCAGTCCGTCGTTTCGGCTGGGTGATCCTCAACCGTGGTCACTCGGAACACTGCCGAGAAACCACCACCGCGGTCCAGGGCTGTTCGCCTATGCCGGTAAATCGCCGGGAAGCCGAGCGAGTATGCCGTGATGCCGGACACAGTGCCCCTCCCTTTGTGGCTGACCACACACCGCGACGTAGTCGGCGCACGTTGTCTGAACCGCCGTCGGAGTCGAGAAGCACGCGCCGGCCCCGGTCGGAAAAAGCGACAGTGATTCACGATGGTCCCGCTACGCTGGTGCTGGCCGCAAAGTCGGCCGCCCAGGAGAAAAAGCCTGACCGATCCGGTCACGCCCGCGGCGAGCGATCCAGGTCTGATAGGCGGTTTTCCGTCTTGGCGTTCCCATCATGAGCCTGCGGGTGGCGGAGCATCTCGTCCGCCGCTGCCCCGTCGCCGGAGCCGGTCAGGACGGCGCCACCGCCGATATCCCGGTGACACGGTTGGGGTGGGTGTACAGGTTCATCGTGGTGCCGCGCAGGAACCCGATGAGAGTGAGCCCTGTTTCGCGGGCGAGGTCGATCGCCAACGACGACGGCGCGGAGACCGCGCCGAGGATGGGAACACCGGCCATGACCGCCTTCTGCGCGAGTTCGAACGACGCCCGGCCACTGACGAGGAGGACGGTATCGCGTAGGGGCATGCGATCCCGCTCGATGGCCCAGCCGATGAGTTTGTCGACGGCGTTGTGTCGGCCGACGTCCTCCCGCACCGCCAGCAACTGACCCTCGGCAGTGAACAGTCCGGCCGCGTGCAGCCCGCCGGTGGTATCGAAGACCTTCTGCGCCGCGCGCAGGGCGTGCGGCAGTCCCGCGATCGTCGCAGAATCAACCTGGACCGGGTCGGTGGCGGGTGAGTACCGGGTGCGCTGCCGGATCGCGTCGAGGGACGCCTTCCCGCACACCCCGCACGACGAGGTGGTGTAGAAGTTGCGTTCGATACCGGTGTCGGGCAGGGCCACACCCGGCGCGAGGTCGACGTCGAGGACGTTGTAGGTGTTGCGCCCATCCTCACCGACACTGTGGCAATACCGGATCGACGCGACATCCGCCCGGCCGGTGACGATGCCCTCGGTGAGCAGAAATCCCTGCGCCAACTCCATATCCGATCCAGGGGTGCGCATCGTCACCGCCAACGGCACCGAGTTCACCCGGATCTCGAGAGGTTCTTCGACGACTACCGTGTCGACACGAGTATGCCGCTGTCCACCGTTGACACGGCTGATCGGTCGTCGCGTCGTTACCCGGCCCATTTCGAATGCCTCACCGATACGGGTCCACGACGGACTATGTCTGTCATAACGTCATCTGTGCTGGACCGTGCTGCGGTGCACGGAGGTGGCCCGTGTCCGAGGTCGCGGTCGCGGTCGCGGTCGAAAACCGTAAACATGCGCTGTAGTAGAGATGGCACCGTTTCCCCCTTCACCCCGCGGTACCGGTCGTCCGATCGAGGGACAGACTGCTAAAACGGGCGGGAATGCTCGGACGTCTTCGTTCATCCCGGTTCTGGAGCTGGTTGAACAGTGTGGCCCGGTCTCCAGGCGCGAGATGACTCGCGGAATCGCTGTGGAGAATTCGGGCAACATGCTGATCGAACCGGAGTTCCGTCATACCGAAATCGACAAGGATTTCCTCGGTCGGCGGCCCACCATACGGCAACCAACGAAGCGCGGTCTCGAGGATCCTCGAATCGAGGCTGTCCACGCCCTCTCCCCTCTGAAGTCATGTGCGAACGTACGTCGGAACCGGCGTTCGAAACGCCGATGTTGCCGGACGGCGTGATTGTCCTGGCATCGTTACCGGAATTGTCGGACACGTAGCGGTGGGACACTACGACGAAGTCGGTTTGTCGGGACGGAACGCGAGACCGCCTTCCGCCTCGTCTGGAAGCTCTCGACACGGTTACAGCGGCACCAGCCGCTCAAGGTGGCGACTATTTGAGCTGACTGGGCCCCGGTTGCGGGTCCACCGGTTATGCGAGTTGGATTTGTTGCTCGAACTCGGTCGGTGACCATTGCTGACGGAATGCGTTGGGGCTGAGGAAACCCAGCGATCCGTGTGGCCGGTAATCGTTGTACTCGATGCGCCAGTCCTCGGCAAGGACCTGCACCTCGGTCAGGGAATGAAACACCTCGCAGGACAGGAATTCGTCGCGGAAACGGCCGTTGAACGACTCGCAGACCCCGTTCTGCCAGGGCGATCCCGGGTCGATGAACGAGGCATCGACACCGGTGAACCGGCACCAGTCGGCCATCGCATGCGCGGTCATCTCGGTACCGTTGTCCATGCGGATATGCCTGGGTCTTCGACCGGTAGCCTCGATGATCTCGTCGAGGACACCGACGAGCCGGTCGGCGGTGCACGATCGGAATGCCCTGGTGGCCAGCGCCTCTCGCGTGAACTCGTCGATGATGTTGAGGAACCGCACCTGGCGGCCGTCGACGGTGACATCGACCTGGAAGTCCAACGCCCACATCTGATCCGGGAAAGACGCCTTCAAGCGTTGATTCCGGCCCGGCCCGACGCGGCGTTTCTTCCGCGCCCGGCTGGGTCTTTTCAATCCCTCCTCCCGCCAGAGTCGTTGCGTCCGTTTATGGTTGGTCACCAGTCCTTCACCGCGACACAGCGCATGGGCCTTGCGCCAACCCCACCGCGGATGCTTGCGCGAGATCGCGCGCAGTCGCGCCCGCAGTGCCTGTTCGATCTCGGTGACCGCCGGCGGTCGCCGTTGCACCGACCGTGACTGCCCGGCCACCGCGCAGGCACGCCGTTGTGATACCCGGAATCGTTGCTGCAGAACCACAACGGCTCTGCGGCGCCGGTCCGGGTTCAGTAGTTTCCCCGGTTCAGTTCCTTGAGCATGTCGATGTCGAGGGCCTGCTCGGCGACCATCTTCTTCAACCGCGCGTTCTCGCGTTCGAGCTCTTTGAGCCGTTTGGCGTCGTCGGATTTCATGCCGCCGTACTGGGACTGCCAGCGATGCCAGGAGGCCTCGGAAATCTCGAGGTGTTTGCACACCTCCTCGATCGAGAATTTCTCACCGAGCAGCTTCTCGCCCTCGCGGAACTTGCGGATGATCTGCTCGGGAGTGTGTCGTCGTCGCGCCATGTCGTGATCTCGTCCTCCTGCACCCATTCTGGTGCATCAGAACTCCCACAACCGCTGGACCTGCTCAGCGGCCTCCAGTCAGAGCTTCTCGGCGACTCGAAGCGCTCACCGCCGGGGGCAGGGTTACGTCCAGCGATGCCATGCCCTGGCGAGCGGTCGCGTGCTGAACCATTCGGCAAGCAATGCAGCCGACACTCGGCGAATGGCCCAGCAGCGGCATATCGAGCGGCAGTTCGAGTGGTTGATATTCCAACCAGCATTGCGGTGCCCACCACGTCACGTGAGTAGCACGCGTTGCAAATCGTTGTGCGGGCCCACGCTGCTTGCGCGACGCCGAGAAATGCGAGGGGTGCTAACGTCGTGACAACGCCTGGACCTCGGATCCCACGCGTTCGACAAGTAGCATCATCTCGTACACCACCTGCCCGATGTCGCAGTCATCGGAGGCCAGTGCCAAGAGCTGAGAGCCGTTACCGACACCCATGAGGAGAAAGTAGCTGCCCCTCATCTCGACCGTCGACCGCAGCACACGACCCCCGTCGAACAATCCTGACGCTCCCGCCGCGAGAGCGGCCATTGCCGCGGCCGCAGCCGAGAGTTGCGCAAGCCGTTCGGGCGGCATCGGCCTGCTGACGGCCATCGGAAGCCCGTCCGTCGAGATGAGCGCCGCGTAATCCACATGGGGAATCTCACGGGTGAAGTTCGAGACCAACCAGTCCAGTGTGCCACCTGCAGTCATCAGTGCTCCTTCGTCTGATCGCCGTAGGCCCCGGCGGCCGGTTGTACGTGCGACAGCGCCGCCGCGACGGCACGCTGCTGGCGCATGAGACGTTCGCGTATCTCCTCCGGCGAGCGACGGATCGGACCCTGGCCACCCCCGCTACCGATATCGTGGACAATCGCGCCGCGCCCGGTCGGGCGCCGCGGAAGTTCGTGGTGCTCCGGATTCCGAATCGACACGCGAGTGGACGGATGGGGTTCTTCCCACTTCGACGGGGCGGGGTGGTGGGCTTCGGTAGCGGTCAGCGCATGACCGGGTATCGATACCGTTGCGGTAATCCCCGCGTTTCGCGAAGTATCCAGGGTGGAGCGGAGATTCACCGTCATACCGTGCCGGTGAGCAAGTTTGCCCACGACGAAGAGGCCCATCCTGCGTGCCGTGTCGGCATCCGCCCGAGGCGTATGTGCAAGCCGTGAATTCGTCTCACGGAGATCTTCGGCTCCGATGCCGATGCCCTGATCGACTATGTCGATGGTCGCACCGCCGTCGAAGGTACGGCCGAAATCCAACCCGACGTTGGTGTCGGGCGATGAGAACCGCAAGGCGTTGTCGAGCAGTTCGACGAGGATGTGCACCAGGTCGGCCGCCGCCGTACCGTTCAGTGCGATCGGCAACGGTCCGACCATCCGGACTCGCGGATACTCCTCTACTTGTGAAATCGCCGCCTGGACCGCGTCCTCCAAACGCATCGGCGGCGTGTGGCGTACACGCCGTACCTTGTCGTCGGCGAGAATCAGCAGGTTCTCTCCATATCTCCGCATCCGGGTCGCCACATGGTCCAGCCGGAACAGGTTCTCCAGACGTTTGGGATCGCGCTCTTCGAATTCGAGCTCCTCGATCATCTGCACCTGAAGATCGAGCAGTGATCTGCTGCGGCGGGCCAGTGATTCGAAAATGTCGTTCATCTGCCGGCGTAGCTGCGCCTGTTCACCCGCGAGTAGCACGGCTTGACTGTGGATATCGTCCACGGCGCGGGCCAGCTGTCCGATCTCCTCGCGGGTGCCGGCGTCGAGCGGACGGATGATCACGTCTGTGACGGCCGTACCGCTCTTGATCCGCTCGACCGCCTCGGGCAGGTCCTGGTGAGCGACGCGCACAGCCTCGTTCCGGAGACGGCGCAGCGACGCGAGCACCGACTGGGCTACCGCAGCCGCGAGTGCGACTGCCGTCAGCAGCATTCCACTGACTACGCTGCCCTCTCGCCACGCGGTCGCACGCAGAGCGCCGGCTTGTGTCCCGATTGCGTCTTCCAGCCCTGCCGAGGCCGCCGCAACGGCTTGTCCATAGTCGCGGATGCTGGCGAACAGCGAGTATTTGAGGTCGTCGAGAGCACGGGCCGTGGTGTCCGGCTGCGTGATCCCTTGTTGCATCACGGTCCGATCGTTCACCCCTTTGCGCAATGTATCCACGGTCGGATCATCCGGTGGGTACCGAGCGAAAACCTGATCCAGCATTGCTGATTCGGTGTGCAGATGCGCGAGCAACTCGGCGGCCTCGGCCGCGAGCGAACCGGATGACCTCCCTGCGAGCACATCCGATGCACCGACGACCACCAACCCCTCGGCGGAGATGATCTTCTGCGCTGACCAGAGTGCCTCGAGTCGTCCGGTCTCTCCGGCCAGGGCCGGATCAGCCGATGAATCGGCAATGGCGGTAACCACTGTCGACAGCGACGTCCGGATATGCGCGAGCTGGGTGGTGAGTTCCGCTGTGGTGGCGGTGGGACCGAATCTGGCCCTGGCACTCAGTCCGCTGGCTTCGGCGAGCGCGCGCGCCAGGTTGGTCGCCGCGTCCGAGTCGAGTGCTGCCGTAGATTTCGTTTGCTCCAGTGCCGCGATCGAGGAATCCAGCCGACCGAGAAACTCCGGGGTAAGGGTGCGCTGTGCGAGTGTTCCCATAACGATTGCGGCGTCCCCATCGAGCGCCACCAGCATCGGCAACAGTCGTATCCGTTCCGATGTTACGGCGAATTCCGAAGCGGCATCGAGCCTTTCCTGCATTCGTAGCCCACCGAGGCTGATCGCCACGGCGATCGGAACCACAAGAACGACACCGATCTTCCAACGCAATGGCCATTGCCCGACGGCCCAGCGTCCACCCCGGCAACGATTTTCAGCACGCATAGCAGCCGGGTTCGCAGCCGATCACGGGATCGCAGTGGACGTTCCTACGTCCACAATCCGAGCGGCGACGATGTCCGGGAGGGTTACCGCCAGGTGGACAGCTACCAAACCCAGCGTCGATTTCACTCCGATGTGACATGACAACCTGTTGCTTCTTTCATGACGGCCTCGCCGTTCTGGTTGCGTTCGAAAGTAACCCCCGCCACACAACCTGGCAGCCGCCGCCGGAATACCCGGATTCCGACCCTGAATCCGAGGATCCCATCCGATAAGCCGGGACACCTACCACCTCACCGAAGCCGGCTTCCAGAAAGCACACGACCAGGCCTGCGAAGTCCGCCGAACGCACAGTTTCCGACCAGGCCGATTACGACTCGGTGACTCAGCTCTCTAGTTCCGCGATCCCGAACAGTGTGGCGAAGCAGCGTCGACTTCGATCATCCTCGTGACATCGGAGCACGGGGCTCGGGCCGCCGGCGTGAGCGGCACCAAACGGACCGTCGGCGGATGCCCATGGCCACCACGAATTCGGGCCGTATGCCCGTTCTGTTCCTCTCGCACGGTGCTGGGGGTTCTTCGACGACTACCGTGTCGACACGAGTATGCCGCTGTCCATCGTTGACGCGGCTGATCGGTCGTCGCGTCGTTACCCGGCCCATTGTGAATGCCTCACCGATACGGGTCCACGAGCGGTAGCGATGGCACCGTTTCCACTTTCTCAAGAACCCCGGTGGAGTTCAGGCCCGTTTCTCGAGGCGAATGGTGACCGCCTTCGATACCGGGGTGTTCGACTTCGCCGCCACGTGGTCCAGTGGGATCAACGGGTTCGTCTCCGGGTAGTACGCGGCCACGTTCCCCTGCGGGGTCGGATACGGCACCAACCCGAAATCGTCGGCCCGCCGCTCCTGTAAGCACCCGTCCGGCAGGATCCATTCGGAGATCAGATCCACCCGGTCGCCCTCAGCGAATCCCAGTGCGGCGATGTCGAGTTCGTTGACGAACAGCACCCGCCGCCCACCCTTCACCCCGCGGTACCGGTCGTCGAGACCATAGATGGTGGTGTTGTACTGGTCATGGGACCGCATGGTCTGCAAAATCAGCCTCCCTTCCGGGACGGGCACCCAGGACAACGGATTGACGACGAAATTCGCCTTCCCGGTGGGTGTAACGAACCGGCGTTCGTCGCGTGGCGGATGCGGCAGTACGAACCCGTCAGGCTGCCGGACCTTGATGTTGAAGTCCTCGAACCCCGAGATCACCCTGGCAATGGAGTCGCGGATCCGGTCGTAGTCTGTCGAGAACTCCTGCCAAGGGACGGGGTGGTCGGCCCCGAACAGCTCATCGGCAAGCCCACACACGATGGCGACCTCACTGCGCAGCTGCGTACTGGCCGGCGGAAGACTGCCGCGCGAAAGATGCACCACGGACATCGAATCCTCAACCGACACTTGCTGCTTGCGGCCGTTCTGCACGTCCTTGTCTGTCCTGCCGAGCGAAGGCAGGATCAGCGCGGTGCTCCCGGTCACCAGATGGGACCGGTTCAGTTTCGTCGACACCTGCACCGTCAGCGCACAGTTGCGCAGCGCCGCCTCGGTGACCTCGGTGTCGGGGGTGGCAGCCACAAAGTTGCCGCCCATCGCCATGAACACCGACGCCGCGCCATCGCGCATCGCCCGGATTGAGTCGACCGCATCGAGGCCGTGCTTGCGGGGCGAGGTGATCGAGAATTCGGTGTCGAGGGCATCGAGGAAATCGTCGGGCATCTTCTCCCAGATGCCCATCGTCCGGTCCCCCTGGACATTGGAGTGCCCACGCACCGGGCACACCCCCGCTCCCGGTTTGCCGATCATTCCGCGCATCAGCAGCAATGCGACCGCGTCCTGAATCGTCGCGACCCCGTGGGTCTGTTGCGTCAATCCCATCGCCCAGCAGATGATCGTGCGCTTCGACTCGATCAACGCCGCTGCCGTCTGCTCGATCTGGACCAGGGTGAGCCCGGTGGCCGCCACAATGGTGTCCAGATCCACGCTCCGGCGGATGTGGTCGGCCCACTGCGCGAAGCCCGCGCAATGCTCATTCAGGAACTCGTGGTCGAGGACCGTGCCCGGGGCGGCATCTTCGGCGTCGAGGACCAGTTTCGCCAACCCCTGGAACAGTGCCTGATCGCCGCCGATCCGGATCTGAAGGAACTCGTCGGCGATCTGCACGCCGTCACCGACAATGCCATGCACCTTCTGCGGGTCCTTGAACCGCAGCAGACCGGCCTCCGGCAGCGGGTTGATCGCAATCACCTTCGCTCCGTTGGCCTTCGACTTCTCCAGGGTCGACAGCATCCGGGGGTGGTTGGTGCCGGGGTTCTGGCCGGCGATCAGGATCAGGTCGGCGTTCTCGATATCGGGGACCGACACCGATCCCTTGCCGATTCCGATCGTCTCGACGAGGGCGCTGCCCGAGGATTCGTGGCACATGTTCGAGCAGTCCGGCATGTTGTTGGTTCCGAAGGCCCTGATCATCAGCTGGTACACGAACGCCGCCTCGTTCGAGGTGCGCCCGGAGGTGTAGAACACCGCTTCGTCCGGCGAAGCCAACGCCCGCAACTCACCCGCGATCAGCCCGAACGCCGCGTCCCAGCTGATCGGTTCATAATGCGTCGCCCCCGGCAGCCGCACCATCGGATGCGTCAGCCGACCCTGCTGCCCCAACCAGTAGTCGGTCCTGCCCAGCAGCTCCGATACCGGATGCTCGGCGAAGAACTCCGGGCCGACGGTGCGAGTGGTCGCCTCTTCCGCGACCGCCTTCGCCCCGTTCTCACAGAACTCCGCGTGTTTGCGGTGGCCGGGGGTTTCCGGCCACGCGCAACCCGGGCAGTCGAAACCCTTGCGCTGGTTCAGCTTCCACAACGTCCGGGCAGTGCGCACCGGTCCCATCTGCTCGATCCCCCGGCGCAACGACACCAACACCGCCGGAACACCTGCCGCATAGGACTTCTCGTGCGTGACGACGACATCAGTCTCGTCGATGTCGGGCAGATCGTGGGTCATACCAGTACTTTCTTGGACGGTAACCAATGTGATGAAGAGCCGGGACCGTCTCCTAGCAGCAGGGACTGTTCGAACCTCTTCTGCGTTCTCGCCGCTCCAGCAGCCGATCGTGGAGTGTGTTCCGCTTTTCGGGTGCCAGGTGACGTGGGGACACGCTGCCGAGAATTCTGACAAGATGCTGATCGAATGGAAGTTCCGTCATCCAGACTGTTCGCACCTCTCCCGTCTACAGTCGTCCACGAGCGTCTTTGGCGTTCGATCAGCCAATGCTGCCTGGCGGCACCACTGACTTTGCACCGTTGCCCGAACTGTCGAACACAGGACATTGAGGGATCATGCGAAATCGGCTAAGCGGGACAGAACGCGATTCCGCTCGACTGAAGTCGGCACGGAGGTGGACCTGGCTGGGGTGGAGTCAAGAGACCGCGGCACACGCCTGCGGCAGCTACTGGATATATCTCGGTCAGATAGAACGAGGGCGACGGAGTCCTCGGTTGGGGAACATCCTCAGGTTCGCACACGGGCTTCAGACAACGCCGGGCATGCTTCTGGATGGATTGCCGGGACCGTTTCCGGTCAATGAGTAATAGCCGCGGCTCCCGCTCCATCTCGATCAGTCGTCGCGGAGCTCCACCAGTTCCAGGCTCCACGGCAGGGCGTTCTCGACATCTTCCCACCGAGCGCGGTCGAGAGTGACGATCTCCAGACCCAGGTGATTGGCGACGGCGATCGTGTGAGCGGCGGGATAGTCGATGCTGCCAGTGGCCGCGAGGATGTCGGCGAGTTCATTGCTGTCGGTGAGATAGGACAGTGGCGACACCTCGACCATGTCAACGTTGGTGATGACGCTGTCCAGTTCGTCTCGTTGCTGCTCATTGAGTTGAGCGGCCGACGCCGAATGCGCGAGCATCGGCACAGCGATACGCACTGATCGCTCATCCAAATGCACGATGAGGCTGGCGATGCTGAGCGATCCCTGCGCGTACCCGGTCAGGACCGTCTGATCGAAGACGTACCCGAGAGCGGTCACGCGCGGCCACCCTGCCGCGCCTGCGCGCGAGCTGCGGCGCGGTCGGCGAGACTATCAGCGTTGGCAGCACCTTGCTGCCAGGCGCGAGAGTCGCCTTGGGCGGCGGCCTTGCGCCGCAAGAACAGGGTGCGCTGTCGCGCCACCAGCGACTCGTGTTCGTCGATCAGTCGATTGATCGTGGTGTCTGCTGTCTCTCCGCTCGCGGCGACGGCGGTGAGTCGGGCGCTCGTGGCTCGGAAAGCTGCGATCGAAGTCTTCTCATCCCTTGCTGACATATGCACAGCATATGTGGTATACGCAGGATATGTGAGCTGGCCACTGCCGGGCCGACGGCACCTTGTTTACGGGTATTGACCTCCCCCGTCGCAGCCGAGGCATGTTAGCAACCCACGTATCTCAGCGATTCAGGGTTTAGCCGAGAGCGGTCGCGACCTCGCGTGCACCCACCGTTCCCCACGACGGCGTCCGGATCACGCACGTAGGACACCCCGCCGCCCATCGACCACCGGCCCCGCGCAGCAGGCTCGGCGAGATCCGAGAGCCAGGGACCGTTGGTGGCGGTCAAGGGTCACGATGCCTTGGGGTACTCGTCGTTCTCGTGCTGCGCGATGACGGCGAGGAGTTCGCAGACCCACGCCGGGCGCTGCTCGCCGGTCCCGGCTGTGGCGATGTCGCGTTCGATCAGCGACCGGATGTAGGCCGACTGCGACAGACCGAGATTCTCGGCGCGGCGCTTGCACGCTTTGTCGAGGTCGCGGCTCAGCTTCACCGACCGGGGGATCAGGACCGGCTCGGTGCCGGGGCCGGTCTCCACCGGAGGCTCGACCGGTTCATCGGTGTAGACCAGGCGCTGCGTCATCGCCGCCACCTCGTCGGGGCTCATGGTGTCGAACGGATCAGTCATTGCGGGTCGCCTCCCACTTCTCGAAGTCCGCGGTCTGATCGAGATCCAGATACTCAGCGCTGTACACCTCGATGTCGCGATCGACGCGCCTGGCGAAGACCGCCAACGGTGTTCCGTCGTCGGTGCGCCCCCAGACGACCACGGACTTCAGCCCGGTCACCGGGTCTGTCGCCGTCCGGAGCCAAACGCGCCGATCTCCCTTCATCCACGCGTCCACCAGGTCGAACACGTCGTCCGGATCAACTCCGGAGCGCGCCAGCATCTGCGCGAGCGCCCAATACCACTCGATCGCCACATCTCCAGACTACCTCAGAGACTACCGACCTCGGTTGGTTGTGAACGCGGTGGTAGCGGCAGATATCCTCGCTCGGCGCACCACTCGGTGAATCACCGCCGACGCCGACGGTCAGGCCGTGCGATCGAGTTCGGCAGCGGTGTGGTCGAGTTCGGCGGCTGTAGGCTGCCCGTTCCGACTGCATTTTCCGACGCCTAGACCGGGGTTTCTCGATTGGTAAGGCGTATTTGGTGTGGTCAGATTCTCACTCAGCACTGCATTTCCTACGATCCGGTTCCCACCTCGGCTCCTTCAACGCCATCAGACCAACGCTGACAGTGATCGGCGGTGGGCGTGCGCCGACTGGGTCGGCTGCCGCGGACCCGCATTGCTAGGGCACCGTCGGGCGCTGATACGAGGTCGCATCAGCAGAGCAACCTTCGAGGCCTCAGCAAATTATCCGTTCGCTGGTTCCACTGTTCGGCTCCGGCGCCGGGCTGCAGATCACGAACAAGTTGATATCCACGACTCCAGTCCGGGCCCGCCCGCAGCAGCCATCGGAGCCCGTACCGAGTGCGAAGCCAGAAGATCCGGCCGCGCCGGCCAATCCAGAATCGGCACCGGATCCTGCAGCTGCCTCTGACTCGGCGCCTACCTCCGCACCCGCGCCAATGATCGAGATACCAGGCTTTCCCTCGATTCCCTGCGGCATTTTCTGCCCGCCTGCGTCCTGAGCAAACTCGATAATCCGTACGCCCTCGATCACCCGTACGCCGCCGATTGCGCAGTGCCCGTCGTATGCTGGACCCACCAACGGCGCACTCGTCAAGGGCGATGGCATGAACGATGCGACTCAGCGCCACCAGATCCTCGGTATCGAGGCGGAGTTGGCGGCCGAGGGGTTCGAGAGTGCGGAACTGATCGGTCGGGGTGGTTTCGGCGCGGTATACCGCTGCCATGAACGCGCCCTCGATCGCGACGTGGTGGTCAAGATCGTGGACACTCAGACGAGCGATGCCGATCTCCAGCGGTTCCTGCGTGAGCAACGTGCGTTGGGGCGATTGTCAGGGCATCCGAATATCGTGACGGTCCTGCACGTCGATGTGACTGCGACCGGACGCCCCTACCTCGTTATGCCCTATCACCTCGCTGGTTCTCTGCACGACCGCATCAGCCGCGCCGGCCCGCTCGAGTACCCCGACGTCCTTCGGCTGGGGGTCAAACTTGCCGCAGCGCTGGAGACCGCACATCGCAACGGCATCCTCCATCGGGACGTCAAACCGGCGAACGTACTGATCACCGACTACGGCGAACCTCAGTTGTGCGATTTCGGCATCGCGCACGGGATCGACGGATTCCGTACGGGCACCGGCGAGATCACCGGATCGCCCGCGTTCACCGCACCCGAAGTGCTCGCAGGTCGGCCATCGAGCGTGCAGTCCGACATCTACGGTCTCGGCGCGACACTGTTCAGCGCGCTGACCGGCCACGCCGCTTTCGAGCGCAAGGATGGCGAAGACCTCGTCGCACAGTTCATTCGGATCAGTCAGCAATCTGTCATGTTGCCGCTCGACCTACCCGACGGCATCGCGGGCCTTGTCGAGACAGCGATGGCGAGAAACCCTGGCGACCGGCCCCGGTCGGCATACGAGTTCGGTACTGCCATCCGCGATCTCCAACAACGGCTGGGCCTGCCGCAGGACGATTTGAGTGTCGCGGGTGCTCTTCATCCTGTGTCATCGGCCCCTGATAGCCGCGGGCAGGCGGTGCCGGCCAGTACCCCTCCTCCGACACCCAACACACGCTTCCGCCCACCCCACTCCACCCGAGCACTGGTGACCCGGGCGAGAATCATGACACCGTTGAAGCAGCAGGGACGCAAGCGGCTGGTTGTGATTCACGCGCCGGCGGGATTCGGCAAGAGCAGTCTCGCGGCACAGTGGGCCGAATACATCAGCGGCACAGGGGTTCTCGTGGTCTGGCTCACTCTCGACGCCGAGGACAACAACGCGATCACCTTCTGTACGCATCTGGTCGAAGCAGTGCATCGCGTGGAGCCTGCGCTCGCCCGTGACCTGCGCAGCGCTCTGGAAGAGGCCGGTAGCCAGGCAGAGAGATTCGTTCTGACCACTCTGATCAACACGATCCATGACCTGGATCGTCGGGTCGCCATCGTCATCGACGACTGGCAACAGATAACCAGCGAGTCGACCCGCAACGCTCTCAGGTTTCTGGTCGACAAGGGCTGCCACCATCTGCAGTTGATCGTCACGACCCGAACGAGATCGGGTCTGCCGCTCGCCGGCATGCGAGTCCGCGACGAACTGGTCGAAATAGACGCGACTGCATTGCGTTTCACCGACGACGAGACAGCCCTGCTCTTGTCCGGATACGACGGGCTGCGGGTAACCCCGACACAGGTGGCCGAGCTGACCCACTCGACCGAAGGCTGGGTGGCTGCATTGCAGCTGGCCTCGCTGTCCCTGCAGAACAGGACGGACTCGACGAGCCTGCTCACCAACATCTCCGGTCGCCACCAGGCCATCGGAGACTTCCTCGCCGAGAACGTCTTGGATTCGCTGGATCCGGCATTGGTCGAATTCATGATGGCGACGTCGCTCACGCGTCGGATATGCGGTGGCCTCGCGAACTCGCTGACCCAGGACACCGCTGGGCAGGCGCGGCTCGAAGAGGTCGAGGAACGAAATCTGTTCCTGCAGCGGCTCGATGACAACGGCGAGTGGTTCCGCTACCACCACCTGTTCGCCGAGTACCTGCAACGACGTCTCGAACGAGATCAACCGGATCGATTGCCGGAGCTACACAGGGGTGCTGCGGAATGGTTCATCGAACATGGCCATGTCACCGACGCGGTACGGCACACTCTCGCGACAGGCGACCAACTGCGAGCTGCCCGCCTGGTCGAACAAGCCGGATTCACACTGCTCGAGGATGGGCAACCCGCGAGATTGCTCGGGCTGGTCGAGGAGCTGCCGGACGACGTGGCGGAAACACTCCCACACCTGCAGACAGCCGTAGCGCTCGCCAACATCGCGCTCCGGCACGACCTCGAAGCGAAAGAGGCGCTGAATCGCGTATACGTCATCCTCGATCGGTCGCACGCCGACGGCGATACCGAGCACCTCCGCAACCAATGCAGGGTCATCGAAGCCGTAACTGCGATGCTCTCGGATCACACCGGCGGTCTCGAGGAACTGATAGCGGCACCGCTGGCCGAGCCCGAGTCGTTCGAACCCTGGTTCGTATCCACCGCTGGCGTGGTCTCCGCTTACCTCGCGCTCATGCGTTTCGATTTCGAGGCTGCAAAGCAATGGCGCGATCGGATCTCCAGCCTGTCCGACACCACCAGTGGCCAGCTCACTCGAACCTATCTCTACTGCTTCAGCGGCATTGCCGCGCACGAGCAACTAGATATTCCGGCCGCCGAGTACTACTTCCGGAAGGCCCAGCGCGTGGCGCAGGTCGCCCGCGGTAGTTCCGGCATCGCCGCCCGGTTGGCCGGGGCTCTGCTCGGCGCACTACTTTACGAGCGGAACAAATTGGACGAGGCCGAAAGCTTGCTCGATGCCAGCTTCGAGCTCGGAGCCACCGCTGGCACAGTCGATTTCATGATCGCCAGCTACGCGACCGGGGCACGTGTGAAGGCCGTCCGGGGTAACCGCGGCGAAGCTCTCCACCGCCTGGACGAAGGGGCGCGCACCGCCAAAGAGCTGTCGCTACCGCGGCTCACCGCAGCGGTCGAGTGCGAGAGAATTCGGCTCGGTCTCACGACCGATCCCGAATCACGCACCGCCCCTCCTGACTTCACGCGCGGATGGACGGTCAGCACAGACACCGACGAGCAGACCCGCGACATGATCCTGTCCAACCGCATTCGCGCAAGCTTGACTTCCGGGTCCTCCGAACGCGTCGCCACCATAGTCGGAGATGCTGCGGCATTGGTCGCCAAGCTGGCGAAACAGCAGCGACAACGCGCCCGTTTGAACGCCGAAATTCTTCTGGCACAGTGCCTGTCAATCGTCGGGGAGCACGATCAGGCACTTCGCCTGGCCACCGGAATCGAAAAGCAATGTCGCGAACTCGGCCTCACCCGCCTCCTTCTCGACGAGGGCCCCGTGTTTCGCAACCTGATCGAACCTCTGTGATCAGTCCGACCGCTTGCCGGGTAGGCATACCTGGAGTGGCCTGCATCTGCGGAATGATCCTGACCTGACCTCATGATTTCGGTCCTGGACCGAATCACGGGGTCCCATCACGGCACGAGTCTGTGAGCAGGAAGGCCGAGGTAGAACCTATACAGGACGGGGCGGAAGGGTCAGGACAACAGCCGATAGGTAATAGTCGCCGCGGCGCACGCGATCTGGTCATCTCTGCGGATCTCGACGTGCGCGGTCGCACCACGCCGCGTCGTATGCGCAAGATCGACTACCAGTCGCATCGATTCACCGACGGGCAGAGGTCGCAAGTACACGACATGCATGGAAGACGGATAGAACACCAAATCGTCGGTGTCGAGAGCGTGGGCACCCGCCGCCTCCATCAGCCACACGGCAACTCCGCCATGCAGATGACTGACCGGGTTGCACAGATCGAGGGGTAGCTCGATCGGCTGCAGCCACCGACGATCGGGCCCACTGAACGCGTCGAGCATTTCACTTGCCGTTCGCGAAAGCGGTTGCGGAGACGTGCGCGCGCCTTGCCGACGCCCACCTGCCGGTCCATTGGACTGGAACTGCAACCGGGTTAGGCCGGTCAAAAGAACCGAGCCATCATGACCAACGATCGTTCCTGTGCCGACCCCATGGTCTTCACCGATATGGACGGTGCCGGCGCGAGAGCGCAACTGTCCGGTTCGGATAGCGGACCCACTGCAGAACTGCAGCACTGTCTCGGTGGTAACGGCGGAACCGACCGAGCGCGGTGCAGCTGCATACACACTGTGTCCGAACGTAACATCCGCGAGGACCCCCAGGGCTCCAGGTCGGACGCGGCCACGACCATCGACCATCCACGGACCGGCCGTCATCAACCCGATGGACTGACTCGGATTCGCTGACAAGGCATCGACATGGAACATCGCTTCCGGTCCACCCGGCGCGTACTCCGGCCGTGCCGCGTCACCGACCAGACCCGAGTCCCCGCCAGAACCTTGCGCTGACGCAACAGATCTCCCGTTGTCCAACACAGCTCCCTTCTTCAGAAAATCTATCATTACTAGATTTTCCGAAAGATTAACCGACAGTTACGATCAGATGCGCGACGGCAAAGCAGCTGGTCTAAGCATCAAACCTGGAAACTTGGCCAATCCGACCCCAGCCCGACGACGTCATCGGTAAGATCCAAAAACTAATCATGATAGTTAAAAACGCTCAGAGCAACCCTCGACCTCTCGTAGGATGAGTCGAGCGGCAGCGATCGCAACGACTGTCGCCGCCAACCTTCGCAGCTTTCGGCTCCGCCGAGGCTGCGCCGGGATACGGCCCGCCTCAAGGTGACTGGCGTTCGGCCGTGTGGCATATTCCGTGCAAGACCCGGAGGCACTTCCTATCGGGATGAACAACTATGGATGCGCGCCCAGCCCCGCACACCCACGGCCGATCGTGCTGATCAACGGCGCGCTCCTCAACAAGTACGCAAACTGGGCAATGCTTTCGCCGCTGCTGACAGCACAGGGCTATTGCGTGTTCGGGCTCGACTACGGAGGATCTTCCCCCGGCCCGTTCCACCAGACCGGAAACTTGAGGGACGCGGCGGCCGAGATCGGACAGTTCGTACAGGGTGTACTCCAGTCGACGGGCGCCAGTCAGGTCGACCTGGTCGGTTACTCCGAGGGCGGGATGGTTGCGCTGTACTACCTCAACGTTCTCGGAGGTGACAGCCAGGTCAATACGAAGGTCGCGTTGGACTCGCCTGTGCGGGGATGAGCGGCTACGGAATCCTGCGTTGGATTTCGATGCTGCCGGGAGGCTCACAGTCGCTGGGACTGGCTCTTCCCGCGGCGGTCGACGGTACTGTCGGATCGAAATTCATCGCTGACATGTCAGCGAACGGCTTCACTCGCCCCAGAGTGCGATACGTAGCGATCACCTCGCTCACCGATCTGGTCGTGGACCCGCAGGAGGCGCTGTTGCCCGCCGCCGACAACGTGTCCAACGTCCTGGTCCAAGATACGTGCGCCGAAGATCATGTGTTCCACGGCTCGGTCATCTATGACGACATCACCCTCGGGTTGGTCGCGAATGCTTTGGATCCGGCGACAGCGGTGACGCCACCGTGTCATCCGGTGCTACCCGGCTGAACAAACCGCGACGGCTGCTATCTCGTCCTTCTCGGATACCCGAAAGCAGCCAGCAGGCAATAGACCTCTCGGCCCCAGCAAGATTTGAAGGGTGGTCGCTTCGGCTGTGACGACCACCCCTCGTGATCAGCGCGGCGCGGGTGCGCCGGCGAGGGCTCCGATTCCCCCGATGTCGGTGATGGTCCACTGATTGTGGCTGTCGAGCGTGAGCTGGTAAGTCGCGGTCGACTGAATTCCGTCCGGGGCTTGGCTGTTCTTGGTCAGTACACTCACGAAGCAATCGACGGTGTAGACACCGTTGTTCTGGGATCGGACCTTTGCAGCGATCGGTTTGGCGGTCGAAACCCACTGCAACGGCGTAATAATCTGCTCCATCGAAGTCGCGGCCTGCATCAACCGCGTCGACAACTCGGGACTGGTGCCTTTCGTCAGTCGTGCCCGCCATGAAGCCAGGTCCTGGAAATTCATATCCGCGGCAGCTGTCGCATAATCGATCGCGACCTGCTCGGCATGAGCCGTGTCAGTGCTGGCCACATGCACCGCGTCCAACTCGTTGCTCTTGTCGTGAAGAAGCCACCCGAAGATGCCACAGGCCACGACGACCGCGACGATCAGCAACGAGACCAACATGGTCTTCACACTGATCGAAGATTGCCCTGCGGTACGTCCGCGAGACAATGCAACCGAGACGAACGACGCTCGAGGGCGAGTATCGGAACTCTGAGCGGTGGTAACACTGTCGTCGACAGACTCTGCGGCGGTATCGGGATCGGTATCGACGATCGTCGAAGTACGGGACATGATTGCCTTCTTCGGACATGAGGGTGGAATCGAACGCGTGAGGTACTGGATCGGAGGTCAATTGCCCGGTTGACGCACGTGAATGGTGATTGCGTCGCCGGAATCCGCCGCGGCGAGGGCGTTGTCGAGGAACTGGCCGATGTTCACGGTGGCCAGGGCCTCGGCGCCAGCGCGGACACTAGGCAGTAGGTCCACCCCCAATTTGTGCAGGTCCCCGGACGACTTGTCCAGGAACTGTTGCAACTGGTCGATCAGCGGTGCTGCACCATCTTCGATGCTCGTCAGCGGACCAAACGAGGCAGCGGAGTAGATCCCGCTGAGAACGTTGTTGAATCCTGAGCCGAACGCGGTCAGGATCGGCGCCGCCTGTCCCAGATCCGCAGGCACGCTGCCGGTGTTCTGCAACAGTGGCTGCAACTTGGTCAGCAATTGAGTCAGGTTGCCCGACTGCGTGGTCAATGTCTTGGCAAGCAGTTCACCCGCCCGTGACAGATCGCCCAAGACCCACGAATCGTCCGGCAAGGCGGTGTCGATCGTTTGGAAAATCTCGCGGATGTGCGCAGGGTCGACCTGCTCCAGCATCTTGGTCAAACGCGTTGACAGCTCCTGAAAGCTGGTCGGGACCGCGACCTGCGACGGAGGAACAGTAGCGCCATCAGCCAGGTAGGGTCCGGCTGCCTCTGTGGGCAGCACAGCGACGTAGGCCTCCCCCAGCGCCGAGAGGTTGTCCACTCGGAACCTGCTGTTCGACGGGATCCGCTGCGAATCGTCGTACCGCCAAGCGATTTCGGCCTGTCCGGCCCTCGCCCGGATAGCGGTCACGTTCCCGATAGCCACACCACGAAGCAGCACTCGTGAACCCACCACCAAACCGTTGGTGTCAGGGACCGCCATCGTGGCTGTCCTCGAATGCTCCAGGGCCGCAGTATTCAGACCGATGTGGTCCAGATACGCGAACGACAATGCCGAAATCACGAGCATGCCGGCGACAGAAAAGAGCGTCTTGGGGTTCATTTCACAGCTCCCAGCATGCGCAACACGTTCTCGACATCACTGACGATCTGATCGCCCTGCGGCCCTTGGATCGATCGAATGTCGACCGACGGATTCTGCGCGAACGGGACGACCGTCGATCGCAGGAAGTCCGACAGCTTGTCCGCGGTGCTCGGCCCGCTGTCCCATAGGGATCGGATCATGGCGCCGTCGTCCGCCAAGGAGTTCAGCATCGGCACCATCCACATGCCGCCCTCATAGACGCTGCCGACCGAAGGCAGGATCTGACTGATGTAGGAGACGATGTTGACTGCCACCCGACGCCAATAGTGTTCGGCCGGTTGGGAAAACATCTCAGACAGACTCTGAGATCTACTGTCTACCGAGACGGCGGTGGCATTGAACCCATCGAGCAGACGATCGACCTTGCTCGTGTCCCCGGCCAGATCGCCCAGATCGGTAGCAACGACGCTGGCGAGTCTTTGAACGTCCGCCGGCTGCGGCATCACCGAGTTGAGCCCGCCCATGGTGTTCTCGATTCGCTGGATACTGCCGCCGTTGATGAACAGCGCCAACACCGCCATCGTGTCTTCGAGCTGCGGAGGGGAGCTGGTCTGGGCGACCGGAACACTGCCGCCGGGCTGCAGATACGGTCCACCGGTGATCTCTCCGTGGTCCAGCGCGATGTAGGTGTCGCCGAGCAATGTGTTCTGCCGGATTACTGCCCGGACCGAGGTCGGTACGTTGGTGCCTCCCTTGAGATGCGCGGTTACGGTGACCGAACTGTCGTGCACCGACAAGGCACTGACCTCGCCAACACGCAGGCCGTCCATCATCACATCTGCGCCGGTCGGCAGGTTCATGGCACTGGCGAACTGCAGGACCACCTCGTAACCCGCGCCGACCCCACCCCGCATGGAAGGCAGATCATCGGGACCGACCGAGCATCCGCTGACGGCGAGCAAACCACATCCCAAGGCGGCAGAGCCGAGCCGCATCTTCCATCCGGTGATGTACCGCATCATCGACCCTTCCCGAGCGCCATGTTCAGCAGTCCGTCCGCGGTAACCTCGGCTCGGCCCTGCGCGAGCGAACAGCTGCCCGGTACAACAGCGTTGGCTGCATCACACAGTTGCGTGGGGGCTGGAGCATCGACTTGGACGGTCGGCGGCTGATAGTCGATCGTCACCGCGCCGTTGTCCCGGGATTGCTGACGCATCAATGCCGCGACGGAAGGAATCGAGTCGATCAAGTTCGCGATATCTCCAGAACGACTTGCCGCCAGGTGAATCGCATCGACGACCGGCCCTTGGAGAATTGGCCATAAATCACTGCCGTAATTGACCTGCACGTCATGCAGGACGTTGACGAGCCACCCGATTCCGATACAGGTGTCCACCACGCCTGGCCAGAGATCGATGCCGGCGGCGACGACGCCCGGCAATTGATCCAGAAGCGGTCCGATCTGCGACCAATGTTGCAGCGCGTCGTCGGTCAGTGGCGCCATGTTGAGGATGATCGATCCCAGATCAGCCACGATCTTGTCTGGACTGGCGGCGGCCGCGGACGCGTTGAGCATCAACGTCCGCGCGTTGTCACCCTGCCCGCGCAGGGCAGCGTCCATACCTGCGACCGCGTTCTGGAAGCTTTGCTTACCTTTGTCGGGACTGAGCGCATCGATGAAATCGGCTGCGGATCCGGCGATTTCGGAGATGCTCTTCGGAGTGAAGGAGCGTTGCGGCGAAACACATTGCCCGGCAACGAGTTCCGGACCCTGCTTGTAATTTCCGACCAGCTCCAGACTCCGGTCGGCCAGAATCGATTTCGACCGGGTCACCGCCATTACATCCGCGGGGTAGCGACGACCGGCGTCGAGTGAGAACTTCACCTCGACATAGCCCCCCTTGGACTGGATCTGGTCGATCCGCCCGACCTGCAATCCCATCTGGGTGACGGGATTGCCCGCGTACAGACCCACCGCATCGGGCATTTGTGCGCAGAACCCATTACGCGAACTCGAGCTCGTGATCGTGTCGAACACAGTGAACCCGGTGCCGGCGGCGACCGCGGCGGCCACGACGACGCTGGTTGCGATCCGCTGTTTTCTGGTCACCTTCATCAGCACGTCCGTCCTGGTAGTGGGATGCACAGCCCCGAAGCCAACACCGTGCCGCCGGAGATCGCCGCCATCCCTTCAGGGGTCAGCCATGCTTGCAGGCGTGCCCGCAGCCCCTGAAGGTTGTCGATCGCCGGACCCATCGTGGTGTTCAGATCCTCGATCGACTTCTTGACCTGATTGACAGCGGCGAGAACCTCGTTCTTGTGGTCGAGATAGAATTTGATCACCGGCTGTACACGCATGAGGACGTCGCCCAACAGCCGGTACGCTTCGTTGAACCCCACATGCACGTTGTTATAGGTCGACAATACGATATCGATCTGGCGAATCAGATCGAAGACAAATTCGCGGTTGGCGTTGAACGAATCCAAATACTCCGAGGCAAGATCGGTTATCTGCTCAATCTGGTCATGCTGGCGTGCCATCACGGTCGCGATACTGTTCATTCCCGCGATCAATGACCCGATCGATGCGGAATTGTGCTGCAACGCCTGTGCGACCTGATCGATGTTAGCGTCCGCCGTTGCCCCGTCGACCTTGTCGGTGACATGCGGTGCGGCCTGGAGGACGTCACCGATCGAATACGGCACACTCACGTGGTCCTCGGGTATGGTCCGCGATCCCAGCGTATCGGCGCCGAGCGGTATGACGGTTACGGCGTAACCGCCGACGGGGGTCAGCATGCGTACCTCGACACGCGAATCACTGCCGATGAACGTGTCGTCCGAGACTCGAGCCTGCACGCGCACTGTGCCCGGGGTCAGTGAGATCTGCGTGATCTTGCCAACCGTGATGCCCGCGACACGCACCTCTTGCCCGGTCGAGAGGGCGGAGGCGTCGGTGGTTTCGAACGAGATGGTGCGCTGTCCGACCGGGTGGGTGTAGAGCAAAGTGGTTGCGCCGAGTACTACCACCGCGGTCGTCAGAACTCCCGCGCCGAGCAAGACCTCATTGTCGATGAAGCCGCGCAGAATACCTGGTCGGCGGCGGTGCGCGACCGGTTTGATCATTGGCCGTTGCATACCACGACCTCACTGCCGTTGAGCAAGACTCTGACCTCCGTGGGGAGAGTGGCCACACCATTGCTGCACTGCATCGCGCCCTTCGCCGAGGACATCTGGGGAAGTTGCATGCCAGCGAACGTCACCGGCAGCAGACGGAAAGCCTGAGCCGCCTGATTCAGAGAGGCGAAAGCCTGGGTGAACAGCTGGTCGAAATCCAGGTCACGGTTGATACCGAGCTCGATCAGCAGGCGATGGACCGGGGTGAGGAACTCCGGTCCCAGGGCGGCGGTTTTCGGGAACTCGTCCAGCACCGTCATGGCCTTGGCTATCGGGAAACTCAGCGACCGCAGGAACTCCATCACTTGCGGAGACCGTCCACCCATTGCATCCGAAATCCGCGCCATGTTGGCGGTGAGCGTGGAGATCACCTGCTCACGGTCGTGAGCCAGGTCGGCCAGTTTCTGGACGCTGTCGAGCATAGGGGTCAAACCGGACCCGTCGCCCTGCAGCACGGTGATCGCATTCTGCATGAACGTATTCACCTCGTCGGTGTTCATAGTGCTCAGCACCGGTTGAAGGCCGTTGAAAAGCTGAGTGATGTCGAACGACGCACGCGTCTGATTCACTCGGACGAGATCGACAGACTTTCCGGGCCGATCCGACTCCTGAAAGTCGATATACCGAATACCGGTGAGGTTCTGATACTTCACCGCAAGCACGGTGTTGTCGTGAAGCTGATGGGGCTTCTCCAGGCTGAACTTCACCACCGCGGTGCTGACGCCGTTCCGGTGGACGAGATCGATCGCTTGAACCTTGCCCACCCGTACGCCCTTGTCGCGGACATCGCCGTTCACGTGCAGGCCCGAGACATCACTGAACTCGGCGGTGAACGTAGTCGTGGAGCCGGTTACCGGGTTCTTGATGGCGTTCAAGATGATCGAGAAGAGCAGCACGGCTGCCAGCGCGGCTACACCCAGCTTCATGAGCGTGGTGAGCATTTTCATCCGCGGGTTCACCGGTCCCCCTCCGTAGGCAGGGCCGGCACACCTGTCAGCGCCAGCGGCGCGGCGATCATCGGCAGTGCATCAAGTACCAGCCGCAGGTTGAGCGTGGTCCGACCACCTGATTGGGTGAAGGCCGCGTTGTATCGGTCGATCAAGGTGGAGACCTTCGACGGCAGCGCGCCGTTGTCGAGAATATGGGGCATCGCGTCGGTCAGAGCCTGTACGAGTTGTGTAGCCGGAGTGAGTTCGGCGCCATGAGATGCGAGCAGCCGGCCAGCTTTGCCGAACAGGCTGTTCGCCGCCAAGCCCAGCCCCTTGTCCGTCTTGTCCATGAACGCGTCATCGACTCCGGTCGAACCATCGGGGCGGCGGTTGTACTGGCTGTCATACACGCCGACGAGAGTGTCGATTGCCTGGCCGCTGAAGGCCGGAAGCACACCGAGAATGTCGTCGACGTAGCCCAGTAGCTCGGTAGGCAGGGCCACCTGCGTCGCCGCCACACGGTCGGCGAAGACGATGCCCGATTGGATGAGGGGTGTCAGACCGTCGGTGTACTGGACTACCTTGTTCAGCGAATCGATCATCGACTGCGTAAGGGTTCCGTCCACCGCGGTGGATCCCTTTTCCAACATCGTCGACATGGTGAAGTCGCCGATCGGAGTCTTCGTCAGTGCGCGTCCCGCGACCAGTGACGCTCCCCCGGGCCTTTCCATCAGCCCCACCGCAGAGATGCCGAAGTAGTTCTGAGGTTGGAAGTCCACGTCGAACGCGTCGGTAAGGCCGACGATGTCCTGGCTGTTCAGCCGAATACTCATCCGGACAGTTGACGCCGTTGTTCGCTGCAGTGCGGTGACTTCACCGACCTCCACTCCGTGGAGCATGACCTTGGTCCCGGTACCGACTCCCGGACCGACATAGGGGACGTCGATACTCAGCGGAAGGCCCGACGGCGTCTCGAACCGGGGCACCACCCAGACCATGCCGGCCACAACCAGGGCAGTCGTTACGATCACGATGATTGCCGCCACCGTAAGGACACGTTCTTGATGAGTGTCACTGCCGCGAAGAAAATCTTGGTTTCGAATTTTGGCCATCGACCTATCCTTTGAAGACCAGCAGTGGACTCAGGCCCCAGATCGCGACTGTCATAGCGAAGTTGAGGACTACGATCGCGACGAGACTCGCCCGAATCGCACGGCCTGATGCCGCCCCGACACCGGCCGGCCCCCCACTCGCGAAATAGCCGTAGTAGCAATGGATCAGCGTCACGACGGCGCAGAAGATCACAGCCTTGATAACCGAAGCGAACAGGTCCGGCCAGCTCAGAAATTGAGCGAAGTAGTGGTCGTAGGTTCCTTTGGGCTGCCCATCGAACGTCTTCACGATGATGCCGCCGGTGAAGAAGGCAATTACCAGTGCCATCAGGTAGCCAGGAATGACCACCAGCATGCCCCCGATCAACCGCGTACCGACCACGAACGGCAGAGCTCGCAGGCCCATGGACTCGGTTGCGTCGATCTCCTCGGAGATACGCATGGCGCCGATCTCGGCAGTCATGCGGCAACCCGCCTGCGCGGCGAATCCGATACCGGTGATGATCGGCGCGATGACACGAAGGTTTCCGAAGGATCCGATGATTCCGGTGAGCGCACCGAATCCGAGCAGGTCCAGCGCCATATAGGCTTCGATCGCGACGACCGCGCCGACCGCGACGCCCAGGAAGAACATCAGACTGACCACGCCGCCGTCAACGATGAGCGACCCGCTACCCCAGGCCATATTGTTCATGGTCTTGAAGGTCTGTTTGCGGTAGTGGCGGACGGTGGAGGGCAGCAGCGTGATGGTTCTCAGCGTGAAGACTGTCACCTGCCCCAGCTCGGAGAATATTGAGGAGAACCCTCTGCCGACTGCCCGGATCGGGCGTGCGAGAGCTATTGGGGAGCGGTAATTCGACGGAGCGCTCATCAGTTATGCCAATCGTGCCGGGAAGAACATCATCTGCAACTGACTGACCAGCAGATTCGTCATGAAAATGCAAAAAACACTCAGTACGACCGATGCGTTGACGGCATTGGCCACGCCTTTGGGGCCACCCTTCGCCTCCAGTCCTCGAAGACTTGCGATCAGCACGACGATCGCAGCGAAGATCAAGGTCTTGAGCACTGAGAATGCCAAGTCGACTGGGGTGGCGAATGCACCGAAAGATTGCCAGAAGCTGCCTGGCACCACGCCATTCACATTCGCCGATATCAAAAGGCCTGCGAAGACTCCGGCGGCCACGATGATTATGCAGAGAACCGGCGCGATCGTGATCATGGCGAGAAAGCGCGGCATTACGAGGCGTTCGACAGGGTCGACACCCATCACGCGCATCGCGTCGATCTCCTCACGGATCGAACGCGCACCGAGGTCGGAGGCGATCGCCGATGCAGCCGCACCACTCATCAGCAATCCGGCCGCCATCGGCGCGCCCTGGCCGACCACTCCCAGCCCACTGGCTGCTCCTGCCAGCGAGTTCGCGCCGACCTGGTTCATGATCCCGCCGACCTGAACAGAAACCTCGGCCCCGATCGGAATGGCCATCAAAAGCGCCGGCAGTGCGGTCACCTTCAGCAACGTCCACATCTGGTCGACCAACTCTTGCGCAGGCATGCGACCGCGGACGATATCGATGACCGAATAACGCAGGACCTCGGCGGTCAGATGCGCCGAACGCCCCAACGTGGCCAAGCTTTGCCTGGGTGCACGCCGCAGATATGCAGTGAGATTGTTTGCCCATCGTGTCGGGCTCGCAATCTTTTCATCGCCGCTAGTGTCGAGCTCGGAGCCAACAGGCTGACTGGAGGTGGACACGGGTAATTTAGTTATGGTCATCCGCAGTAACTTCCCGGTGCGCAATGGATGTCTGCCGCTGGGGAATATGCACCCTGCGGATAATCAGCGCGGAGGGGCCGGCCGGAACGAAGCTGCGGAATATTCGACAGCTCCCACCCGCCTCTTCGCATGGCGTCCGATCCCGCTCCGGCGGCGGGTCTCTGAAAATGGACTGCCAGGCCGGCGGCCGGAATTTCCCTCGGCTTCCTTGCCGGTGTGACCACCGACGGAGATTCAGAGGAGGCAACCATCAACCTACCTGCCATTTCGGAGCCATTGCCTTCGAGCTTCATTGTTCGATACTCCGTCTTCACCAGACCGCATCATCAAGAACGAGAAGGGAATACGAGCCACTTCTTCGGCGCCGCGCCAGAGACGATTCGCATGTGACGCGCGTCTCCTGGTATTCCCTACGTGGTGTGGCTCACTTTTAACATACTTCATACTATGAAGGACGTCAATCGTAATTTGTAAAACAGCCCGGGTTGGGCCACCCTCAGCCAACCGCCAGCTCATTGAGATCAGCCTCGATCGCATCCCGAGCCTCGGGCGGTAGCTCGTGCAGCACGGCGCGTACACGTTCGAGTCTCCGAGCGACCGCCTGGCGCGCGGGCATGCCCGGCTGCGCCCGCATCTGCGGGATGATGCCCTCGATCTCCTCCGCGCCACCGGCGTGGTGACCCGAGTCGAACATGGCCTGCTCGCGGGCCATCTGGGCTTCGTCCTTCTCCTCGGACATACCGATCGGGCCCTGCATGCGGCCGTTGAGGAACTGCTTGACCACCGGCTCCTCCGAGGTCAGCAGCACCTCGCGGGGGCCGAACATGACCAGGTTGCGGCGGAACAGCATGCCGATGTTGTCCGGCACGCTACGGGCCAGGTTGATGTTGTGCGTGACGATCAGGATCGTCGCGTCGATCTGCGCGTTGATATCGATCAACAGCTGCGAAAGATAGGTGGTGCGAACCGGATCCAGACCCGAGTCCGGCTCGTCGACCAGGATGATCTGCGGGTCCAGCACCAGCGCACGGGCCAGGCCGGCACGCTTGCGCATACCACCGGAGATCTCACCGGGCAGCTTGCCCTCGGCGCCGAGCAGACCGGTCAGCTCGAGCTTCTCCATGACGATCTTCTTGATCTCGGATTCGCTCTTCTTGGTGTGCTCGCGCAACGGGAAGGCCGTGTTGTCGAACAGGTTCATCGACCCGAACAGCGCGCCGTCCTGGAACAGGACACCGAACAGCTTGCGGATCTCGTAGAGATCCTTGTTCGAGCAGGTGGTGATGTCGGTGCCGTCGATGTAGATCGAGCCCTTCTCCGGGCGCAGCAGACCGATCAACGACTTCAGGAAGACCGACTTACCGGTACCGGACGGGCCGAGCAATGCGCTGACTTCCCCCGGCGGCAGCGTCAGCGTGACGTCCTGCCAAATACGCTGCGAACCAAAGGATTTAGTCGCCCCTTCGGTTCTGATCTCTATCCCCACGTTCTTCTCCTTCACCAGGGCAGGGCAGGTGTGGACCAAACGATGTCCACACCCGATTCGCCGGCGTGGCGCGAACACGCCACGAGCACTGCAGACGGCGACACGCTCCCGAACACGCATCCGAGGCAAAACCGAAACAGACATGTTACAAACAACGTCTTATGTCAGACGTTAGACGGATCACATTGCGTGGCGCAAGAAAATGCCGTGATTTCTTCAGCGAAGAAGGCGAAGAAGGCGAAGCTCGCTGTGATGTCACGCAGTCCAGTGCAGACCAGCAGGGCATTGCGACCTGGCTCGACCGGTGGCGTTCGGTAGGCCGGAGGACTGTACGTCCAGGCGAAGTGTGCCACTCGCGAGGTTTGCGAAGATGGCCGATTTTCGGATGCCACCCGTGGGTCGGCGGCGATCAGCACGACGCAACGCAGCGGACCGATAGCCATACGGCTATCGGTCCGCTGCGTTGCGATGCTGTCAGTCGAACAAGGAAGGCAGTCCGGATGAGACTGTCTCGCGGAATTCCGGCGGTCGTTTGTCGACGAACGCGGCAATGCCCTCACGAACGTCGGCGGATTTTCCCCTGATCGCGATCCCGAGCGACTCGGCTCGGTGTGCGTCCTCAGGTCCAGCGTCGCCGAGCATTCGCCACAGGAGCTGGCGAGTCAGTGCCACCGACACCGGGGCCGTGCCCTCGATCAGCGATCGCGCTATCTCGACGGCGCGTGGCACCAGCCGGTCGGCGGGAACGACCTCATGGACCAGTCGCCGGTCCAAGGCCTCGTCGATCTCGACCATCCGGCCACTCAACGTCCACTCCAAGGCCGTACTGATTCCAACGATCCGCGGTAGGAACCACGATGAGCACGCCTCGGGCACCAACCCACGGCGAGTGAACACGAATCCGAATCGCGCGGTGTCGGCGGCGATCCGGATATCCGCGGGCAGAGTGCTGGTGACACCGACCCCGACCGCAGGACCGTTGATCGCCGCGACGACAGGCTTGAGCGACCGGTAAATTCTCAACGCCACCTCTCCCCCGACGTCGGCCGGCACGTGCCCGCTGCCGAGATCGGCAGCGGTGGCGAACGTGTCCGCACCTGCCGATAGATCCGCGCCGGCGCAGAATGCCCGCCCAGAACCAGTCAGCACCACTGCCCGGACATCGTCGTCGCCGTCGCAGGTGTCGAAGGCACTGAGAAGTTGATCGCGCATCGTCAAGTTGAAGGCATTGAGACGGTCCGGACGGTGCAGTCGCAGGACAGCGATCTTGCCGATGTGCTCGGTCAAGACCACCTTGTCGATGGCCACGTGTTCAGTGCTCATCGGAGCTTCTCGTAGTTGTCGGCGACATCCTTGTACTGAGCACGGATCTGGGTCTTGGCCAGTTTGCCGCTGGGGAGCCGCGGCAGCGGGTCGTCGCGCAGTACGACGTAGCGCGGAACTTTGTAGTCCGCGACGAGTTCGCGGCAGTGATCGATGATCCGGGCCTCATCGACCTGGGCAGTGGCCTTCACGATCGCGGCCGGTGTCTCACCGAAGCGTTCGTCGCGTGCGGCTATCACGGCGACCTCCTCGACACCGTCGAGTTGGCCGATGACACGTTCGAGTTCAACAGGTGAGATGTTGATTCCGCCTGTGATGATGAGGTCCTTCAACCGATCCACGAACTGCAATCGACCATCAGCATCCTGGCGGCCGAGATCACCGCTTCGCAGCCACCCGTCTGCCAGCGCCTGCGCCGTCGAGCTCGGATCGTTCCAGTAGCCCGGCGTCACCCCCGGCCCCCGTAGCCAGATCTCGCCCTCCACTCCGGGTTCAGCACGGCGGCCGTCCTCACCGACAACCTGGATCTCGGTGAAAATGGATCCTGAACCGCACCATTCCGGATAGTCGCCCGCCTCTTCTACGACCGTCGCTGTCGCTACTCCGCCAGCCTCGGTCATACCGTAGATCTGACGCAGGGCGACCCCCTTCTTCCCCCAGCGTTCGAGCAGCGCCCGCGGCACCGCGGCACCGCCGACGATCGCCGTCCGCAGCGCGCTCAGATCGGCATCCTCGAATTCGGGCGCCGTCGAGATCGCTTCGAAGATCAGCGGAACACCGAACAACGCCTGCACCTCATGCTCGGCCAGCAGTTTGGCAGCACGTCCCGGCTTGAACTCGGGTTCGATCACAATCGTGCCGCCGAGAACCACGGTCATCAGCAGACCCCAGACCAAGCCAGGCGTGAAGACCAGCGGTAGCACCAGCAGGGTTGTCGTCCCCGGTCGCAGACCCTCCTCGACCAGCGATGCCTCGAACACGATGCTCAAGAGAGTTCGATTCGTGCAGACGACGCCCTTGGACAGGCCTGTCGAGCCACTGGTGAACAGCAGCGCGGTCGGCGCGTCCGGAGGGAGATCGATGCGGAAGTCATCGATTCCGCCCTCTCGCAAAGCCTCGAGCTCCGGAAAGCCGATGTGGTCGAAGGGCTCGCCCAAAGCGACCGTCTGTTCGACCACCTCGGCGAACTCCGACGGGACCAACGCCAGGCGAGCACCTGCGTCATCCATGACCTTGCGCAGTTCGGCCGGCTTCAAACGAGGATTCAACGGCACCAGCACGCCGCCGGACTTCAGCACGCCCAGTGCGAGGACCGGCCAGATCAACGAGTTGGGCCCGAGGAGTCCTACCCTGTCCCCAGGATTGACCCCGCGCTCGATCAAACGCCGGGCCACCTGGCTGGACCAGTCTTGCAACTGCCTGTACGACAGTTCCTCACCGTCGACGACGAGGGCGGCTTGATCCCCTTTTACTCGCGCCCACCAACTCAAGGCAGATCCGATTGTCGCTGCCATGTTCTCCTCAACTTCCTTGTTGCATCCAGCGGACGCCAGAGAATCGCGAGGGCGTGATACCCATCACTCTTTATCTAATGACCGTAGTTTAAGTGAGTCAAAGGTCCAGCACCAGTCGTGATCCGAGACATCTCGAGACACATGTCATCATCACGTCACCGGCCGCTCGCTCATCGTCGGTGAGCACCGAGTCGCGGTGATCGGGAGTCCCGGATACGACCGCCACCTCACAAGTACCGCAGGTGCCCTCGCGACAGGAGTACTCGACTGCCACCCCTGCCTGCTCGAGCGCATCGAGCACGCTCTCGCCGGCCCGCACGCGCACGACATCTCCCGAGCGCGCCAACTCGACGTCGAACTCCCCCGAAGGCTGATCCGCCGGAGCCTGCCGCGGAGAGAACCTCTCGACATGCAACGAGAGAAGCGGCCGCGCGCAGGTAGCCTCCTCAACCGCCCGCAGGAGCGGTTCGGGACCGCAGCAGTACACGGCTGTCCCCGCAGGCACGTCCTCCACCGCCGCGACCACGTCGAGCAGCCCGAACTCGTCCTGCGGGTGAATCACGACTTTGTCGCCGTACGAATCCTGAAGGTCGTCCACGAAGGCCATCGACGCGCGAGTACGCCCGCCGTACAGCAGTTTCCAGGGTGCACCCACGGACACAACCTGGGCGATCATCGGCTTGATCGGCGTGATACCGATGCCGCCGGCAATGAACAGGTACGACGATGCTTCCCCGAGGGCGAAATGGTTTCGCGGACCGCCGATTTCGAGGCTGTCACCCACTTCGAGCTTGTCGTGAACCCAGATCGAACCGCCACGGCCATCACCCTCACGTAGCACCGCGACAGTCAACGACTCATGACTGTCGACAGCACCACAAAGCGAGTATTGGCGAGTCAATCCCTCCGCGAGATTCAGATCGATGTGCGCGCCGGGCTCCCACGCCGGGACCTCGCGGCCATCCGGATCAACGAGGCGCACAGCCACGACATCCCTGGCCACCTCCGACTTGGCTGCCACGCGCATGCAACGCACGCCCGAGCCGTTCTTCGCGCCCATGCGGCACCCCTTCCACGAGTTCGAGCATCGAACTGGTGCTGTAAACCTTATGGCATTAGATTTACATAACGCAAGTACGTGGCCGTTCATCTTCATTGGGCGACAATAGTGCTGTTTCAAATCTATACGTGTTAGATGAAGACAGGAGTGATGAGATGCCCCAGTCCAGCGGTGAACTCCCCACCGGCGGAGTGATGAACCGGTTCCGCCTCGACGGCAAGGTCGCGGTGGTGACAGGCGGCGGCAGCGGCCTGGGCGCGGGATTCGCACTGGCTCTGTCGGAAGCAGGAGCCGACGTCGTTATCGCCGGCCGCCGGCGGGCACCGCTGGACGAGGTCGCCCATCGTGTGCGCGCCGCGGGCGGACGTTGTGAGCCGGTTCCTACGGATGTCACCGACCCAGCAGAATGCGATGTTCTGGTCCTGGCAGCCATGTCGCGGTTCGGGCGCCTGGACATACTCGTCAACAACGCCGGTGTCAGTCACGTCGCACCTGCGATCCATGAGCGACCTTCCGACTTCAGAGCCGTAGTGGACATCAATCTGATGGGGGCGTACTGGATGGCACAGGCCGCAGCGCGGGCAATGGAACCCGGATCAGCGATCGTCAACGTCGCCAGCATGCTCGGTCTGATCAAGTCCGCCCTGCCTCAAGCGGCCTACGCGGCCAGCAAGGCCGGCCTGATCGCCCTGACTCGCGATCTCGCGAACCAGTGGTCCGGTCGACGTGGAATCCGGGTGAACGCTATCGCACCGGGATTCGTCGAGACCGACATGATCGCCGACCTGCCTCCGGCCACACTCGATCAGTTCCTGCTCGGCTGCCCGCTGGGCCGCCCCGGGCAGCAACGCGAGATCGACGGCGCTGTGGTGTTCCTTGCCAGCGATGCGGCTTCCTACATCACCGGTTCCACACTCGCGGTGGATGGAGGCACATCCGGACACTGACCGGGGACGCTGCCGCGATCATCAGGTGCAGGCGGTTAGGATTATCTCAAACCACTAGGTTTACACACCTGCCGCTATCTCTGAAAGTGTGTCTATGCCACGACCGTCCAAGCCGTTGATCAGTCGCTCCGTCGCGGTAGCCGCGGCGCTCGAGATCATCGACACCGAAGGGCTGGAATCGTTCAGCTTGCCGCGCCTGGCAAAGCACATCGGGGTTCAGGCCCCCTCGCTGTACTACCACTTCGCCGACAAATCCGAACTTATGGCAGCAGTGGCTACACAGGTGATCGGCGAAGCGGCGCTGCCTCGACGCAAGCCCGGCCCCGACTGGGCCGAGTACTTCGTAACGCTGGGCCTCAACTTTCGTCAGGCCATCTTGAGGCACCGCAACGCCGCACCGGTTCTATTGGAAGCGCTTCCCCGCACGGTGCTGCTGCGTCGCTACGAAGACGCAGCCCAGTTCCTGACCGCCTCGGGAGTACCGACGGGGTTGCACGTACAAATTCTCGACGGTATGGAGAGGCTGGCGCTGGGCGCGGTACTCACCGAAGCCGTCCGCGCTCCCAGTAGCCGTGCAACGATCTTTCCGAACGTCGACCCGGTCTCCGAACCTGCGATGGCACAGGCGCTTGCAGCAAACGATCGTTCCTCGAAGCGACTGTACGAGGAGATGATTCGCAGCTTCCTCCACGGCGTCATGAGAGAAGCCGGCAGCATCCCGATCGAGTCGGCGGCTCGATCGGCCTAGCCCCACCTCCTCACAGGTTCTCCGCAGCGAACGCCGGCGGATCGATCCACTCACCGATCTGATAGCAGGCGTGTGCATCCTCTTGCTCGAACGACAGCAGCCGCGACATACGTACAGCGCTGTGATCGGCCGGATCGACCCGCATCAACGCCAATTGCGCTGTCGCGGATTTGAGTTCGTTCAGAGCGCAAGAAGCCAGAAGACTCCCCAAGCCTCCGTCCCGGACGTCAGGAATGACGACCAGGGCCCGAATCCACGCGGTACGCAGTTCCAGATGTTCGACCAGCTCCGGATCGAACCATACGAATCCCACCGCCCGTCCCGACACCGAGGCGATCAGCACCTGGCCCTGCCGTTCCGCGAGGTCACCGATCAGCTGCTCGAACTGCGTGTGTGTCCGTCCAGCCCGTACGAGTACCCGTCCTACGCTGTCCTGCGCTTGCGTGTCCTGAACATCGATCGGTCCTTCGAGCATCACACCACCGGGTGTGGGCGCCTGCACGATCGGTGCCGCGAACGGACCGGTCAAGTGACGCAGCAGGGTCCACAATCTCGCGACGGGCCTCACATCGACCCGGCGAGTCAATCGTTCCGAGGCCGGATGGCTGCCGTAGGCCCAGCATCGCAGGGAGGTGGCTCCGGTGTCGCACCACCCGTTCGGGGCCTGCACATCCAGGCCCAGCTCCTCGACCAGCAGAGTCGAGACTCCTCGGGCTCGATAGCCGGGGCGGACGGCGTACTTGATCGTGCCCTGCCCACGCGTGTCGATCGACAGATGCAGGTACGCCACCATGACCAGGGGCGCGTCCGCGGCGACACTCAGATCCTTGCGGGCCTTCACCGGCAGATGCCAGACGGTCTCACCAGGTCTCGACACCGAATCCACATCCGTACGACCGATTGCGGCGAAGCCGGCCTCCTGGTCGTAGCGTGCGGCTTCCTCGACGAGCGCATCAGCCTCCGCGCGATCCCTCGGGTCCAGCTGCTTCTGCCACGCGTAACTGATCATGGGCGTGATCTCCTCCTGCCGTTTACAGCTAAATCTACATGAGTTAGATTTAGGTGGGTAAATAAACAGTTCAGAACCATAACCCTAACCGCCCGAAGACGCTGTCGGGCTTCGTTGGACCGCACTGGAGGCACTCCATGACCGAGGTCGGCATTCCGCGTGAAGAACGCATTCGCCGTGCACTGACTCACCTACGCAACGACACCACCGACGAGTTCGGCCAGATCACCTGGTTCGCGCCGGAGGAGTTCACCGATCCTGCGATCGCCAAGAACGAGCGCGACCTGATCTTCGGGCGTGTGCCTTCGATCGTCGCGCATGGCTCGGAGATTCCCCGCGCAGGCGACTTCTTCACGCTGCAGATGCCCCGCAACAACATCATCGTCGTGCGCCAGCGCGACGGTGGAGTCAAGGCGCTCGTCAACCTGTGCCGCCACCGCGGCGCCCTGGTGGAGAAGGAGGACAAAGGCCGGTGCCGGTTGTTCTCGTGCCCCTATCACCGGTGGTCCTACGACCTCGACGGCAGCCTGCGCACCATCACCCGCGACAACACCTTCGGTGATCCTGACCGCTCGACACTGGGCCTGGTGGAATTGCCGACCGAGGAACGACACGGCTTCATCTGGGTCGTCGACAACGCTGATGCGGAGATCGATGTCGCCGCGTGGCTGGGACCGGAGATGGACGCGATCTTGGCTTCCTACAATCTGGGGCCGAAGATCTGTGTGCAGGCCGAGGGCTTCGACGAACCCGTGAACTGGAAGATCATGCAGGACGCGTTCCTGGACGGCTATCACATCCAGTACGCCCACCCCAACACCGCGGCCAAGCACATCCACACCAATGTCATGGCCTTCGACGATTTCGGACGCCACTGCCGGTTCATCGCCCCGCGCAAGTCGATCGATCGATGGATCGAAGAGGAGCCCGGGGAGCGCAGCCTGGCGAACGATGTGACAGAAACCCATTTCCTTCTGCCCAACAGCACCTTGCTGCGTCAGCCCGACCACTTCCAGCTGCTGACTTTCCGCCCCCACCCGAGCGATCCCCAGCGCAGCCGGATGGAGATGCGCCTGATCGTCCCCCCGGTGGAAGAGACGGAGATGACCGAGGAGAAGTGGACTCGCCTGTGGGCCAAGAATTGGCAGATCCTGCTCGACGTCCTGCACGCGGAAGACTTTCCGCTACTGCGTGATTCGCAGCGCGGGATGGTCAGTGCCAGCGCGGGACGGATGGTGTTGGGGCAGAACGAGGTAGCCAACCAGGTCTTCCGCCGCGAGACCACCAAGCTGCTAACGCAGCCCTGATCTGTCAGCAACAGCAATACCAGGAGAACCGCATTGCATACCGATCTCTTCGAATCCGACCACGTACTCTTCGGGCAGGCCGTTCGCGGCTTTGTCGACCGGCACGTCGTCCCCAACATGGAACGGTGGGATCACGATCGCTTGATCGATCGTGACACGTGGAAGGCGGCGGGCGCTCAGGGCTTGCTCGGGCTCTCGGTGCCCGAGGAGTTCGGAGGCCCCGGCGTAACCGACTACCGATTCCGTGTGGTGATCCAGTCCGAGATCGCGCGGGTGGGAGCCTCGGCGCTGCAGTCGGGTTTCTCCACCAACGACGACATCGTGTTGAACTACCTACTGCGCCACGCGGATCCGACTCAGCGCAAGCGGTGGCTGCCCGGTTTCGTCACCGGTGAGACGATCGGTGCCATCGCGATGACCGAGCCGGGGGCCGGCAGTGATCTGCGGGCGATCCAAACCTCCGCGATCGCTACCGAGGACGGGTGGGTCCTCAACGGCACCAAGACGTTCATCACCAGTGGTGTCCTGGCAGATCTGGTGATCGTCTTCGCGGTAACCGATCGCGCTGCCGGATCACGTGGCTTCAGTCTGTTCGTCGTCGAGGACGGCACACCCGGATTCAGCCGTGGGCGCAAGCTCGACAAGGTCGGTCTGCACGCGCAGGACACCGCTGAGTTGTTCTTCGACAATGTGCACGTCCCTCGAGACAACCTTTTGGGAGAGATCGGTGGCGGCTTCACATATCTCATGCAGAGCCTGCCACTGGAGCGGCTCGGGATCGGGGTCGCGGCCCAGGTGTCAGCCGAGGCCGTGCTCGGTTGGACACTCGACTATGTCAAACAGCGACGTGCGTTCGGCAAAGCCGTGGCCGAATTCCAGGGCGTCGGTTTCACATTGGCGGAGCTGGCCACGGCGGTGGAGGTCTCCCGGGCATACATCGATCGATGCGTTCGAGCCTTCAACGCCGGAACTCTGTCCGCGGTCGATGCCGCCAAGGCCAAGCTGTGGGCAACGGAGTTGCAGGGCAAGGTAATCGACGCTGGTGTGCAGCTCCACGGCGGATACGGCTACATGATGGAATACCCGGTCGCGAAGGCCTTCCTCGATGCGCGGATTCAGCGGATCTACGGAGGTACCAACGAGATCATGCGTGAGATCATTCACCGCGATCTTCTGCGCGCCTGATCATCACGCTATTTCAGTGCGGCTTTGGGTCTGCGCGTCGTCAGGACGCGCAGGCATCCGAGTTCGGGTGACCGGTCCTAACTGTGGGGTCCTCGACCAGTGCGGTCGATCACCCCGCAGCGGTACAGGGCACCGACGCCATCGGCTGCGGCCCGGTCGACCCAGTACCGCAGAACCTGATGTGGGGCCCGACCGATGGCATTCGGTCGAGCCCCACACGTGTGAGACGGGGTCTATCAGGTACCAGCTCTGCGGGTCGTCACGGATTCGCGTGACAGCCGCTCGGACTTGTCTGCTGTCACCGGCGGCAGCTGCAGGGCGCCGGCGTCGACCAACTGGCTGATGGATCGTTCACTCATGCCCAGCAGCTGTCGGCAAACCTCGACGGTGTGCTCACCCGCGAGCGGCGCCGGTCGTATCGGACGCTGTGGGATGTTGCTGAAATGAGCGACCTGCGCAGGACCAGGCAGCGGCGCGGACAACTGTGGATGGTGAATGGGGGTGTAGGCACCCCGAGCGATCAGCTGCGGATCGGTCAATAGGTCCGGTAGTCGCTGCATCGCTCCAGCGGCAACCCCGACTTCTTGGAGGGCCCGCATCGCTTCGCGAGGGTCGTTGGCGCGCAGCCACTCTCGCAAGGGTCGCTCGGCTGCCTCACGATGCTCGAGTCGCAGACTCGTCGTCGCGAGCGTCGGGTCCTGACCGAGCTGCGGAACATCTATCAGGGCACACAATTGCCGCCACTGCTCGTCGCTGCTCACACTGACCGCACACCACTCGTCATCGCCCGCGCACGGGAACACGCCCGACGGCACGGCGTACGGATCCGCATTGCCCTGGACACTTGCGCTGTCAGGCAGCAGGGACTTCGCGGTGAATTGCACTGCGAGTTGAACCAACGCCGTATCGGATTGAGCGACTTCGATCGCGCTGGCGCTGCCTGTGTGCTCGCGACCGATCAATGCCGCGAGGACGGCTGTTGCTGACACCTGAGCTGCGACATGGTCAGGATAAACGGTCATCCCGTCGCACAGCAGTTCAGGATCGTCGGGGTATCGCCACAACGCCGATACGCCGCACGAGGCTCGCACCAGGGGCCCGTAACCCAGCCTGCGGGCCCAGGGCCCGATGCTGCCGAAAGCGCTGCTCTCGGAAACGATCAAACGCGGGTTCAGCTCCGCCAACCGTTCGTGTGACAAGCCCATTGCCGCCAGTGTGCCCGGTTTGAAATTGGCTAGGAGGATGTCGGATTGGCGCACGAGCTCACAGAATATGCGTATGCCCTCGTCGGTCCGCAGGTCCAGCCCGACACTGCGCTTGTTGCGGTGGCCCCACGCCACAGACGGTGACAAGGCGGTGCCACGCTTGGCCTGACGCAGACCGTCAGGGAAGGCGGCATTTTCGATCTTGATCACGTCGGCGCCGTAGTCGGCCAACTGCCGGCTCAGCTCCGCTCCGAAAACGATCACTCCGAGGTCGAGCACCCTCAGGCCGTCCAGCGGTTGCGCAGAACGGACTTCAGCCGCAGGGCCTTCACGCGTGGGTCGAGCGTCGTCGGATCGAGTCGCCAGGTGTTCGTCGTGTTCACCGATCTGTGGAGCCTGTCGGCGCAGGCCCGCTCGCAGTCCGTCGAATCGGGCGTAACCGGTGGGGACGAGTGCTCGCAGCCCCGGAGCGAGTTCGATTTCGCTCAATGCCCCCGATATCGCGAAGTGCTCGGAGGCCAATACTTCGGCCACCTCGAGTACACCGCCGACCGGCACACCCCGCGCCGCCCCGGCAGCGACCAGATCGTCACGCATCTGGCTGGAGAACAACTGCGCGATCAGTGGGTGAAGACGATCAGCCGCAGCAAAGCGGGCGGGAATGGTGTTGTACTTGGGATCGGCGAACTCGGCAGGCGACCCGAGCCATTCGAACATCGCCTGCCACTGGCGTGGCGCGAGCAGACATATCCGAACGAATCCGTCTGCGCATGCGAACACCGGGTAGAAGTTCGCAGCGGCGGGCCTCCCTCGTGGAAAATCCTCGGAACGACCGGCTGCCGCGGATCCTTGGGTGCCGAACCCGGGGTCGAAACCGTGGACTACCGCTTCGAATGCCGACAAGTCGACGTATTCACCACGGCCGCAGCGCAATTGGTCGAAGTATGCCAACAGCGCCGACCAAGCCGCGTGTACGCCGACTGTTTCTTCGATCAGACCCGTCGGCGGCAGTAGCGGCTCAGCGCCGGGCGATCCTGAACGGGAGAGCACACCGCTGAGCGCATACAAAACCGATTCGCTGGCCGACCAGTTCTTGTAGGGGCCGCTGTGCCCGAACGGCGTAATCGACACCCACACGAGGCGCGGATTCTCAGCGATGAGCTGTTCGGGATTCAAGCCTCGTTCGGCAAGCCATCCGGGCGGGAACGACTCGACGAGGATGTCTGCGTCACGGACCAATTGCCGCAGCCGCTCCGCACCATCAGGTGTAGTCAAATCTGCGGTGAGGCCGAACTTGTTCGCGTTTCGCACCGCGAACGGGATGCTGACGCCTTGATGGCGTGGTTCAGTGTGGCGCGACCGCGACCCTTCGGGCGGCTCGACGCGGTAGACGGCCGCGCCCAGATCACCCAGAAAGCGTCCGCACGATTCCCCGAGCCCGTCGGTCAGATCGAGCACTCGGATGTCCTGCAGGGGAAGTCTCATTGGGAGCTCCGTTCCAGTCACTGCGTCTCAACGGCTGGCGAGATAGACCGACTTGGCCTGCTGGTAGGCCGACAACCCCTCCGGGCCCAGTTCACGGCCGATCCCCGACGCCTTGACGCCGCCGAATGGCGCGGCGAGGTCCAGCGCGTAGTGATTCACACCGACGGTGCCGCTTTCGATCCTCCGGGCCAGGGCGATTCCCCGCTCCTCGTCGCTGGTCCAGATCGTGCCCGCGAGTCCGTACTCCGAATCGTTGGCGAGAAACACCGCTTCGTCCTCGTCGCAGTACGGCGTCACGGTGAGTACCGGTCCGAAAATCTCCTCGCGGGCGATCCGGGCAGAGTTCTCGACATCGGCGAAGACCGTCGGTTCGACGAACCATCCCCGGTCGGGCGTAGGCGCACCCGCGCCACCCGTGGTCAACCGATGCCCCGCAGCCTCACCTGCCCGAATGAAGCCGAGCACTCGATCGCGTTGTGCCGCACTGACAAGTGGACCGATCTGGGTGGCGCGATCGAGGGGATCGCCGACGACGAGGGTGCGGACGGTTTCTGTAACAGCCTCGACCACCTCGTCGTACCGAGAACGGGGTGCAAGGATCCGAGTGCTCGCATGGCAGGTTTGGCCATTGTTGACCAGCGATACGTCGGCAAGACTCGCCGCGAACACATTCAGATCGGCGTCTTCCGCCACAATCGCGGCCGACTTGCCACCTAGTTCGAGCGTGACCGGGCGTAGCAGGCGCCCGCATACCTCGCCGATAGCACGACCGGCGGCCGTCGACCCGGTGAAAGCAACCTTGTCGACGCCAGGGTGCGCGACCAGGTACGCGCTGATCTCGCGGTCAGCAGGAACGATGTTCAGCACGCCGCTGGGCAGACCTGCTTCGAGGGCCGCCTCGGCGAACAGAAACGCATCCAACGCCGTCTCCGGTGCGGGTTTGAGCACGACGGTGCATCCGGCCGCCAGCGCGGGGGCGAGCTTCATCGCCGCCAATGGTTGCGGATAGTTCCACGGCGTCACCGCCGCGACAACCCCAATCGGCTCACGGCGCACAATGGTGCGACCTCCGAACATGCTCGGCCGCGGTTCCTCGATCGCGGTGGACCGGATCAGCGCGGCGTAGTAGGCGAACATCGCCGCAGGTCCGTATCCGTTCACTGCGATCGACAACGAGATAGGCATCCCGTTCTCTCTGCTGACCAGAACCGCAGCGGACTTCGCGCGTGCTTTGAGAGCCGCACCGAACCGCTCGAGGGTATCGGCGCGCTGTACGGGGGTGTACTGCCCCCAGGGGCCGTCGAGAGCGTGCCGCGCTGCGACGATCGCTGCGTCCACGTCATGTGCCGAGGCCAGACCGGTCTGCCCGAAAACTTTCTCGGTGGCGGCTTCAACCACCTCAACGGTTCCGCCGAGGGCCGGGATCCACTGGCCGTCGATGAAGAGGTGGGGACGGTCGACGGGGATGTCATTCATTTCGAGTTCTCCGCATCATGTGGCGGGTTGGGCCCGCTGTTGGAGTCACAGGGTGTCCGCATGGCCGAACAAGGTGGAGCTGACCAGCGGGGCCATCGGGCCGCCGATGAAAAGTGACGTCTTCGCGTCCGCGACGGGGTTGGTCGACGTCCCCCGGATCTGACGAACTGCCTCGACCGCCAGGCCCATCCCGTTGACGAACGAATCGGCGATGTTGCCGCCGCTCGTATTGACCGGTAGTTTGCCGATCCCGGCGGTCAAATTATCGACAGTGCACACCTGCCCAGCGGCTTGTCCTGCCGGCACGAGGCCGTGGTCGATGAGAGCGGCCACCGCCGGCCCGCTGAAGTTCTCGTAGACCTGCACGACATCGACATCCGAAGGCCCCAGATGTGCTGCCGCCCATAGCCGATCCGCCACACCGGGCCGCCCGTTCGCACCCGCGAATCCGGCCGAACTGTATTGCTCGTCGTTGTCGATGAGCGAGGAATATCCGCCCGGAGCACCTTGCGCACCGGCGAGGACGTAGGCCGCGTCGTTGCGTAGAGCGCGTGCCCGGTCGGCCGAGACCAGTACGACCGCGACTGCCCCGTCGCTCTCTCGGGAGCAATCGAACAGATGAAAAGGTTCTGTGATCAGCCGGGACTGCTCGTAGGTGAGCTCATCCAAAGGCTTGCCATAGCCCTGCGCGGTCGGATTGTTCTGTGCATGGCGGTACGCCGCCAGCACCAACGCTCGCATCGCCGATCGCGGGACTCCGTCGTGTTCGAGCATCCGCTGGGTACGGAGGGCGCATACCTGCGCCGGAGACCCGACGCCGTGTGCCAGGAAATGAGGCCCATAGTGGTACTTCGCGTATCCGAGGCGACCGGTATCGGACTGTGCCATCGCCCGGTAGGCAACGACGCATTCGGCCTGTCCCGTGGCGATGGCGATCGCGGCGGTGTTGATCGCTGCCGCGACGCTTCCTCCTCCCCCGCCCCACATCATCGTCGACCAACGCACGTCGTCCACGCCCAGAGCCGCGCCGAGGACCGCTCCGTCGTGGCCTCCGCCGGCATACGAGACAAATCCATCGAGCTGGTGCGGGGAGATACCGGCGTCCGCGCATGCCCTGGTGATGGCCCGCAGTGTCATGGGAAGCTCGCCCTGAGGCGCCTCACCACGACGATAATGAAGTTCGGCGATGCCCACGACGGCGGCCGCGCCCCGAATCGATACGACTGTCACCGGGACGCTCCGATCCGCGTGCGCTGCCAGCGCAACAGCGGCCAGGTCGAATCCCGATCCTCGGGATCGACGAAATGGCCTGTCACTGTTTCACCGATCGTGACAGCAGGGCCGGAAGGTGCTGGATCGCTGAGGATTCCCAGCACCCGACGATTGCCGGCGTGGGGAAGCTCGACCAGAACGGTCACGTAGGGGACGTCGATCGGCAACTCGCTGATGAACGGGTACCAGCTGCGTGACCAGCTGTAGACGGTACCCCGCGGTTCCACCGTCTCCCAGCCAGGATCGAAGGTATGACACCGTCCGCAGATCCACTGAGGTCCCCAGATCCATGCTCGACAGCCGCCGCAGCGTTGCAGTCGTAGCTCATGGTTCGCCAAGCCGTCCCAGTAGGGTCGATCGAGCCCATCTTCGCTGGGGCCCCAGGGCACCCCGGTCACGATCGACCCTCGACGCTGAAGTTCTCCAGAGCGGAGGCCAGCCATCGACCCTGGTGGTTCTGCCAGGTGGAACGCAATCCGATGTCGCCGTCGGCGGTCGTGTAAATGGCCTCGCCGATTCGGGTGTCGCCCTCGTCGGTCACACCGACGATCCGTGCGGCGGAAACCGGCGTACGCGGCACCTCGACGCCCGTGAACACCGTGGACAGGTTCTCGGGCAACATGTCGGCGAGTATCGACTTCGTGTCACCCGCGACAACCAATCCAACGTGCCGTTCGTAGACGGTGCGGAAGTCTTCGATAGACATTGCAACTCCTTGCTCCGGAAGAGAAACCGGTGGAAACCAGCAGCTCTTCCGAACTTCCTTTACCTTATGGCTTTAGATTTAAGTTCGTCAACGTCCGGCTTCGACGCAGGTACCGTCGGCCCTGATCTCGATTCGCGAACCCGCCACGTCCTCGCTCTCCAAGTCCGCCAACCAGTCCGTTTCACCGGAACTAGCAAGTGTTCTTGCCCCGTCCGGGGTGCGAGCGGCGAAGAACGCCCTCTCGGGCGCACCGTCACGTCCGTGAACCACCGTCCAACTCTCGATGGTTGCCGTGCCCTCGTACGCGGTCAGACCAGACGTGGTCGGCTCGCGATCGACCTCCGATTGCACGTCCTCACATCGGAACCCCTGCAACGGAGGCTCCGTGCTGTATACGCCGAACGAGTGCTTGGTCAGATAGCCGCCATTGGCCGTGACAAGCCCATAGCTGCCGGGAAACTCACGCACCCGCGCGGCGACCGTTGCTATGGCATGCGTGCTGTAGTTGTTCCACGGACCGCCGGCGAAAGTGAGACCGCCGGTCTGCGTCAGAGGCATCCCTGGATCGTCCAGCGGCAAACCCAACTCGGCGGCGGCAATCTGCACTGCCGAAGGGAAGCACGAGTAGATGTCGACGTAAGTGAGGTCGTCGACGCCGACTCCCGCGAGCTCGAGCGCACGCGCGCCGGCGATTCGGATCGCGGGCGAGCGATGCAATTGCCCACGTTCGACGATCGCGGTGGTGTCGCGGGCCTCGGTGCCAGACTGAGGAAACACCCAGCGGTCACGCGGCACGCCGTGGCGCTGGGCCGCTTCAGCCGAGCACAGCAACAGTGCTGCGCCCTGCTCGACCATGTTGTTGGAGTTCATGAGTTTGGTATAGGGCCAACTGATCCACCTGTTGTCCGGAGACGGTGTCCCGATCTCCGAGGGGGCGTATTCGCGGCGGCTCCACGCATGCGGGTTGGTGGCGGCGATCTTGCTGAAGCCGGACCACAGCGCCCCGATCGTCTCACGCTGTTCAGCGTGGGTGCGCCCCGCGGCGATCCGGATGGCCTGCTCGAACAGCGGGTACACGAACGCCGGCCGATCCAGTCCGATCCGGCGCTCCGAGATCGCGTCCATTCCCACTTCGACCGTCAACCGCGGCGCGGCCGGGATCTCGTCGTCCTGGGTAGTCCATTCCGGGCGTAAACCCTGCCCACGCAAGGACATTCGGGTCCGCCATGCCTCGGCACCTCCGATCAGAACCACGTCCGCACGGCCCGCGAGGATGTCCGCGGCTGCCGCATTGAGCAGAGTTTGTGGAGTGTTCCCCCCGTTACCGGTATATCCGGTGCTGCGAGGGGAGGCGCCAATCCGGTCAGCGACCAGCAGTCCCGGATCTCGGTAGCGCCACGAGAGCAGCCCGACGATGCGAATCGTATCGATCGCGGTCAGCAACCTGGGCGAACCGGCGTTCTCCGCGGCCACGTATGCGGCGTCGGCGATGAGATCAACCGGTTCTCGCCCTCCAGCGCGGCTGTTGAGTTGCCCACCACCGACCAGGACCGGGGTGCGTGGATCAAGGGTCATGATCGTGGTCCTGTCCCCTGCGGCACCATCATCGGGCCGCACGGCGTAGGGCGGGTGTCTTCCATCTGAATCACCTCTGCAAGTCCAACTTTATCTAATGACTGTAGATTATCTTGCAGGCAAAGTCGTCGCCGGGGCACCGGCCTCAGCGGCACCGAGCATTTCGTCGATGTCGACGAACTTCTTGCGTGGCCGGCCCAGTGGGCGGCCGTTGGCACGCTCGGCGGCGTCGATCGCCTTCCAGCCGGGCTTGCCGACACGACGGGGGGCGCGCTGAGCCAGCAGCGCCTCGAGGTGTTCTCGCGTCCCGGGCGGGTCAGGCAAGAGCCCAGCCGCGAAGTCCTCCCACACTGCGCGAACGGTCTCACTCGCGCAGTACTTATTCGTCCCGATGACACCCGAAGGACCACGTTTGGCCCAGCCGGTCACGTAGACCCCCCGCACCAGTTGCCCTCCGGCTGAATCGAGGGCACGGCCGCCCTCGTTGGGGATGGTGCCACTGGACTCCCAGAACGGAACGCCGGGGATCGGCAAGCCGCGGTATCCGACCGAGGTCAGGACGAGCCCGCAGTCGATCGAATCGACGACCTCCGTCAGGCTTAGGCCGCCATCGCCGGTGGGTTCAGTGTGTGCGAGATCGACGCCTGTCACAGCTTCTCGACCGCGAAACTGCACTGGAGCACGGAAGAATTGCAGGTGAACCGCACGGCGGGCGGAATCACGTGGGCGCGCACCCAATTCGGTGGCCAGCCGAACCTTCAGTGTGGTCACCGGGTCCCCGTCCGGCCGGGCGGGCTGACCCGATCCGACCGTGATGTCCAGATCTTTTGTCTGCCCGAGCCCCAGCAGCTCCGGTGTGGTGAACGCCGCATGCTCCGGGCCTCGCCGCCCGACCACCACGACTTCGCGAATTCTGCTGGCCGCCAAGGCTTCCACCGCGTGATCGGCGATGTCGGTCTTCGACAACGCCGCGACGTCACTGACCAGAATGCGAGCCACGTCCAGGGCGACGTTTCCGTTGCCGATCACCATCGCGCGTTCGCACGACATGTCGAAGGTTCGATCAGCGTGGTCGGGGTGCCCGTTGTACCAGCCGACGAAATCGGTGGCCGAGTGGACGCCGGGCAACGATTCGCCTGGCGCTCCCAGAGAACGCCCTCGAGATGCCCCGGTCGCGAAGACGACGGCGTGGTGGTGCGCGAGGATCTCCTCGACCGTGATGTCCTTGCCGATCTCGACATTGAGCGCGAGGTTCACCCGTTTGTTGTTCAGCGTCCGGCCGAAGGCGGCCGCCACCTTCTTGGTGCTCTGATGATCCGGGGCGACACCGTAGCGGAGCAGGCCCAAGGGGGTCGGGAGGCGGTCGAATACGGTGACTTCCACATCAACTTCGCGGCGAGAAATCAGCTGTTCGGCCGCATAGCAACCCGATGGACCGGATCCGACGATGGCCACCCGCAGCGGACCGCCGCCGACCGGAATCTCCACCGTGGGATCCACTTCCTTCACCACCGCGCCGCCGAATGCGGGGACCTGGAAGTACGCCGCGTTGATCTCCTGATAAGGAACGGTCAATTCGGTCAAGTCACCGTCGGTGACGATCGCGTCCACCGGGCACTCGTCGATGCACGCGCCGCAATCGATGCAGGTAGCGGGATCGATGTGCAGCAACTCGGCTCGCGCGAAGCCAGGGTCGCCGGGGCGAGGCCGGATGCAATCGACGGGACAAACCGGCACACAGCTGGCGTCGTTGCAGCAGGCCTGTGTGATGACGTGAGCCATCTCTCCTCCGGATCTATAGCCGCTCAACTCGACTCAGTCGAGGAGACACTGTACTGATGACGTAATTTGTCTTTTGTTATACGCTCGGTGACTGCAGTCACGCAACCGCCTGCATCGGGGCCTGGCTCACGGTCGCTCACGGGTGTGCGCGGCTCATTTCGCACGGCCGAGCAGGGCGTGCCGACCGGTGATCACCGGAAACACCGAATAGTTCTAGGAGGCCTCGTGCCGATCCAATTCGACCTCGACCCGCAGGTCGAGGCCGCCGTCCGCCGGACCACGGAACTGATCCGTGACGTTGTCCTACCGGTGGAGGAGCTGTACCGCGGCAATGCGCACGCGTTGCCCGAGGCGGTACGCCGCGAGCTGCAAGACGCGGCGAAGAAGGCCGAGATCTTCGCGCCACATGTCGGCCAGGAGTACGGCGGTCTCGGACTCGACATGCGAGACCGCGCCGCCCTGTTCGAAGCTGCCGGGCATTCGCTGTTCGGCCCATTGGCGCTCAACTGCGCCGCGCCCGACGAAGGCAACATGCATTTGCTCGAGGTGGTGGGCTCTGCCGAGCAACGCGAGCGATATCTGCAGCCGTTGGCGCTGGGAACCATCCGATCGTGCTTCGCGATGACCGAACCGGCGCCCGGCGCGGGTTCGGATCCTGGTGCGCTCTCCACCACCGCGCGCCGAACATCTTCCGGCTGGGTAATCAATGGCCGCAAGTGGTTCATCACCGGCGCGCAGGGCGCCGGTTTCGCCATCGTCATGGCACGCACGAGCGGCGAGCCTGGTTCTCCCGGCGGGGCAACGATGTTCCTTGTCGATGCAGACGCTCCCGGCTTCACCAACGTACGGGCGATCGAGACCCTCGACGAGAGCATGTTCGGCGGGCACTGCGAGCTGTTGTTCGAGGATGTTCACGTCGGTGACGACGCCGTGCTCGGAGCCGTTGATCAAGGATTCGACTATGCCCAGGTGCGACTGGGTCCCGCCCGCACCACGCACTGCATGCGATGGCTCGGGCTCGCCCGCCGTGCTGCCGACCTGGCCGCCGAACGCGCCGGCGAACGGCGTGCGTTCGGCAGCGCACTCGGAGAACTCGGGATGGTGCAGCAGCTGATCGCCGACAACGAGATCGACATCGAAGCCTCACGAGCACTGATCTTGAAGGCGTGCTGGGAGCTCGACAGTGGCGCTCGCGCCGGCCGGATCACCTCGATCGCCAAGACCTTCGTAGCCGAAGCCGTCGGGCGAGTCATCGACCGATCGCTGCAGATTCATGGCGCCCTGGGCATCTCCGAGGATGCTCCCCTGGCGCGCATGTATCGAGAGATTCGGGCCTTCCGCATCTATGACGGACCGTCGGAAACCCACAGGTGGTCGGTCGCACGCCGCGCGGTCCGGGTCGCAGCCCACCCGGAAGGTACACGATGAACCTGCCCGGACTCGACCTCCCCGCGCTCGAGCTGTACTTGGGTGCCACGGTCACCGACCTGGCCGGACCGCTGACGGCAACCCTGATCACGGGCGGCAAATCAAATCTGACCTACGCGCTCTCGGACGGGGAGCACCGCTGGGTACTGCGCCGTCCACCGTTGGGGCCATTGACTCCCAGCGCACACGACATGGCTCGCGAATACCGCGTGCTGGATGCTCTGCAGTCCACCGCGGTCCCTGTCGCGCGAACTGTGGCGCTGTGCGAGGACACGGATGTGATCGGGGTTCCGTTCGGCGTGGTGTCGTTCGTACAGGGGCGTACATTGCAGGACGGCGCCGATGCCGAGACCCTCACCACCGCGCAGGCCGCGGCATGTGCCGACGCGTTGATCGACACTCTGGTTTCGTTGCATTCGGTGGCTCATGAAGAGGTGGGCTTAGGCGATTTCGGCCGTTCCGAAGGCTTTCTCGCGCGGCAGGTCAAGCGGTGGCGCGGCCAGTGGGATCGAGTGGCGACACGCGAACTCGAGGATCTGCAACAGCTCCACGCGCTCCTCGCCGAATCGGTTCCCGTCCACAGCGGCACGGGGATCGTGCACGGGGATTATCGTCTCGACAACACAATTCTCGACAGCGCCGACCCTGGTCGTGTGCGAGCAGTCGTGGATTGGGAGATGGCCACCATCGGCGACCCACTCGCCGACCTGGGGCTGCTGATGGTGTACTGGGATCCAGTTACCGAGCCGGTGCTCGGAGTCCGGCACGCACCCACCGCCAACATAGGTTTCCCCAGCGCAGACGCGCTTGCCCAGCGCTATGCGGGCGCAACCGGGGCCGACCTCGAGGCCCTCGCGTTCTACCGTGCGCTGGGCTTCTTCAAGATCGCCGTGATTGCCGAGGGAATCCATCAGCGGTATCTCGCGGGCAAGACCGTCGGGCCCGGATTCGACAAGGTCGGCACCGCCGTTCCCGAGCTCCTGGCAGCTGGATTGTCGATGATCGGGGCCGTCCGGTGAGCGTTCGCACCGCGCTGGTCACCGGAGCAACCCGTGGAATCGGACTCGAGGTGGCCCGGCGACTGGCGCGTGAGGGTTACACGCTGACCATATCTGCCCGCGACGCGCATACCCTCGGGGTGGTCGCGCGCGATCTACGCGACGTCCACAGGGTACCGGTCAACCCGGTCGCAGCTGACATGTCGCAGGAAAGCCAGATCGGCGGCTTGGTCGCGGCGCATACCGCCTTCGCCGACCAACTGGACGTTCTCGTGCTGAACGCCGGTTTCGGATCCGCGGGCGCACTGGCGGACTTGTCCATGCGCACCTATGACCGCACCATGGCGGTCAATCTCCGCTCACAGGTACAGCTCATTCAAGGGTGCCTGCCCCTGCTTCGAGCCGCCGCCAAACGAGAACCAGCCAGGGGCGCCAAGGTGCTGGCGCTCGCCTCGATCACGGGCGTGTGCGCTGAGGACTCACTAGGTGCCTACGGCGCGAGCAAGGCGGCATTGATCTCGTTGTGCCAGACCCTCACCGCCGAGGAGTTCGGCAATGGGGTGACCGCGACAGCGATATCGCCCGGTTACGTCGACACCGACATGACCGCATGGAAACGCGACACGCTCGACCAGGCCTCGATGCTCACCACCGGTGACGTCGCCGAGCTCGTCATGGCAGTGACGCACCTGACCGCCCAAGCGGTAGTCCCCAACATCGTGTTGTCCCGCGCCGGGCAACAAATCTGGCGTGCTTGATCAGGAAGGAATACAACCATGACGACAAATGCAGTGATCGTCGATGCGATCCGCACCCCATCGGGCAGGGGAAAGCCCCGCGGCCAACTCTCGACCGTGCATCCCGCCCAGTTGCTTTCACTGGTGCTGCGCGCTCTGGTCGAACGAACTGGAATCGATCCGGCACTCATCGACGACGTGATCGGCGGATGTGTCGGGCAGGCCGGCGAGCAGGCGCTCAACATCACTCGCAGTGCCGTGCTGGGTGCAGGCCTGCCCGAGTCGATCCCCGCGACCACCATCGATCGCCAGTGCGGATCCAGCCAGCAGGCAGCTCACTTCGCTGCGCAGGGCGTTATCGCCGGCGCCTACGACATTGTCATTGCTTGCGGCGTCGAGTCGATGAGCCGAGTTCCGATGGGGACCGCAACGCTGGGCAAAGACGCTTTCGGACCCGCGGTCGCCGCACGTTATGCGGAGGGTCTGGTCAACCAGGGCATCTCCGCCGAATTGATCTCGGCCCGCTGGAAGCTGGACCGGACCACCCTCGACGAATTCTCCGCCCGCTCCCACCGGCTCGCTGCCGCGACAGACTTCAGCTCCGAGATCCTGCCCGTCACGGTCGAGGGCACGGACGGGCCGATCAGGCTCACGAATGATGAAACCGTGCGAGCCGCGACCACAACCGATGGCCTCGCCACGTTGAAGCCTTCATTCCGCAATGACGAACTCGCCCAACGGTTCCCGGAAATCGACTGGCGAATCACCCCGGGAAACTCCTCGCCGTTGACGGACGGCGCCTCCGCTGTGTTGATCATGAGCGAGACCGCGGCGACGGCATTGGGACTGCGTCCGCGGGCACGATTCCACGGCTTCGCCGTGACTGGCAGCGACCCGCTGCTGATGCTGACGGGCGTGGTGCCCGCGACGCAAAGGGTGCTGGCACGGACCGGGTTGTCCATTGACGATATCGATTCATACGAGGTCAACGAGGCGTTCGCGCCAGTGCCCCTCGTCTGGCAACGCGAACTCAACGCCGATCCGGAGCGGCTCAACCCGCGTGGCGGCGCGATTGCTCTCGGTCACCCATTGGGTGCATCGGGCACCCGGTTGCTGACAACCCTGCTGCACCAGCTCGAACAGACCGGCGGCCGATACGGGCTGCAGACAATGTGCGAAGGCGGCGGCATGGCCAACGCGACCATCATCGAACGTCTTTAGAGAACGACTCTGCCGGGGTGTGCCACCGATCCGAAGTCGGTCGCACACCCCCGCAGCTGTCATCCGAGGCTCAGGACGATGCCCCGGGCCGAGATCAGCGCGGCGCCATACGAATGGCACCGTCGAGACGAATGATTTCTCCGTTGAGCATCGGGTTCTCGACGATATGGCGGGCCAGCGCGGCGAATTCGGCGGGGTCACCCAGACGGGAAGGGTGCGGGACCTGGGCGCTCAGCGACGCGATCGACTCCTGAGGCACTGTCGCGAACAGGGGCGTGTGGAACAGGCCGGGCGCGATGGTGACTACACGGATCTTCAGCGGCGCAAGGTCGCGAGCCACCGGCAGAGTGAGACCGACGATGCCACCCTTCGATGCAGAATAGGCGGCCTGTCCGACTTGCCCGTCGAACGCGGCCACCGACGCGGTGTTGATCAGCACTCCGCGTTCTTCTCCGATGGGATCGGTGGCCGCGATCCGTTCCGCTGCCAACCGAATCACATTGAACGTGCCGATCAGGTTGATACTGATGACCTTGGCGAAGGCTGCGAGCGGGAACGCTCCGTCCTTACCGACCGTCTTGGTCGCAGTACCGATCCCGGCACAGTTGACCGCGATACGCAGGTCTCCCAGCGTTTGCGCGGTATCCAGCGCCGCGCCGACCTGTTCTTCGTCGGTCACGTCGGTCGGGGCGAACACCACCTTCTCCCCCAGCTCCTTGGCAACCGTCTCGCCGTCGGACGAGGGCAGGTCCACGATCACCACGGCCGCACCCTGAGCGCGCAACTCTTTCACGGTGGCCAGGCCCAACCCGGACGCACCACCCGTCACCACCGCGACAGCATTGTTGATTTGCATGTGTTCTTCTTTCTTATCGGATGACTTCCGCGAGACGACCTCGTAGTAGCGAAGCGGCCTCGTCGACGATGCGGCCCACCAGTTGCGCCACGGTCGGGACATCCTGGATGAGTCCCTGGACCATCCCCGCGGTCCAGATCCCCAGGTCCAGGTCTCCGACTTCGAATACCTTGCGCCCGCGGGCGCCGGCGACCAGCTCCCGTACGCTCTCGAAATCTCCGCCGGCGGCCAGGGTCGCGACGACCTCTTCGCTGACGATGTTGCGGGCGACTCGTGCGGTATTGCGCAGGGACCGGAAGATCAATTCGGTCTGGCGTTCGTCGGCCTCGACCAGGCGGCTCTTGACGTTTTCATGAACGGGAGCCTCCGCGGTCGCCAGAAACCGCGTGCCCATGTTGATGCCGTCGGCTCCCAATGCCAGCGCTGCGACGAGGCCTCGTCCGTCGGCGAATCCACCCGACGCCACTATCGGAATCTGCAGGCGGTCCGCAGCAGCAGGGATTAGAACCAGCCCTGGGATATCGTCCTCGCCCGGGTGCCCCGCGCATTCGAACCCGTCGATGGAAACCGCGTCGACGCCGAGCGCTTCGGCCTTGAGCGCGTGGCGCACGCTGGTGCACTTGTGCAGAACCTTGACTCCGGCACGCTGGAATGCGGGTAGATGTTCGGCTGGGTTGAACCCGGCTGTCTCCACGACTCTGATTCCCGAGTCGATGATGGCATCGCGGTATTCGGCATACGGGGGCGGATTGATCGACGGCAGGATGGTCAGATTCACCCCGAACGGGCGGTCGGTCAGCTCGCGGCACCGGGTGATTTCACGAACCAGGTCCTCAGGTGTGGGTTGCGTGAGCGCAGTCAGGAACCCCAGCGCACCAGCTTCGGCGACCGCCGCGACCAGTTCGGCACGTCCCACCCACTGCATGCCTCCTTGCACGATCGGATGATCGACCCCGAACATGTCACAGAACCGAGTGCGGATGCTTTCATGCCCCATCGAATTCACCGCCCCTGCCACACCGGCGGGCGCTTCTCAGCGAAGGCCCGGGCGCCCTCGCGCGCGTCCTGGGAAGTCAGCACTTGTTTGACCGCTTCGGCTTGCGCCCGGAAGGAGTCCTGCGCGTTCCAGCCCACAGCGTGACCGACGATTTCCTTGGTCGCGCGTACCGCCAGCGGCGCGTTCGCCGCGATCCGCTCGGCCAGACGGCGCGCGCCCTCGAGCGCGTGGCCGGGCTCGGTGAGGACATTGACGACTCCGTGCCGGTGCGCGGTCTCCGCGGTGAGCGGGTCACCGGTCAAGGCGATCTCCATGGCGAGCTGATAGGGCAATGTCTTGGGCAAGCGGAGCAGTCCGCCCGCAGCGGCCACCAGCCCGCGCTTGACCTCGGGAATCCCGAAGCTGGATTCGCGTGATGCGACCACCAAGTCAGCGCTGAGCACCAATTCGAAACCACCGGCCAGTGCCCATCCCTCGACCGCGGCGATCAGCGGTTTGGACGGCGGTTTCTCGGTGATGCCACCGAATCCGCGGCCGCGGATGACAGGGTTCTCTCCGCGTACGAACGCCTTGAGATCCATTCCGGCACAGAATGTTCCGCCGGCGCCGGTGAGGATCGCCACCGCGACGTCGGGTCGCGAGTCGACCTGATCGATCGCGTCGGCGATGCCCTGAGCCGTGTCCCGGTCGATCGCGTTGCGCGCCTCGGGACGGTTGATCGTGATCACCGCGACGCCGGCGGCGAAGTCGGTCAGCACACTGTCGGTCATTTCTCACTCCTCTGCCGGGGTCGGCGCCCGCGGCACAACCCCGGTGCCTGGATCCGGCCGATGCCGGCCCAGGCTCACCGCCACCCGGCTGCGGCGAACCGACGAGCCGGGTTGTTTATCTATTTACTATAGATTTATAGCAGCAGGTTCCCACACTCCCCAAGGCCTCGACGGATTGACAGGAAGCAAGACAGCCACAGTGGGTTCACGACGACGGAGCGCCTCGGTCCGGTGTGATGCAGTCAGCACCGAAAACGGGACATCGAGATGTGTAAATCTATATGCTCTAGATATAACTCTCGGGTTCGCGGCGACGACGGCGCGCAGAGAGTCCGGGAACTGCCCGGTCACCGCAACTCGTCTCGCAGGGGTACTCACATGCCGCGATCGACACGATCGAACGTCTTCTCCATGCCCGGAATCGGATACCGCCCAGCGGTTGCGGCTGGTGACGTGATGTGGCGCAGGCTCCTACCGCTGTTCCGCACCCCGGCCGCAGCACACGTCGTACAGGCCGGAATCCGCGCGGAAGCCACCGCCCGACGCACTGCACAGCAGGCCCTGAGCCAGTGGGACGCTTTGCTGCACAACATGATCGGGCCTGCGGTCGACCCACAGCTGGAGCGGATCCGCGCCCTCGAATACCAGCTCGAACCCGACGGTCACCGCCTGATCAACACAGCGCCCGGTAGGCGTCCGGTGGTGCACTGGCACGAGTCCGGAGCCGGCGAAGTGGTGCTGCTGCTGAACGGATGGACCGCGAGCGGGCTTGTCTGGCCGACAGCGTGGATCAACGAGCTGTCGGGCCGATATCGAGTGGTACGGGTCGACAACAGGGGCAGTGGGTGGTCACGTTCTGCCCCTTCGCCGTTCACCATCGCCGAACTCGCGGACGACGCTGCTGCGGTGTTGTCGTTTCTCGGGGTTCGATCAGCGATCGTGCTCGGTTATTCGATGGGTGGGATGATCGCTCAAGAACTGGCGCTGCGGTATCCCGGCATAGTTCGCAAGCTGGTTCTGGTCGGTACCAAGCCTCCGATTCCCGAGGACATCCCGGCTGGTTTCGCGGCGTTCGCGTCTGCACTGGCGCCTCCCGCCGAGGGCGGCGAGATAAGGGCGTACTTTCGCGCACTATGGAGCGGTTTCGGCGCACCCGGATTCGCTGACCAGCACCCCGACATACTCGACGAGATCGTCGAGAAGACCGTGCGCAGGCCGACCCCGCGAGACGGGGTTTTCGCGCAGCTGCGCGCGGTAGCGGGATGGTCTGGACCGCAACGACTTCGCGCCCTGAGCACGGACACCATCGTTGTCCACGGCGATGTGGATCCACTGATGCCCGTAGCCAACGGTCCGCGCCTCGCGGAGCTGATACCGCACGCGCGCTATCTCGAACTCCCCGGGGTCGGGCACCTCGTCGCCTACGAAGCCGGCGAGGTTCTCACCGACCTCATCGATACAACCGACATCAGCCGTAGAAAGGCCGATCACTGACCATGCGATTGACGAGAACATCGATCCAGCGTTTCGAGGACGCCGCGGTCCCCTTCCTGGAATTCCTCAGCCACCACGAAGCCGTGGCGATCGGGATAGGCCTGGCTCTCCACGCCAGCGAAGGGGTGGCCAACACGGTCGAACGTGCTTCCCGACGGCTGCTGCACGCCTTCAACCTGCCCGCGGGCAGCGATATCAACAGAGTGCTGACCCAGATCGCCTCGCTGGAGCGAAGTGTTCGAAAGCTCAACAACGCCCTCGACGACACGCTCGATCTGTACCGAACCGCGACGCTCGAACCTGTCACACGAACGGAGACCCGTGATTCCGATGAACCCGCTGTCGCTATTGAACAACGCAATCCGGCAGCTCTCCGATGACCTCGACGTCACGGCCAGGTACACGCACAACGCGCTGAGGCATTTCAGCGGTGTCGGCGCGGCGAAGGTCGGATCCTCTGCCCGCAAGTTGATTTGGCGCCGCGACAAGGTACGGCTCTTCCGCTACGTACCCCCCGATACCAGGCCTCGTTCACGGCCGATCCTGCTTGTCATGAGCCTGGTCACCAAGGCAACGATCTTCGATCTGATCCCGCAGAGCAGCCTGGTGCGAGCACTACTCGCCGACGGGCACGACGTCTTTCTGCTCGATTGGGGAGTTCCCGACGCGGTCGAAGCGGCGAACACCCTCGAAACCTACAGCGGCCACTACCTGCCGCACGCAGTGCGGGTGGTGTCCGAACACGTTGGGGCGCAGCCGGTATCTATCCTGGGCTACTGCCTGGGTGGTGTCCTGTCGACCCTGACCGCCGCCGCTCACCCCGAGCTCCCGATTCGGTCCCTGGCGCTGCTGGCGACGCCGATAGATTTCGCCGAGCTCGGGCCCGGGATGGCGATGTTGTCTGCACAGCGGCTCGAGGTCGGTGATCTTCTCGACGAAACCGGCAACGTGCCTGCAGCGACGCTGGTCGAGGCCTTCAAGATGATCCAGCCGGGAGTCGATATCACGACCTACACCTCGCTGTGGCGGAGCTTTGCCGACGAACGTGCGCTGCGCGCCCATCAGGCGATCGTTGGCTGGTCCAAGGACCAGATCCCGTTTCCCGGTGCGACGATGAGTCAGATCTGCGAGCTGTTTCTCCATCGCCGGGAGCTGGTGTCCGGGCGTGTCAGCTTCGCGGGCCGGACGGTGCAGCTTTCCGAGGTGCAGATGCCGGTCCTCCATGTCACCGGCACCCTGGACAAGCTGGTCCCGGCGGCCGCGAGTGGACCGCTGCCCCAGGTGCTTTCAGGCGCCGACGTTTCGGAACTGACGTTCCCTATCGGGCACGTGGGGCTGTTGTACGGCCGATTGGCGGTCAAGAAGAGCGTGCCTGCAATTTCGCAGTGGCTCGCAGCGACCGACTCCTGATCGGCCGGCGTTCCCGGATCTGCCGCCGCCTTACAGCGCCCACAGCCGTGCACACGGCAGCGGCGGCAGATCCGGGTGTACACCGTTGTCGATCACGACCTGCGGATCGCCGCGTTGCCGCATCCGCGACGCGAACTCCTCCGCCGCTGGGCGCGGACATTGGAAATCGAGAGTAAAACCCAGCGATGTGAATATCACGCGGACGCGGCATCGCTTCGTGTCCAAGACATAGCGCCCCAATGAGACCAGTAGCTCCAGCGCCGCGGCACGTAGCGCGCACGGGGTGCCCGACCAGTGAGCGTGCAGCTGCATGATGCGGTGCGCGGTATCGGCGGTCAGGCGTTTGGGCGTGCTGGCGCAATCACCGATCCACCACTGCCCGTTGGGTTCCGCGACCGTCATGCGTCTCATCGCAAAGCCGTCGGCCTGGGATCAGAGACCGCGGGGCGTGCGCCCCAGTCGACGACGCCAGTCGTGTGCACCCAACAGCCGGATAACCTTCGCCATCAGTCTGCTGCGGTCCGCGCGTACGGGATACCAATTGGGTTCGGCCTTGAGAGCGATCCGCTCCTCCACCACCGACTGCTGCCGACAGTATTTTAGTACGCCGTTCGCGCCGCCGAATCGGGTTCCGACTCCTGATTGCTTCCAGCCCCCCATCGGGATCGGGAGCTGGAAGGTGGCTACCACGGCGTTGTTGACCGAGACCGAGCCGGCTTCGATTCGGCGCGAGAGACGTGCGGCACGGCGACGATCTCGCGTCCACAGGCTCGAGCTGAGCCCGTAGTCCGAATCGTTGGCCAGGGCCAGCGCCTGCGTTTCGTCGGCAACCTTCATGATCGGCAGCGTCGGACCGAAGGTCTCCTCGCGCATACATGTCATCGAATGGTCGACATCGACCAAGACGGTCGGCTCGAAGAAATTTCCGGCGCGATCGCCGACCCGCTTGCCTCCGACCAGGACTTTCGCGCCCTTGGCGACCGCATCAGCGACGTGTCGCTCGACGATATCGACTTGGGTCGCGGTGACCATGGCGCCGATTTCGGTCTCATAGCTGCCGGCCGGGTCCATACCCACCCGCATCGCCCGCACCTTCGCGGTCACCTTGTCGACGAACTCGTCGTAGACAGATTCCTCGACATACACCCGCTCTACCGATACACACGCTTGTCCGGCATTCATCATCGCGCCCCACACGGCAGCGCCCGCCGCGCGCTCGATGTCGGCGTCGGAGAGCACGATCATCGCGTCTTTGCCACCGAGCTCGAGGCTGCAGGGAATCAGTCTTTCGGCAGCACGGGCGGCGATCTTGCGACCGGTGCGCACGGACCCGGTGAACATCACCATGTCCACCACGTCGACGACGGCGGCGCCGGTCTCACCACTACCGTTCACGCAGGCCAGCACCGGGGGCGCACCGATTTCCTCCCGCCACCCGCGCACGGCCTCGGTCCACGACAACGGAGTGATCTCCGAGGGCTTGGACAGCACCGCCGCGCCGGCCATGAGCGCTCCGGCCGCATCCATCATCGGCCCGGCGAGCGGGCCGTTCCACGGCGTGATGAGCCCTACGAGCTGATGCGGGCGAACCTGCACACGAAGCCTGCGCGCCGCGTTGGCGACGCCCGCCGGCTTGACCTTTCGGTCGGCGAGGAACCGTTCACCGTTGGCAACGAAGTAGTTGATGACGTCGACCACGACCGCGAGCTCGATTGCGGCGTCGGACCAAGACTTACCGGCTTCTTGCTGGACCAGCGTCAGCAATCGCTCTTCGTTGTCGAGAATCCAGTTCAACCATCGGAGCATGATGCGCCCGCGCCCGCGCGGGCCAAGTTGTTCCCATTCCGGTTGCGCGGCGCGAAGCTCCTCGGCCGCGGCTTCGACGCCGGCTCGGCCTTCGTCTGGAACCATGCCGACCGGAGTCCCGTCAGCGGGGCAATGGATCAGGATAACCGGGTCTTTCTGCGATCCCGGCTGGTCAGCGAGGGGATCGTGTACCGCTTTGCTCACTTGCATCGCCTCCATGGCGGTCTCCTGCGGGGCTGTCTACACCGCCGGGGCGGAGCCGCTCTGCTCGACGCCGACCTAAGGTTATGTACAAATTACGTAGTTCGTCAATCGTCAATACGAACATGACTGACAAAATACGATTGACGTAAAACGTCGCCTGAAGTACCTTCGGATGTGAGACACAGCACTACCGTTCGCTGCAGGGGTACCGATCACAGCCCTGATTCGACCGCTACCCCACCCGGATGCAGCCGTGTCTTCACCAGCGTCCGTCCCCGTCTCGGGGCGCTCGTATTCGTTGTCTGAAATCGGAGTACAAGATGAAGCTCGAGGGCAAAGTCGCCATCATTACCGGAGCCGGATCCGGCTTCGGTCGTCAGTGTTCGCAGCTGTTCGCCTCGGAAGGCGCCCGTATCGCCGTGGTCGATATCGATCCGGAACGGGCCGCTCAGACGGTCAAACTGGTCGAACAGCAAGGCGGTTCGGCAATCGCCATCACCGCTGACGTCAGCGTCGAGGAGCAGGTGCAGCAGAGCGTCGCGACCACGCTTGAGGCATTCGGCAAGCTGGACATCATGTTCGCCAATGCCGGCATCGTGTCCCGCGGCGGCGTCCCGTCGGTCGCGGGCGGCGAGCAGGTCGACTTCCAGGATCTGACGGACGCGGACTGGCAGCACGTGCTGGGTGTGAACCTCAGTGGCGTGTTCTACGCGGCCAAGGCCGCAGTCCCCGCGCTCCGCGCGAATGGCGGTGGCACGATCCTGGCCACGTCGTCGGCGGCATCCATCGTCGCCTACCACAACATCGCGATGTACTCGGCCACCAAGGCCGGCGTCAACGGCCTCGTGCGCGGACTGAGTTTGGACCTGGGCCAGTACGGCATTCGCGTCAACGCGATCTGCCCCACCCACGGGATGTCTCCGAACTTCCTACTGCCGGCGGGCACCCCGGTTGTCGGGATGTCCTACGAGGAATCCGCGGGTCCTTGGGACTCCTCCATCTCGCCGATCCCGCTCAAGCTGAATCGCCCGCCCTCGCTGCTGGACAACGCGAAGGTCGCGCTGTTCCTGGCCTCCGACGACTCGGCCTACATCTCCGGACTGTGCCTGCCTTCCACCGACGGCGGCACGCTCTCCCGGGTGGGCATGTGGTTCGCGGAGGACAAGGGTTCGCCCGGAGATCTGTGACCGAAATGACCACTGTCCCGCAACGGCTGGTGGTGGATCGCGGCGCGTGTGCTGGGCATGGATTGTGCTACGGCAGCGCGCCCGACCTGATCGACTCCGACGAGCTCGGTGATCCGGTCATCCAGGTCGATCCGATCCCCCCTTCCCAGCTCGAGACTGCTCGCAAGGCCACGGCAGTGTGCCCCGAACGGGCCCTGTCGCTGACCAACGCCGAATCTCCCGACTCCGAGGAACCACCACGATGACCACTACCGCAGAGGTCCCCGACGGCCTCGTCGTAGATTTCGACATCTACGACCAGTCGCTCGCCTCACCCGTCGACACCGTGCAGGACCGCGTCGCCGAACTGGCGAAGAAGGGCCCCGTCGTCTATTCGAACGCCCACGGTGGGCACTGGATCGTAACGCGCTACAAGGAAATTCACGAAGTCCTGCGCGATCCGGAAACGTTCTCCAGCTACCCGAACAACCTTGTAACCACCACTGCCGGGTTCGGGAAATTCATCCCGATCGAGCTGGATCCGCCCGAGCACACCGGCTACCGGCTGGCGCTGCAGCCCCTGTTCAGCCCGAACCGGATGAAGGCGCTGGAAGACGACATCCGGACCGTGGTCAACGACCTGCTCGATGGATTCGCGTCGAAAGGGCAAGCCGAGTTCATCGCTGCTTTCGCACACGAACTCCCCACCCGAGTGTTCCTGGCGTTGATGGACTGGCCCCTGGCGGACGCGCCGATGTTCACCCATGCCACGGACACCATCCTCACCGGTATCCCCGGCGCCAGCGAGGAAGAGTCCAACCAGGCACGCGGTGTCGCGGCGTTCCAGATGCTGGGCTACTTCCAGGAAGTCATCAACGATCGTCGCGCCAACCCGCGCGACGACGTGACGTCACAGATCATCCACACAGAGGTCCAGCTCGAGGACGGCAAACGCCTCCTGACCGACGAAGAACTCAACAGGATGTTCTTCCTGCTGCTCATCGCCGGTCTCCACACGGTGCAGGGTTCGCTGGCCTGGAGCATCATCCATCTCTCGCACAATCCGGAGCAGCGCCGTGAGCTCATCGACGACGAGGGCCTGATCCCCTCGGCCGTCGAGGAGATTCTTCGCATCGAGGCGGCAGTCGTACCCGGCCGCCGGGCCACGCGCGCCACCGAACTCGGTGGGGTGCCGATCGCCGAAGGCGACCAGCTCATCTTGCTGCTGTGCTCGGCGAACCGGGACGCGGAGGAGTTCGAAGATCCGAACGACCTGCAGATCGAACGGACTCCGAATCGCCACCTGTCCTTCGGTGCCGGTGCTCATCGCTGCCTCGGATCGCATCTGGCTCGGATCGAGTTGCGCGTGGCCCTCGAGGAGATCCACAAGCGCATCCCCGATTACGAACTCGACGAGAACGATCCACCGATCATGCATGCCAGCCAGGTCCGCGGTTGCGCCCGGCTGCCGATCACATTCACCCCGGAATCCTGACGCGGCGGGAGTGTCTCGACGCCGATGGCCGCCGAGACACTCCCTCGGGCACAGACTCACCCAGCGGCCGCAAACACCCTCAGCGACAATCGTTTTCGACGCCCGCGAGACTCGGTACTCGACCCAACGATACACCGGACATCGAACCGAAGACGTCCGACGAGTATTGTCAATAGGGTCAGACAGCCGGTAGATCACCCGTGGAGGACAGGAACGAGAATGGCCCGACGTAACAGCAACGTACTCAGCGGGGACGTCGAAGAGGCACGCAGTCAGATTCTCGAAGCAGCCGAGGCGACATTCCTTCATTATGGCGTCGACAAGACGACCATGGACGACATCGCCAAGGCAGCCGGCGTCTCACGCCCGACGATCTACCGCTATTTCCGAGACCGGGACACGCTCATCGCCGAACTGATTCAGCTCCGCGCCCGAAAGCTATTCGTCAAGGGCACCAAGTTCGTGATGGAGCGTGAAAATTTTCGAGATCAGTTGGTCGAAGGATTGATCTTCCTCGTCGATCACGGGCGCAAAGATCCACTTATCAGATTGATCGTCAGCCCTGAACATATGGATCTGGCGGCAGCTATTGTCGGAACTTCCAAGGTCGCGAGCAACTTGACACACGAAATGTGGGCTCCGATCCTCGACCAAGCTCGCGAACGCGGAGAACTACGCACAGGAGTCGACAATGAACAAGCCTGCGAATGGCTCGCTCTGGTTCAGCTCATTCTCGTAGGTCGCCTGGATTTCGACAACCCCGAGGACCCCGCGCATCGCCTCATGCTCGAAAGCTTCGTGCTGCCTGCATTCATTCCGGATGGTTCGCCACTGCACTGAATCCTTCCGATAGCTCACTGAATGCCGTGTCCAGATATTCCGTAAGGGAATCATGTGGCGCGTCGAGCCATTGTTCATACGCGGCCCAGGCAACACCCAGCGCCGCGTAAGCGACCGCGCGGGGGATCAGCGCAGTCGGCGGCTCGACGCGCCGCCCCGCGACGAACTCGGCCACGATTACCCGCCAGTTGTGGTAGCGCAGCGTTGAGTTCGCCTGCAGCGCAGGAACTTTCAATATCAGCTCCATCCGCTTGCGATGCCGCGGCAGTTGCGCCGCGCCGAAGCGATTGAACTCGACCACCACCATCCGCACCGATTCCATGATCGGTTCATCCCGTGGCCGCGCGGCGAATCCAGCCCGCATCGTCTGCAAATGGGCCTCGAAATCACCCCAGACCAGGTCGTTCTTGGATTCGAAGTAGTGGAAGAACGTCCTTTTCGCGATGCCGACCTCGGCAGCGATGTCTTCGACTGTCGTAGCCTCGAACCCTCGTGCCTCGAAAAGCGCGAACCCAGCCGATTCCAGTTCTGCGGCACTTGTCGAACGCTTGCGCCCACGCGCTCGCACCGGAGCCAGTCGAGATCGATCTAAATTTTCTTCCGCCACGTCTTCCATTGTTGCACCAAGTGTCCTTATTCTAAAGGCAATAGTTTTACGAACCTTAGAGGAGACTCCGATGAACGACTCCAGCAACCGTCAGGGCATCACCGATAACGAAGACATCACCGAGGATCTGCTCGTGGAGGAAGTGTCGATCGATGGGATGTGCGGTGTGTACTGACGATCAGTCGTTCGACCCGCACCGCGCCTACATGCTGTCGGAATCGGTCTCGTTGAGACCGGAACCATTCGGTGCACTCGTCTATGACTTCTCGACACGCAAATTGTCGTTTCTGAAGACGCTGGCCCTGGTCTCGGTCGTGCGTGAACTCGCCGGGTGCCCGGATGCCCAGTCGGCGGTCGCCGCGGCCGGTGTAGCTCCGATCGAGTACGACCACTACCTCGGCGCCCTGGCCCGGCTCCACGACGCCGGCACGATCCGATCACGTCCGGCCATCGACACACCGCCCCGGGAGGAACGATGAAACTCGTCGAGCACTTCACCTACGGGCTCCAAGCCCCGATCTGCCTGACCTGGGAGCTGACCTACGCCTGCAACCTGGCCTGCAGTCACTGTCTGTCCTCCTCCGGGCGCCGCGATCCGAGGGAGCTCTCGACCCAGGAGTGCAAGGCGATCTTCGACGAGCTGCAGAAGATGCAGGTCTTCTACGTGAACATCGGAGGCGGCGAACCCACAGTCCGATCGGACTTCTGGGAACTGCTCGACTACGGGGTCGACCACGGCGTGGGAGTCAAGTTCTCCACCAACGGCGTTCGGATCAACGCCGAGCGGGCTCGTCGGCTCGCTGCGTCGGACTACGTTGACGTGCAGATCTCCATCGACGGCGCGACAGCGGATGTCAACGATGCGGTGCGCGGTGCGGGATCGTTCGGCACCGCGGTGCGTGCGATGGAGAATCTCGCCGAGGCGGGAATGGAGAACTTCAAGATCTCGGTCGTGATGACGCGCCACAATGTCGCGCAGCTCGATGAATTCAAGGCGCTGGCGGACCGCTACGGCGCGCAGTTGCGGATCACGCGTCTGCGCCCGTCCGGCCGCGGCGCCGACGTATGGCAGGATCTGCACCCGCGCGCCGAACAGCAGCAACAGATCTACCGTTGGCTGCTCGCCCATGGCGACGGAGTACTCACCGGCGACTCGTTCTTCCATCTGAACGCCCTCGGTTCCGAGGCGCTGCCCGGGTTGAATCTGTGCGGTGCAGGTCGCGTGGTGTGCCTGATCGACCCGATCGGAGACGTCTACGCCTGCCCGTTCGCGATCCACGACCAGTTTCTGGCCGGCAACGTCCGAGAGCCCGGCGGGTTCGAAAACGTATGGCGCACTTCAGAGCTGTTCACTCGGCTACGTCAACCGCAGAACGGGGGCGCCTGCACCTCCTGCTCGGCATACGACTCCTGCCAAGGCGGCTGCATGGCCGCGAAATTCTTTACCGGGCTACCACTGGACGGACCGGATCCCGAGTGCGTGCGCGGCAACGCCGAGATCGCACTGTCCTCGGTCGGGTTGCTGCCGCGCCCGGACAAGGACCACTCGCGCGCCGCGCGCCGTCGCGCGACGGTCGGACTCGGGATACCGACCCTCACCCCCGACTCGCTGATTCCCGACCGTGCGTGTGACACCAGCCCGCTCGCCGGGTTGCGGTGATCACCGATCCTCAACAGATTCAAGGACTTTCATGGCTAGCACACGAGATTGGTTCGAGTCGGTCGCCGAGGCGCAGCGTCGCGCCAAGAAGCGCGTACCCAAGTCGGTGTATCTGGCGTTGCTCGCCGGATCCGAAGCCGGGGTGACTCTCAACGACAACGCGGCCGCATTCGCCGAGCTGGGCATGCGCCCGCATATCGCGGACCTACACGCGATTCGTGATCTGTCGACAACGGTTATGGGGCAAGAGATTTCGCTACCAGTGATCTGCTCCCCCACCGGCGTACAGGCCGTGGATCCCGCCGGTGAAGTCGGGGTCGCACGGGGGGCCGCGCAGTCGGGCACCGCTCTCGGCCTGTCGTCGTTCGGTTCCAAGCCGATCGAGGAAGTGGTCGCCGCGAACGACAAGACGTTCTTCCAGGTCTATTGGCTCGGCAGCAGGGACGACATGGTCTCGCGACTGCAGCGCGCCCACGACGCCGGAGCGAAAGGCCTGATCGTCACCCTCGACTGGATTTTCGCCACCGCCCGTGACTGGGGTAGCCCAGCGCTCCCCGAACGCATCGACGCGAAGACCGCGATGAAGTTCGCGCCCCAGGTGTTAGCCAAGCCCGGCTGGTTGGCTCGTTTCGCGCGCACCGGCAAGTTGCCCGACCTCAGTACCCCGAATCTCGTGCCCCGCGGTGCATCCGGACCCACCTTCTTCGGCGCCTATGGTGAATGGATGGTGACGCCGCCGGCCACCTGGGATGATCTGGCCTGGTTGCGCTCGCAGTGGGATGGCCCGTTCATGGTCAAGGGTGTCTCACGCCCGGACGACGCGAAGCGGGTGGTCGACATCGGTGCCACCGCACTGTCGGTGTCCAATCACGGTGGTAACAACCTCGATTCCACCCCCGCATCGATCCGACTGCTGCCCGGCATCGCCGACGCGGTGGGCACGCAGTTGGAGGTGCTCCTCGACGGCGGCGTCCGCCGCGGCAGCGACGTCGTCAAAGCCCTCGCCCTCGGTGCCCGGGCGGTCATGATCGGCCGTCCGTATCTGTGGGGAATGGCAGCGTCCGGAGAGCGCGGAGTCCACAACGTGCTCGAGGTGCTCCGGCAAGGAATCGACTCGACCCTCTACGGACTCGGCCACCGGTCGATCCATGACCTGACTCCTGCGGATCTGATCATCCCTGACGGGTTCACCCGGGGCCTCCGGTGAATAGGCCCCCTGTCGCTCTGGTAACCGGTGCCGCACGCGGAATCGGTGCCGCGACAGTGCATCAGCTGGTCGGGCAGGGCTGGCAAGTTGTCGCAGTCGATGTGTGTGCGGATGACCTGCACGTTCGATATCCGCTCGGCACTCGTGATCAACTGCGTAGCGTCGCGGAGAAACATGCCGGTGCGGTGATCGACCTCGTCGCGGACGTGCGCGAGGTCGCCGCACTCGGCAACGCTGCCCGTACGGCGGTCAGATCCTTCGGTGGGCTGGACGCGGCCGTCGCGGCAGCTGCAGTCGCGTCGGGCGGTCGATTCACTTGGGAGACTTGCCCTGACGAATGGACCCCGATGTTCGACGTCGGAGTGCACGGGGTCGCCAACCTCGCGCGGGCCGTCATCCCGGTAATGCTCGAGAGCCCGGCACCCCGTACCGGAAGGTTCATCGGAGTCTCCTCTGCCGCAGCCCACCACGGGATGTGGAAGATGGCGGGTTACAGTGCCGCCAAGCATGCGGTGGTCGGGCTGATCAAGGGTCTCGCACATGATCTACGCGGCACTGGACTGACCGCGATGGCTGTTTCTCCAGGCTCGACGCGCACCGCGATGCTCGCCGAGTCGGCACGCATCTACGGTCTCGATTCCGTGGAATCGTTTGCCACGCACCAACTGGTGGACCGCATTCTCGAGCCCGAGGAAGTCGCTGCGGTGATCGGCTGGCTGTGCTCGACCAACACCACCGCACTGACCGGATCGGTCGTGCACGCCGACGGAGGGTTCCTGCCGTGATCACCTACGTGCGAATCGACCCACAGGTGCGTCGCTTTGCACAGGGGCGAATCCTGCTGGGTGGAAGCCCTTCCCGTCTGATCCGACTCAGCAAGTGCGGTGTGCGGTTGTTCGACGGCTGGATAACGGGGCGACCAGTCGCCCCCGCCGACCACGAGCAGGATCTGGTCCGGCGGCTGCTCGACGCCGGTATCCTGCATCCCATCCCAGGCTGTGAAGAAGCTACGAAACTTGGAGCCACCCTGGTGATCCCGGTCAAGAACGATGCCGAGGGCCTCGCCCGAGTGCTGCAGGCCAGCGGCGGCCTCGGGGCTCGGATCGTTGTCGACGACGGCTCCGATCCAGCTCTCCCCGACGCGGACATACGACACACGGAGGCGAGTGGGCCCGCAGCCGCGCGCAACAGTGGATGGCGCAGTGCCAGTACCCCATTGGTGGTCTTCCTCGACGCTGACACCGTCCCGTCGCCACGATGGCTCGACACCGTCCTGCCCTACTTCGATGATCCTGCCGTCGCCGCGGTCGCCCCGCGAGTGCGGTCTCCGGAAACAGGGCGTTTGGGGCGATACGAACGCCGGCATTCCTCGCTCGATATGGGGAACGCACCGGCCACCGTGCATCACCACGGACGGGTCCGCTACGTACCCAGCGCCGCTCTTGTTGTTCGTAGGACCGCACTCGAAGCGATAGGAGGGTTCGACCCTGATCTGCGTTTCGGCGAGGACGTCGACCTCGTCTGGCGCCTGGTAGCCGCAGGATTCACGGTCCGGTATCACCCCGATAGCATCGTTCACCACCTGCCTCGCCAGACAATCGCTGGTTGGCTACGACAGCGTTTCGACTATGGCACGTCCGCTGCCACTTTGGCTCAACGCCATCCTGGCTATCTCCACGCCGCCTACTGGCCGCCCACCTTCGCGGCTCAAGCGATCCTCGCTGTTGGATTTCCGCTCGTGGCAACCATACCCAGTCTCGTCACCGCCTCGGTCCTGGCACGGAGGCTGAATCGCCGCGGCCTACCGTGGCCTGCAGCTGCGGCGACAGCGGCACGCGGACAGCTCGGCCTGGTGGAGCAAACCGCCGCGGCCACGCGCCGCCTGTGGTGGCCGATCGCAATGTGTAGCAGCTCCGGGAGACGTTGGCTGGCAATAACTTTCGTACTAGCGATCGTCCCAGAGCTGGGGAGGGGATATCGGCCGGGGTGGATCGTTCTACGGGTGCTGGACGACCTCGCGTACGGGGTCGGGGTTTGGGTTGGATGCGCACGCCATCTGGTTCTCGAACCGCTACTGCCCCAGGTAAATCGAAAGTTTCACGGTGGTTCATCGTGAACCTCGCAGACTCGAGGACGTCGCAGTTGGCCGGGCACATCGGCCGCATGCTTCTTGCGATTCCGTTGGGCGCCACCGAACAGCACGGTGCGCATCTTCCGCTGGACACCGATACAGCGATCGCCGTGGAGTTATGCCGACGGCTCGCTGACGAGTTGGCCGAAGTCGTTGTCGCGCCGGCGATCGCATACGGATCCAGTGGGGAACATGCTGGTTTCGCCGGTACCTTGTCGATCGGGCAGTCTGCGCTCGAACTGTTGATACTGGAGCTGGTCCGCTCTGCCGACGAATTCGCCGGCGTGGTCCTCGTCAACGGTCACGGCGGCAATTTGAGTCCTCTGCATTCGGCAGTTTGCACGCTCCACTCGGAGGGACGAAATGTCTTGCTCTGGTGCACAACCGGTCCTCCCGGTGACAGTCATGCCGGCCATACGGAGACCTCTGCGATGCTGGCGATCGCCCCGGATCGTGTTGCTATGCCCCACGCGCGCGCGGGCGTGACGACACCGTTGCCCGAGATCATCGGTGCGCTGCGGGAACATGGTGTGCGAGCCGTCAGCGAATCCGGGGTGCTGGGCGACCCGACGACAGCGACTCCACAGGCAGGCGGGGAGATCCTAGAGCGTTGGGCCTGGACGTTGATAGCAGCGACAAGGCAGCACTTCCAGATCGCGAAGACGCCAAAAGGCACCGCCACCTGAGCACCCAGCGATTCATTGCTATCCGTTGGACAACGCTCCGAGCTCTGAACGTCGGCGGCGTCAGCGACGGCTCTTTTGAATGAGCGATGCCCTTTTCTGCCCGACCGCAATCGTAGGGCTGTAGATGTTGCCGCTGGGCACCACGGCATAGAAAGACGTTCTGTGCGTCGGGTGTCTGGACGTGGGGAACGACCTCCTGATGCGCTTGTCGGGCTTGGTGTCCCATCGCCGATAGGAGGACGTTCCATGAGTAAAGGTAGTGGCCCGTCCCGGGGTGATCGCAACCGCAACGCGCGCCTGAGTCGGCTGCGAGCCTTGGTTCCGGCGACTAATGCTGCGTTCCTCAATGATCGTGTATCTTGTTGCTGGTCTTGGTGGTTCGGGTGTGGTCGAGGTGGGTTCTGCCGAAGGTGTTGGTTGCGCGGGC
>NZ_JBEXJI010000040.1:0-78016 GCF_040609015.1 Nocardia sp. NPDC004860 | reverse complement strand
ATCGACACACTATTGAGTTCTCAAAGAACACACGCACACACGATCTCCCGGGCTCTTAGTCCCGCTCGTTCGTGAGGCAACTTTTACAGCTTAGCCCCGTCCGCACAGCGGAACCAAATCCGCTGGTTGGCTGGGAGCTAGTGTGATCATCAGGCGAAGCTCGTCTCACCGGAGTCGGTGTCCGTGTCGCTCTGACCTGGAATAAGTTACGTGTTGGTTGTTCGCATGTCAAATCGCCTGTTCAGGACGGGTTTTCGCGAACCCGTCCCGACACCGGCTGTTCAGTCCGCGGTTCCGACCCGTTCGATCCGGGCTCCGAGCGAGCGCAGATTCTCCACGAAATCCGGGTAGCCACGATCGATGTGGAAGACATCGTGGACCTCGGTGACACCGTCGGCGACCAGACCCGCGAGCACCAGACCCGCGCCGGCGCGAATGTCCGACGACCACACCGGCGCCGAGGACAGTCGCGGAATCCCGCGCACCACAGCGTGATGCCCGTCGGTGCGGGCATCCGCGCCCAGGCGGATCATCTCTTCGACGAAGCGGAAGCGCGCTTCGAAAATGTTCTCGGTGATCATCGAGGTGCCGTCGGCGATCGCGGCCAGGCCGATGGCCATCGGCTGCAGATCGGTGGGAAACCCGGGGAACGGCAGGGTCGAGAAGTTCACGGCGCGAGGGCGATCCGCCTGCACCACGCGAAAACCATCCGGTTCGAACGAGATTCGCGCGCCCGCGGAGCGCAGCTTGTCCAGCACCAGGGACAGGTGCTTGGGGTTGATGCCGGTCACCCGAACGTCGCCGGTGGTCATGGCGGCGGCGATACCCCAGGTCGCCGCGACGATGCGGTCACCGATCACCCGGTGGGTGGTCGGCGAGAGCTTGTCCACGCCCTCGATGGTCAGCACCGAGGTGCCCGCGCCGGAGATCTTCGCGCCCATCCGCGCCAGCATGTTGCAGAGATCCACGATCTCCGGTTCACGCGCGGCATTGTCGATGACCGTCTCCCCCTCGGCCAGCACCGCGGCCATCAGGATGTTCTCGGTCGCGCCGACCGACGGGAAGTCCAGGCGAATCCGGGCGCCCTGCAGCTCCTCGGCGCGCGCCACCAGGCAGCCGTGCTCGATCTCGGAGGTCGCGCCCAGCAGTCGCAGACCGGCCTGATGCATGTCCAGCGGACGCGAACCGATGGCGTCACCGCCCGGGAGCGCCACCACGGCCCGCTTGCAGCGCGCCATCAGCGGACCCAGCACACAGACCGAGGCACGGAACTGGGTGACGGCCGGGAAGTCCGCGTGGTATTTCGGTTCCGGCGGCGTCACGATGGTCACGGTCTCGTGGTCCACGGTGACGTCACATCCGAGACCGCGCAGCACCTCGGCCATGAGCGGCACGTCGAGGATGTCCGGGCAGTTCGTGATGGTGGTCGTCCCCTCGGCCAGCAACGCGGCGGCCATCAGCTTGAGGACGCTGTTCTTCGCGCCGCCTACCGCGACCTCACCGACGAGCCTGCTGCCCCCGGTCACCAGAAACCGTTCACTCACGGGGGTCAGCCTAGTGGTCCTCTCTCGCGCTCGCGGCGTCTCCGCCCGGCCGCCAAAGTATGTCGCCGTCCGGATTGGCGACCCGGCCGAGGATGAACAGCAGGTCGGACAGTCGGTTGAGGTATTTGGCGGGCAGCGCGTTCGTGTCGTCCGGGTGCGCCGCGACCGCGGCCCACGCCGAACGCTCGGCGCGTCGCGCCACGGTGCGGGCGGTGTGCAGCAGTGCCGCCAGCGGTGTGCCGCCGGGCAGGATGAACGAATTCAACGGCGCCAGAGGCTCATTGAACTCGTCGCACCACTTCTCGAGGCGGTCGATGTAGACCTGGGTGATGCGCAGCGGCGGGTACTTGGGCTCCGCGACAACGGGCGTGGACAGGTCCGCGCCGGCGTCGAACAAATCGTTCTGTATGGAACGCAGCACACCGAGCATCCGCTCGTCCGGCTGCCCGAGCGCGATGGCGACACCCAGTGCGGCATTGGTTTCGTCACAGTCGGCGTAGGCGATCAGCCGCGGGTCGGTCTTGGCCACCCGCGAGAAATCGCTCAGCCCTGTGGTGCCGTCGTCGCCGGTCCGCGTGTAGATCCGCGTCAAGTGAACGCTCACAGGGTCACACTATCCGGCGCGGCGGCGGCGAATTCGCTCGGAGGGCCGGGATTCGACCCAGGAGAGGAAGGCGGCCATGGCTCCGCGGTCGAGTGCCAGCTCGTAGCTGCCGTCACCGTCGGAGACCTGGACGATGACCTCGTCGGTCATGATGTCGTACTCGTCGTCCTGTGGGGACCGCCGCGGGCCCACCTCGATGGCGAGCCGGCGCATGGTGGAATCCGGGCCGAGCTTGAGGCTGGAGAGTTTGTAGAAGAGGAGCGTGTCCTCGTCGTAACGGATCAGGCCGTGCCGCCAGCCCCCGCCGTGGCCGCGGGCGGGCAGCACGCGCAGCAGGGCGGCGGTTCCGCCGCGGCGCAGCATCACCAGGCGATACGTCGAGGCCAGGGCCAGGCCGACCAGCAGCAACACCAGAATGATCAGAAGCCACATCCCGGTTTGCAATGCCGCTCCGTCCCTTCACATCCGCGTTGCTGTCGGTCACTGACCGGCCGACGGCCGGGCCCCGCTTTCGGTCGATAGTAGCGACCGCGGAAAGGCGAAGTCCGGCCATCCACCGAATGTGACGTATGCGCTGATCAGCAGGGTGCAGAAGATATATCAACCAATGACGGACGAGCGCTCCTCGGCGTAGCCGCCGCACCCGTTCACCGCGCAGGTCTCGTCCGTCCAGCTGACGTCGGTGTGCGGGCCGGGAACCTTGTTGTTGCCCCTCGGGCAACCCGAGGCAAGGGCTGTGTCGCCGGGCAGATTGTGGCAATGGCGCCGAGCAGGTTGTGCTGAGTCGCCTGCGTCATGTCGGTCGTCTACCCGCCGCTGTCGCCGTAGCTCGTTCCGCCGATATCCACCTGGCAGCCGACCACATAGCCGGCGCGCATCGTGGCGGGAGAGCCGAAAGCGCCTGAATAGCCGGTACTTTGCCGAACGCTTCGGATCACATCCGGGGACCGGTGAATTCCTTCAGCCACGTTGAGTAACCAAGGTCTCAATTACGGCACAAAGTATCCGAAAACCTGGGCTGCTTACCAGTTCCCGGCGGCAAGAGCCGAACGCGCGACCCGCTGAGCGGGATCGGCGATGGCCGTAAACTGGAACACGTTCTTATGCTCCGGACAATTGGGATGTCTTGGAAGGAGATTCCGTGGAAATTACCGCTGCGGTGGCCCGGGGAGCGGACGTGCCGTTCTCGATGGAGACCCTCACTCTGGAGGAACCGCGACCGGGCGAGGTGCTGGTGCGCATCGTCGCGTCCGGGGTCTGCCACACCGACCTGGTCACCAAGGGCGTGTTTCCCGCCGATTTGCCGATCGTGCTCGGTCACGAGGGTGCCGGGATCGTCGAGCAGATTGGCTCGGAGGTAACCGGAATCGAAGTCGGCGACCATGTTCTGCTCACCTATGCCAGTTGTGGAACCTGTTCGCGATGCACCAACGGGCTTCCGCCCTATTGCGAGAATTTCGTCATTCTGAACACCTCGGGCGGACGCGCGGATTTCACCTCGCCGCTGAGCAGTAATGGCGAACGCGTGATGGGCGCGTTCTTCGGGCAATCGAGTTTCGCCACCCACGCACTGGTGCCGGCGCGCAGTGTCGTGGTGGTCGACAAGGACGTGGACCTGGTGGCCACCTCCCCGTTCGGGTGCGGTGTGCAGACCGGTGCGGGCGCGGTCGCCAATGTCATGAAGCCGGGGCCGAACGACTCGCTGGCCATCTTCGGCGTCGGCGGCGTGGGGATGGCGGCCCTCATGGCGGCCCGTGCCATCGGCGCGGGAACCATTGTCGCCATTGACCTTTCCGCCGATCGGCTGGCCGTGGCCAAGGAGCTCGGCGCGGACGTCACCATCGACGGCGCGGCCGAGGACGTGGTGGCGCAGATCGTCGCGGCGACCAACGGCGGCGCGAACTTCGCGCTCGACACGACCGCCCTCAATGCCGTCATCGCCAAGGGCCTGGAGGCGTTGGCCCCCATGGGAACTCTCGTTCTCGTCGGGCTGGGAGAAGCCAGCATGGACCTCGAAATCGGCCACCTCACCGGCAACGGCAAGGCCGTCCGGGGCTGCATCGAGGGCAGTGGCGATCCGCAGCAATTCATTCCGCGACTGCTGCAGTGGCATGCCGAAGGCAAGTTCCCGATCGAGAAGATCAGCAAGACCTACGCCTTCGGCGATATCGACGCCGCGGTCGCGGACGCCCACCACGGCACCACGATCAAGCCCATTCTCACGTTCCAGTGAGAACGACACACTCGCGCGCGGCTCGAGGCGGGCGCGAGTGCGGGTCGGTGTGAACGCGAAAAAGCGGCGGCCCCAGGGATTTTCCCTGGGACCGCCGCCCTCGGTTTCAGCGCCGGAAGGCTAGGCAGACGCCGCCTTCTCGACCGCCCGCAGCTGGCCCTGTGCCTTGGCCAGCGCGGCCGGGCTCGCATCCGGGTCGGCGACAACGGCCTTGGCGGCCGCCTCGTCGATATCGAAGGCGAAATCGGCGGATTCGGCCAGCACGCGCACCGAAGTGGCGGTGACCGAGAAGAACCCGCCGTGCACGGCCACGACCACGCGCTCGTCGTCGTCGGACACGATGGTCACGGTGCCGGCCTCGACCAGCTGCCCGAGCAGCGGTTCGTGGCCGGCCAGGATGCCGATCTCACCCTCCGTGGTCTGAGCCGAGACGAACTTCGCCCGGCCCGACCACAGCAGCCGCTCGACGGCGACCAGATCAACTGACATATCCGCCATGGTGGACTACTTCCCGGCGATCTTCTTCGCAGCAGCCTCGACGTCGTCCAGGCCACCGCAGGAGTTGAACGCCTGCTCCGGCAGGTGGTCGAACTCGCCCTTGCAGACCCGGTCGAAGTCGTCGATGGTCTGCTCCAGCGGCACGACGGAACCCTCCTGGCCGGTGAACTTCTCGGCCACGATGAAGTTCTGGCCCAGGAACTTCTCCAGGCGACGGGCGCGACCGACGAGGACCTTGTCCTCCTCGGAGAGCTCGTCCATACCCAGAATCGCGATGATGTCCTGGAGTTCCTTGTACTTCTGCAGGATTCGCTTGACCTCGTTGGCCACCCGGAAGTGACGCTCGCCGACGATCGAGGCCTCGAGGATTCGCGAGGTCGACGACAGCGGGTCGACGGCCGGGTAGATGCCCTTCTGCGAAATCGGACGCGACAGCTCGGTGGTGGCGTCCAGGTGCGCGAAGGTGGTGGCCGGCGCGGGGTCGGTGTAGTCGTCCGCGGGCACGTAGATCGCCTGCATCGAGGTGATCGAGCGGCCACGGGTCGAGGTGATGCGCTCCTGCAGCTGACCCATCTCGTCCGCCAGGGTCGGCTGGTAACCGACGGCCGAAGGCATACGACCCAGCAGGGTCGAGACCTCGGAACCGGCCTGGGTGAAGCGGAAGATGTTGTCGATGAACAGCAGAACGTCCTGGTTCTGCACATCGCGGAAGTACTCGGCCATGGTCAGGGCCGAGAGGGCGACGCGCATACGCGTCCCCGGCGGCTCGTCCATCTGGCCGAAGACGAGGGCGGTGTCCTGCAGGACGCCCATCTCTTCCATTTCCAGGTGCAGGTCGGTGCCCTCACGGGTGCGCTCACCGACGCCCGCGAACACGGACGTACCGGAGAACTCACGCGCGATACGGGTGATCATCTCCTGGATCAGAACGGTCTTGCCGACACCGGCACCACCGAACAGACCGATCTTGCCACCCTTCACGTACGGGGTGAGCAGGTCGATGACCTTGATGCCCGTCTCCAGGATCTCGGTCTTGCCCTCGAGCTGGTCGAAGGCGGGCGGCTGGCGGTGGATGCCCCACTGCTCGCCGTCGCGGCCCAGGCCGGGGGTGTCGAGGCAGTCGCCGAGCGCGTTGAACACGTGGCCCTTGACGACGTCACCGACGGGCACCGAGATCGGCTTGCCGGTGTCGCGCACCTCGGCGCCACGGATCAGACCGTCGGTCGGCTGCATCGAGATGGTGCGAACGATGTTGTCGCCCAGGTGCTGCGCGACCTCGAGGGTCAGGGTCTTGGCCACGGACGCGAGCGCGATGTCCACGTTCAGGGCGTTGTACAGGTCGGGAATGGAACCGCGCGGGAACTCGACGTCCACGACGGGTCCGATGACGCGGGCGACACGGCCTGTGCCGACCCGGGTTTCAGTAGCTGCGGTCATTGGTTCTCTTCCTGGGCCTTAGTCGCGGTCCGAGCTCGACGCCAGCGCGTTGGCGCCACCGACGATTTCCGTGATTTCCTGCGTAATCTGTGCCTGGCGCAACGAGTTCGCGGTCCGGGTCAGCGAGTTGACCAGTTCCGTGGCGTTGTCCGTCGCGGCCTTCATGGCGGTGCGGCGCGCAGCCGACTCCGATGCCGCCGCCTCGAGCAGCGACGAGTAGATCCGAGTGTTGACATACTTCGGCAGCAGCGCGCCCAGCAGGCGATCCGCGTCCGGCTCGAACTCGTACTGGGCGACCGGCTCCGCCGACGGGGAGTCGCTGAAGCTGTCGGGGCCCATGTCGAAGTTCTCGTCCACGAACGTCACCTGGATCGGCGCCAGGCGACGCACCTCGGGCTGCTGCGACAGCATCGACACGAAACGCGTGTAGACGATGTGCAGTTCGTCGACGCCGGCCATGGTGCCGGCCCCGTTCGGGGACGCCACCTCACCGTCGGATCCGGCCATGAACGCCTCGACCAGGTGGTTGCACGCGGCGGACGCGTCCACGTAGTTCGGCTGCTGGGAGAAGCCCAGCCAGGAGCCGTTCACGGTGCGACGGCGGAAGGTGTAGTACGTCAGGCCCTTCGCGCCCATCACGTACAGCACCGGCTCCTTGCCCTCGGTGCGCAGCGTGGTCATGAGCTCCTCGGCGCGCTTGAGCACGTTGGAGTTGTAGCCACCGCACATACCGCGGTCGGAGGTGATGACCAGAACCGCTGCGCGGCGCGGGTTCTCACGCTCGGTGAGCAGCGGGTGATTGAGATTCCCACTGGCGCTCGCCAATTCGGCGAGCACCTTGGTGATCTCCTCCGCGTAGGGCTTGGCGGCGGCAACACGGGCCTGCGCCTTGCTGATTCGCGAGGTCGCGATCAGTTCCTGCGCCTTGGTGATCTTCTTGATCGAGCTCACGGAACGAATACGGGAGCGAAGTTCACGCACGCTTGGCATTAGCGGTTCACACTCCCTTCATTCGTCGATTCGGTCATTCGCATGTGCTCGTCTCGATTACTTCTCGACGTGCTTGCGGGTGACGGAAAGAGACTCGACCTCTTCGTGGTCCAGCTGGCCGGCCTCGGCCTCGACGACGCGGGTGCCGTCGGACGCCAGGAAGCCCTGCTTGAACTTGTCGGTCGCGGCCTTGATGGCGTCGGCGGCCTCGCCCTCGAGCACCTTGGCGCCGCCCTGCAGGGCGTCGAAGGCGGACTGCACGGTGGCGTGCAGGCTCTCCAGCAGCTCGGCGTTGAAGCGGCGGATGTCGCCGACCGGGACGGAGTCGTAGTAGCCGCCGTCCACCAGGAACAGCGAAACAACCTGGTCCTCAACCGAAACCGGGGCGTACTGGTCCTGCTTGAGCAGCTCGACCCAGCGCGCGCCACGCTCCAGCTGGGCCAGCGAGGCGGCATCCAGGTCGGAGGCGAAGGCGGAGAACGCCTCGAGCTCACGGTAGGAGGCCAGCTCCAGACGCAGCGAACCGGAGACCTTCTTCATGGCCTTGGTCTGCGCGGCACCACCGACTCGGGACACCGAGATACCGACGTTGATGGCCGGGCGGACACCCTTGTTGAAGAGGTCCGACTCCAGGAACACCTGGCCGTCGGTGATGGAGATGACGTTGGTCGGGATGAACGCCGAGACGTCGTTGGCCTTGGTCTCGATGATCGGCAGACCGGTCATCGAGCCCGCGCCCAGCTCGTCGGACAGCTTCGCGCAACGCTCCAGCAGACGCGAGTGCAGGTAGAAGACGTCACCCGGGTACGCCTCGCGGCCCGGCGGGCGACGCAGCAGCAGCGAGATGGCACGGTAGGCCTCGGCCTGCTTGGACAGGTCGTCGAACACGATCAGGACGTGCTTGCCCTGGTACATCCAGTGCTGGCCGAGGGCCGAACCGGTGTAGGGGGCCAGCCACTTGAAGCCGGCGGAGTCCGACGCGGGCGCCGCGACGATGGTGGTGTACTCCATCGCGCCGTGCGCCTCGAGCGCGGACTTCACACCCGCGATGGTGGAGCCCTTCTGGCCGATCGCGACGTAGATGCAGCGGACCTGCTTCGACGGATCGCCGGTGGCCCAGTTGGCCTTCTGGTTGATGATGGCGTCGATGCAGACCGCGGTCTTGCCGGTCTTACGGTCGCCGATGACGAGCTGACGCTGGCCGCGGCCGATGGCGGTCAGGGCGTCGATGGCGGTGATGCCGGTGGCCATGGGCTCACCGACCGGCTGACGCTCCAGCACGGTCGCGGCCTGCAGCTCGAGCACGCGGCGCTCGTCGGCCTCGATCTCGCCCAGGCCGTCGATCGGCGCGCCCAGCGGGTCGATCACGCGGCCGAGGAACTTGTCGCCCACGGGAACCGAGAGCACGTCGCCGGTGCGGCGGACCTGCTGGCCCTCTTCGATGGTGTCGAACTCACCCAGGATGACGGCACCGATCTCGGTGTCCTCCAGGTTCAGCGCCACGCCGAGGACGCCGCCCGGGAACTCCAGCAGCTCGTTGGCCATCGCGGACGGCAGGCCGCTGATGTGGGCGATACCGTCGCCGGTGTCGGTGACGACACCGACCTCTTCGATGGAGGTCTCGGGGGTGTAGCTCTGGGTGTAGCTCTCGATCGCGCTACGGATCTCATCGGGGGAGATCGTCAGCTCCGCCATGTTCTTCCTGCTCTCGCTGTGGTCTCGAATGTCGGTGTGTAAGTGCGCTTCGGGGCGTTCGTCTCTAAGCGAGAGACTGACGCAAGCGCTGGAGGCGGCCGACGGCGCTGCCGTCGATCAGGTCGTCGCCCACGCGCACGACGACGCCGGCCAGCAGGCTCGGGTCCTCCTGTACGTGCACCGTGACGGGCTTGTCGTAGATGCGCTGCAGCGAAGCCGCCAGGTGCTCGCGCTGCTGCGGCGTCAGGGCCACCGCGGCACGGACGTGCGCCACGATCTGCTCCCGGAGCGAAGCCGCCAGGTCGGACAGCTCGTCGATGGCCGCGCCGGCATCGCCCTTGTGGCGCAGCACGGCCTGCTCGGCCAGCTGCAGGGTGATGTCCTCGACCTTGCCCGCGAGCAGACGCTGCACCAGGGCGAGCTTGGCTTCCGCCGGCTTGCCGTGGTCCTGCAGCGCCTGCTCCAGGTCCGGGTTGTCGTCGATGATCCGGGCCAGCCGGAACAGCTCGTCCTCGACGGCGTCCAGACGGCCACGCTCGTCCGCGGCGCGCAGCAGCGCTTCGCGGCCGAGCAGGACCAGCGTGTCGACCAGATCGCGGGCCCGCGACCAGTCCTGGGCCACCGCCGTGGTCAGCACGGCCAGGGTGGTGCCGCTGATCTTGCCGCCGAAGACGCGTTCGGCCAGCTCGGCGCGCGCCGAACTCGACACCGACTTATCCGCGAGCGCCACACGCAGCGAACGCTGGTCGTCGAGGACGGCGACAACGGCGAACAGTTCCGACCCCGTAGTAGCCGCGACGGTGTCGCTACCGGTCAGAGCGGCCCGAAGAGCTTCCCGCGCACGGGAACTCGCCTCGCGGCTCGCTGCGTACATGCTTCCCACTTTCGCGTCGTTACCTTCCGACCCCGATGCCGGCGTTCGCGTCCAGTTCCGCCAGGAACCGGTCGATCGACGCCGACTGCTTGGCCTCGTCGGCCACCGACTGACCGATGATCTTCTCGGCCAGGTCGACCGCGGTACGGCCCAGCTCGGACCGCAGCTCGGTCACGATCTGCTGGCGCTGTGCCTCCAGCTGCGAGTGACCGGCGGCCACGATGCGGTCGGCCTCGGCCTGCGCATCGGTACGCATCTGCGACAGGATGGCCGCACCCTGGGTGCGGGCTTCCTCACGGATCCGGGCAGCCTCGAGGCGAGCCTCGGCCAGCTGCTCCTGGTACTGCTGCAGGGTGGCCTGCGCCTCGGCCTGCGCGGCCTCGGCCTTGGCGATACCGCCCTCGATCTTCTCGGAACGCTCGTCCAGCACCTTGGTCAGGCGCGGGACGACGTACTTGGCGAAGACAAAGGCGATAACGATGAAGACGATCGCAGACCAGACAATGTCATAGGTCTTCGGGACGAGGGGGTTGATGTCCTCCTCGGCCGCGAGCAAGTAAATGCTGTTCATCGTTGATTCCTAGTCTTTTGCCGGAATCAGAAAATGAAGCCGGCGACGAGACCGATCAGCGCCAGGGCCTCGGTGAACGCGATACCCAGGAACATGTTGGTCCGGATGGTGCCCTGCAGCTCGGGCTGACGGGCGATGCCCTCGATGGCCTTACCGACGACGATGCCAACACCGATGCCGGGGCCGATCGCAGCGAGGCCGTAACCGATGGCGCCGAAGCCCTTGGACTTGGACTCGGCAACTTCAGCAGCCAGGTACGAGAGGGTGCTCATGTGTGTTTCATTCCCTTTCTGTCGCCCACCCGCCGGGCGGCGTGGAAGGCAGGTTTGTGATGTTGGTGCAGTCGGTCAGTGAGAGTCGGCGTGCTGCGCCAGACCGATGTAGACAGCGGTCAGCAGCGCGAACACGTACGCCTGCAGGAAAACCACCAGCAGCTCGAAGAGGGTGAAGCCGAGGCCCGCGAGCAGCGAGAACGGCGAGAACACCTTCATCCAGGAGACGGCATCGAACAGGAAGAACTGGGTGGCACTGAAGAACAGCACCAACATGATGTGGCCTGCCAGCATGTTCGCCAGAAGACGGACGGTCAGCGTGAACGGGCGCAGCACGAAGGTCGAGATGAACTCGATCGGGATCAGCAGCAGGTGCAGCGCGACCGGCACATCCGGCACCACGATGGACGAGCGCATGTATTTCAGGAAGCCGTACTTCTTGATGCCTACGTAGTTGAAGGTGACGTAGGCGACGATCGCCAGCACCAGGGGCATGCCGATCCGCGCGTTCGACGAGATGTTCAGGCCCGGAATGACACCCGAGACGTTCAGGAACAGCACGGTGAAGAAGATCGACGCGATCAGCGGGAAGAACTTCTTGCCGGATTCCTTGCCGAGCACCTCGTCGCAGATCTGCTCCTTGACGAACATCAGGCCGGATTCGGCGACATTCTGCAGTCCGCGCGGAACCAGCTGCGGCCGACGGAAAGCGGCGAACATCACGGCCAGGAGAACGACCGACATGAGGATGCGAATAAGCATCAAGCGGTCGAGCTCGAAAGGCGTCCCCTCGAACAGCACTGCTGGAGGGAAGAAGTCGTTGAGTGACGGCGCGTGGAACTCGCCCGCCAAAATGGTGACGCTCAGCGTTCTCTCCCGTGGTCGGCCGCAGGAGATAGTTTTCTCCTGCGGTTCGATCGGACATTGACGATCTGGTGGGTCGACTCAGGTCGGCTCGAAGTTCGTCAGCAGCTGTGGCATCACGCCCTGGCGTCTGTACGCGCGTCGGCGACATCGTCGACGGTGCAGAACCGTGACCCGACAGGGTCCGGTACGGCTGTAAGCATAACCTGCTCTCAGGCGGGTCGAAGATGACCCCCCTGTTGATTCGGTTGGCTACAGGTAAAGAGTTTATCAAGTTATCTACGACAATGCGTAGGGGGTCGCGGAAACGCGTGATGAACGGTGTTTCGCGAGGTCGCCGCAGGGGTCCCGCGGCTACAGGTCCCGGTCCACCTGCACGGTCGGAACCCGTTGGCGCAGAAGACCGTACGTCTCCGCACCCAGCACGATGAGCAGCGCGGCGACCACGGTGCAGAACAGCGCGCCGCGGCTGTAGAAGTCGTACTGCTGGAGCACTGCGACGACAATCACTGTCAGCAGCAGCTTTCCGACCCAGCTGCCGAGCAGCACGATGCCCTGCAGGCCGGATTCGATCTTCGCGCTGAACAACACCGAGGCGGCGGTGGTGAGGATGAAGGCGCCACCCAGGGCGGCGCCGATCAACGCGCCCCACAGGCCGGGCAGGCCCGCGAAGACCGTCGAGAGGATGGCCGAAACCACAACCAGCACAGCCAAACCGGCGATGCCATAGCGCAGTGCCGCGCGCAGCGGGGCGTCGGGACCGGGATCGGAAGGCGTGCTCACGTTCAGCAACTCTACCCGGCGGCGTGATCGCGATCGCGGGGCGGTTTGCGGACCGAGTTGATCTTCAGTTCCCGCCAGGACGGCACCGCGGTGACGATCAGCGCGAAAACCAGTCCGGCCGCGAACAGCAGCACCACCATGCGCCGATCCGAGATCAGCGAGGTCCCGACCGCGCCGAATGCGAGCACACTCACCCACAGATAGATCACCAGCACTACGCGGCGCTGCGAATGCCCGATCTGCAGCAAACGGTGATGCAGATGCATTTTGTCCGGAGTGGAAAAGCTCACACCTGCGCGAACACGACGGACCACCGCCAAAACAAGATCGAGTACCGGAATGAACATCACCGCACCCACCAGCAACAACGGCGACAGCAGACCCACGATGTCGCGCGGGCCGTAACCCTGCAGCGGAATTCGCCCGGAAGCGCCGGTGGACACCGCGGCCAGCATCAATCCGATGAGCATGGAGCCGGTATCACCCATGAAAATGCGGGCTGGAGAAAAATTGTGCGGCAGAAATCCCAGGCACGCACCGGCCAGCGCCGCGGCCAGCAACGCGGGCGGATAGGTATCGGTGGAACCGCCCACCTCATAGAGCAAACCCACGGTGAACACGAAAACCGCGACCGCCGCGATGAAACCGAGGCCCGCGGCCAAACCATCCAGGCCGTCCACGAAATTCATGGCATTCACGACCGTCACCGTGATGCCCACCGTCACCAGACCACCCTGGAGCGGATCGAGCACCACGGTCTCGTTGGTGAAGGGGTTGTAGATGGCCACCCAGCTCAGGCCCATCACCGCCATCACACCCGCCGCGGTGATCTGGCCGACCAGTTTGGTCAGCCAGTCCAGGCCCCAGCGGTCGTCGATGATGCCGACCAGCACGATGAGCGTGGCCGCGGCCAGCACCGCCGGAATGTCCTTGGGATAGTCGAATCCGCGGCGCAGGGCGGGCAGCTGGTGGGCGAACAGCACGGCCGCCAGCAGGCCCAGGTAGATGCCCAGCCCGCCCATTCGCGGAATCGGCTTCACGTGCACATCGCGCTCACGCGGAATGGCGACCGCGCCGAAGGCGATGGCCAGCACCCGGATTCCCCCGGTGGTCAGGTAGGCGATGACCGTGGCGACGAGCAGCACCAGCAGCAGCTCCCGCAGCGGGACGACCGCGCCCTGGCTGAATACGCCCTGACTCAGCAGCATTTAACGGGCCGTCACCGCGCGCCCGCCTGACGGAGCTCCTCGGGCGACATGCCGAGCACCTCCGCGACCTTCTCGACCGGCACCGCGCCCTCGCGCAGAATGCGCGGGGTGTCGGCGGTGAGATCGACGATGGTGGACGCCACCGCGTGATCGGCCGGTCCGCCGTCGAGGTACACCCCGACCAAATCGCCCAGCTGCGCCTGCGCCTCGGCGACCGTGGTGGCGGGCGGCTGCCCGGAGACGTTCGCGCTCGACACCGCCAGCGGACCCACCTCGCGCAGCAGCTCCAGCGCGACCGGGTGCAGCGGCATGCGCAGCATCACCGTGCCGCGCGCGTCACCGAGATCCCAGGCCAGCGAAGGAGCCTGCTGCACAACGAGACTCAGCCCGCCCGGCCAGAAGGCGCGGATCAGCTCGCGGGCCTGCGGACGCACCGAGAAGACCAGTCCGTCGATGGTGTTCCACGACCCGACCAGCACCGGCACCGGCATGTCCCGCCCGCGCCGCTTGGCGGCCAGCAGTGCGCTCACCGCCTGACTGTCGAACGCGTCGGCAGCGAGTCCGTAGAGCGTGTCGGTCGGAATGACCGCCAATCGCCCGGACTTCAGCGTGCTGCGCGCGGCACTCAGGCCGGCGGCGCGGGAGTCGGGATCGGCACAGTCGTAGACGGTACTCACGGCTGACATCTTGGCACGGATCAACTCTCGATAGCTCTCAGGGGCAAGCCCCTGAAAGCCCGGGAATCCCGGGGGCTCCGCCCCCGAACCTCCGACGAGCCGCTGGAGCCCGGGCCTTGAACCCTCGACAAGACGTCGCAGCCCCGGCCCCGAACGCCGACCGGGTGAGTGCGACCGGCCGCGAGCACTGGAAAGGGCCCTGCGGCTGCTGCCGCGGGAAACGACGAGCGTCCCGGGGCGTGAATTCGCAGGATCGGCACTCTCACGGATTGCGGAGAGGCCGGGCGAACGTAGGCTCGGGGGCGACGAAGGAGGCACGACTCATGATGCGTGCGATCTGGAACGGGACGGTCATCGCCGAGGCTCCGCGGACCGTGGAGGTCGAGGGGAATCAGTACTTTCCGGCGGAATCGTTGAAACGGGAGTTCTTCAGCGAGAGCTCTCACCACACCGTGTGCCCGTGGAAGGGCATTGCGAGCTATTACTCGGTCACGGTGGACGGGAAGGAGAATCCGGACGCGGCCTGGTACTACCCGAAGCCGAGCCCGCTGGCGCGCAAGATCAAGGATCATGTCGCGTTCTGGCACGGCGTGGAGATCGAGGGCAGCCCCGAGTAACCGTCAGCCGGCGGTGCGGCGGGCCACGACGAAGCGGGGCTTTCCGGCGAGGTCGGGGTGTTCGACGATGTCGGTGAAGCCGCCGTGGGCGGCGAAGAGGGCGGCGACGCCGGAGCCGTTGGTGTCGTCGTGTTCGACTGCCACCGTGCCGTCTTCGCGCAGCAGGCGGGCGATGGTGGCGGTCATGGGGCGGATGACGGACAGGCCGTCGGGGCCGCCGAAGAGGGCGCGGTGCGGGTCGTGGTCGATCACCTCGGGATCGAGTTCGGCGTCCTCGGGGATGTAGGGCGGGTTGCAGACGACCACGTCCACCCGGCCGTTGAGCTGCGCGAGGAGGGCGGGGTCGGTGACGTCGCCGGCGTGCAGGTCGATCGGGGTGTCGCCCTCGTCGGCCAGTTGCCGCGCATTGCGGCGGGCCCAGGCCAAGGCCTCGGTGTCGAGTTCGACGGCGTGCACCTGGACATCGGGGCGGGCGTGGGCGATGGCCAGGGCCAGGGCGCCGGAACCGGTGCACAGGTCCACCACAATCGGCTGATGCTCATGGCCGAGGGCTTCGAGCTGAGCGAGCGCCCAGGCGAACAGCAATTCCGTCTCCGGGCGCGGGACGAAGACGCCGGGGCCGACCGCGAGGTCGATCTCCCCCATCGCCGCGGTGCCCGTAAGGTGCTGCAGCGGAACGCGTTCCGCCCGTCTGGCGACCAGCTTGCGGTACTCCTCCAGCTGATCGGGGGTGAGCATGGGCATCAGGGCGAGGCGCCCGCGATCGACGCCCAGCACATGTGCCGCAAGGTATTCCGCGTCGGCCTGGGGGCTGTGGACCCCGGCCGTGGCCAGGATCTCGACGGCCTCCCGGACGGCGGGGCGCAACGGTACACGACTCACGGTTCGCAGCCTTTCACTCCCCCGCCTCTCCGAGCCTTCAGCGGACGGCCAACAGCCGTCGACCGCCATGCATCCGTGTCGACGGTCACGTGCCGAACCGATTCTGGACGTACCCGAGGAGTTACCCCGGGCGCGACGAAATCAGTTGCCACGTTGGGAGACGATACTGGCCGCCGAACGCTGACTGTGAGGGTATGCCGGTTATTCCGCTTATTCCGCGGCGAGGCGGGCGGTGCGGTCGGCTTCGCCCAGGGCGTTGAACAGGTCATCGAGGTTGCCATCCAGCACCGAGTCCAGGTTGTGTGCCTTGAAACCGATGCGGTGATCGGCGATGCGGTTCTCCGGGAAGTTGTAGGTGCGGATGCGCTCGGAGCGGTCCACCGTGCGGATCTGCGAGGCCCGGCCCGCGGCCGCGTCGGCATCGGCCTGTTCCTCGGCAAGGGCCTGCAGCCGCGCCGCCAGCACCTGCTTGGCGCGAATCTTGTTCTGCAACTGCGAGCGTTCGTTCTGACAGGTCACCACCAGGCCGGTGGGCAGGTGGGTGATGCGCACGGCCGAGTCGGTGGTGTTGACGCCCTGGCCGCCCTTGCCGGAGGACCGGTAGACGTCGATCCGCAGGTCCTTCTCGTCGATCTCGACTTCCTCGACCTCGTCCGGCTCCGGGTACACCAGCACGCCCGCGGCCGAAGTATGAATGCGCCCTTGGGATTCGGTGACCGGCACACGCTGCACGCGGTGCACGCCGCCCTCGAACTTGAGCTTGGACCACACGCCGTCGCGGGTCGCTTCCTTGCTCTTGATGGAGAAGCTGGCGTCCTTGTACCCGTCCAGATCCGAGTAGGTGACGCCGAGCACCTCGACCTTCCAGCCGTGCCGTTCCGCGTAGCGCAGGTACATGCGGGCCAGATCGGAGGCGAACAGCGCCGATTCCTCGCCGCCCTCACCGGATTTCACCTCGAGGATGACATCGTCGGAGTCGTGCGGGTCGCGTGGCGCGAGCAGGTCGGTGAGCTGCTTGTCCAGCTCCTCCACCTGCTCCTGCAGGCCCGGGACCTCCGCCGCGAAGGACGAATCGTCGGCCGCCAGCTCCTCGGCGGCCGCGAGATCCTCCCGCGCGGTCTTCAACTTGTTGTAGGTGGCCATGATCGGCCCGAGCTCGGCGAACCGCTTGCCCACACGCCGTGCCGCACCCGGATCGTTGTGCAGCGCCGGGTCCGCGAGCTGGGTTTCCAGACCCGTGTACTCAGCCAGGATGTCATCGATCGCGGACGGGGCCGCCTGCTTGTCGGCCATGGCGTGTGAACTCCTTCGAGAACGTGGTTCTGAACATAAGCGAGAGAGGAACCGCCCACGGTTCGCGGCCCGGCTCGATTCTGGACTGACGGAGCGGGGGAGCGAAGCGGAGGAGCGGAGGAGGGAAGAATCGAGCTTGCAGGGCCGCGAACGGCCGGAGCGAAGCGGAGGCAATTAAACACAGACGCCCGGCCCGCGGGTGCGGGACGGGCGTCGGCGGGACAGCTACTTGGCAGCCTTGTCGCGCTTGCCGTAGCGGGCCTCGAAGCGAGCCACGCGGCCACCGGTGTCCAGAATCTTCTGCTTGCCCGTGTAGAACGGGTGGCACTGGGAGCAGACCTCGACCGTGATCTGGCCCGACTCCTTGGTGCTCTTGGTCTGGAAGGTGTTGCCGCAGCCACACACGACCGTGGTGTCCACGTACGTGGGGTGAATTCCTGCCTTCATGGGTGTCCTTTCGAAAGGCTCCGGGTCGCCTGGCGATGCGAGACGTGAACCGGAACCGACTAGGCATGGTTGCCGACGGAACAGTATATGTGCCGCGGGCGAGTGGTCGTCACGAGGGGTGACACCGTCGTGAACAGGTGGTTGGACCCGTTTGTTCCCGGCCGTTCCCCCATAAAACTACGGGCACGCATATTCCGGGTATTCCAGTGAGGCTGGAAGTCGAGTAGCTCGCTACTCAGGACTACGAACACTCATGTTCATAGAGTTTGCCCAGGTGAGAGTCCCGCGACCATCGGAAGGACGGCAGTGACCAGGAAGGACGCGACGATCGGGGGTCCGTCCCCCGTCACCGTGCCCGCCGAGGCCGGGAGGGCAGACCGGCGGGGCGCGGAGCTCGTCGCGGGGGCGATCCTGGTCACACTGACGCTGCTGGCGGTAGCGGGCTGGTGGATGGCTCCCGGAGAGTCCGGCAACGCGGTGGGACCGCTGAACCCGGCCCCCATCCCGCTGCGGGGGGACGCCACCCTCACCTGCACAGCGGTCACGGCAGCGGATGTGTCCGGTGCCGTGACCGCGCTCATTCTCGGCTTCATGATCGCCGGCGGCGCGCTGATCGGACTGTTCTTCTACAGCCCGCGCCCGGTCCCGGGAAAACCGCAGGCACTGCCGGAACGACGGCGGCGGCTCCGCAGAAGCGGAGCCGCCGTCGTCAATAGCCTTGTGCTACAGGCTCATTCGTCGAGTGCGCCCGGGGCGGTCTTGGAGACCGTCATCAAGAACTCGACATTGCTCTTGGTCTTCTTCAACCGGTCGACCAGCAGGTCGATGGCCTGATGTGAATCCAGGCCGGAGAGCACGCGGCGCAGCTTGTGCAGGACCGCGGCCTCGTCGGGCGACATCAGCAGATCGTCGCGGCGGGTGCCGGACGGGTTGACGTCGACCGCCGGGAACACGCGGCGCTCGGCGATCTTGCGGTCCAGCTTGAGCTCGGCGTTACCCGTGCCCTTGAACTCCTCGAAGATGACCGTGTCACCGGTGGAACCGGTCTCCACCATCGCGGTGGCGATGATGGTGAGCGAGCCGCCGTTCTCGATATTGCGGGCCGCGCCGAGGAACCGCTTGGGCGGGTACAGCGCGGTGGAATCCACACCACCGGAAAGGATTCGGCCCGAGGCCGGGGACGAGTTGTTGTACGCACGGCCCAATCGGGTGATCGAGTCGAGCAGCACGACGACGTCCTGACCCTGCTCCACCAGGCGCTTGGCGCGCTCGATGGCGAGCTCGGCGACCGAGGTGTGGTCGCTCGGCGGCCGGTCGAACGTGGAGGCGATGACCTCGCCGCGCACCGAGCGCTGCATATCGGTCACTTCCTCGGGACGCTCGTCCACCAGCACCACCATCAGGTAGCACTCGGGGTTGTTCACCGAGATCGCGTTCGCGATGTCCTGCATGATCGTGGTCTTACCCGCCTTGGGCGGGGACACGATCAGCGCGCGCTGACCCTTACCGATCGGCATGATCAGATCGATGATGCGCGTGGTCAGCTTGTTCGGCTGGGTCTCCAGCCGCAGTCGCTGATTCGGGTACAGCGGGGTCAGCTTGTTGAATTCCGGTCGGCGCTTGGCACTTTCGACATCCGCGCCGTTGACCGTGTCCAACCGCACCAGCGGATCGAACTTCTGCCGCTGGTTGCTCTGATCGCCGTCGCGCGGGGCGCGGACCGCACCGGTGATGGCGTCACCGCGGCGCAGGCCGTTCTTGCGGACCAGGTTCATCGAGACGTACACGTCGTTCGGGCCGGCCAGGTAGCCGGAGGTCCGGACGAACGCGTAGTTGTCGAGCACGTCGAGAATGCCGGCGACCGGCTGCAGGACGTCGTCCTCGCGGATCTCCATCTCGCGGGCCTCGCCACCGGCGGCGCCGCCCTCGCGGTCCCGCCCGCGACGACGCTCACGGAAGCGACGGCCCCGGCGGCCGCGGCCGCCTTCCTCGTCGTCACCGCCGCGATCATCGCGCTGGTTGCCGCGGCCGGCGCCGTTCTGGCTCTGCTGGTTGCGCTCGCCCTGGTCGGTGCGCTGGCCCTGCTCGCGGCGATCGCCCTGGTTGCCACGATCGCGACGGCGCTCGCCGCCCTCCTGCTCGCCCTTGTCGGCGGCGGGAGCCTCGGCGGTGGTTTCGGCGGTGGCGGCGCCACGCTGCTCGCGGCCCCGGCGCTGGCGACCGCGGCCGCGCTGGCCACCGTCCCGGCTGTCGTCGCCGCCCTCGGCGCGGGCGTTCTCGCCCTCCTCGCGCTTGGATTCGCGAGTCTCCGAAGCGTTTTGGCGCGACTCGGTGTCGGCCTTGCGCGCTTCGACCTTGTCCGCGTGGCCGGCCTTCGCCTCCGCCTTCACCTCGGCCGTGGCCGGAGCGGAGTCGGCAACAGCAGCGGCCTTCTTCACCTCGCGCGCGGGGGCCGACACGGACTCTCCGCCGTTCGGCGCGTCCTCGGTCTTGGCCTTCGCGTTCCGCGTGGGCTTGCCGCCGGTGGTGGCAACAGGCTTGGCGCCCCCGGCCTGGTTCTCCTTGATAGCGGCGATGAGATCACCCTTACGCATCCCGGAAGTGCCTCGGATACCGAGCTCTCCCGCAAGCGCACGCAACTGCGGCAACAACATTCCAGTCAGCCCCGATCGTGCGACGTCAGTTTGTTCGCTCATCTTCGAAATCTGTCCGGAGTCACTTTCGCGGCTACCCGAGGACGCTGAATCGCTATCCGTCCCGGGTGTCGCGAGCAGGTCCGTATCTGTCACGGAAATCCTTTCCTTCCCTCGACCGCCGTGTGCCTGTTCGAGGGTTCCTCCTGCAGTCCGGTCACGTGCCGGACTCGGATGCCGTATCGCCTGTCCCGCCGGGCCGGTGGGGTTGCCACCACGTGGGCTTCGCCACCGAGTGCTGGTGCTCATCCAACTCACAAGGTGGGAGAGATCATTCCAGTTGACTGGCTACCCCCAAGTTTCGAGCCTCAAGCCTCGAGCCTGAGCAAGGAGCCTCTGGAGCGATTTGCCCTGATGAAGCACCGGCGTCTGACGCGCACGATGTACGGACTCGCTCAGGATAGCTCCCACCTTTTGCATCGGCAAGGCAGGCGCGCTGTCAATCCACCGAGACGCCGCCGGCGATGCCCGGCTCGAGAACGCGCATGCCGTCCGCGATGGCGAGTTCGCGCAGTTCTTCGGGGAATTCGCTGGTCGCGAAGGCGAGCACGGTCGGGCCCGCGCCCGAGACGGTGGCCGCGATGCCCGCGGCACGCAATCGCTCCACCCATTTGGTGGTGAGCGGCAGCGCCGAGGCGCGGTAGCCCTGGTGTAGCCGGTCGGCCGTGGCGGGAAGCAGCAGGTCGGGCCGCTGCGTCAAGGCAACTACCGCGAGCGCGGACCGGCTGGCATTGAAGGCCGCGTCCCCGTGCGGAACCGTCTCCGGGAGCAGGCCGCGGGTGTGCGCGGTGGCGGAGCGTTCCTCGGGAATGAGCACCACCGGCCGCAGCGAGGGATGCGGCTCCAGCCGCACCGCACGGTACAGGCGGGCGTGATGCGCGTCGGCACTGCCGTTTTCGTCCGCGGAACGGTCGGTCTCCGTCCAGCACACCACGAATCCGCCCAGGATGCTGGCGGACGAATTATCCGGGTGGCCTTCGAATTCACCGGCCAGCTGGACCAGCACGTCATCGCCGTAGGCCAGCTCCGGATCGAATTTCGCGGCCAGCCCGCGTCCGGCCGCCAGGCCGCCCACCGCGGCCGACGCCGACGAGCCCATGCCCCGCGAGTGCGGAATCACGTTGCGGCACACCACGTCCAGGCCGTCGGCCCAGACGCCCGCGGCTTGCAGGCCGCGCTCGACGGCGCGCACCACCAGATGCGAAGGGCCCCAGGGCACATCGTCGGCGCCCTCGCCCTCCACCCTGATGGTCAGTCCGGAGTCGGTGGTGGACACCGTGATCTCGTCGTACAGCCCCAAAGCGATTCCGAGAGAATCGAAACCCGGGCCCAGGTTGGCGCTCGACGCCGGAACCCGCACGGTGACAGAGATTCCGGCGGGCAGCGTCCGCGTCACGCCGGTGCCTCGCCGGCGCTCGGTACCGTCGTACCGCGAAGCGGCTGTGACATGGTTCCCTCGCTCCGCTCGCTCACGGAGCTGACCATCACGAGAATTCAACTCAGGCCAGCTCGAGTTCGTGGGCCACGGCGACCGGGTCGACCGCGATCGGCGTCACCTCGGGCATGCCCTTGAGCGCGTTGTCCGGATCCTTGAGGCCGTTGCCGGTCACCGTGCAGACCACGGTGAGGCCGGAATCCAGCCAGCCCTCGGCGCGCGCGGCCAGCAGACCGGCCACCGAGGCAGCGGAAGCGGGCTCCACGAACACGCCCTCCTTGGCCGCGACCAGGTGATACGCGGCCAGGATCTCCTCGTCGGTGGCCGCGCGGAACGCGCCGCCCGATTCCGTCTTGGCGTTCATGGCGCCGTTCCACGACGCGGGCGCGCCGATCCGGATGGCGGTGGCCACGGTCTCCGGGTTCGCGACCGGAGCGCCGTTGACCAGCGGCGCGGCGCCGGCGGCCTGCACACCCAGCATGCGCGGGCGCGAGCTGGTGATGCCGTCGGCGTGGTACTCGCTGTAGCCCTTCCAGTACGCGGTGATATTGCCCGCATTGCCGACCGGCAGCACGTGCACATCGGGCGCCTTGCCCAGCGCGTCCACGATTTCGAAGGCCGCGGTCTTCTGGCCCTCGATGCGGGCCGGGTTGACCGAGTTCACCAGGCCGACCTCGGGGAAGTCCGCGGTGACCTTGCGAGCCAGCTCGAGACAGTCGTCGAAGTTGCCGTCCACCTGAATGATCTTCGCGCCCAGCATGACCGCCTGGGCCAGCTTGCCCATGGCGATCTTGCCCGACGGGATCAGCACCGCGCAGTGCAGACCGGCGCGGGTGGCGTACGCCGCGGCCGAGGCCGAGGTGTTGCCGGTGGAGGCGCACAGCACGGCGGTCTTGCCGTTGTACTTCGCATCCGTCATGGCCATGGTCATGCCGCGGTCCTTGAAGGAACCGGTCGGGTTCGCGCCCTCGACCTTGAGGTACACCTCACAGCCGGTCAGCTCGGAGAGGTGATGCGCGGGCACCAGCGGGGTGCCGCCCTCGAAGAGAGTGACGGCTTCCCAGTCAGCGGGAATCGCGAGCCGATCGCGGTAGGCGTCGATCAGACCCGGCCACGGCGTATGCACGGCTGTCGCGCGTGCGGTTGCACTCATTCCTCGGTGCCTTCCAATCTCAGAACACTGGTCACGGACGTGACGGAGTCCAGTTCGGCCAATGCGGCAACGGTATCCGCAAGCGCGGATTCCTGCGCATGGTGGGTCACCACGACCAGGCGAGCGCCGACGTCGTGGCCTTCCTGCCGGACCGTCGAGATGCTCACACTGTGCTTGGCGAATTCCCCGGCGACCGCTTCCAGCACACCGGTGCGGTCGGCCACCTGCAGGTTCACGTGGTAGCGGGTCGGGGTGTCGCCGATCGAAGCGATCGGCAGCTCAGCATAGACCGATTCGCCCGGAGCGCGGCCACCGTAGAACTTGTTGCGCGCCGCCATCACCAGATCGCCCATGACGGCCGAGGCGGTCGGCGCGCCGCCGGCGCCCTGACCGTAGAACATCAGCCGGCCGGCGTTCTCGGCCTCCACGACCACGGCGTTGAACGCGCCGTTGACTGCGGCCAGCGGGTGCTTGCGCGGGATGAGGGCGGGGTAGACGCGCACGGAGATCTTCTCCTTGCCGCCGTCGTCGGTGACGCGCTCGGCCATGGCCAGCAGCTTCACGGTGCAGCCCACGGCCGCCGCGGTCTCCAGATCCTCGGAGGTGATCTTGGAGATGCCCTCGCGGTACACATCACCGGAGGTGACGCGGGTGTGGAAGGCCACGGAGGCGAGGATGGCGGCCTTGGCGGCGGCGTCGTAGCCCTCGACATCGGCGGTCGGGTCGGCCTCCGCGTAGCCCAGGCGGGTGGCCTCGGCCAGCACGTCGCCGTAGTCCGCGCCGGTCTCGGCCATGGCCGAGAGGATGAAGTTGGTGGTGCCGTTGACGATGCCGACCACGCGGTTGACCCGGTCGCCGGACAGCGACTGGATGAGCGGGCGGATCACCGGGATGGCCCCGGCGACGGCGGCCTCGAAGTACAGGTCGGCACGGTTGGATTCGGCCGCGGCGGCCAGCTCGCCGGTGTAATCGGCGAGCAGTGCCTTGTTCGCGGTGATCACCGACTTGCCCTTGGTGAGCGCGGACTTGATCAGGTCGCGGGCCGGGTCGATGCCGCCCATGACCTCGACCACGATGTCCACGTCGTCGCGGGTGACCAGGGCCTCGGCATCGGTGGTGATCAGCTCGGCGGGCAGGCCGCGGTCCTTGCTCAGGTCGCGCACCGCGACACCGCGCAGCACGACCGGAGCGCCGACCCGGTTGCTCAGGTCGTCGGCGTGGTCACGAATGATGCGGACCACCTCGGTGCCGACCGTGCCCATGCCGAGGACGGCCACGCCAATGGGATGATCCTGTCCCCACACGCCGTTTCTGTTCTCGGTCATGCCTTCACCTCCAAGCTGAGTAGGTCCTCCACCGTTTCGCGGCGAAGGATCAAGCGCGCCTTGCCATCTCGCACCGCGACCACCGCGGGCCGGGTGAGCATGTTGTAGCGGCTCGACATCGAGTAGCAGTACGCGCCGGTCGCGGCCACCGCCACCAGGTCGCCCGGGCCCACATCGGCCGGGAGCCAGGTATCGCGGATGACGATATCCCCACTCTCGCAATGCTTTCCGACCACTCGCGCGACCACCGGACCGGCCTCGCTGGAGCGCGAGACCAGGCGGCAGTCGTACTCGGCCTGATACAGGGCGGGACGGATGTTGTCGCTCATGCCGCCGTCGACGCTCACATAGCGTCGGCGATTACCACCGTCGAGCACAACATCTTTGATGGTGCCGACCTCGTAGACGGTGACGGTGCCGGGACCGGCGATGGCGCGGCCCGGCTCGACCGCGATGGTCGGCACCGGCAGCCCGGCCCGCTCGGCCTCCTCTGCCACGATGCGGCGCAGGTTGGCCGCGAAGCCGTCCAGGGCCGGCGGATCCTCGTGCGGCAGGTACGAAATGCCCAGGCCGCCACCGAGATCCAGCACGCGCATCTGTTCGGCGCGTTCCATGCCGAACTTGTCGGCGACCTCGCGCAGCAGGCCCAGCATGCGGCGGGTGGAGATCTCGAAGCCGTCGATCTCGAAGATCTGCGAGCCGATGTGCGAGTGCAGGCCGACCAGGCGCAGATTGTCGGACTCGAAGACCCGGGCGATGGCCTGCATGGCGTCGCCGCCGGCGATGGAGAAGCCGAACTTCTGGTCCTCGTGCGCGGTCGAGATGTACTCGTGGGTGTGGGCCTCCACGCCGACGGTGACGCGGATCAGCACGTCCACCACCTTGCCGGCGCGCTTGGCCACCGCCTCCAGGCGCTCGATCTCGATCAGCGAGTCGACGACCACGTCGCCGACGCCCGCCCCGACCGCCATCTCCAGCTCGGGCACCGATTTGTTGTTGCCGTGCAGGGCGATCCGCTCGGCCGGGAAGCCGGCGTGCAGCGCCACCGACAGCTCGCCGCCGGAGCACACGTCCAGGTGCAGGCCCTCGTCACGGATCCAGCGGGCGACCTCGCCGCACAGGAATGCCTTGGAGGCGTAGTGGACTCGCGCGCCGTCACCGAAGGCGCGGACCATGTCCCGGCAGCGGGAGCGGAAGTCGTCCTCGTCGATCACGAACAGCGGGGTGCCGTACTCGGCGGCCAGCTCGTGCACCGGCACGCCCGCCAGCCGCACCACGCCGTCGGCGTCGCGAGCGGCGTTGCGCGGCCACACATTCGCGGGCAGTTCGATCATCTGCGCCGGTGCGCTGGGGCGCTCGGCGAGCGTGGGCGCGTGCGGGATGTCCGCGTGGCGGGGTCCTGCGGGGTGAGCACTCATCTACATACGCTCCGGTGCACTGACGCCTAGGAGGCCGAGGCCGTTGGCGAGAACCTGACGGGTGGCTTTGACCAGCTCGAGGCGAGCAGCATTGAGCGGGGTGACCACGTCGTCGCCCTGCGGGATGACGCGCAGCGTCTTGTCGGACTGGAAGGGGTGGTAGGCCCCGGCGAGTTCCTCGAGGTAGCGCACGACCCGGTGCGGCTCCCGCATCTCGGCGGCGGTGGCCACCACGCGCGGGTACTCGCCCAGCGTGCGGATGAGCGCGCCCTCGCGGTCATCGGTCAGCAGCGCGAAATCCGGTGTGACCGAGGCGTAGTCGAACGCGGCCGCGTTACCGAGGATCTGGTTGGTGCGCGCGTGCGCGTACTGCACGTAGTAGACCGGGTTCTCGCTGTCCTGCCGGGTCCACAGGTCCAGGTCGATGTCGATGCTGGAGTTCACCGAGGAGCGCACCAGCGAGTACCGCGCCGCGTCCACGCCGATCTGCTCGACCAGGTCGTCGAGGGTGACGACGGTGCCCGCGCGCTTCGACATGCGAACGGCGGCACCATCTTTCACCAGGTTCACCATCTGGCCGATGAGCACCTCGACGGTGTCCGGGTTGTCGCCGAACGCGGCCGCGGCGGCCTTGAGACGGCCGATGTAGCCGTGGTGGTCCGCACCGAGCATGTAGATGCACAGATCGAAACCGCGCGAGCGCTTGTTCTGGAAGTAGGCGATGTCACCGCCGATGTAGGCGGACTTGCCGTCGCTCTTGATGACGACGCGGTCCTTGTCGTCGCCGTATTCGGTGGAGGCGATCCACCAGGCGCCGTCCTTCTCGTACAGCTTGCCGGACGCCTTCAGCGTCTCGATGGCCTGCTCGACCGCGCCGGAGGCGAACAGCGAACTCTCGTTGAAGTAGACGTCGAAGTCGGTGCCGAAATCGTGCAGCGTCTGCTTGATGTGCGCGAACATGAGCTCGACGCCCTCGCGGCGGAACAGCTCGTGGCGCTCGGCCTCCGGGAGTTCCAGCACACCCGGGTTGGCCTTCACGACGGTGTCGGCGATCTCGTTGATATACGCGCCCGCGTAACCGTCCTCGGGGGTCGGCTGTCCCAGCGCGGCGGCCACCAGCGAGTTGGCGAAGCGGTCGATCTGCGCGCCGTGGTCGTTGAAGTAGTACTCGCGGGTCACGTCCGCGCCCTGGGCCGCCAGGATCCGGCCGAGCGCGTCGCCGACCGAGGCCCAGCGGGTTCCACCCAGGTGGATCGGGCCCGTCGGGTTGGCGGAGACGAATTCGAGGTTGATCTTCGTGCCCCCGAGAGCGTCCGCGGTGCCGAACTTCGCACCCGCCTCGAGGATCTTCTCGACGATAGCGCCCTGCGCGGCCTTGGCCAGGCGAATATTCAGGAAGCCCGGTCCCGCGACCTCGGCGGCCTCGATGCCCTCGGCGGCCGACAGCGCCTCGGCCAGCAACGTCGCGAAATCGCGGGGGTTCATTCCCGCCTTCTTGCCTACCTGCATGGCCACATTCGTGGCATAGTCACCGTGCTCGGGGTTGCGGGGACGCTCCACCTTGACCTCGTCGGGCAGGATCGCAGGGTCTGATCCACGTTCGACAAGTACCTTCGCCGCGGTAGCACGAAGGAGATCTGCAAGGTCAGCTGGAGTCACGAGTCACTATCCTATGGTCTGAGCAGGTGAACGCCGCGAGCGGGCACCACCGGGCAGGTGCCCAGCAAACGATGCGGCCGCGTCGTTTGATTGTCCGACACGTCGAAAAGAGCACAACAAGCATGCCGAGCAAGACCAGTGCCAAGTCGGCCAAGGCCATCAAGGCCGCGGGCAAGTCGGCCGGATCGTCCAGGAAGGGCGGTCGCGGGGGCAGCCTGGGCGGTAAGCGTCAGATTCCGTGGCTCATGATCGGGGCCGTGGTCTGCATCGTCGCCCTCATCGGCGGCATCGCCTGGGTGCTGGTGCCCAAGATCCAGGACAAGCAGGAGCAGGACAAGTACACGCCGTCCGCCCAGAAGAAGGATCCCTCGGATCAGATTCAGGGCGTCGTGAAGAAGGACTACGCGGCGGGCATGCACGTCGCGGCCACCCAGCGTGTGAACTACGACCAGTCCCCGCCCTTCGGCGGTCCGCACGACGGCTCGTGGGCGGCCTGCACCGGCGTGGTGTACGCCAAGGCGATCCGCACCGAGAACGCGGTGCACTCGCTCGAGCACGGCGCGATCTGGATCACCTACAACCCGGACAAGGTCGATCAGGCCGGCATCGACACCCTGAAGTCGAAGGTCAAAGGCAAGCCCTACAGCCTGATGTCCCCCTACCCCGGCCTGGACACCCCGATCTCCCTGCAGTCGTGGGGTCACCAGCTGAAGCTGAACAGCGCCGACGACAAGCGCGTCGGCGAGTTCATCACCGCGCTGCGCCTGAACCAGTACGCCTACCCGGAGGTCGGCGCGGACTGCGCGAACCCGACCTTCAACACCGACAACCCGCCGGCCTTCGACCCGACCCAGCCCGGCCCCGACGCCGTGCCGATGGACGGCAAGGGCCTGCAGCAGGATGCGAGCGAGCTGGGTGGCGGCAGCGGTATTCCGGGCATGCCCGCCGGCGGTATCCCGGGTCTCCCGAACGGCGTGCCGGGCCTGCCCACCGATGGCACGAGCCTGCCCGGCGGCATCCCGTCCATCCCGGCCCCGACCGACGGCCCGACCCAGCCGGATCAGCCGGCTCCGACCCAGTAGTGCCGCCGTTCATGTCCGACATCCCAGATCGCAGCTCCGAGCCCGATCCCGCCGCCGAACCGGTGCCGCAAACACGCCGCAATCAGCAGCCCGCCCTGCTGGCGATCGGGGTGGTCGCGGTGCTGCTCATCGGTTTCATGGCCGGACTGCTGGTAGGCAATGCCATGCACCACGGCCCGGAGACGCCCGGCACGGTGGATGTCGGCTTCTCCCAGGACATGTCGGTGCATCACGCGCAGGCGGTGCAGATGTCGGGCGTCGCGCTGTCGGGGACCACGGACCCGGCGGTGAAGCGGCTCGCCTACGACATCCTCACCACGCAGGCCAATCAGGCCGGCCGTATGCAGGGCTGGCTGCAGCAGTGGGACAGACCGCTCATCTCCCCCGACGGCTACATGGGCTGGATGACGGACATGTCCACGCACGAGCATTCCGGCACCGCCATGCACTCCGGCGCGGTGCAGACCATGCCCGGCATGGCGTCCGATCAGGAGATGGCCGCCCTGGGCCAGGCCACCGGTCCGGCCCTCGATGCGCTGTACCTGCAGCTCATGCTGCGCCACCACCAGGGTGGCATGCCGATGATCGAGTACGCCGCCCAGCGCGCGGACACCGACGCGGTGCGCTCGCTGGCCGAGAGCATGGCCAAGACCCAGAAGAGCGAGGCCGATCTGATGACCCAGATGCTGGCCGAGCGCAAAGCCTCCCCGCTGCCGATGAACTGACCGAGCACCTCCGACTGACACGGACCGGGCACAGAAACGCCCGGTCCGTGTTCGTTTTTGGCGCAGCGCGAGCGATGCGATACGCTGTCCCAGCCCGACCGGGAGACCGGACGGGACCATCCCCGCCCTCGTAGCTCAGGGGATAGAGCGTCTGCCTCCGGAGCAGAAGGCCGCAGGTTCGAATCCTGCCGAGGGCACCACAGTAAGGCCCCGACCGTGGATCACGGTCGGGGCCTTACTCGTTCGCGGGGCGGCGGGCCGTTACGGCACCGAATGACTGACTTATCGTGCCATCGTGACCGATTGGGATTCCGATTCGAGGACTCGGGAGCAAAGGTAGTAGCTGTGCATCGCGGTGTCCGGTTGTGCAGGAGGCAGCCGGACACCGCGAGCGCTTTCTCGGGCCACGATCAGAGTTCAGGCCACGGCCGGGACCGCCTTGCCGGCGGATACGGCGGTGGACGAGATCGGTGCGGACGCCGACGGTTTCGGATCAGTCGGCGGTATGGCTGAGGACCGGGCAGGCCGCTGATCTCCTGGGCGCACGGCACCACCGGTGTCGCCGATGTCTGCGCGCCCTCCCAGGACACCTCCCCCCGGCGGCCTCACCGCCGAGGACGTCTTCAACCGTGACGGGGACATCTCCGCACTGATCCGGGTGCTGAACGAAAACGACCCCAGCGCACTGGCTTTCACGCAGCCGCTGCTGGTATTGCAGGGCCGCGCGGTGCCGGCGCTCGCCACCGACGCCATGGTGGTGCAGCAGCGCGCGGGCGGTCAGCCGGTGCAGTACCACAGCCATCCGGGCGCGGACCACCGCGGCGTACTCGACGCGTCGTTCAATGACGCACTGGCCTGGGTGGATACCCGGTTCGGCCGGTAGGGTCAGGCCGCGGGCATCCAGCCCGGGTCGCGGCCGAACCAGGCGGCCAGCCGGTCGTAGGCGGGCGCGTCGGCGGCGATCGGCACCTCGTGGCCGAAAGCCTTTCCTGGACCGCGGAATTCGGGCTTCAGCAGCTGCTTGGACCAGGCCAGGCCATGCTCGGCGAGCTCCGGATCCAGGGTACGGCCCTGACCGGTGGCCCGGGTGAGATCCCAGGCGTGCATGGCGAATTCGGTGATCTGCTGATCGGCGCGACCGCGCAGTGGGGCCTCCCCGCCCATGCCGGGCACCAGCCGCTCCGGATCGGCGGCGCGCCAGGTCTCGAGTAGCGGCTGCGCGCGGGTGCGGAACTCGGCGGCCCAGTCCACGCCGACCGGGTCGGGCGGTGCGCCCCAGTCGGGCATCTCGCCGCGTGCGGCGATGGTGAAGTCGCGCAGGATCTGGCCCACGATATGGTCCAGCAGCCCGCGCACGCGCCAGTCCTCGCACGGCGTCGGCAGGGCTGCCTGGTCCGGGCTGACGGCGGCGAGGACATCGCCCATCTGCGCGATGGCCCGTTCCAGGAGATCGATCGTCGGGTCCACCGGTGACTTGTCGGCCATGCGGCCAGACTAGCCCTGCGGCAAGACGTTCCGCGCCCCATCGGGCATGACGATCACCCGTGGCGGGGGAGGTTCCGGCGCGGCCACGGCCCGCCGCGGGGATCGGATCCGCCACAGCAGGTACAGCCCGGCCGCACAGCCCAGGGTGATCACCAGGGCCACCGCGCCGGGCACCGCGGAGACCGCCCCGTGCGGATCCCGATACCAGCGCGGCGAGTAGGCGACCCGGCCGAAGCTGCTGCCTCGCAGCGCCACCACCAGGCACGGCACCACCAGTACGGCGAGCGCCACCACGGCGCTGCCGGCGGTCTTCGGGACCGCCGCGCCGAAGCAGAAGCCGATGGCCAGCGCGGTGAGGATCACACCGAGCACCGGGATCACCGCGTACTGGTGCGCGATGCCCGCGGTGCCGGCCGCGAAGACCGCCAGCCCGGCGGTCGCGGCGAGCGCGATCCAGGGCGCGCGCCATCGGCGTCCCACCGCCAGCCCGGCCACCACGGCCAGGACCGGGAACGGCGCGGTCCAATCCGGCCGGGGCACCGCGATGATCGCGCTGCCCGCATTGGCCACCGCCACCGCGAGCAGCACCAGGGTGCCCTCGCGCCCGGGCAGCAGCAGCGCCGCGACCAGCGCCGCGCCGATGGTGATGGCCGCGGCCACCCCGGCCTGCGCGACGGTGCCGGCGTGCTGCACGAACCACTGCGTCGACAGCGTGGTCGCGGTGACCAGGATCAGCGCGGACAGGATCGGGCCCATCGCCAGATCGGTGTTCTCGTGTTCGCCCGCCGGTTCCGGCTGCTGGACGGCGATCCCCGCGACCAGCAGCGCACCGGCCAGCACGAGCAGCCACACCGGTGGCGTTCCGGTCGACGCCCATTCGGTGAGGGGATTGCCGCGGCCGCCCGAGGGCGGCAGCGAGGTCTGGTCGGCGATCAGGATCGCGGACAGGGCGCCGACCAGGTACGCGCCCGTCGCGATGGGTTTGCCGAATACCGCGACCGCGAGCGCCCCGAGCAGGATGCCGCTGAAGATGGAATCGATGTAGTTGGCGGTGGTCAGATTTCCCGGGATCGCCGCGTCGCGGTTCCACAGCTGGTCGATCACCAGCACCACCGCGCTGCCGCTCGACGCGATCCAGGCCGTCTTGTGCCCGAGCGCGACCACCAGCGCCGCCGAGACCACCGCGAACGCCGCGCCGGCGGCGGCCGCGCGCGGCATGTTCAGCACCAGCAGATCCAGCTGCAGTACCGGGCCTTCGGAGGTCCAGCCCAGATCGAGGGGGGCCATGAGCAGCAGTCCGGCCACCGCCGCGCCCAGCAGGGCGGCCATCGCCTCGATCGGAACCGCGTAGCGTCGCAGCGCCAGGGGCGCGGTCCTGTCCAGCGGGTCTGCCAACGCGAACCTCGCGCCCATCTCGTCACCTACTCCCTCGGTGATGCGACGCCTTCCGCGTTACAGCAATAACGAGCAGCTATCTCTCGCGACATTAACAGCTGCGGTATGTGGGAACCCTGAGAAGTGGAGTCGGTCACAGTCCTTCGGCGGGCCGGGGAGCGGGCCCGAGACACCGTCAGGCGCAGCGGAAACGGAAGATCGCCGGCGGGGTGACGCCCGGCGCCGAGGTGACCTGAACGGCCGGATCACTGTCCAGCGCACAGCCGATCGGGGTGCTGACCTGAACCCGGTAGCAGCCGAGCGCGCCGTTGTAGACGGCCGTGCCGTCGACGCCGGTGGTGAGAGTCGCCACATTCGCGCCGCCGCCGCAGGGCGCGATGTCGGCGGCCACGCCCGCCATGGGGAACTGCTCGGGGCCGTAGACCGCCTGCACCGTCACCGCGGGATCGGCGGCCGGCTCCGCGGACGCGACCGGGGCCAGGGCGGACGCGAGCGGGGCCAGGGCGCACGCGGCGGCGAGAGCGGATGTGACGAGCAGCGTGCGGCGCACCTTGTCTCCTTCGGGACGAGCTGAGGCAGTTCGCCTCTGCGGCCGACGATTCGGCCTCCGCGCCACTATAGGGACTCCCCGGTCCGATCGGTCACATTCCGACCGGCCGGACGGGCCGATCGCTCAGACCGCGGAGACCGCGCCGACCCGGCTCACGGTGGCCGCGCCGGTTGTCCGGCCGGCGGCGGCGCACTGCTCAGAGGTGAAAGCGACTGCCGCGCCGAGGACTTCGAGCTCGACACGGTCGCCCACCGTGGGCGCGTCCACGCTCACCCGGCGCACCTGGACAGGTTCGGGGCAGCCGTCGAGGTCGAGGGTGAGCAGGACGTCCGCACCCCGGAACTCGAGGGCGCGCACGGTGGCACAGCCGGCATGGCCGTCGGCGGCCGCCCGGGCCAGCAGCTGTTCGGGCCGCATCATGACCGCGCCCGCACCGGTCGGCGCGTTCACCTGCACCGGGATGCGGCCGAGCACGGTCTGGGCGGTCTCCGTGCCGATGGTGGCGTCGAGCAGCACTGTGTCGCCGAGGAATCCGGCCGTGAACAGGTCCGCGGGGGCCGCGTACACCTGCTCCGGGGTGCCGACCTGGGTGAACCGCCCCGAGCACATGACCGCGACCTGATCGGCGAAGGACAGTGCCTCCTCCTGATCGTGGGTGACCAGGATGCTGGTCATGCCCGCGGCGCGCAGGGTCTCGGCGACGGCCTGCCGGGTGGCGGCGCGGAGTCCGGTGTCCAGAGCGCTGAAGGGCTCGTCCAGCAGCATGAGATCGGGTTTGCGGGCCAGGGCGCGGGCCAGGGCGACGCGCTGCTGCTGGCCGCCGGAGAGCTGATGCGGCCGCCGATTCGCGTAGGACGGGTCCAGCGAGACCATATCGAGCAGTTCGGCGACGTGCTGCCGGTGCTTGCGCCGCGCGCCCAGTCCCCCGCCGAGACCGTAGGCGATGTTCTGCCCGACGGTCAGGTGCGGGAACAGCGCCCCGTCCTGCGCCACGTAGCCGATTCTGCGCCGGTGCGATGGCACCGAGAAGCCCTGGCGGGTAATGGTTTCCCCGCCGACGGATACCGATCCGGCGTCCGGGTTCTCGAATCCGGCGATCACCCGCAGCAGCGTGGTCTTGCCGCATCCGGAGGATCCGACCACCGCCGTGGCGCTGCCGTCGGCGACGTCGAGGCTGATGCCGTCGAGTACCGGCGCCTGTCCGAAGGTCTTGCGAACCTGGTCTACGACAAGACGACTCACAGCCCCGCCGCCTTCCTGGATTGGGTGAACAGCAGATAGGTGACCGGCACCGAGACGATGATCATGATCAGCGCGTACGGCGCGGCGGCCGCGTAGTCCAATTCGCCCGACAGCTGCCAGAACTGCATGGCGAGGGTGTTGGTGCCGTTGGGGGCCAGCAGCAGAGTGGCGGTCAGCTCGGTGGCCACGGCCACGAACGCCATGGCCGCCGCAGCGGCCGCCGCGGGTGCGGTGAGCCGCAGGGTGACGCGGAAGAAGGTGGCGGCCGGGGATTTTCCGAGCGCCTGCGAGGCCTCCTCCAGCCCCACCGGCACCTGCGCCAGCCCGGCACGCACGCTCACCAGCGCGCGCGGCAGGAACATGAGCGTGTAGGCGGCCAGGATGGTCGCGGCCGTCTGATAGAGCGCGGGCAGCCAGCGAATCGACACGGTCACCAGCGCCAGCGCGATCACGATGCCCGGCAGCGAACTGGTGATGTAGTTGGCCCCCTCGATGATCCGCGCGAACCGCGAGGTGGAGCGCACCGCGACCCAGGCCACCGGGAAGGCGCACAGGGTGGTGATCACCGCGGCGGTGGCGGCCAAACCGATGGTCTGACCGAGGGATACGCCGATATCGGTGGTGTTCCACACCGCCGAGCCGCCGATCTTCAGCCACCGGCCGATGGTCCACAGCGGCACGCCCAGCGTGGCCGCCAGCGCGGCGGTCAGCAGCGCGAACATGGGAATCTTGGTCAGGCCCAGGCGAATCCGGTTCGCGCCCCGCTGCGCGCCGCCGCCGATCCGGGCGTACCGGGCCCGGCCGCGCACGGTGGCCTCACCGGCCAGCAGCACCAGGCACAGCACCACGAGCACGCCCGAGAGCGTGCTGCCCGCCGCGCCCGCGAAACTGGACTGGTACTGCTGGAAGATGGCGGTGGTGAAGGTGTCGAACCGGATCATAGCGAAGGCGCCGTACTCGGCCAGCAGGTGCAGCGAGATCAGCAGTCCGCCACCGAGAATCGCCAGCCGCAGCTGCGGCAGCACGATACGTGCGAAGACGGCGACGGGCCCGGAGCCGAGAGCCCGGGCCGATTCCTCCACGGCGGGATCCAGCCGCCGCAGGGTGGCCGCCGCCGGGAGGTACACCAGCGGGAAGTACGAGACCGTCGAGACGAGCACCCCCGCCCAGAGCCCGTGCAGCGAGGGGATGGCGCTGACCCAGCCGTAGCTGTTGACGAAGGCCGGAACCGCGAGGGGGGCCGCGAAGATCGGGCCCCACCAGGCCGCGCCCGGCACGTCGGTGCGTTCCACGATCCAGGCCAGGCCGATGCCCAGCGCCACGCAGATCGGCACGGTCAGCACCACCAGTTCGGCGGTGTTGCGCAGCAATTCGGCCACGCGCGGGCGGAACACCAGCTGTGCGGTCTCGTGCCATCCGGTCGAGACCAGGGTGGACACGATGTACCCCAGCGGCACGAAGGTGGCCGCCACCATGAGCAGGGCGGCGATCGTGACGATCGCCCCGGGCCGGATGGCCGATGCACTCGAGACCATCCTGGTCAGTGCCCGGCCCCTGCTGGGCAGGTCCTTCGCCGCCCGGGTGGGTACAGCGGTCCGAACAGCCACGGTTAGAGCAGACCCGCCTCGGTCATGAGCTGCGTGACCTTCTTGGCGTCCAGCTTGCTCGGGTCGATCTTGGGCGCGCCGAGCGAGGCCAGCGGCGGCAGCGCCGGGTTGGCCGCGACCTCGGCGGCCACCGGGTACTCCATGGAGTCGCCGTCGCGCAGCACCTCCTGGCCCTGCTTGGAGGTGATGAAGGCCAGGAACTTCTGGGCGTTGGCCTGCTTCTTGCTCGACTTCAGCACGCCGCCACCGGAAATGGAGACGAAGGCGCCCGGGTCCTGGTTCTTGAAGTAGAACAGCTGGGTGTTGCCGCTGTTCTCCTTGGTCTTGGCCTGGTCGCGGTACCAGTAGTAGTGGTAGATCACGCCGCCCTCGAACTGGCCGGAGTTGGCGCCCTTCATGACGGTGGTGTTGTTCTGCGAGATGACCGCGTTGTCCTTCATGCCCTTCAGCCACGCCTTGGTGGCGTCCTCACCCTTCTGGGCGAGCAGGGCGGCCACGATCGCCTGGAAGTCCGCGCCGGAGGCGGCGCCGCTCCAGCGGCCCTTCCACTGCGGCTGCTGCAGATCCAGCAGCGACTTGGGCAGCTGGTCGGCCGGGAGCTTGGCGGTGTTGTAGACGAAAACGGTGGAGCGCGCGGCGATTCCGGTCCACTTGCCGGTGGAGGGGCGGAACTGGTCCGGCACCTGGGCCAGGGCGTCCTTGTCGACGTCGGAGAAGAGGCCGGCGTTCTCGACCAGCGCCATGGCCGGGGAGTTCTCGGTGAGGAAGACGTCGGCGGGCGAGTTCTTGCCCTCGGCCACGATCTGGTTGCCGAGGTCGGTGTCACCACCGTTGCGGAGGGTCACCTTGATGCCGGTGTCCTTGGTGAACGCGTCCACCCACTCCTTGGTGAGGGATTCGTGCTGCGCGTTGTAGACCAGGATCTCGTTGTCGTTCTTCGACGAGCTGGAGCAGGCAGTGGTCGCGCCGAGCACCGCGATCGCCGCCAGTGCACCGGACACCAGTTTCCATCGAGCCGCCGTCATGACCGTCCTTTCGCTTGCCCAGCCTCGTCTATGAGGTTTGCCTAACCAACGTACCGTCCCACGTCACGGGTTCAAATGCCACCCCACCAATCGACACGGAATCGCTGTAGTCTGCGTGCGTTCCGGGGACGGCCCGGACGGACAGCAACCGAAGATCGGCCGGAGTCGAAGGATCTCGATGAGCTTGCAGCGGCGTACCCCCTTGACCATCGGACTCGGCGTGGCCGCCGTGGTGCTCGTGGGAGGTGGCATCGCCACCGCGGTGACGTTGAACGGCAAGGACTCCGGACCGAGCGACGACAAGCGCGTCGAGACCGCGGTGCGCGATTTCTACGACGCGCTCTCCGCCGGCGGCGCGTCGCAGGCCGTCGGCAAGACCTGCGCCGGCGACCGCGCCCAGTACGACGCGCTGCCCGAGGCCCAGCGGAAGGCCATGGATCAGGGCAAGATCTCCATGAAGGTCGATTCGGTGCAGGGCATCACCATCACCGGCGACCGCGCCACGGCCGTCACCCTGGGCACGCTCACCCTGCCCGGCACCGCCGACAGCAAGCGTTCCACCGATGAACACCTGCGCAAGGAAGACGGCGTATGGAAGGTCTGTTCCACCGACGCGAAGTAGGGCGGTCATGAGCTGCTGCGGCCCGAACCGGCGGCAGCTACTGGGCCTGCTGGCCGCTGCGGCCCTGCCGCTCGCGGCGCCGAGTCCGGCTCGGGCACAGGCGGGTTCGCTGGTGGCGACCGATCTCGAGGTCGTCACCATCACCGAGCAGTCGGCCGTCTTCACCTGGACGACGCTGGGCCCGGACGCGGCTGGCAACCCTGTTCCGGTGGAGACCGGCAGCGAGGTCTGGCTCGGTCCCGCGGACGGGACCGGGCTGCGGCAGGTCTTCGGCGACCCGCAGCCGACCGCCTATCACTACGCCGAGGTCACCGGGCTCGAGCCGGGTCGCGCCTATCGGTTCGAGGCGCGTTCGCAGGGCATCGCGGCCGCGCCCGCGCTGAATGTCGCCACCCGCCTGCCGATTACGCCGGAGGCGCAGGGGGTCTTCACCACATTGGTGCCGCCGCCGGGCCGGCTGCTGCGAACCCTCGCCCTGTCCAATGACATTCACTTCGGCGAGGAGGTCAGCGGGCTCATCACCGCGGGCCTGCCGCCCGGCGTGCGCCAGGAGCCCGGTCTCGCACCGTATCCCGAGGTCATGCTGTCCGCGCTGCTCGACGATATGCACCGGCCCGACCGTGCTGTCGACCATCTGCTGCTCGCCGGCGACCTCACCGCCGAGGCCACCCCGGACCAGGTGCGCGGCGTCCACTCCCACCTCGCGAATTGGGGTGCGCCGGGCCGGGACTGGTTCGCCGCCCGCGGCAATCACGACCGCCCGCACCTGGGCTCGGACTACGCGGACTGCAGCCCGTACCTCGGCCACTACGACTGCTGGGGTGATTCCTTCACCGCCCGACAGCAATTGGCGGCCTACGAGGTCGGCGAGCTGCGCCTGATCGCCCTGGACACCACCCAGCTCGACGCCCCGGGCGGCACTGTGGACCGGTCCCAGCTCGACGAGCTGCGGGACCGGCTCACCGGCGACCCGGACCGTCCCACACTCGTTTTCGGTCATCACCCGGTCACCACCGAGTCCGGCTGGTCCAATCTGGCCGGACCGAGCTTCATTCTCGATGCCGCGAATGCCGCCGAGCTGCAATCGATCTACCGCTCCGCGCCCGGTGTCTTCCTGCACCATGCGGGGCACACCCATCGCAACCGGCGGACCCGGCCCGATCTGCCCATCCCGGTGGAATTCCTGGAAGTGGCGGCGGCCAAGGAATATCCGGGCGGCTACACGCTGCTGCGCCTCTACGAGGGCGGCTACATGCTGAATTTCCACAAGACCCGCACCGAGGCCGCGCGGCGCTGGAGCGCGCGGTCGCGGGGCGAATACTTCGGTCTGCTGCCCGAATACACGCTGGGCACGACCGCCGACCGCAATTTCGTAGTGTCGCGCGATCTCTCCGGCGTGATCGCGAGCTGAATGCGAGAACGCCTCCCGGGTGTTCGGGAGGCGTTCTCCGATGGAGCGACCGACGGGACTCGAACCCGTGTGACAGGCTTTGCAGGCCTGCTCCTAACCAACTCGGACACAGCCGCAGGATGTACCCCAATAGTGCGGCGAATCGGGCCTGCGGCCGAGGTTTTGAATCACCGTGATTCGTATGCGCCCCGCGGATCGGCTCGGCGCTGCGACCTACCGGTTCGCGACGTGCGATGATCGGGTCATGTCTCGACCACGTCCACTGCCACTCGACCCGATCGAGGAGGCGCACCGTCAGTGGACCGAGCACGGCTGGGGGGACGTGGCCGACGGAATGGCGGCGGTGACGTCGCTGGTGCGGGCGCAGCAGATCGTGATGGCGCGGGTGGACGAAGCCCTGCGGCCGTCCGGTTTGACCTTTTCCCGGTACGAGTTATTGATGCTGCTGAGTTTCAGCAAAACCGGCGCGCTGCCGATGGCGGTGGCCAGCGCCCGCCTGCAGGTGCACCCCACCTCCGTCACCAACACGGTGGACCGGCTGGAGGCGGCGCACTTGGTGAAGCGTGTGCCACATCCCAGTGACCGGCGGGCGACGCTCATCGAAATCACCGATGCCGGAAGAGAATTGGTGGCCAGGGCCACCACCGAGCTGAACCGGCGAGTTTTCGCCGAGGCCGGACTGCCGCCGGAACGATTGCAATTGCTGCTGCAATTGCTGTCGGAGTTCCGGCAGAGCGCAGGCGACTTCGATCCGGGTAGCTCGCCGACACGATGGGCCGGTCAGTAACCGGTCAGCGACCCGGCAGCCAATTTCGTGCGTCATAGTCTTGGATTCGGCTCGCAAAAGGTTCACCATTGAGCGCATGGTGCTGGTCCTCGGGGTGTCGGCGGGCGCTGCTGGCGCACGTGCCATGCTCACCCATTCCGACCAGCCTCACCTGCCTCCCATCGACCGCTGCAAGGTCCTGCGCCGGACCGGTGATCGCGGCATGGAGGACCCCGTCTTCGAGGCCATCCAGCAGATGCGCAAGTCGGCCGCCGAGCGCGACGAATTCATTACCGGCATCGCCGTGACCTGCCGCTCGGCCACCCACGCCGAGGCCATTCGCACCGCCGCGGGCCGCAACCGCCTCACGGTCATCGATGAGCCGGTGGCCCAGCTCCGATATCTCCGATTCACCCGGAAGCTACCGAGCGAGGGTTCGGTTCTGCTCTACGACCTGGGCGCGTCGGGGCTGACCCTCACCCAGATCGACTGCCGCAACGATGCCGTCCTCGCCACCAAGCGCAGCACGGTCCTGGGCGGTGACGGCCACGACGCCCTGCTGCGCTGGCTGCTCACCCGCGCCGGGGTCACCGTGGATCTGGCCACCACCCGCCGTCAGAAGGAGGCGCTGGCCTCCGAGCGCGTCCTGGCCGTCTGCGACCCGATCACCGGGCAGCGCACCGTGGTCACCCGCAGTGATTTCGCCGAACTGGTCGAAGCGGGCATTCATCACTCGGCGTCCTTCGTCCGCCACATGATCGACGAGACCGGTATCCAGCCAACCGGAATGGCGCTGCTGGGCGGCTGCACCCGCAACAAGAGCATCCGGGACGAGCTGAAACAGCAGCTGGGCTATCCGCTCATCTACGATCCCGAACCCGAATTCGTCTCCACCCGCGGCGCGGTCCTGCTGGCCGCCGAACGGCCATCGGCCCGCAGCATCCGCAGCGTTCGCCTGGCCCAGGCCGCCACCTCCCACGAGGCCCCCGCCACCTCCCCGGTCTCCCGCCGCAAACTCGTTGCGGCAGTGGCGGTCACCGCCACCCTGGGCGGCACCATCGTCGGCGCGCTGGCCATGAACCGCGACGGCGCCGAACACCCCGACGGCAAGCCCCCGACCGTCGAAGTGGTCGGCCCACCCAAACACGGCTGACACCAGCGCCCGCACCGATGACCTCGAGCACGAGGCCCACCCGAACACGCCTGACGCCGACCCCCGCCGCGATGACCTCGAGCACGAGGCCCGCCGAACACGCCTGACGCCGACCCCCCCGCCGCGATGACCTCGAGCACGAGGTCCGCCGAGCAGTACCTGCCCCCTCTCGTCACCGTGCCCCGCTGCCTCAGGCAGCGGGGCACGAGAGCTCCGAGAGTGGTTGCGGCGCTTACTTGTTGGTGAAGTTCGCCGGGCGCTTCTCGATGAAGGCGGTCATGCCTTCCTTCTGGTCCTCGGTCGCGAAGAGCGAGTGGAAGACGCGGCGCTCGAAGCGCAGGCCCTCGGTGAGGGTGGTTTCGAAGGCGCGGTCGACCGCTTCCTTGGCGATCATGACCGACGGCAGCGACATGGACGCGATGGTCTCGGCGATTTCCATGGCGGTGGCGACCAGGTCGGCGGCGGGCACGATGCGCGAGACCAGGCCCGCGCGTTCGGCTTCCTCGGCGTCCATATTGCGGCCGGTGAGGATGAGGTCCATGGCCTTGGCCTTGCCGACGGCGCGGGTGAGGCGCTGGGAGCCGCCCATGCCGGGGATGACGCCGAGCTTGATCTCGGGCTGCCCGAACTTGGCGGTGTCGGCGGCGAGCAGGATGTCGCACATCATGGCGAGTTCGCAGCCACCGCCGAGGGCGTAGCCGGCGACCGCGGCGATGATGGGCTTACGGAACGCGACCAGTCGGTCCCAACCGGCGAAGTGGTCGGTCAGGAACATGTCCATATAGGACTTGGACTGCATCTCCTTGATGTCCGCGCCGGCCGCGAAGGCCCGGTCGGACCCGGTCAGCACGACCGCGCCGACCTCGTTGTCGTTCTCCAGCTCGTCCAGCGCCGCCGAAATGTCGGCCAGGACCTGCGAGTTCAGCGCGTTGAGGGCCTTCGGCCGGTTCAGCGTGATGAGGGCGACACGCCCCTTGCGCTCCAGCAGAATGGTCTCGAAGTCTGTCACGCCGGTTCCTCTCCCGATCGCTTGCGGATATCGGTGACGATAGCCGAGAAGTCCTTGCCCGCTTCCTCCTGGTTGAAGCGGCTGTAGATCTCCGCCGCCAGCTGCCCGATCTGCCCGTCGACCCCATTGGCCCGCAGCGCGTTCGCCGCGAGACCCAGGTCCTTGGACATGAGCGCGGTCGCGAAGCCGGGCTGGTAGTCATTGTTGGCCGGGCTGGCCGGAACCGGTCCCGGCACCGGGCAGTAGGAGGTCAGCGCCCACGACTGCCCCGAGGCGGTGGACACCACGTCGAAGAACTTGTCGTGGGTGAGCCCCAGCTTCTCGCCCAGCACAATGGCTTCCGAGAGGCCGATCATGGAGATGCCCAGCAGCATGTTGTTGCAGATCTTGGCGGCCTGACCCACGCCCGCGCCGCCGCAGTGCACGACCTTGCCGCCCATTACCTCCAGCAGCGGCAGCGCGTCGGCGAAGTCGGCATCCGCGCCGCCCACCATGAAGGTGAGGGTGCCCGCCGCCGCGCCCGCCACGCCGCCGGAGACCGGGGCGTCCAGGGCCCGATGTCCTGCTGCCGCAGCGATTTCCGCGGCCTGCTTGGCATCGGCGACGTCGATGGTGGAGCAGTCGACGAACAGGGTGCCCGGCTTGGCGGCCGGGAGGATCTCGCCGTAGAGGTCGAGCACGATGCGGCCGTTGGGCAGCATGGTGATCACGATGTCGGAGGCCGAAACCGCTTCCGCGGCAGTGGCGACCACGGTCGCCCCGTCCTGACGCGCCTGATCCTGCGCGGCGGGCACCGGGTCGAAGGCGAGGACGTCGTATCCGGCCTCGACCAGGTTGGCGGCCATCGGTCCGCCCATGTGCCCGAGACCGAGGAACCCGACCTTGGTGTTGTTGCTCATTACTCGTCCTTCAATGCTCTATTCGCCTGAAACGGGTGCGGCCAAACCCAATTCGCGATCGCCGAGCGCGCCGAAGTAGGCGTCGACGTCGGCGTCGGTGACGTCCGCCAGGGTGGCGGGCGACCACTGCGGGTTGCGGTCCTTGTCGATGACCTGGGCGCGGATGCCCTCCACCAGGTCGTGGGTGTTCAGGGCGGCGACGGAGACCCGGTACTCCTGGTTCAGCGCCGTCTCGAGGTCGGCGGCCCGGCGCGCATCGCGCAGCGAGCGCAGCGTGACCTTCAGCGCCACAGGCGATTTCGACAGCACGTCGGCGGCGGCCTTGGCGGCCTCGGCCCGGCCGTCGAGCTGCAGCCGGTGCACGATCTCCTCGACGGTGTCCGCGCTGTAGCAGGAGTCGATCCACTCCTGCTGTGCCACGAACTCCGAGACCGGTGCGGGCTGCGCGAACTTGGCGATGGCCACGTCGACCTCGGCGGTGGTCAGCGCCTCCAGCAGCGCCGGAATGTGTTCCGACGGAACGAAATAGTCGGCGAACCCGGCCGCGATGGCGTCGCCGGCGGACATGCGCGCGGTGGTGAGCGCGACATGGGTGCCGATCTCGCCGGGTGCGTGCGCCAGCAGGTAGGTGCCGCCGACGTCCGGGATGAAGCCGATGCCGGTCTCGGGCATCCCGACCATGGACCGCTCGGTCACGATGCGGTGCGAGGCGTGCCCGGACAGGCCGACGCCGCCGCCCATGACGATGCCGTCCATGACCGCGACATACGGCTTCGGGTAGCGGCCGATGAGGGCATTGAGGATGTACTCGTCGCGCCAGAACGTGCCGCTCGGGGAATCCGCGGCCACCGCGGGCGAATCACCCTGGGCCACAGCGTGCTCGGCGTCGTTGTGGATGGCGACGATGTCGCCGCCCGCGCACAGCCCGCGCTCGCCCGCGCCGGTGAGCACCACCGCGCGCACCTCGTCGTCGTCCGCCCAGGACCGCAGCGCGTCCAGGATGGTCAGCGCCATCGGGTGATTGAGCGCATTGATGGCGCGGGGCCGGTTGAGCGTGATCAGGCCGAGGCCGTCGCGCTGCTCGATCAACACCTCGGGTTCGCGCACCGTGCTCTTCGATGCCTCAGCGCTCATGCTGTTTCCTTTCTGGCGCGAACGGGGGTCCTCCGTGGTTACGCAGGCTGCCGCCTCCGGACCCTGACCGTTCACGCCGCCCCTACCACCGAGCGGGCGACGACCACCCGCATGATTTCGTTCGTGCCCTCGAGAATCTGATGCACCCGCAGGTCGCGGACGATCTTCTCGATGCCGTATTCGGCCAGGTAACCGTAGCCACCGTGGAGTTGCAGGGCCTTGTTGGCCACCTCGAACCCGGCGTCGGTGGCGAACCGCTTGGCCATGGCGCACAGCTCCACCTTGTCGGGGGCGTCGGCGTCCAGCGCGGCCGCAGCCCGCCACAGCAGGGTGCGGGCGGCCTCCAGCGAGGTGCGCATGTCGGCCAGCTCGAACTGCAGGGCGGTGTTGTCCAGCAGTCGCGAGCCGAACGCCTTGCGCTGGGCCAGATAGGCGACGGTCCGATCGAGCGCGGCCTGCGCCCCGCCCATCGAGCAGGCGGCGATGTTCAACCGTCCGCCATTGAGCCCGTTCATGGCGATGCGGAAGCCGTTGCCCTCCTCGCCCAGCAGGTTGGCCGCCGGGATCCGGGCATTGTCGAGAATCACCTGCCGGGTGGGCTGCGCGTTCCAGCCCATCTTCTTCTCGTTGGCCCCGAAGGACAGCCCGGGCGTATCGGCCGGGACGATGAAGGCCGAGATCCCGCGCGCCCCTTCGCTTCCGGTGCGCGCCATGATGACGTACACGTCGGTGCTGCCCGCGCCGGAGATGAACTGCTTGACGCCGGTGAGCAGGTAGTCGTCGCCGTCACGGACGGCCTTGGTGCTCAGCGCCGCCGCGTCGGAGCCGACGCCCGGCTCGGTCAGCGCGTAGGAGGCCAGCAGGTCCATGGAGCTCAGCCCCGGCAGCCACCGATTGCGTTGCGCCGCATTGCCGTAGGTGTCGATCATCCACGTGGCCATATTGTGGATGGAGATGTAGGCGGCCACGGCCGGGCAGCCGGTGGCCAGCTGCTCGAAGATGCGCACGGCGTCCAGCCGCCGCAGCTCCGAGCCGCCCACGTCCTCGCGCACGTAGATGCCGCCCAGGCCGAGCGAGCCCGCCTTGCGCAGCACGTCCACCGGGAAGTGCTTGCGTTCATCCCATTCCAGGGCATTGGGCGCGAGCAGCTCGTCGGCGAAGGAGCGGGCGGTCTCGACGATCGCCTTCTCGTCCTCGTCAAGTACGAACATCAGGTCAGTCCATGGTCGGGATGACGAAGGCGTTGGACTCCTTGAGTCCCGCGGGCCAGCGCTGCGTCACCGTCTTGGTCTTGGTGTAGAAGCGGATCGAGTCCGGGCCGTGCTGGTTGAGGTCGCCGAAGCCGGAGCGCTTCCAGCCGCCGAAGGTGTGGTACGCGATCGGCACCGGGATCGGCACATTGATGCCGACCATGCCGACCTGGACGCGGGCGGCGAAATCGCGGGCGGTGTCGCCGTCGCGGGTGAAAATGGCGACGCCATTGCCGTATTCGTGCTCGTTGGGCAGGCGCAGCGCCTCTTCGTAGTCCTTGGCGCGAACCAGGGCCAGCACCGGCCCGAAGATCTCCTCCTTGTAGATCCGCATCTCCGGGGTGACGCGGTCGAACAGCGAAGCGCCCGCGAAGAATCCGTCCTCGCCGCCCTCGACGACCAGGCCGCGTCCGTCGATCACCAGTTCCGCGCCCTCGTCGACGCCGATCTGGACGTAGTTGTTCACCCGGTCCACGCCGTCGCGGCCGACCAGCGGGCCGAAGTCCGCGCCCGGGTCGTCGGAGACGCCGACATTGAGCTTGTTGATGCGCTCGATGAGCTTGGCGCGCAGGCGATCCGCGGTCTCCTCGCCCACCGGCACGGCGACCGAGATGGCCATGCAGCGCTCACCCGCGGAGCCGTAGCCCGCGCCGATGAGCTGGTCGGCCACATCGTCGAGGTCGGCGTCCGGCATCACGATGGCGTGGTTCTTGGCGCCGCCGAAGCACTGGGCGCGCTTGCCGTTGGCGGAGGCGGTCTCGTAGATGTACTGCGCGATCGGGGTGGAGCCGACGAAGCCGACGGCCTTGATGCGCTCGTCGTGCAGCAGCGTGTCGACGGCTTCCTTGTCGCCGTTGACCACATTGAAGATGCCCGCGGGCAGTCCGGCCTCGAGGAACAGCTCGGCCAGCCGCAGCGGCACCGAGGGGTCGCGCTCGGAGGGCTTGAGCACGAAGGCATTACCGCAGGCCAGCGCCGGTCCGGCCTTCCACAGCGGGATCATGGCCGGGAAGTTGAACGGGGTGATGCCCGCGACCACGCCCAGCGGCTGCCGCATGGAGTACACGTCGATGCCGGTGCCGGCGCTCTCGGTGTACTCGCCCTTGAGCAGGTGCGGGATGCCGACGGCGAATTCGATGACCTCGAGGCCACGCTGGATGTCGCCCTTGGCGTCGGCGATGGTCTTGCCGTGCTCGCTGGAGAGCAGTGCGGCCAGCGAATCCATCTCGTCCTGCACCAGGGTCAGGAACTTCATCAGGATCCGGGCGCGCTTCTGCGGGTTCATGGCGGCCCAGGCCGGCTGTGCGGCGGCGGCATTCGCGATGACCGCCTCGACCTCACTCTTGCTCGCCAGCGGCACCCGTGCCTGAACCTGGCCGGTGCTGGGGTTGAACACATCGCCGAAGTTGCCCGAAGTTCCCGGGACGTGCTTTCCGCCGATGAAGTGAGTCAGTTCGCGAACCATGCCAGTCCTGTCTCGATGCTTGCGCGCCGATTGCGCGGTCTGTGGCGATCCTATAGTTGGACATCCAAGTATTGGCTGTGGGATAATTCACAGCACCCAGAGAGCCTCCGAGAGTTGGAGCAACCGCATGCCCGATCTGCATGTCCCGGTTCATCCAGTGCGGTTCGTGACCGCAGCGGCGCTGTTCGACGGCCATGACGCGGCCATCAACATCATGCGAAGAATCCTGCAGGCCCAGGGAGCCGAGGTGATTCATCTGGGGCACAACCGGGCCGTACGCGACGTCGTGGACGCGGCCGTCACCGAGGACGTGCAGGGCGTCGCGGTCAGCTCGTATCAGGGCGGGCACATCGAGTACTTCGAGTACCTGGCGCAGGCCTTGAAAGAGGCCGGGGCCGAGCACGTGAAGATCTTCGGCGGGGGCGGCGGGGTGATCATTCCCGAGGAGATCGCGCGGCTGGCCGACTCGGGGGTGACCATCTTCTCACCGGAGGACGGGCAGCGGCTCGGGCTGCCGGGGATGATCAATCGCCTGATTTCGGACTGCGACGTGGATCTTTCACATACGCCCGCGTCGGTGGAGGCGGTGCTGAGCGGGGATCGGGCGGCGCTGGCGCGGACCATCACCTGCCTGCAGCAGGGGACGCTGCCGGAGGCGGACCGAGCGGCGCTGACGGCCGCGGCGGCCGTGCGGCACGTGCCCGTGCTGGGCATCACCGGCACCGGCGGATCCGGAAAGTCCTCTCTCACAGACGAACTCGTGCGGCGGCTGCGCACCGATCAGCAGGACAAGCTGCGGGTCGCGGTGCTGGCGGTGGACCCGACCCGGCGGCGCGGCGGGGGCGCGCTGCTGGGCGACCGGATCCGGATGAACGCCCTCGACGGCGAACGGGTCTACTTCCGGTCGCTGGCCACCCGGGGCGAGCGGGAACTGCCGCACGATATCGACACCATGGTGATCGCCTGCAAGGCAGCGGGATTCGATCTGGTGATCCTGGAGACGCCCGGCATCGGCCAGGGTGACGCCGCCATCGCCGAGCACGTGGACGTGTCGCTGTACGTGATGACGCCGGAGTTCGGCGCGGCCTCCCAGCTCGAGAAGATCGACATGCTCGATTACGCGGATGTGGTGGCCATCAACAAGTTCGAGCGGCGCGGGGCCGAGGACGCGCTGCGCGATGTGTCGCGGCAGCTGGTGCGGAATCGGGAGGAGTTCCACGCCACGCCCGAGGACATGCCGGTCTTCGGCACCAGCGCGGCGACCTTCAACGATGACGGGGTGACGGCGCTCTACCAGCACCTGAGCGGATTGCTCGCCGAGCAGGGGTTGCCTCTGCAGGAAGGCGTGCTGCCGCGGGTGGCCACCCGCACCTCCACCCGCTTCGCCCAGATCATTCCGCCCGCCCGCGTGCGCTATCTGGCCGAAATCGCAGAAGCCGTGCGGGATTACCATGCCGGCACCGCGCGCGAGATGGAAGCCGCGCGGCGTGTCCAGCGCCTGGAGCAGGTACTCGCCGAGCTGCCGGGCGACGGCGCACTCCCGGCCCCGGCGACCGCGGCCACCAGCGATGCCGTCGCGTCCGATGCCGCCGGAGAGGTGCTGCGCGGGCTGCTCGCGCAGGCTCTCGCCGGCCGGACGCCGGAAACCGCTGCGCTGCTGGCGGAATGGCCAGCGGTCGCGGAATCGTACCGCGGCGACGAACAGGTGGTGCGGGTCCGCGATCGGGAGCTGCGGACAGCGCTGCGCCGGGAGACGTTGTCCGGCAGCTCGATTCCCCGGGTGGCGCTCCCCCGCTTCACCGATCACGGTGAGCTGCTGCGATTCCTGCGCTCGGAAAACCTGCCGGGCCGCTTCCCGTTCACCGCCGGGGTGTTCCCGTTCAAACGCGACAACGAGGATCCGGCGCGCATGTTCGCGGGCGAGGGCGATGCCTTCCGAACCAACCGCCGGTTCAAGGTGCTCTCCGAACACGCCGAGGCCAAACGGCTTTCGACCGCCTTCGACTCGGTCACGCTGTACGGGCACGACCCGGCCGAGCGGCCGGACATCTACGGCAAGGTCGGCACCTCCGGGGTGTCCATCGCCACCCTCGACGATATGAAGGCGCTCTACGACGGCTTCGACCTCGACGCGCCTACGACCTCGGTGTCCATGACCATCAACGGTCCCGCGCCGACGATTCTGGCCTACTTCCTCAATGCCGCCATCGATCAGGCGGTGGCGGAGTTCGCGGCCGAGCAGGGCCGCGAGCCCACCCCCGACGAGGCGGCCGGCCTGCGCGCCCGCACCCTGGCCACGGTGCGCGGCACCGTGCAGGCCGACATCCTCAAGGAGGACCAGGGTCAGAACACCTGCATCTTCTCCACCGAGTTCAGCCTGCGCATGATGGCCGACATCCAGGAGTGGTTCGTGCGCAACGGCGTTCGCAACTTCTACTCGGTGTCCATCTCCGGCTATCACATCGCCGAGGCCGGGGCGAACCCGATCAGCCAGCTGGCCTTCACGCTGGCCAACGGCTTCACCTATGTGGAGGCGTATCTCGCGCGGGGCATGGACATCGACGACTTCGCGCCCAACCTGTCGTTCTTCTTCTCCAATGGCATGGACGCCGAGTACTCGGTGATCGGCCGGGTGGCGCGGCGCATCTGGGCCATCGCCATGCGCGACCGGTACGGGGCCAACGAGCGGTCACAGAAGCTGAAGTACCACGTGCAGACCTCCGGGCGGTCACTGCACGCACAGGAGATGAGCTTCAACGACATTCGCACCACACTGCAGGCGCTCATCGCGGTGTACGACAACTGCAACAGCCTGCACACCAATGCCTACGACGAGGCGGTCACCACGCCGACCGAGGAATCGGTGCGCCGGGCGCTGGCCATCCAGCTCATCATCAACCGGGAGTGGGGGCTCGCGATGAACGAGAACCCGCTGCAGGGCAGCTTCATCATCGACGAGCTGACCGATCTGGTGGAGGAGGCGGTGCTGCGCGAGTTCGAGCGGATCAGCGAGCGCGGCGGGGTGCTCGGGGCCATGGAGACCGGCTATCAGCGCGGGCGGATCCAGGACGAGTCCATGCTCTACGAGCGGCGCAAGCACGACGGCAGCCTGCCCATCATCGGGGTCAATACCTTCCGCAATGGGCACGAGGAAGCGCCTCGGGTGCTGGAACTGGCCCGTGGCACCGAGGCCGAAAAGCAGTCTCAGCTGCAACGAGTCCGCGAATTCACCGATCGGCACCGGGATGCGGCGCCCGCGGCGCTGGCCCGGCTCGCGGCCGCCGCGGCGAGCGACGAGAACGTTTTCGAGGTGCTGATGGAGGCCGCGCGGGTGTGCACACTCCAGCAGGTCACGGACACCTTCTTCACAGTGGGCGGTCAGTATCGGCGCAATGTCTGAGCACCGTCCCGCTGGTGACACTCGACCTCCGCCTGGCGAAGGCCGCGGCGGCCCTCGGCGCGCACACCATCGTTCCGACGACATGACCGGGGGACGACAGCGGGCCGGAACGCGGCAGGTGGTTTCAGTGTCTGATTTCCGGGTCTGATTTCCGGAGCGCGGACGCATCGGCGTGGAACAATCCGGGGCAGGCCGACCCAGGCGGAAGGGACCTCATGGACCTCGCGGGAATGACTGTCGTGGACGCCCACATTCACCAGTGGGATCCGCTCACCACGCCACGTGAGTTCAGCGGGCTGGCGAAGCTGTTCCGCTATGTGCCGGTACCGATCGATCTGGCGAAACGGCTGGCGCCGCGGCGCGACCGCGAATTCGTCGGGGATCCAACACCTGTCATCCATCCGTACCTGCCGCGTGACTATCAGGAAGACGCCGGGGACGTTCCGGTCGAGGCCATCGTGCACATCGAGGTGGAGTGGGTCGGCAAGGGCCCGCTCGGGCCCGCCGACGAAACCCGGTGGGTGAGCAGCCTGCCCTTCGGCGTGGACACCCCCGCGCTCGGGGCGATCATGGGCGCGGGCGACCCCACCGCCGCCGAGTTCGCCGAACTGCTCGACGCGCACCGGGCCGCCTCGCCGCTGTTCCGGGGCATTCGCGCCCGCGTCGAATACCACCCGGACCCGGACGTGCGCGCGACCTGCAAGACCCCCGGCCTGCTCACTTCTCCTGCCTTCCTGGACGGCTTCGGCGCGCTCGCCGACCGCGAGCTCGCGTTCGAGGCGTGGGTGTACTCGGGACAGCTGCCCGAGGTGGCCGCGCTGGCCGAGCGCTATCCCGGCACCACCATCGTGCTCAACCATCTCGCCACGCCCGCAGGTATTTTCGGGCCGGTCGGGCGGAACACCGGGCGCAATCCCGGGCAGCGGCGCGAGTTGTTCGTGCGCTGGCGCGACGACCTCACCGCTCTCGCCCAGCACGCCAATGTGGTGGCCAAGGTGAGCGGCCTGATGATGCCGATCCTCGGGCATCCGGTGCCGCGGCGGGGTCAGCCGACCCCGGTTCCGGTGCTGCTGGAACGGATTTCGCCGATGCTGGAGCACGCGCTCGACGCGTTCGGTGCCGATCGGCTCATCTGGGGCTCGAACTTCCCGGTGGACAAGCCGATTACGACCATCCCGAATGCCGCGGAGGCGGTGGCCACCGCGCTGGCCGGGCACGGGGCCGACGACAAGGCCATCGAGCAGATCTTCCGCCGCAATGCCGAACGGGTGTACGGGATCGACGTGCTCTGAGCCCACTCCCCGGGACGGATTTGCCGCGTCCGCCTTTGCCGCAGGGTCGCTGTGGCTATCGTGATGCGCCATGGAACGGATCCTGCGGATCGGAATGGGTTTCTGGGAGTCCCGGACCTTGCTCAGCGCAGTCGAACTCGGCGTGTTCACGGTGCTCGGGCATCGGCAACTGACCGCGGAACAGCTACAGCGCGAACTGGGCCTGCATCCGCGGGCCGCCCGCGACTTCTTCGACGCGCTGGTGGCCATGGAGATGCTGCGGCGCACCGACGATCGGTACGCCAATACCGCCGACACCGCCACCTACCTGGACAGCACCGGCAGCGAGTACATCGGCGGCTTCCTGGAGATGGCCGCGGCCCGGCTCTACCCGTTCTGGGGCCGGCTCACCGAGGGCCTGCGCACCGGGCAGCCGCAGAACGAGGCCCGCGACGGCGGCGACTTCTTCACCACGCTCTACCGGGATCCACAGCGGCTCTATGACTTTCAGCGCGCCATGACCGGGCTGTCGCTGCCCGGCGCGCACGCCCTCGCCGAGGTGTTCCCGTGGCATCGCTGGAAGTCGATGGCCGATATCGGCACCGCCCAGGGCGCGCTGCTGCGCACCGTCCTGGAGACCAATCCGCACCTGCACGGCATCGGCTACGACGTGCCGGCAGTCGAGCCGATCTTCACCGAATACAGTGCGCCGGTGGCGGATCGGGCCATCTTCCAGGCCGGCGACTTCTTCACCGATGAGCTGCCCGAGGCCGATGTCCTGGTCTTCGGCCACATCCTGCACAACTGGGACCTGCCCACCAAGCTCATGCTGCTGGAGAAGGCCCACCGCGCCCTCCCCGACGGCGGCGCCATCCTCGTCTACGAGTCGCTCATCGACGACGACCGCCGCACCAACCTCTCCGGTCTGCTGATGAGCCTCAACATGCTCATCGAGACCCCCGGCGGCTTCGACTACACCGCCGCCGACCTGCGAACCTGGCTGGCCGACACCGGTTTCCGCGACCCCCTGACCGAGCACCTCGCCGGGCCGGAGTCCATGGTCTGGGCGGTGAAGTAGCCGCTAACCGGGCAAAGAGAGGTACGGCGCGCCGAGCAGATCGGCAGTGCGGCTGACATGGTCGACGATGCGGGTGGCGTCGGCGTCGATGGCGCCCGTGCGCCAGGCGGTCAGGAGTTCGATGAAGCCGCCGATGCCCATGAGAACGCCCATGCGCAGGTCGGATTCGTCGACACCGGGCCGCAGGTAGGGGCGGGCGGTGGCGATCAGCAGGTCGGTGGCCTCGGTGAGCATGGCGGTGCGGCGCTCCTCGAGGATGCGGCTGCCGGCATGGTCGCCGAAAAGGATGCGCGCCGGGCCCTCCGACTGCAGGGCGACCGCGCGAGCGATGGCCAGGCGCAGAATGCCCAGCGCCGGATGCTCGAGGTTCTCGGCGACCACGGCCGAGAGTTCCGTCAGCACCTGGAATCCGACCTCGTCCCAGACCGCGCCCAGCAGTTGGTCGCGATCGGCGAAGTGCTCGTAGAAGTAGCGGTCATTGAGGCCCGCGCGGGTGCACACGCCGCGCATGGTCACTGCGGCCCAGCCGTTTTCGAGCCAGATGTCCAGCGCCGCCGCGATCAGCCGCTCGCGGCGCTCGGCGCGGCGTTCCTCCTGGGTGCGGCCGCCCCAGGTGCCGCCGCGCCGGGTCGGCGCGGGCCCCGGGGACACGTCGGCGGCTGCCGGTGCGGGCACGTCCATAGTTGACAAAATAGCGCACCGGGAGCCTAATTGGTGGCAGGTGCGGCCAATGGTGGCACACGCCACCACTTGACTGCCCGGACGGCACGGCCCCGGGAGTTCCCATGCGACTCAACCCCTTCGGCGGACCCCGCCGCACTCAGCAGGCGGACGCGGTGGTGACCGGCGCGGGCAGCGGCATCGGCCGCGCCTTCGCGATCGAGATCGGCAAGCGCGGCGGGCGGGTGGTCTGCTCCGACATCGACGCCGGGCGCGCCCGCGACACCGCCGAAATGATCGGCGACACCGGGGGAAAGGCCTTCGACACCGTCTGCGACGTGCGCAGCCTGGACCAGGTGACCGTGCTGGCGAACACCGCCGAGGAATGGTTCGGCAAGAGCCCGGATCTGGTGGTCAACAATGCCGGTATCGGGCGCGGCGGCACACTCATCGGCGACACCCCGCCCGCGGAATGGCATCAGGTGCTCGACGTCAATCTGTGGGGCGTCATCCACGGCTGCCACGTCTTCGCGCCCCGGCTGCGCACGAGCGGACACGGCTCGATCGTGAACGTGGCCTCCGCGGCCGCCTTCGGGTCCGCGCCGCGCATGGGCGCCTACAACGTGAGCAAGGCCGGGGTGCTGGCGCTGTCGGAAACGCTGGCCGCGGAACTGTCCGGCACCGGCGTCACCGTCACCGTGCTGTGTCCCACCGGGGTGCGGACCAACATTCTGGAAGGCGTGGAGATCGGCGACGAGACCATCCAGCTCTGGGGCGACCGCCTCATCCGCTGGACCGGCCGCCCGCCCGCGTCCATCGCCCGCGCCACCCTCGACGCGGTGGATCACGGTCAGCTGTACGTGGTCCCGCAGCTCGAGGCCAAGGCGATCTGGCAGTCCAAGCGACTGCTGCCCGAGACCTACACCCGCGCCGCCGGATTGCTGGAGCGGCTGGTGCGGTAGCCACAGCGGCAAGGAGTTGAACAATGGCGTTCGCGTATTCCGACATGCTCGGTGTCGTCCAGGATCGGCAGTGGGCGCTGGCCGATCTCGACTGGGACGCACCGGGAGCCGAGCTCATCACCGATGAGCAGCGACCCGCGCTCGCGGCCTTCATGGCCGATCTGGTGTGGATCGAGCACGTCGGCGCCCGCGGGTTCGCGGCGCTCACGCTGCGCGCCCCCGACGGGCCGCTCAAGGAGATCTACCGGTACTTCCACGCCGAGGAGCAGAAGCACGCCAATGCCGAACTGGCCCTGATGCGGCGCTGGGGCATGCTCGACAGGGGCGCGATGCCGCTGCCCAACAAGAACATCCGGCTCGTCATCGAATGGCTGGACCGGTACGGGGACGATCTGTCCCTGCCCGTGCTCGGCACCGTGATCCCCTCGCTGGAGTGTGCGCTGGACGGGGCACTGGTGAAGTTCCTGCTCGACGAGGTGCGGGATCCACTGTGCCACGAGGTGTTCCGGCACATCAACAGCGACGAGTCCCGGCATCTGGCGGTGGGGTTCCAAGTGCTCGAGCAGCTCGGCGCGGGACCGCTGCGACGAATCGCCATCGAGACCGTGGGTTTCGCGCTGCGGCCCACCTTCCTGCTCGGCGCGCTGCTGTACACGCCGCTGCTGTCCCGCATGTCCGCCAACATCATGGCGATGGGGCTGGACGAGGAGAAGCTCTGGAATGCCGTGCGGCGCTATGAGAAAGCCGGTGACCGCAGCCCGGACATCAAGCGCATGCCGCTCTACCACGTGGTCCGCCTGCACGGCATGGCCACCATCAACCACTGGCAGCCGATCCAGGGCATCAACGACGCCCTGAACAAGGCCATCGACCACTTCCCCGTGCGCGTCCTGCGCCACACCCCCTCCTGGTCCAAGGCCCTGACCTCCGAGCCGGTGGCGAAATGACCGCCCCGATCCGCCGGAGCGACCCGGGCAGAGCCCGCGACGCCTACACCGGGCCCACGATTCACTGCACCCACTGGCGTGACCAGCACGAGCTGGATCGCCTGCACGTCGCGGTCATCGGCAGCGGCGCCGCACTGGCCCGGATAGTGCCGCCGATCGTCGCCCAGGCGCGCAGGGTAACCGTGTTCCAGCATGATCCGATCTGGATTCTGCCCACCCCACCCGTTTCCGGAGCCGGAATTCTGCTGCGCCAGTTGCCCGCCGATGCATTGGGACTGCTGCCCAGCGACTCCGCGCCGCCGTTGCCCGGAGATCCGGCTCGCCAGGAAGAGCGCAGGGCCGGCCGCCAGGGAGACAGCACCGTGCCGGCCGGCAGGGGTGCAGAGGAACGCAGTTCAACACGAGCGCCGCGCGAAGGCGGTCCACCGCATCCCGGAGCCGGGGAGGTTGCCCGTGGAGCTCCGAGACCCGTCCTGAGCGCGCTGGGCGCCCAAGGGCTGGGTGCCTCAGGGCTGGGCGTCCTGCGCTGGTGCGCTCAGCAGGCGCTGCGGCGGGCGGCCGCGGCGAATCTGCGGGCGCAGGTGGAGGATTCGTGGGAGCGGCGGCAGCTGACGCCGGATCGGCCCGCCGCGGTGCGGGTACACAGTCGCTACTACCGGGCCCTGCGGCAGCGGAACTGCCGGCTCATCAGCTGGCCCATCGCCCGGCTCGCGCCGCTCGGGATTCGCACCGTGGACGGGGTCGAGCATCGGGTGGACTGCATCATCTACGCGGAGGGCGCATCGTGACAAAGACCGTCGTGGACCACGAGATCGTCATTGTCGGCGCGGGATTCTCGGGAATCGGGACCGCGATCGCGCTGCGCAAGGCCGGTTTCGACGATTTCGTCATGATCGACGAAGCCGACGGGGTGGGCGGCACCTGGCACTGGAACACCTATCCCGGTATCGCCGTGGACATTCCGTCGTTCAGCTACCAGTACTCGTTCGAGAAGCAGCGCTCCTGGTCGCGGGTGTACGCGCCCGGACGCGAGTTGAAGGCGTACGCCGAGCACTGCGTCGAGAAATACGGGCTGCGGCCACGGATCAGGTTCGGCACCACCATCGCCCGCGCCGACTTCGACGACGCACTGCACCTGTGGCGGGTGCGCACCACCGACGGCGACGAGCTCACCTGCCGCTTCCTGATCGGCGCGACCGGGGTGCTGACCCGGCCCAAACTGCCCGATATCCCCGGCGCGGAACGGTTCCGGGGCGAGACCATGCACACCGCGCGCTGGGATCACGGGATCGATCTGCGTGGCAAGCGGGTCGGCATCATCGGCACCGGCGCCTCGGCCATCCAGATCATTCCCGAGATCGCCCCGGAGGTGTCGGAACTCGTCGTCTTCCAGCGCACTCCGATCTGGTGCCTGCCCCGGCCGGACGCGCCCGTGCCGCCACCGGTGCGCGCGCTGATGCGGCTGCCCGGCGGGCAGTTCCTCACCCGCTGGCTCAGCCAGGCGTTCGTGGAGCTGACCTTCCCGCTCTCGGCGCATTACTACAAGGTGCTGCCCATGGTGAAGCTCGGCGAGCGCACCGGGCTGGCCCACCTGCGCGACCAGGTGCAGGACCCGGTCGTCCGGGAGCAGCTCACGCCGAAATACGCGCTGGGCTGCAAGCGCCCGTCGTTCTCCAACGACTACCTGAAGACCTTCAACCGCGAGAACGTCACGCTGGAAACCGATCCCATCACCGAGATCACCGCCACCGGACTGCGCACCACCGACCGCCACCACCAGGTCGACGTGCTCATCATGGCCACCGGCTTCAAGGTCATGGAGTCCGGCAATATGCCCACCTTCGACCTGCACGGCAGCGGCGGCCTGCGCCTCGAGGACTGGTGGGACACCCACCGCCTGCAGGCCTACGAGGGGGTCAGTGTGCCCGGCTTCCCCAACTTCTTCACCATCATCGGCCCCTACGGCTACAACGGCGCGTCCTACTTCACCCTCATCGAGATGCAGACCACCCACATTCTGCGCCTGCTCCGCAATGCCCGCCGCCGCGCCGCGACCCGCATCGAGGTCACCCCCGAGGCCAACGAGCGCTACTTCCAGGAAATGCTCGCCCGCCGCGGCACCCAGGTCTTCTGGCAGGACAGCTGCACCCTGGCCAACTCCTACTACTTCGACAAGAACGGCGACGTCCCGCTGCGCGCCATGAGCACTCCCGAAGCCGCCTGGCGCGCAGCCCATTTCGACCTGCGCGACTACCACTTCGAATCCCAGGGCGAACGCCGCAGGACGGGCCGGCCCGCCGCCCGCGCCGCCACGGCCTGACCGTCAGCGCTGCGGCGGCGGGGGTCACGGCCGACGTGCACCCGCACGCACTCCCAGCGTTCCGGAAGCGGCTGGGCCACTGTGGGATTCGAGTTGTCCGCAGCTACTGAAACAGGCCGCGAATCAGGCGATCAGGTGTCGAGGGCACGGTACAGGGCGCGGAGTTCGCGGAGACCGGCGGCGACGGACTGCTCGTCCTCGGCCGTCATGCGCAGGGCCTGGCGGAGCAGGACGGCGTCGAGATCGTCCGGGGCCGGACGGAATTCGGGCTTCGGGAGGGCGGGGAGCGCGGTGGCGTCGCCGTAGAGATCGGTGGACTCGGCGGGCGGATCGGCGCGCTGGACACTGCCGATGAGGGCGTCGAGTTCGACGCCGCGCAGGGTGAGCAGTTCGCCCGGGCGCTCGTCGAGGCGTTCGGCGATGACGTAGCAGACGGCGGCGGTGTGCTTGCAGGGCCAGCCGGAATCGGGGCAGCTGCACGAGAAGTCGAGCTCCGACACCGTGGTGGGGAGCAGCAGTGGGCCGAGGGCCTGGGGCAGGGTGCCCGCGGCGATCTCGCCCAGCATGCCGGGGGTGGCGCGGACCAGGTCCACCAGCTCGTCGAGGCGGTCGTCGCGCAACTGCCGCAGGGTCAGCACCGAGATGAACGGGCGGGGCTGGCTGCCCTGCACCTCCGCGCTCACCAGGCCGGGCTCCAGGCGGTAGTTCACCACCTGACCGGTGCGGGCGTAGGAACGGCCGCGGGCCAGGCGACCGGCGTCCGCCACGCCCTCGACCGCCTCCAGGAACGAACGGCCCCACCAGGTCCGGGCGAACGCGGTGCCGCGGCGGCTGCGCGGCTGCACCCCGCCGCGCACCGGGCGGCGTTTGCCGTACTCGCTGAAGTCGATGACATTGCTCATTCGCCGACCGCCTCCGATCCCAGGGCGAACAGTTCCCGCAATTCCTCGTCGCCGAGTTCGGTGATCCAGTTCTCGCCGGTGCCCACGGTGAGGTCGGCGAGCTGACTCTTGCCCTTCAGCATGTCGTCGACGCGCTCCTCGATGGTGTCGACGCAGACCAGCTTGCGCACCTGGACATCACGGCGCTGGCCGATGCGGAAGGCGCGGTCGGTGGCCTGGTTCTCCACCGCCGGATTCCACCAGCGGTCCAGGTGCACCACGTGATTGGCGGCGGTCAGGTTGAGGCCGGTGCCGCCCGCCTTGAGCGACAGCAGCATGAGCGGCGCGCCGTCCTCCTCCTGGAAGCGGGTGACCATGTCGTCGCGGCGCTGCTTGCTCACCCCGCCGTGCAGGAACGGCACCTCCGCCCCGAAACGCTCGGACAGGAAGGGCGCCAGCAGGTTTCCGAACTCCGCGAACTGAGTGAACAGCAGCGCCCGCTCCCCGTCGGCGATCGCCGACTCCAGAATGTCCTCCACCAGCGCCAGCTTCCCCGACCGATGATGCCCCCGGCGCAGCAGCGCCGACCCGTCGCCGAGGAAATGCGCGGGATGGTTGCACACCTGCTTGAGCCGGGTCAGCGCGGCCAGCACCGCGCCCTTGCGCTCCATGCCCTCGGCCGCCTTCAGCTTGGCCGACATATCGTCCAGCACGGCCTGATACAGCGCTGCCTGCTCCACGGTCAGGTTGGCCCGCACCGTCATCTCGATCTTCTCCGGCAGATCCGAGATCACCGCAGGATCGGTCTTGACCCGACGCAGCACGAACGGCGAGGTGATCGCGCGCAGACGGGTGACGGCGTTCTCGTCGTGCTCGCGCTCGATCGGCACCGCGAAGCGGGCATGGAACTCGGAGGCCTTGCCCAGCAGCTTGGGATTGGCGAAATCCAGGATCGAGCGCAGCTCCTCGAGCCGGTTCTCCACCGGGGTTCCGGTGAGCGCCAGGCGGTGCCGGGCCGGCACCAGCCGTGCCGCGCGCGCCTGCCGGGTGCCCGCGTTCTTGATGTGCTGCGCCTCGTCCAGTACGACCCGCTGCCAGTCCTGGCGCTTCAGGTCCTCGACATCCCGGGCCAGCAGCGCGTAGGTGGTGACCACCAGATCCGAATCAGCCACCGCCGCAGCCAATTCCGCGCCCGAGCGCCGGCCGGCGCCGTGGTGCACCAGCACCCGGAGATCCGGGGCGAAGCGTTCGGCCTCCCGCTGCCAGTTGCCCACCACCGACATCGGGCACACCAGCAGGGTAGGCCCGAGGGCCTCCGATTCGCTTGCGGCCGCGGCTGTTTCACGCTCGTGCACCAGCAGCGCCAGTACCTGTACGGTCTTGCCGAGACCCATGTCGTCGGCGAGGATCGCCCCGCATCCGAGCCGGCTCATGGCCGCCAGCCAGGTCAGGCCGCGCTGCTGATACGGCCGCAGCTGGGCCTTCAGCCCGACCGGATCCGGGACGGGCTCGACCGACCGCTCACCGTCGAAAAGCTCCGCGGCCCAGCCGGTTGCGGTGACCTCCTCCAGCGGCACCCCGATCACCGGATGCGCGGACAGCTCGGCGAACAGGCCGCCGACGGTGGTCTCGGTCTCGTCGGTGCGGCCCGAGACGTAGTCGGCGGCGGCGGCCAGCATACGGTGATCGGCCTGCACCCATTCCCCGCGCAGCCGCACCAGATCCGATTTCGCGTCGATCAGCCGCGACATCTCGGCGGGCGTCAGCACGGTGTCGCCCAGGGCCAGCTCCCAGCGGAAGGACACCAAACCCTTGAGCCCGACGGCGGTTTCGGTGGCGGCCGGGCTCTGCACCCGCAGTTTCATGGCGGGCGCGGCCACCCGCCAGGCCCGCGGCAGCATGAGCCGCACCCCGGCCGACCGCAGCGCGTTCGCCCCGTGCGCGACCAGATCCATCACCACCTCGGTGGGCAGGAACAGATCCATGCTGCGGGCATCGCCGGGCAGATCGCGCAGGCGCGGATAGGCCTGCTTGGCGGCCGCCAGCTTCTCCCCCGCAATCCGCATGAGCTGCGGATCCCCCGGCAGCAGCACCGGTTGCGGCGCCTCCCCTTCCTCGCGCAGGCAGACCTCGAGCCGCCACAGTTCGCCCGGTTCCTCGCCGTCCGGTTCCAGCAGCCGCAGCACCAGCTCCGGCTCGTCGGCGGTGAGACTGGTCCGCCAGTCGTCCAGCACCGAGGCCACCCGATGCGATCCGGTCTCCAGCGGCGTCGCCTCGGCCAGCGCGGTCAGCAGCGGATGCGACCCCGATTCCCGATCCGGCCGCTCCGGAATGTGCAGGCGCACGAGAGGATCGGCCAACTCGCCGACGAGGTTCTCCAGCACCTCGGCGGGCCGCCCGGCCACCTGCAACGCACCCGGCATGGCCACCGCGAGCTCCGCCAGCCAGGCCCGCTGCCGCTGCCCGCCCACCAGCCGCCACCGTACCCACCACTCCCCGTCGTCCCGCCGCACCTCCGGCACCACCCGCCCCGCCCGCACCCACCGCTGCACCCCGCGCGCCACATGCCCGAGAAACCGCAGATCCCCGGCCACCGCCCCCGCCGGTAGTTCCTGCGACAGCACCCGGGCAGCCGTCTCCGGTGCCAGCGCATGCGCCCGCACCCGCGTCTGCTCCGGCCCGTACTCCCCCCTCACCAGCACCTGCGCCCGATGCCGCCACTTCGCCCCGCGCACGATCGACCCGAGCGGCTCCGGCAATCCCTCCGCATCCCCGGCCGTGTCCTCGCCCGGGTCGTGCCACAGCACCAACCCGGACCCCGGCGACCACAGCCCGTGCAACATCCGCCCATCCAATCAGTCACCCCCGACAAGCCGGCCGGCCCCTCTTTATTTCTGATCGGATACGGAACATACTGGATAAATCCGCAGGTCACCGCACGCGTCGGTGTCCGCTGTGTCCGCTGCACTACATTGTCGTGCCCGGACGGCAGCCGCGCGGGGCGCACCCGACAATCCACCGCGACTCAATCCGGAGCCGTGGCACTTTCGAGACCGTAGGGAGGCCGTGACGATGACGATTCTGCTCCAAGTGCTCGAGCAGAGCTTCACCCCCACGACACAGTGGGAACGGCGGAAATTCACCTTCGTGGACACGAGCAAGATCGTGGGGATGCGCCTGGACGGGCAGTCCGGGGTGTGGCTGGATCTGTCCCGGCCCGGCGAGTCGCAGCGCCTCGCCCGCACCGCGGACCCGCGCGACTCCATCACGTTCCTGCTCACCGTTTTCGCCAAGATCGCCGAATGCGAGGAGCGGGGCGGCTCGTGGGTCATCGGCCACGATGGCGCGCGTGTGGATTCCATTGCGGCAACCCGCTTTCCGCCGCAGCTCTCCGAAACCGCCGCGGACGACATCCTCGCGCACGCCTGGCTCTAGTAAGCCCAACGGGAGTGCGAAGTCCGCGTGACGGCACGCACCGATCGGCTGGTGCGGTACACGTATTGCCGTGTGGCTCACGGGCGGAACCTTCCTGCTCCGGCTGCTCGGCGCCGTGGTCGTCCTGCTCGTGGTCCTTGGGTGCGAGTCCCTCGGGCAGGTGACCCCGGCGCCGGGTAGCCCCACCCGCGTCCAGCTCGAACGGCTGCTCGCGGGTATCCGCACGGTGCCCGCCCGGCCGCGTCCGGGCGGTTACGAACGTGGTTGCGGCAGCGGCCAGGGCTGCGTGTTCGGACCGGCGTGGACCGATGATCACGATGGGCCCGGCGGTCACGACGGGTGCGACAGCCGCAATACCGTGCTGGCCAGGCAGCTCACCCGGGTGATCTTCCGGCCCGGGAACGATTGCGTGGTGGTGGCCGGGTCGCTCGACGATCCCTATACCGGGCAGCGCATCGCCTTCGATCGGGGCGCGGCCATGTCCGTGCAGATCGATCACGTGTATCCGCTGGCGGCCGCCTGGGATCTGGGCGCGGCCGGATGGCCGCTGCCGCGGCGCGTGCGCTTCGCCAACGATGTCGACTACAACCTGCTCGCGGTGGACGGAAAGACCAACGAGGACAAGGGCGATCGCACGCCCGGCGACTGGCTGCCGCCCGCTCGCGCGAACCGCTGCTTCTACGCGGGTAAGTATCTGATGGCCGCGAACCGGTACGGGCTACCGGTCACCGCCGCCGACCGGGACGCCCTGGCGCGGGTCGCCCGCGGCTGCCCATAGCGTGGCGAAGTGCCGGTAGGCCTGATCGGCGGTGAGTTCCTGGCGCGGATCCATGACCGATTCGAGCAATCCGTATAGACCCCAGGACAGAAATGTGACGGCCACGCCCGCCGCGACGGGGTCCGGCCCGAGCCGCGGGCCCAGGTGCTCGGTCAGCAGTTCGGCGTACATCTGCCGGATCGACCGCAGCACAATGGTGTTCGCCCGCTGCCGGACCAGTGGCCGGTACACGTCCGGATGCGCCGCGACCAGCTTGAACAGGATCTCGACGGGGGCCAGCGGCGGCGGCTCTCCCGGATAGCAGGCCAGCTGCGCCGAAATCTCGCCCCGCACATGCTCGATACAGCTGACCAGCAGCAGATCGTCCTTGTCGCGGTAGTGCGCGTAGAAGGTGGAGCGGCCGACATCGGCGCGATCGATGATGTCCTGCACCGTGATCCGGGCATAGGGCCGGTCCAGCATGAGCTCGATGAGCGCCCGGTGCAGCGCCGTGCGGGTGCGGCGGACGCGGCGGTCGGCCTCCGGCCTCATGGTCCCGGCCTCCGGGGCCGTTCCCGGACGGATTCCGTCCGACTGTCCGGAATCGTACACATCCCCAGAAACTGCGTCTGGCCTGGGATTTCTCATCCTTCGATGATTGATCACATGACCCAGCACGAGCAAGTGTCCGATATCGAATCCCGGCCCGTCGGGGCCCTCATCACCTGGCCGCGCCGCTATCAGTTGCTCACCGATGTCTACTTCCTGGGCCGAGCGGGCAGCCTGGCGCGGTACTTCGCCACGACCAGCGGCATCCGCCCGGGCGATCACGCTCTCGATCTCGGTTGCGGCCCTGGGCGGCTGGCCAATGAGCTGGCCCGGCAGGCCGGACCGGACGGCCGGGCGATCGGCGTGGACCCGTCTGCGCAGATGATCGCCTACGCGACCGCCCACGCCGCCCCCAACTGCAGCTTCGACCTCGGCGCGGCCCAGTCGCTGCCCTACCCGGACGCCTCGTTCGATGTGGCGACCTCGACCTTCGCCATGCACCACATCGCCGAATCCGAGCGAAAGACCGCCCTGGCGGGCGTCTTCCGCGTCCTGCGCCCGGGCGGCCGCCTGCTGCTCGCCGACACCCATCCGACCTCGGGCCTGCGCGGGCTCGCCGTTCGGGCCATGGCCCAGCTGGCCGCGCACCGCGCCGGCGGCCAGGGGCACTCCCACGACGGCGACGGGGCCGGGGATCCGCTGTCGGCGGTCGACATCCGCCGCTACCGCGACGTGCTCACCGACATCGGTTTCACGGCAGTCGAATTCCGCACCGGCCCGTTCGCGACCGGCATCCTCACCGCCGTCAAACCCGGCTGATCAGGCCGGTTCGGCGCCGATGGCGGCCGGCCGCTTGGGGTCGTTGGACCACTGCGACCAGGAGCCGGGATAGAGCGCGGCGTCGATGCCGGCGATGGCCAGCGCCGCGACCTGATGGGCGGCCGTGACGCCGGAACCGCAGTACACCGCGACCGGCCCGGAACCGAATCCCTCGAAACGGGAACGCAATTCGGGGAGCGACTTGAATTGCCCGGCGGCCGTGAGGTTCTCGGCGGTCGGCGCACTCACCGCTCCCGGAATGTGCCCGGCGCGCGGGTCCACAGGTTCCACCTCGCCGCGGTAGCGCTCGCCCGCGCGGGCATCCAGCAGCAGGCCCGGCCAGCCGGCCGCGCCATCGGCGTCGATGGTCGGCATATTGTCCGGGGACAGGACCACGCTGCCCGGCGGCGGGGCGGTTTCGTCACCGGTGACGATCTTGCCCCCGGCCTGCTCCCACGCCGGCAGTCCGCCGTCGAGAATGCGTACATCGGCCACGCCGCCCCAGCGCAGCAGCCACCAGGCCCGCGCGGCGGCCATGCCGCCGGTGGCGTCGTAGACGACCACCATGTCCCCGTCGGACACGCCCCAGCTGCGCGCGCACTTCTGCAGGTGCGCCAGGTCCGGCATGGGGTGGCGGCCCTTGGCGGCGGAGGGCGGATCGGCGAGTTCGGTTTCCAGGTCGACGAATATCGCGCCCGGAATATGGCCGTCCAGATAATGCTGCGGTCCGTCCGGATCTCCGAGCGCCCACCGGACGTCCAGCAATCGCACATGGCCGCCGCTCTGGCCCAGCAGGTCCGCAAGCTCCGCAACCGAAATCAGCACCGAACTCAAGCCAACTCCTCTTCGCCGATTCATCGCCCGTTGAAGCCGAACCACCCCACCCTAGCCACCGCCGGCCGCGCCACGCAGCCTGCCCGGCCCGCTATTTCGACGGGGGCAGGAACCAGCGCGCCAGCAGGCCCGCGACCAGCGCCCAGAAGGCCGCGCCGATGCCGAGCAACGAGATTCCGGACGCGGCCACCAGGAAGGTGAGCGCGGCCGCGGAACGGTGGGCGGCGGGCGTCAACGCAGCGGTCAGCGCACCCGCCAGCGTGGCGATGAGGGCAAGGCCCGCAACGGTTTCCAGCACGCCCTTCGGCGCCGCAGCCACCAGCATCACCAGCGCACCCGAGGCCAGTGCGAGCACCAGGTACGTGCAGCCCGCGGTGAACGCGGCGATCCACCGGCGCCTCGGATCCGGATGCGCGGACGGCGCGGCGGAGAGCGCGGCACTGATGGCCGCCAGGTTGATGGCGTGCCCGCCCGCGGGCGCGCCGAGCATGGTGCCCAGGCCCGTGACCGTCATGGCCGCCCGCCACGGCACCTGATAGCCGAAGGTCTTCATGACCGCCGTACCCGGAATGTTCTGGGCGGCCATGGTCACGATGTAGAGCGGCACCGCGACCCCGATCACCGCCTGCCAACTCCAGTGCGGCACAGTCCATTCCACCCGCGGCACCATGGCCGACAGGTCCATGCGGCGATGGGTGACGGTGATGTCGACACCCGCGCCGACGGCCGCGACCGCGAAGGCGGCCAGCACCGACCAGCGCGGCGCGAAGCGTTGCAGCACAAGCCAGGTCGCGATGACCGGCACCACCACCGCCGGGCTCACCGGCAGCGCCTTCACCGGCGCCAGGCACATGGGCAGCAGCACTCCGGCCAGCATGGCCTGCGCGATCTCCACCGGAATCGCCGCGATGAGCGCGCCCAGCCGCTGCCAGAAACCGGTCAGCACAATGAGTCCGCCCGCCACCGCGAACGCGCCCACGGCGGCCGCCCAGCCGCCGGGCACCGCGCCCGTACTGGCCAGCAATGCCGCGCCCGGGGTGGACCAGGCCAGTGTGATCGGCATCCGGTACCGCCGGCTCAGCACGATCATGCCGACCGCCTGGGTCACGCAGACCGCCAGCAGCCCGGACGCCGCCTGCGCCGAGGTCGCCCCCATGGCGGTCAGGCCCGCCAGCACCACCGCGAACGAGCTGGTGAATCCGACGAGCGCGGTGACGATTCCGGCCCCGATCGGCTGCCCGATCCCGGCCGTGCGCGGACTCCCGACCTCCGGAGTGCTGGTGACGCTGGTGCTCATCGGGTCATCGTCGCGGTCCAGTCACCCCGAGGTCAGCGGCCAATCCCCCGAAACTGGACTGAAATTCACCAAAACAGTCAGAACCGGTCGGCATCCTGCGGGTGACCCCCGGACCCGTTCTGCAGTGCCAGCCGCTCCAGCAGCGGCGTGACGCGCGGCCCGACCAGCGAGCGCATCACCAGCGCCATATTGGTGCGCTCCACCCCCGGGATCTTCAGAATGCTGCCGGTCAGGCGGTACAGATCATCGGCGTCGGCGGCGACCACCCGGACCGTCAGATCGGTCGGCCCGGTCATGCCGCAGACCTCGGTGACCTCCGGAATCTCGGCCAGCTCGGCAACCACCGAGTCGAGCCGATGCTGATCCACGACCACCGCCACGAAGGCTGCCAGTGGATAACCCAGCACCCGGGGATCGACGCGGCGTTCGAAGCTGGCCAGCACCCCGCTCGCCTCCCATCGAGCCAGCCTGGCCTGCACGGTATTGCGCGAGAGACCCAGGCGAGCGGCCAATTCGACACCGGTCGCGCGCGGGTTGGCCACCAGCTCCAGCAACAGCCGGGCATCGGTGGCGTCCAGAGGGGCAGAAAGGGGCTCCCTGCTGCTCATGGGGATCAGTATGACACCCGGGACCGGCCATCGACCGAGCATTCTGCACAGTTGGGCGCGCCATGCTTGCACACATCGCTCAACGGAGGATGCTGTGTGGTACAGGACACGCATCGGTTGCTCACGGGACACAATCCCCGGGCGACAACGGTGTAACCCGGTGTCAGGAGGCGATATCCATGCCCGAGAAGAACACCTACCCGGTGCAGCTCGTACAGCCAGACGGTCGTCGCGTACTGGATCGCGGACACGCCCCGCTCGTCGCCGATATCGACGGCACCCGGCTCCGAGCCATGTACACCGACATGGCGGTGGCCCGGCGCATCGACACCGAGGCCACCGCCCTGCAACGGCAGGGCCAGCTCGGACTGTGGCCGCCACTGCTGGGCCAGGAGGGCGCGCAGATCGGTTCGGCCCACGCGCTCGCCCCCGACGACTACGTGTTCTGCAGCTATCGGGAGGCGGGCGTCGCCTACTGCCGCGGCGTCCCGCCCGAGGACCTCACCCGGCTGTGGCGCGGCGCCGCCCACTCCTGCTGGGACGCCGACGCGGTGAAAATGACCAATCCCTCGATCGTGGTGGGGGCGCACGGTTTACACGCCACCGGCTACGCCTACGCCGCGCACCTCGAAGGCGCCGAGATCGCCACCATCGCCTACTTCGGCGACGGTGCGACCAGTCAGGGCGATATCGCCGAGGCACTCGGATTCGCGGCCGGCTGGAGTGTCCCGGTGGTGTTCTTCTGCCAGAACAATCACTGGGCGATCAGCGCGCCGGTCCGGATACAGAGCGCCACCCCGATCGCGCGGCGCGCCCTCGGCTACGGCATTCCCGGCGTGCAGGTGGACGGCAACGACGCCCTCGCGGTGCTGGCCGTGACCCGGCAGGCGCTGCTGCGCGCACGGGCCGGCGGCGGGCCGAGCTTCATCGAGGCCATCACCTACCGGATGGGCCCGCACACCACCGCCGACGACCCCACCCGCTACCGCACCGCCGCCGAACTCGAGATCTGGCAGCAGCGCGATCCCATCGACCGCCTGCGGCGCTTGCTCGAACGAGAAGAGCTGTGGGACACCGACTTCGAGACCTCGGTCGCCGAACGCGCCGACGAGGTGGCGCACCGGCTGCGCACCGCCACCCTCACCATGCCCGATCCGGAACCCGCGGAGCTGTTCGACCACGTGTACGCCACACCGCATCGGCTGATCGAGGAGGAACGCCGCGAGTACGCCGCCTATCTGGAGGGAGTGGGGCGATGAAGACCACCTTCGCGGGAGCCATCAACCACGGGCTGCGCCGCGCACTGGAGGACGACCCGAAGGTCCTGCTGATGGGTGAGGACATCGGGCGGCTGGGCGGGGTCTTCCGGGTCACCGACACGCTGCAGAAGGATTTCGGCAACAACCGCGTCATCGATACGCCGCTCGCCGAATCCGGAATAGTGGGAACGGCTTTCGGAATGGCATTGCGCGGATTTCGGCCGGTCTGTGAAATCCAGTTCGACGGATTCGTGTATCCGGCCTTCGACCAGATCGTCTCGCAGGTCGCGAAAATCCACTCCCGCACGCGCGGAAAGGTGATCGCGCCCATCACCATTCGCATTCCGTTCGGCGGCGGCATCGGCTCGGTCGAGCATCACTCGGAATCACCGGAGGCGTATTTCGCGCACACCGCGGGATTGCGGGTGGTCTCGCCGAGCAATCCGGCGGACGCGTATCTGATGATCCGCCAGGCCATTGCCCTCGACGATCCGGTGATCTTCTTCGAACCCAAGCGCCGGTACTGGGACAAGGCCGAGGTGGATTTCGACCGGCTGGACCAGGATGGCGGACCCGCGATGGACCAGGCCCAGGTCTGCGCCAGCGGGGAGGACGCCACCATCGTGGCCTACGGCGGCACCGTCGCCACCGCGCTCACCGCCGCCGATATCGCGGCGTCGGAGGGACATTCGATCGAGGTGATCGATCTGCGCAGCCTGTCCCCGATCGATTTCGACACCATCGAAACCTCGGTGCGGAAAACCGGACGGCTCATCGTGGTCCACGAGGCGCCCGTATTCGCCGGGCTGGGAGCCGAAATCGCGGCGCGGATCACGGAACGCTGCTTCTACCATCTGGAATCACCGGTATTGCGCGTCGGTGGCTTCGACATCCCCTATCCCCCGGCTAAACTCGAGCGGCACCACCTGCCCGACCCCGATCGCATTCTCGCCGCGGTCGATCGCTCGCTCGCCGCCTAACGGTCAAGCCACGGAGGAAGCCCGGTGGAAGATCAGCAGCAGGTCATGGAATTCCGTTTGCCCGATCTCGGAGAGGGATTGACCGACGCGGAATTGGTGTCGTGGTCCGTCGCGGTCGGCGACACCGTGGACCTGAACCAGATCATCGCCGAGGTCGAGACCGCCAAGGCGCAGGTGGCGCTACCGAGCCCGTACGCGGGCCGGGTGCTGGAACTACTGGCGGAACCGGGCGACACCGTGCCGGTCGGCGCGCCGCTCATCCGGATCGGCGTGGCGGTGCGGACCGGTGCCGCCGCGGCGCCGAGCGCCGGTGCGGAGACGAGCGGTGAGACCGGCGCGCAGCCCCCCGCAGAACGGCGATCGGTGCTGGTCGGCTACGGCCCCGACAGCGAGCCGGTGTCCCGCCGCGCCGCCCGGGCCGCCGCGAAAACGACTGACGCACCGACCGTTTCGAACCGGCGCGCGATGGGCTCGGACGGCCCCGAGGGACTCGGCAGCTCGGCCCCGGCCGGACGGCCCGCCGCCACCCCCGCCGCCCGGAAACTGGCCCGTGAGATCGGGATCGATCTGGGGGCGGTGATCGGGACCGGGCCGCAGGGCGCGGTCACCGCGGAGGACCTGTACGGGATGCGGCCCGAAGCCCTTGGGACGGGCCACATTCCGATCCACACCCCGCCGCCGCCCGCCACCCTCAGCGCCCTGCCGACACCACATGCCGCGCCGGAGGTGCTGCCCATGCATCCGGCGGCCGGACGCTCCGCCCCGGCCGAACGCGAAACCCGCACGCCCATCAGTGGAATCCGCAAGCGCACCGCCGCCGCCATGGTGGCCAGCGCCCAGCACATTCCCCAGGCCAGCGCCTTCGTGACCGCGGATTTCACCGCGTCCATGGAGCTGCTCGAGCACCTGCGGGCCACACCCAGCTTCACCGGCCTGACCCTGACTCCGCTGGCGCTGGTGGCGCGGGCGACGCTGGCGGCGCTGCTCGAGTTCCCCGAGATCAATGCGGCCTGGGACGAACCCAATCAGGAGGTCGTCACCAAGCATTACGTGAATCTGGGCATCGCGGTCGCGACCGAACGCGGGCTGCTGGTGCCGAATCTCAAGGACGCGCAGGGGTTCACGCTGCGCGATCTGTGCCTGGAGATCGCCGGGGTGGCCGGCAAGGCACGGAGCGGCACCGCCACGCCCGCCGACCTGACCGGCGGCACCTTCACCATCACCAATGTCGGCGTCTTCGGCGTGGATACCGGTGTGCCGCTGGTGAATCCGGGCGAGGCGGCCATCCTGTGCCTGGGCTCCATCCGCAAGCGCCCGTGGGTCCATCGCGACGAACTGGCCGTGCGCTGGGTGACCAGCCTGGGGCTCAGCTTCGATCACCGCATGATCGACGGCGAACTGGGCTCGCGCTTCCTGGCGAGCATCGCGGCCCTGCTGGAGGATCCGCTGACCCTGCTCGGCCGGGTCTAGCCCTCCGCGGCCGCGGTGACCACCAGCGGCTCGGCCGCCGCGCGGATGACCGCGGGGATCGGCACCGGCTTGCGGGTCTGCTCGTCCACGTAGACGTGGGTGAAGGTGCCGGTGGCGGCCAGCTCCAGGCTGTCGCCGGCGTCGCGGAAGACGGCCAGCTCGTAGTTGATGCTGGAGTTGCCCAGCCGCGCGACCCGGATGCCCACCCGCAGCATGTCCGGGAAGCTGAGCGAGCCGAGGAACGTGCAGGAGGTCTGCGCCACCACGCCGATGGCGTGCAGGTCACGGATATCGGTGCCGGTGGCGCTGATCAGCCAGGCATTCACCGCGGTATCGAAGTACGAGTAGTACGTCACGTTGTTGACGTGACCGTAGTGGTCGTTGTCGGCCCAGCGCGTCGGCACCGGCCAGAGCACCGGGTAGCTCTGTTTCATTTTGCCCTCCGCTTCGCTCCGGGCGGGTTCGCGGCCCTGAAGTCTCGATTCTTCCCTCCCTCCGCTCCTCCGCTGCGCTCCCCCGCTCCGGTCAGTCCAGAATCGAGACGGCCGCGAACCTTCGAGTGAGGGCATGCCGAGAACAAACTCTATCCGCTTGGTCCTGGAGGGCTGTTCGTCAGGCGGAGCGTTCGTCAGGGGTGGCACGGTGGTCCCGGGGGCTGATGCCGTAGTGGCGTTTGAAGGCGGTGGACAGGGCGAAGGCGCTGCCGTAGCCGACCCGGCGGGCAATGGATTCCAGGGTGGCGTCGGATTCGTGCAGCAGGTCGGCGGCCAGGGCCAGCCGCCAGTCGGTGAGGAAGGCCATCGGCGGCTCGCCGACCAGCTCGGTGAACCGGCGGGCCAGGGCGGCCCGGGAGACGCCGACCTCGGCGGCCAGCGACGCCACCGTCCACGGGTGGGCCGGGTTGTGCTGCATCAGGCGCAATGCCCGGCCGACCAGCGGATCGCCGTAGGCGTGATACCAGGCGGGCGCGTCGGAACGGGAGAACCAGGCGCGCAGGGCGGCGATGAGCAGCAGATCCAATAGTCGATCCAGCATGACGCCCTGGGCGGGCAGGTCCTTGGCGGCCTCGTCGACCAGCAGATCCAGCACCCGGGCATCGACTTCGCCGCGGCCGAGCACCGCGACCGGCGGCAGCGCCCGCAGCAGGCGGCGGCTGGCCGCCGACTCGTGCTCGTAGGTGCCGGTGACCAGCACGGTCTCGGCGTCGACGCTGGTGCCCCAGCTCCGCACTCCCAGACTCAGTGCCTCGCACAGCACTTCACCCTCCATGGTGGTGGTGATATTGCCGGGTTCGATGAGCACCTGCGGCGGCGTGGCCGGGTCGTCGGCGACGACATAGTGGTCGGGTCCCCGGAAGATGGCGATATCGCCGGTGCGCAGCTGTCGCGGCGGAGTCGGCTTGCCGCCCTTGGGCTCCGGTGTCACCCAGCCGCCGCCGCGCACCACCGCCACCACGGTCAGCGGGGCCTCGTCGCGGATGCGCAGGGACCAGGGCGGGTCGACCGACGAGCGCATCACGAATGCGGCTCGCGCGCGTGGTCCTTCGAGCAGACTGGCCAACGCATCCATACCGAAGACGATGGCAAATGCCCGTGCGCTTCTCAACCATGTTCGTGCTCGCCGAATCCCTGTGTACTCGATACATGATCATCGAAAACACCTCGAACAGCGCAAACACCGTTCTCGTGCTCGGTGCGACCGGTAAGACCGGGCATCGGGTGGCCGCCCTGCTGGGCGCGCGCGGCGTGCCGGTGCGGGCCGGTTCGCGTACGGCCGCAATCCCGTTCGACTGGACCGACCGCGGCACCTGGGCGGCGGCCCTGGCGGGAGTGGATGCCGTGTACCTGGCCTACCAGCCGGATCTGGCGGTTCCGGGCGCGCCCGCGGATATCAAGGCGTTCTGCGATCAGGCGGTCGCCGCCGGCGTGCGCACGCTGGTGCTGCTGTCCGGTCGCGGCGAGCCCGAGGCGCTGGAATGCGAAGCCATCGTGCGGGATTCGGGCCTGGGGTGGACCGTGGTGCGGTGCGCCTGGTTCGCGCAGAACTTCAGCGAGGGCGCGTTCGCCGATTTCATCCTGGCCGGTGAGGTCGCGCTGCCCGCCGGGGACGTGCCGGAGCCGTTCGTGCACGCGGACGATATCGCCGAGGTGGCGGTGGCGGCGCTGCTCGACGACCGGCACGCCGGACAGGTGTACGAGCTGACCGGCCCGCGCGCGCTCACCTTCGCCGAGGCGGTGGCGGAGATCGGCGCGGCGGCCGGGCGGGAGATCGCCTACGTTCCGCTCACCCGAACCGATTTCGTGGCCGCGCTGACCTCCTACGGGGTGCCCGGCGAGGAGATCAGCCTGCTGGACTACCTGTTCGGCACGGTGCTCGACGGGCGGAATGCGCACCTGTCCGACGGGGTGCGGCGGGCGCTGGGCCGGGAGCCGCGCGACTTCGCCGAGTATGTGCGCGAGGTGGCGAGCTCGGGCGCCTGGGCGGTCTCGGCGAGCGCCTAACGTGTCGGTGCCCCCGCCTACACTCGATATCAAACAGGTTGTACTGCAGATGATTCGGATCGCAGCCCCGAGCGCCGACGAAGCCGCGAGGGGTTGCGGAAACCAGGGAGATGCCGGGACCACACCCGGTAGCGTCGTACCGATGGCCGCTACGACGCCCGCTCCCCGGATCCGGAAGGCGCGCCTGGCGCTGTTCGCGGTGTTCGGCCTCAATGGGATGCTCTCGGCCGTCTGGATCGTGCACATCCCCGCCGTCACCGGGCGCACCGGCGTGTCACCCACCACCCTGGGCATGCTGATCCTGCTCATGGCGGCCTGCGCGATCCTGGGTATGCAGGCCGCCGGACCCTTGGCGGACCGGCTCGGCAGCCGCACCCTCACCGCCACCGCCGCCACCGTGCTCTCCTTGGCCCTGCTCGGCCCCGCCCACGCCACCTCCCCGTTCACCCTCGGACTGGCCCTGGCCGCCTTCGGTGTCGCCAACGGCGCGATCGACGTCTCCATGAACGCCCAGGCCGTCCACATCGAGCGCGCCTACGCCCGCCCCATCATGTCGGCCTTCCACGCCTTCTTCTCCTGCGGCGGCTTCCTCGGCTCCGCTTTCGGCGCGGCGACCCAGCACGCCCACTGGCCGCTGCACACGACCTTCGCCCTGTCGAGTGCCTTCGGCCTCGCCAGCGTGGCCATCGCGATTCCGCACCTGCTCCCGCCCACCGTCCCCGCGACCCACTCGGTCCCGAATGTGCCGGCGGCCGAAGGCAACCGCACCGACCCCGCGGCGGTCCAGCACTTCGACCCGCGCGCGGATGGCCTGCCCATTCGCGGCGCCGTCGATGACGCCGTGACGCCCGGGACGGAATCGACCCTGCCCCGCGGACTCACCGACGCCGCCGCCATTGCCCCGGCTGGGCGGAACGGCGGGCATCCGAGGCCGGGGTCACCGGCGGGCGCACGGATCGGGCGCGAAGTACTGGCGCTCGGGTTGATCGCGTTCGCGCTGCTGATGGCGGAGGGGGTGGCCGCGGATTGGAGTGCGCTGCAGGTACAGGGGCGGCTCGGGGTGGAGGCGGGGACGGCGGCGCTGGCATTCACCGGGTTCTCGCTGGCCATGACGCTCGGCCGGTTCGGCACGGACCGGGTGAGCGGGCGGTTCGGGCGAGTGGCCATCGTGCGCTGGGGAACGCTGCTGGCGGCCATCGGTTTCGGACTGGTGGTGGCCTCCGGGTGGCTGCCGCTCACGCTGCTGGGGTGGACGCTGTGCGGCATCGGGCTGTCCGGCGGCGTGCCGCAGGTGTTCACCGCCGCCGGGAACCTGGGCTCGCGCACCGCCGCCACCGATATGTCGCGAGTGTTCGGGCTCGGGTATGTGGGCTTGCTGGCCGGGCCCGCGATCATCGGCTGGCTCGACAAGGCCATGCCGCTGACCGCCGCGATGGCGGTGCCGCTGGTGGCAATGCTGTTGTGCGCCTGGGGCGCTCGCGCCGTCGCCGCACCCGCGCGAGCGCCCGCGGGCCGGTAGTCGCGGGGTCAGGCGGTGCGGCTGGGCCGGTCTCGCGCGGTCGCGCCGAGGTCGCCGATGACTTCGGCGTGGTCGAGGAAGGCGTCCACCATGCGGTGGTTGAGGACCGAGAGCGCCTGGAGGTCCTCGGTGGTCCAGTCGGTGAGGGCCTCGGCCATCCAGCCGCGCAGGACCTGGCGCACGGCTTCGACGGCGCGCCGGCCGGAGGCGGTGGGGCGGACCCGTTGCGCGCGACGGTCGTCCGGGTCGGGAACGCGCTCGACGTAGCCCGCCTTCTCCAGGCGCTGGATCTGGCGGCTCACGTGCGGGGCCTCCACATCGAGGCGGGTGGCGAGCTCGCCCAGGCGCATGGGTTCGCCGGCGTCGGCGAGCAGCCGCAGCAGCGGGACACTGGCCCGATCCATGGTGAGCCCGCACTGCACCATGGCTTGATCGTGGCGGCGGACCCGGGTCAGCAGATAGGCGACTCGGGCCAGCGCACGCTCCAGTTCCACTATGTGAGCTGCATCAACTTGTTTGGCGTGAGTGGCTTCCGGTCGCGGCATGTGGTTATCTTACGAAACCCATTTACTTAATTTTGGTAAGTAAACCAAAGGATCGCTGCATGACTACGACCGCTGTCGGTCAGGTCGACGGGACCAAACCCGCAGACCACTCGAAGGCCCACCTCGGCCTGACATTGCTCGCGCTGTGCGCGGCCGGCCTGGTCGTGTCACTCCAGCAGACCGTCGTGATTCCGCTACTGCCGCGCTTCATCACTCAGCTGCACACCGACGTCGCCGGTGTCACCTGGCTGTTCACCGCCGCCCTGCTCTCCGGTGCGGTCGCCACCCCGTTGCTCTCCCGCTTCGGGGATATGTACGGCAAGAAGCCCATGGTCATGGTCGCGATGGGCGTGCTCATCGTGGGCTCGGTCATCTGCGCCTTCGCCACCTCGCTGCCGGTCTACATCGTCGGCCGCGCCCTGCAGGGCATCTCCTCCGCCATGATCCCGCTCGCCATCGGCATCATCCGCGACACCTTCCCGCGCGAAAGACTGGTCAGCGCAATCGGAATCGTGTCCGGCACCATGGGCGTCGGCGGCACCATCGGCCTGCTGGCCACCGGCGTCATCGCCGACCACACCACCAACCCGCACCCGGTCTTCTGGCTGACCGCGGGCCTGGGCGTGATCGCCACCGTGCTGATCCAGGTGAGCGCCAAGAACAATGGCGTCCGCCACGGCGGCAAGCCCGACTTCGTCGGCGCCGCACTGCTGGCCGCCCTGCTGGTCTGCCTGCTGCTGGGCATCAGCGAGGGCCCGCGCTGGGGCTGGGGCTCCGGCTCGGTCATCGCGCTGTTCGCCGCCGCCGCGGTGCTCGCCGCCATCTGGGTGTTCGTGGAGCTCGAGGTCGAACAGCCGCTGGTGCGCCTGCAGCTGCTGGTCGGACCGCAGTCGCTGTCGGCCAATGTGGCCTCCGCTCTGCTCGGCTTCTCCATGTTCGGCGCGTTCTCGCTGGTGTCCAACTTCATTCAGACCCCGGCGGACAAGGTCGGCTACGGTCTGTCCGGGACCGTGCTCTCGGTCGGCCTCTACGGCATCCCGAGCGCGGCGCTGATGACCTTCTTCTCCTTCAACACCGGCCGTATCTCCGCCAAGATCGGTCCGGCCTACACCCTGGCCATCGGCGCGGTCTTCGCCGGTCTGTCCATGGGCTGGCTGGCCGTCTCGCACGATCACCAGTTCGACATGATCATGGCGAATGTGCTGCAGGGCACCGGTTTCGGCATCGGCTACGCGGCACTGGGCACCCTGGCCGTGCAGCACGTGCCGATGAGCGAGAGCGGTATCGCCTCGGGCATCAATTCGCTGGTGCGCACCGCCGGCGGTTCGATCGCCGGCGCGATCACGGGCTCCATCCTGACCGCCCACGTCCTGCACCTCGGCCCGCACGCCGCGGTCCCGACCGAAGGCGCGTACGTCGCCAGCTTCGCGACGCTGGCCATCGGCGCGTTCGGTGCGGCAGCCGTCGCTCTCGGCCACGGCATCCGCCACAAGGGGCACTGACCATCTGTCGGGCAGAAAAGCCCGCGCACGCCGTCGGCGTGCGCGGGCTTTTTCCATGCGGGTACCGCTAGGTCAGCACCTCGGTGCGAGCCCCGTCGACGACAACGACGTGGTCGTCGGTCAGGGCCCAGTGCGGGATTCCCGTGGAGGCGTACTCGCGCACCAGCTTCCGGGACAGCCCCTCGGGATCGGTCGGGGAATCCAGGTGCGGGACGATGCGGTGATCGACCAGACCCAGTCCGTCCCAGCGTGGTTCGACGCCGCAGGCGGTGCGGACCTCGTCCGGGTCGTCGATGGCTTCGATGCCGTGCAGGTCGGGTGTCATGACGCAGGCGCCCGCGCTGTAGCCCGCGTAGACCAGCGCGTCCTCCGCGAGCAGCGTCGTCAGCGCGAGATCGGCTCCGCTGCGGGCGAATTGGGCGCGCAGCACGAAGGTGTTGCCGCCGCGCACCCACACCATCGGGTACTCGCGCAGCCGCTGCTCGACCTCGGCCGGGCGGCCGAGGTAGTCGCGCAGATCCAGCACATCGGGCCGGAAACCCAGCCGGCGCAACGGCACCAGGTCGCTGGTGACCGCACCCTGCCAGGCCGAGGGCCAGGCATCACAGGCATTGGCGATGACCGCCACCGGTCCGGGATCGCCGGCCAGTTCGAGCAGCCGCCGCTGGTGCGCGCCGAAACGGTAGCTGGACAGGAACAGTCGCACGGGTCAGATGGTGAAGGCCAGGCTGCGGACCAGGCGGTCGCCGAGGTCGGTGTCGCCGGTGAGAGTGATCTCCCCCGCGTGCGCGTCCGCGGTGGTGCGGCCGCCCCGCAGGCGGGCGAACAGGCCGGAGTCCATGGTCACCACGAGACCCGCCGGGGCGTCGAGGGTTTCCACCAGGCTCGCCCGGCCGCCGTCGACAGCCAGGTGCAGTGTCTGCGGCACCGGACCGGTGAGCTCGAGCGTGATACGCGAACCGTCCGGTGCGCCCGCGCCTTTGACCGCGGCCTTGCCCAGCACGGTCAGCAGTTCGGTGAACGCGGCCGCGCCCCGGCTGCCGCCCTCGTCGACGGCCACACCGAGCGCGTCGGCGATATCGTGCTCGTGCATCCAGCAGTCGAACAGGCGGATCCGCATGAATCGGCCGTAGGGGGCCATGCCCACCGGAGTGGGCACGAGTTCGGCCCAGGCCTCGTCGGTGGTCTGCTCCAGCGTCTTCAGCCGGCGACCGGTGACGTCCAGGAACCGTTCCAGCAGCTGCGAACCGGCGAGCGGGCGCAGCGAGTCGATCCACTTCTCGTTGAGCGCGCCGATGTCGTTGCGAATATGCTCGCCGGCCACCGCGAGATCGGGGGTCGGCTCGCCCAGCAGGATCGATTCGGTGCCGATCACATGGGCGAGCACATCGAACACGGTCCAGCCCGGCAGTGGTGAGGCCGTGCGCCAGCGGTTCTCGTCCAGGCCGTCCACCAGCCGGGTAAGGGCGTCCCACTGGTCGGACAAGAGGGCCGTGATCTCGGCGCGGTCCGGCACCGTGTCGGTCATGCGGTGGTCTCCCTTTCTTCGTCGGCGAGCCGGTCCAGCCCGGAGCGCAGTGCCGCGGCGGTCCGCTCGGTGTCGTGCGGGCGGCGCAGTACGAAACCCTTGGCGAAGCGCAGGGTGTCGCCGTGGTGGCGCGGGATCACGTGCAGGTGCACGTGGTGAACGGTCTGGAAGGCGGCCTTGCCGTCATTGATCAGCAGGTTGGCGCCGTCGGCCGCGAGGCCGGCGCGGCGCATGGACTTGGCCAGGCGATGACCGAAGGCGAAAAGCTGTGCGCCCAGGGCCGGGTCGAGTTCGTCGAGATCGGTGGCGTGGCGCTTGGGGATCACCAGGGTGTGCCCGCGGGTGATCGGCCGGATGTCCAGGAACGCCACCAGGGTGTCGTCTTCGAAGATCTTGGCCGCGGGTGCGTCGCCCGCGACGATCCGGCAGAACATGCAGCCACTCACCATGCAGACATTACGGCGTACAAGTGATGTGCGACACCCCCTACACGCCCCCGATGCGGGCACAACCAGCAACGCACCTACCGGTGAGTAGCACGCGGAATTCTTCGCACTTGTCGCCGATCGAACCCCGGTCGAGCATGGAGTTGTCCGGTTTTCTCGCCACACCATGTGACGGGCATCTCCGCTACGCTCACGCCGAACCAGGTACAGTTGCGAGAATTCTCACGAACTTACTACCGAGTAAGTTCGGCCCGCCGTTGGACCGGTGAAGCGGCCCCGACATGAGGGTGACCTGGGCTCACCACGAGAAGGAAGTTTGACTAGTGGACACAACGCAGAGCGCACAGACCGCTGCGCCCCGCGGTGCGCGCGTCGGAGTGGTTCGCGAGACGAACCCGGACGAACGACGCGTCGCATTGGTGCCGAAGATCATCCCGGCCCTGCTGAAGCAGGGCG
>NZ_JBEXJI010000039.1:0-78488 GCF_040609015.1 Nocardia sp. NPDC004860 | reverse complement strand
GACGAGCACCCGCTGGTGCGCGAGTCGGCGGTGATCGGGGTCCCGCACGAGGATCTGGGCCAGGAGGTCGCCGCGATCGTGGTGGTCGACGACCCACAGCAGCTGTCGGAGGACGAGTTGCGCGATCACGTGGCCAGACAGCTGGCCTACTTCAAGGTGCCCGCCCGCTGGCTGGTCACCGCGGAACCCCTGCCGCGCAACGCAACCGGCAAGGTACTACGCCGCGACCTAACCCTGGGATTCCACTGAGCCGGCTGACGCCGAGACTCGCCCGGCCGCGCATTCAGCGCACATGCCGATCACGAACAACCGCGTGAGCAGGTGCACCGGCCGCGGACCCCGCACGGAATTCCAGGCCACCAGTGTGACCACCACCGTCACGACCGCCACAGCGATCACCGCATGGACGAGGTAGTCGCTGGTGAGACTGATCGGGTCGCGCGGCACGGTTTCGGGGTCACCGAATAGAGGTGGTGCGGTGCCACCACCGGCGCGGGATCGGCTTGTCGCTCAAGGGTGTTCGGTGGCCCAGGCGCAGATGGCGGCCAAGGGTGTTTCGAGGGACTTGCCGAGCTCGGTGAGCGAGTACTCGATGTGCTGCGGGGCGGTCTCCTTGTAGACGTGGCGTTCGACCAGGCCATCGGATTCCATGCCGCGCAGGGTTTCGGTGAGGACCTTCTGGGTGATGCCGGGCAGGCGGCGGCGCAGCGCGGCGGGGCGTTGCGGGCCGTCGAGTAGTGCGTAGATCAGCAGGATGCGCCATTTCGCGGCGAGGCGTTCGAGGGCCTGCCGGGTCGTGCAGGATTCCTCGAGCACGTCCGGGATGACCGCTGCCATGTCGCCTCCATTCGGAAGGGCACCGCGAAGTGCCTTCTATCGGTGGCCGGGGTCCGCGCCTACCGTCTGTCTCACCGTAATGCGATGAATTCGAGGAGGAGGGCACGAAATGACGGTCAGCACAGTTCCGTTCACGGTCACCCGGGACGGGGATCGGCTGGTGGGCACGCTGTACCTGCCGGGGGGAACGCCGACGGGGGTCGTGGTCACCACCGGGCCGTTGACCTCCGTCAAGGAGCAGGCGGCGGGCGTGTACGCGGAGGCGCTGGCGCGGCGCGGGTTCGCGGCGCTGGCCTTCGATCACCGCACGTTCGGTGAGAGTGATGGTGTGCCACGGCAATTGGAGGATCCGCTGGGCAAGGCCGCCGATATCGCGGCGGCGGTGTCGGCGTTGCAGGACGATGAGCGGTTCGCGGGCAAGACCGTGGTCGCGCTGGGTGTGTGCGCCGGCGGCGGCTACATGGCGCGGGCCGTCGCCGATGATGCGCGCATCCGGGCTTTCGCCGGTGTCGCCGGGGTCTACCCGGATGTGGCCGCCAACCCGGGGGATCCGGCGGTGGTCGAGCGGGGACGCCGGGCTCGGGAACGCCGGCTGGCCACCGGTGAGGTCGAGACCATCCCGGCCGTGGCGGCCGACAACGGGGATGTCGCCATGCCGCTGCGGGAGGCGTTCGAGTACTACGGCACCCCGCGCGGTGCGGTCCCCAACTATACGAATGGTTTCGCGGTCGAATCCTTCGAGCACACGGCCGGTTTCGACGTCCAGGAGGCCGCCGCGCGACTGACGGTTCCCTTCCTGCTCGTGCACTCCGAGAACGCATTGGTCCCGTCCTGGGCCCGCACGTTCTATGCTGCGGTGGCATCCCCGAAATCGGAGCTGTGGCTGAACTCGGTCGGCCAGATCGACTTCTACGACGATCCCCGCCTGATCGAGCCCGCCGCCGACGCGGCCGCCGCGCTGTTCCGCGACGTCTGCCGAGTCCCATGAGGTGAGCCGGATGTGGTCGAGACAGGTGGGGTGGGTGCTGGTCGGGGCCATGGTGGCGGCGGCCTGTTCCGCTGCTCGGGGACCGGCCACGACCGGCGGCCAGCTGCCGCTGCGCAAGGTCGCGGAGGTCGCCTTGACCGGGGGCTCCGGCCGATTCGATTATGCGAGCCTGGATTCCGACCGCGGGCTGATGTTCCTGGCGCACATGGGGGCCGGTGAGATCGTCGAGGTCGATGTCCGGGCACACACCGTGGTTCGGACTATCCCCGACGCGCCCGATGTGCACGGCGTGCTGGTCGTCCCGGGGAAGCATCGCGTCTACGCCACCGTGACGGGTCGCGACCAGGTCGTGGCACTGGACGAGGACAGCGGGGCGGTGCTGTTCACCGCCCCGACCGGCGCCTATCCCGACGGACTGGCCTACGACCCCGTGCGGAACGCGGTATGGACCACCAACGAGCGGGCGGGCAGCGAGACCGTTGTCGACGCGGACGGCGGAACCGTCCGCGGCACCGTCGGGCTGGGCGGGGAGGTGGGCAATGTCGTCTACGACGCCGCGGTCGATCGGATGGTGGTCGCGGTGCAGGGCCGTGGCGAGCTCGCCGTCATCGCACCGGATTCGCTGACCGTCACCGGCCGCATCCCCACACCCGGATGTTCGGGGCCGCATGGTCAGGCACTCGATGCAAGCGCGCAGATCATGTATGTCGGATGTGAGGACAACGCGACGCTCATCACGGTGGATCTCGCGAAACATGCAGTGACCGACCACAACAGTGTGGGGGAGACGCCCGATGTCCTTGCCTACGATCCGGGTCCCCAACGGGTGTATGTGGCCAGTGAGAGCGGGTGGGTGAGCGTCTTCGATCGGCGGGACGGACATCCGAAGCCGGCCGGAGCCGCGCACCTCGCGGACGGCGCGCACATCGTGGTCGTCGATCCCGCCGATCATCACAGCTACTTCCCGATCGCCACCGGGAGGTCGGGCAGCGCACCCGCGCTCTGGGAGTTCGAGCCGTCGGCATAGCCCGGCATGAGCTCCCGCAGTGTCGATTCCCACTGCGAATGCTGTTGCGGGAAGCACCGGTTCAACAGGTCGGCCATGATGGCGGGCGCGGTCGAGGCACCGGGCGACGCGCCCAGCAGTCCGGCAATGGTGCCGTCCGCGCCGGTGACCAGCTCGGTGCCCATGGTCAGCACGCCGAGGCGGTCGGGGTCGGGTTTGACCAGCTGGGCGCGCTGACCGGCCCGCACCAGGTACCAGTCGGCGGGGTCGGCGTCGGGGTAGAACCGTTGCAGCTGTGCGAATTTGCGGCGGCGTGTCGAGAGCAGTTCGCGAATCAGATAGCGCACCAGCGGCAGGTTCTGGAGGCCCGCGGCCACCAGCGACACGATATTCGAGGCCCGCAGGGTGGTGAACAGATCGGTGAGCCTGCCGTGCTCGAGCAGCCGCGTACTGAACGTGGCGTAGGGGCCGAACAGCAGCGACGATTCGCCGTCGACGATGCGTTTGTCCAAGTGCGGCACGGACATCGGGGGAGCGCCGATCAGCGCCTGACTGTAGACCTTCGCCTCGTGCCGGGCCACGACGTCGGGGTTGTCGGTGCGCAGGAACTGCGCGCCGACCGGGAAGACCCCGTAACCGCGAACCTCGGGAATCCGGGCCTTCTGGAGCAGCTTCAGGGCGTAGCCGCCCGCCCCGACGAACACGAAGCGCGCGCGGATGGTGAAGCGCTGCCTGCTGTTCCGGTCGCGTCCGGTCACCGTCCAGATGCCGTCGTCGCCGCGCCGCAGCCCGGTGACCTCGTGGCCGGTGCGCAACTGGCCGCCCGCACCGGTCATGGCCGCCACCAGGGATGCGGTGAGCGCTCCGAAATCGACATCGGTGCCGCCCTCGTACCGGGTGGCCGCCATCGGCTCACCCGGTTCACGCTCCGCCATCAGCAGGGGAGCCCACCGCGCGATCACGGCCGGATCCTCGCTGTACTCCATCGCCGAGAACGCGGGCAATGCCCGCAGCGTCTCGAAACGCCGACGCAGGTATGCCACATCCCGCTCGCCGAACACCACATCCATGTGCGGCGTCGCGGTGACGAAGGTCGTATCCGGCAGCATGCCCCGATCCGCGAGGCCCGCCCAGAGCTGCCGCGACAGCGCGAACATGGACGCGATTTCCGCCGATTTGCTCGGATCGCCCGCATCCGGCATGTAGTTGAGTTCGCAGAACCCCGAGTGTCCCGTGCCGGCGTTGTTCCACGGATTCGAGCTCTCCGCGGCGACGCGGTCGAGCCGTTCCAGCAGGACCATCGACCAGTCCGGTTGCAGCGCCGCGATCATCGCGCCGAGGGTGGCGGACATGATGCCGCCTCCGATCAGTACGACATCGAGAACCGCTGTGTCCGTGTGGGATTCGGTGCTGTCGGCGTGTGTGTCCATCTGACTGACCTCCTCGGTTGCTGGTACCGATAATCGTCACGCCGCGCCTATTCATCCGTCCAATGTTCGTTTCGAGTGATTATGATCCGAATATGGATGGATTGCCGTCTGCTCAGGTCGAGGCCCTGATTCCGCTGCTCGCCGCGTTCGACGCGGCCGCGGCGGAGGGGCACATCACACGCGCGGCGCAGCGGCTCGGCGTGCCGCAGTCGTCGCTGAGCCGCCGGTTGAAAGCGGTCGAGCAGGCCGTCGGGGTGAAGTTGTTCCAACCGGTCGGTCGCCGAGTCGCGCTCACCGCCGCGGGCCAGGAGCTGTTCGACCGCACGCGCGGACTGGTCCAGGCGCTCGGCGACGCGGTCGACGTGGTCCGCAGCGACGCCGATCCGGAGAGCGGCCTGGTCCGCTTCGGCTTCCCCTTCACCCTGGGCCCGGTCAGCATCCCGTCACTGCTGGCCGACTTCCACGCGGGCGCACCCCGCATCCGCCTGAGTCTGGTGCAGGCGCACGGCACCGCCCTGGCCGAGATGGTCCGCGAGGGTCGCCTCGATCTGGCCGTCACCATCCCCGCGCCCGAGGACCTGCCCGCGATCATCCTCGGGTTCCGGCGCCTGCACCTCTATGTCGCGAACGCCCACCCGCTCGCGACCCGGGGACTGGTCGATCTCGCCGAACTCGCCGACGAGCCGTTCATCGCCAATCCGCCGACCTATCACCTGCGCCGGCTCGTCGACTCCTGGTGCGCCGAGGCCGGATTCACCCCGGATGTCGGCTTCGAGATCACCGAGTTCGAAACCCTGCGCGCCCTGGTCGCCCAGAACCTCGGCATCGCGGTGCTCCCGGCCCCGGAGACCCCGCACCCCGGCCTCACGCGTGTCCCCCTGACCGGGGAGCGGGAGCGCAGCATCGGCCTGGTCTCCGGCAATCACCGTCCGACGCCCGCCGTGGCGCGCCTGCGCGATCATGTTGCGGCGCACGCCATGTCGTACCTCGAGCACGCGCGCGAGACCGTGGTCAGGAGCCGCTGGGAAGCGGATTTCCCGGGTTGACGTCGAGCACCTTGCCGGGGTTGAGCAGTCCCAGCGGGTCGAGCGCCCGCTTCACCGCCGCCATCAGATCCACCGCGGCCCCGTGCTCTTCCCGCAGATACTTCTTCTTGGCCAGCCCGATCCCGTGCTCACCGGTGGCGGTGCCGCCGACCTCGAGCGCATGCCGCACCACCAGATCCGAGAACCGCTGCGCCGCCTCGTATTCGGCCTCGGTATAGGGAACGATGGTGTGGACGTTCCCGTCCCCGATATGCCCCGCGACGGTGATGTTCAGCCCGAGCTCGGCCCCCAGCCGGGTGGCGGTCTCCACGGCCCCCGCGATCCGCGAATAGGGCACGGCGGTATCGGTGATCATGAACCGGCAGCCGGGATTGCTCGCCTTGACCGCGAAGTAGAGATTGTGCCGATCCTCCCAGAGCGCGTGCCGATCCCCGTGCGTGCGTGCGGTCGCCACCTCGATCGCATCGTGTGCGGCGGCGATCCGCCCGATCTCCTGCTCATTCGCCGCGACGGCCGCGGACGAACCGGATTCGATGTCGATGAACAGGGCGGGTGTCTCGGCGTACGCGGTACCGCGGAACATGTTGATGGCCGCCATGCTCGGCGCGTCCACCAGTTCCAGCCGGCTCACCGGCAGCGCCGCGCCCAGCATCTCGACCGCGGTGTCCACGGCATCGGCCACCGTCGGGAACGAAATGCGCAGCGAGTGAATCCATTCCGGAATCGGATGCAGCTTCACGGTCAGCTCGGTGATGATCCCGAGCGTGCCCGCCGACCCGATGAGCAGGTCCTTCAGGTCGTATCCGCTCGAGGATTTGCGCACTGCGCGCCCGATCCGGGTGACGGTGCCGTCGGCGAACACCGCCTGCAGCGCGAGCACATTGGCCCGCATGCCGCCGTACCGGACGGTGGTGGTGCCGCTGGCATTGGTGGCCGCCATCCCGCCCAGTGACGCGTCGGCACCGGGATCCACCGTGAACTGCAGCCCGAATTCGGCGGCCGCCGCATTGAGCCGGGTCCGGCTGACGCCGGGCTGCACCGTGGCGGTGAAGTCGCCGGGGGAGATGTCGAGGATCTTGTCGGCCTGGGTGAAGTCCAGGATCAGCTCGTCACCTCGGGCCAGGAGATGCCCTTCCAGGCTGGTCCCGGCCCCGCGCGCAATCAAGGGCGTGCGGTGCTCCCGGGCCCAGTCGACCACGGTCACCACGTCTTCGGCGGTGACCGGATAGACCACGCCGCGAGGACGCCGCCCAGCCCGGCCGGTCTCGTCGACCGTGAATTGGTCGAGGACCACCGGACGAGTGTCGATCTCGAGCATGTGGTCCTCCGCAGCGGCGAGTGCTACTCCTGGTACGTCCTGAGAATACGGCGGATCGACGGGGTGACCGGCAGTTCACCACTGAGCGGGACCCACCGGTACTCGGCGTAGTTCGTGACCCGCACCGGCCCAGCACTCGCCACCGAGGCCGCGAAATGTTCTCTGCGGACCCGCTTTCCGGCACTCGAGAGGTAGTCGAAGCTGCCGAGGTGGCGCACGACGTCGACCACCGCGAGCCCGGTCTCCTCCCGCACCGCCCGCACCACCGCGCCGGCCAGCGACTCGCCCGGGCGGACCACCGTCCCGGGCAGGTGTAGCGGACTGCGTCCCTCGACGTGCTCCTCGTGCTCGAGCATCAGCACCGCGTCATTGTGTTCGACAACCACTCCCACCCGTAGCGCGACCCCGTCGGCGGCCGCCCGCTCCCGGAGTTCTTCCAGCACCGTCTCGCCGATGGATTGCCTGGGCGAAACCTCGAAATCCCACACGTCACACCACATCCCGTATCACCGGACACCGTCGACCGATACCGACAACGCTACCGGCGCAGAAGCGGTCGGCGGCAGAGACATTCGCAAGATTAGACGCATCTTCGCCCGGCGCATCGGTGCTCCGGAAACTTTCTGGTACCGATCGAATCCTTCCGCCGGTCCGATGGGAAGCTGAGGGTGTGCCCGCCTACGAGAGGAGTCACCGATGAAGGTATTCCAGATCGGAGCGGCCGGCGGTATCGGACGCCGTCTGTCGACGCTGCTGACCGCACGCGGTGACGAGGTCACCGGCATGCACCGCAACCCGGACCAGGCGGCGACGATCGCCGCGACCGGCGCGAACCCGGTGGCCGGCGACCTGGTCACCGATTCGGTGGACGAACTGGCCGCCAAATTCCACGGCCACGACGCCATCGTCTTCTCCGCGGGCGCGCACGGCACCGGGATGGACCAGACCTCGCTGATCGATGGCAGGGGACTGGAAAAGTCGGCCGATGCCGCACGATTTGCCGGTGTTGCCCGTTTCGTTCTGGTGTCCGTGTTCCCCGACGCGGGTCGCGATCTCAAAACAACACCCGCCTTCGAGCACTACATGCGCGTGAAGAAGATGGCCGACGCCTACCTCGTCGCCACCGACCTCGACTGGCTCATCGTGCGTCCCGGCACACTGCGCAACGAACCCGGAAAAGGCCTGGTCACGGCCGGACTGGCAATCGAATACGGCGACGTCCACCGCGACGACGTCGCCGCCTTCATCGACGTCGCCCTGCACCGCCCGGCCCTCAACCGCGTCATCATCGAACTGACCGACGGTCACACCCCCGTCGCCGACGCCGTCGAACTGGTCCTCGACCACGCCACCACGGCCAGGAAATAGCCGAAAGCCACATTTCACGACCGAAATTCGCGCCGCGATCGGATCCGGGTGCGGCAATTGCGCGAGATACCTGGAATAGTTGGGGCGGAACGCACAGGACCAAGGCGAAAGCGGGGATGTTGGTGACTTCGACTGACGGTGTGAGCGGGGTAAGCACGGTGAAGGATGCACCGCCCTCGCCTCCGAACACCCTCGAGCGCGATGTCCAGACCCTGGAAAAGGCGATCTACGAAGTCAAGCGGGTGATCGTCGGTCAGGATCGGCTGGTCGAGCGGCTGTTGGTCGGTGTCCTCGCCAAGGGGCACGTGCTGCTGGAGGGCGTGCCGGGTATCGCCAAGACCCTGGCCGTGGAGACCTTCGCGAAGGTGGTGGGGGGCAGCTTCTCGCGCGTGCAGTTCACCCCGGACCTGGTGCCCACCGACCTCGTGGGTACCCGCATCTACCGGCAGGGCCGCGAGGAGTTCGACACCGAGCTGGGCCCGGTGGTCGCCAACTTCGTGCTCGCCGACGAGATCAACCGCGCGCCCGCCAAGGTGCAGTCCGCACTGCTCGAGGTGATGGCCGAGCGGCACGTGTCCATCGGCGGCAAGACCTACCCGATGCCGAATCCGTTCCTGGTCATGGCGACCCAGAACCCGATCGAGTCGGAGGGCGTGTACCCGCTGCCCGAGGCGCAGCGCGACCGCTTCCTGTTCAAGGTCGTCGTCGACTACCCCTCCGTCGAGGAGGAGCGCGAGATCATCTACCGGATGGGTGTCACCCCGCCGGAGGCCAAGCGGGTGCTCGATCCGGAGGAACTGGTCCGGCTGCAGAGCGTGGCCGCCAATACGTTCGTCCACCACGCGCTGGTCGACTACGTGGTCCGCGTGATCGCCGCGACCCGCAAGCCCGCCGACTTCGGCATGCAGGACGTGGCCGGCTGGATCTCCTACGGCGCCTCGCCGCGCGCCTCGCTCGGCATCATCGCCGCCGCCCGCGCGGTCGCGCTGATCCGCGGCCGCGACTACGTGGTCCCGCAGGATGTCGTCGAGGTGATCCCCGATGTGCTGCGCCACCGCCTGGTGCTGTCCTACGACGCCCTCGCCGACGAGGTCAGCCCCGACGATGTGATCAAGCGCGTGCTGCAGACCGTCGGCCTGCCGCAGGTCGCCGCCCAGGCCAATGCCCCGGCCGGCGCCCCCGCGCCCGCCGCGCCGATGCCCGCCCCGGCGCAGCCGCCGGTGCTGGGCCCGCACGGCGCCCCGCAGCAGCCCGGCGTGGCCGCCCAGGGCATTCCGCAGCCGCCGCAGCAGGGTATTCCGCAGCCCCCCAACGGTCAGGTGTCCGGAGTTCCCGGTCAGCCCCAGCCGAAGTGAGGCCGGTCTCGGAATCGATTGCGCCCGTGACGATCTCACCCCCCAGCGGCTCCACGCACGCCCCGCCCTCGTTCCGGCAGGGGCAGCTGACCGACCCGCGGTTGTCGGCGGCGTTGAAGACGCTCGAACTCACCGTGCGCCGGCGTCTGGACGGCGTGCTGCACGGTGACCACCTGGGCCTGATCCCCGGCCCCGGCTCCGAACCCGGTGACGCCCGCATGTATCAGCCGGGCGACGATGTGCGGCAGATGGATTGGTCGGTCACCGCCCGCACCACCCATCCGCACGTGCGGCAGATGATCGCCGACCGCGAACTCGAGACCTGGCTGGTCATCGACCTGTCGGCCAGTGTCGACTTCGGTACCGCGCTGTGCGAGAAGCGGGATCTGGTGGTCGCCGCGGCGGCCGCGGTCACGCATCTGACCAGTGGCGGCGGCAACCGGATCGGCGCGGTGGTGGCCAATGGCCAGCAGCTGATCCGGATTCCGGCCCGCAGCGGCCGCGTGCACGAGCAGGCGATGCTGCGCAAGATCGCGACCACCCCGCACGCTCCCGACGGGGTGCGCGGTGATCTGCGCGGGGCCATCGAGGCCCTGCGCCGCCCGCAGCGCAAACGCGGTCTGGCCGTGGTCGTCTCCGATTTCCTCGGGGACATCGACTGGCAGCGTTCGCTGCGCGCCATCTCCGGCCGCCACGACCTGCTCGGCGTCGAGGTGCTCGACCCGCGCGATCTGGAGTTGCCGGACGTCGGCGATGTGGTCCTGCACGACCCGGAGTCGGGCCGGACCCGGGAATTCAGTGTGACCCCCACGCTCCGTACCGATTTCGCGCGCGCCGCGCAGCGTCATCGCGACCAGGTCGAGCAGGCGCTGCGCAGCTGCGGTGCGCCGGTGATGACCCTGCGCACCGATCGCGACTGGATCGCGGACGTGGTCAGATTCGTGTCGACCCGGCGCCACACCTTCGGCGCCCCGACTGCCGGGCGGGTGCCGCGACAGTGAGCATTGGCAATGTCACTTTGAGCCTTTCGCATTTCACGGCGCAGTACTGGCTGGGATTCCTGGCCGTGCTGGCCGCGATCGCGCTGATCTACATCCTGATCCAGCAGCGGCGGCGAAAGCACATGCTGCGCTTCGCCAATATGGATCTGCTGGAGAAGGTCGCGCCCTCGCAGCCCAAGCCGTGGCGGCACATTCCGGTGGCGCTCACCCTGGTGGGCCTGATCTTCCTGACCTTCGCCGCCGCCGGTCCGACCGCGGCCAAGAAGGTGCCGCGCAACCGGGCCACGGTCATCCTGGTGATCGACGTGTCGCTGTCCATGGAGGCGACCGACGTGCCGCCCAGTCGAATTCAGGTGGCCAAGAAGGCCGCCAAGGAGTTCGCGGACAATCTGACGCCCGGTATCAACTTGGGTCTGGTCACCTTCGCCGGTACCGCGTCGGTGCAGGTGTCGCCGACGACCAATCGGGAAGCGGTCAAGGCGGCCATCGACAATATGAAGCTGGCCGAGCGCACCGCCACCGGCGAGGGCATTCTCACCGCCCTGCAGTCGATCGACACACTGGCGTCGGTGCTGGGCGGCGCGGAGAAGCCGCCGCCGGCCCAGATCGTCATGATGTCCGACGGTAAGCAGACCGTTCCGGACGACAAGGACGTCGAGAACCCTCGCCACGGCTTCACCGCCGCGCGGCTGGCGAAGGAGAAAGGCATTCCGGTGTCGACGATTTCGTTCGGCACCACCTGGGGCACCGTCGAGATTCCGGATCAGGACGGCAAGGGTTCGCAGCGGGTGCGGGTGCCGGTGGACGACGATTCGCTGCGCGAGATCGCGAAGTTGTCCGGCGGCGAGTTCTTCACCGCCTCCACGCTGGAGGAACTCAAGAACGTCTATGCCCATTTGGAAGAGCAGATCGGCTACGAGACCACCATGGGCGACGCCAGCCGTCCGTGGCTGTTGCTCGGCCTGCTGGTGACCGCCGGTGGCGTGCTCACCGCCCTGCTCTATCGTCAGCGTCTGCCGTAAATCGGTACCGCGCGCCGAGTCCCGAACACGAACAGATAGGTTTGCCCTTATGTCGAACATCACATCCCGGTCGGTACTGGTGACCGGCGGTAACCGCGGCATCGGTCTCGCGGTCGCCCAGCGCCTGCTCGCCGACGGACACAAGGTCGCCGTGACTCATCGTGGGTCCGGCGTGCCCGAGGGGCTTTTCGGCGTGAAATGCGATGTGACCGATACTGAATCGGTCGATCGGGCGTTCTCCGAGGTGGAGGCGCACCAGGGTCCGGTCGAGGTGCTGGTCGCCAACGCGGGCATCACCGATAACACACTGCTCATGCGGATGAGCGACGAACAATTCGAGCGCGTCGTCGACGCCAACCTGACCGGTGCGTTCCGGTGCGCCAAGCGCGCGAATCGCGCCATGCTGCGGGCGAAGTGGGGCCGCATCATCTTCCTCGGTTCGGTGGTCGGCCAGATCGGTGCGCCCGGGCAGATCAACTACTGCGCCTCCAAGGCCGGTCTGGTCGGCATGGCGCGCTCGATCACACGTGAACTCGGTTCGCGCAATATCACCGCGAATGTCGTCGCGCCGGGGTTCATCGACACCGATATGACCCGCGAGGACGTGTCGGAGGAGATGCGCGAGGGCGTGCTCAAGGCCATTCCGGCGACCCGGATCGGTCGTCCCGAGGAAGTTGCCGCGGCCATCAGCTTCCTGGCCTCCGAGGACTCGTCCTACATCTCCGGCGCGATCATCCCGGTCGACGGCGGTTTGGGCATGGGCCACTGAGCCTTTGGCTCAGAGACCTACCCCTGACCAGAGACCTCAACCCCAGCATTTTCATAACGAGGAGAACCGACCAACCCATGGGTGGATTGCTCGAAGGCAAGACCGTACTCATCACCGGCATCATCACCGACTCGTCCATCGCCTTCCACGCGGCCGCGGTCGCGCAGGAGCAGGGCGCGAAGGTGATCATCACCGGTATCCCGGAGCGGCTGCGGCTCATCGACCGCATCGCCAAGCGCCTGCCCCAGGAGGTGCCCCCGGCCATCGGTCTCGACGTCACCAGCGAAGCGGATCTGGCGAACCTGCCGGAGCAGCTGCGTGAGCTCGCGCCCGAGGGCATCGACGGGGTGCTGCACTCGATCGCCTTCGCCCCCAAGACCCTGATGGGTCCGGACGCCGTGGCGTTCCTCGACGGCCCGGGCCCGGATGCGGCCAAGGCGTTCGAGATCTCGGCCTGGTCCTACGCTTCGCTCGCGCGCGCCGTGCTGCCCGCCATGAACGAGGGCGGCTCCATCGTGGGCATGGACTTCGATCCGCGCACCGCCATGCCGTACTACAACTGGATGGGTGTCGCCAAGGCGGCGCTGGAGTCGGTGAACCGCTATGTGGCGCGGGAAGTCGGCAATGCCAAGAAGGTCCGCTCCAACCTGATCGCGGCCGGTCCGATCAAGACCCTCGCCGCCAAGGCCATCGCGGGTACCGCCACCGATGACGCCAAGCAGCTGAACATGCTCAACGAGTACTGGGACGGCGCGTCCCCGATCGGCTGGGATGTCGACGACCCGACCGTGGTGGCCAAGTCCATCGTGGCCATGCTGTCGGACTGGCTGCCCGGCACCACCGGTTCGATCATCTACGTCGACGGCGGCGCCAGCCACAACACCTGGTTCCCGGAAGCCGGTTTCGGCGGCAACTGATCCGGACGAGGTTCGAGGGTAAGGAGGAGAGCAGTGGCTGCGGAGCCCACGGCTCGTGAAGTGGACGCCCTGCTACTGCTGTCCTTCGGCGGTCCCGAGCGCCCCGAGGATGTGATGCCGTTCCTGGAGAACGTCACTCGGGGCCGGGGCGTGCCGCCGGAGCGTCTCGCCGAAGTCGCACAGCACTACCTGCACTTCGGCGGGGTATCGCCGATCAATGCCCTGAACCTGGACATCATCAAGGCCATCGAGGCCGAATTCGCCACGCGCGGTATCGATCTGCCGGTGTACTTCGGCAACCGCAACTGGCACCCGATGGTCGAGGAGACCGTCGAGCGCATGCGCGCGGACGGTGTCCGGTCCGCGCTGGTGTTCCCGACCTCGGCGTGGGGCGGCTACTCCGGCTGCCTGCAGTACCACGAGGACATCGTGCGTGCCCGGGCGGCGGTCGCCGACGCTCCCGAATTGGTGAAGCTGCGCCAGTATTTCGACCATCCGCTGTTCATCGGAGCCTTCGCGGACTCGATCCGCGCGGCCGTCGCGGAACTGCCGGCCGACAAACGCGAGTCCGCCCGGCTGGTCTTCACCGCCCACTCGGTGCCGGTCTCCGCCGATGTCGCCTCCGGCCCGCCCGCCGAGCAGCACCTCTACAGTCGTCAGGTCGCCGAGGCGGCCCGATTGTGCGCTGCCGCAACCGGATTCGACGACTACGACCTGGTGTGGCAGTCGCGTTCCGGCCCGCCGCAGATCCCGTGGCTCGACCCCGACATCGTCGATCACCTCGACGCCCTCGCCGCGCGTGGCGTGGACGCGGTCGTGGTGTGCCCGGTCGGCTTCGTCTCCGATCACCTCGAGGTCATCTGGGACCTGGACAACGAGGCGAAGGAGCGGGCCGCCGAACTGGGCATGGCCTTCGCCCGCGCCGCCACACCCGGCCCGGACCCGCGCTATGCGCAGCTGGTCGCCGACCTGGTGGACGAGTACCGCAGCGCCGCCGCGCCGGCCCGCCTGAGCGAGATCACCGCCCTGGGCTGCACCGTCAACGGCGCGCCCTGCGTCGTCGGCTGCTGTGCCCTCCCGCCGCGCCGCCCCGCGGTGGCACCGGCGGCCGCCGAATTGTAGTCTCGCCCAGGTGACTACACCCGGACGCGGAACCCCGCAACGCCGTCAGCCCGCCTCGAGCGGTGCCGCCGCCCGCAAGCAGCGCACCTTTGGCCCGCCGGACATGTTCGTCTGGGCGCCGGTCCTGACGCTGTTCCTCGCCGCCGGTATCGTCGGCACCATCGGCCAGTCCATCGGCTTCGCCGCCGCCTTCGTCGGTGTCGCGGTGATCATGCTCGTCGCCGACATGTGGTTCAACCGCTGACACAACAGGTTCGGCACTACTTCAGGACATTGACCGCACGGGCGATGACCAGGCTCACGGTGATCAGTGAGATCGCCGATTGGATCATCATCAGGGTTTTCGCCCAGCGGGACATCGGCATCACGTCGGTCGGGCTGAACGCGGTGGCGTTGGTGAAGGACAGGTAGAGGTAATCCGGAAATTGCGGTTCCCACTCGGGATCCGTGAGATCCGGATTCTGCATCTGGACCCACAGGAAATCGGGATAGGGCTTGCGGGCGTGGGCTCGGGCGGCGGGCCCGCCGCGGTCGAAATCCCAGTACCAGAGCGCGAATACGAGCACATTGGTCAGCCAGACCGCGCCGCCGGAGGTCAGCAGGCCGGCCGCATTGTCGCTGACCGTGCCATCGATCAGGGCCCGTACCAGTTGCGCTACCGACCACACCATGGCGAATCCGAGCAACGCCATCAGCAGCAGGCTGAAGCGGCGCAGGCGGACCTCGTCCCGGTCGAGGCGGACGGGGTTGCCGATCATCAGCACGATCAGCAACAGCAGCCCGATGCCCGGGACGACCCAGCGCGGTCCGGCAATGAATTGCGCGGGCAGATAGAACTGCACGACCAGGATCCCCACGATGGCCGCTGTCGCCGCCCACCGTGATTCCCCTGCAGTTCGCCGTGCCCACGCGGGCACCTGATCGTCGTCGGTCTCGTTCCCGGGCGCGCTCACGCCGGTGAGTATGCCCGGCGGCCAATGGTGACAGAAGTATGACGCGGGGTTGAGGGTGGACTTTCCAGCGGGCAGGGTGGGTTGTAGCTGAGGCCGATCAAGGAGGTCATGTGGCACGGGAGTACAACCGGAATCCGGCGGCTGTGGCCGCGCTGTCGCCTGAGCAGTATCACGTCACGCAGGAGAACGGGACCGAGCGGGCGTTCACGGGCGAGTACTGGGACAACCACGAGCCTGGTATCTATGTGGATGTGGTATCGGGTGAGCCGTTGTTCGCGTCGACGGACAAGTTCGAGAGCGGATCGGGGTGGCCGAGTTTCACCAAGCCGATCGACAACACCAATGTGGTCGAGAAGCGGGATCTGAGCCACTTCATGCTCCGGACCGAGGTGCGCTCGTCGCACGGCGACAGCCATCTGGGTCATGTGTTCACCGATGGGCCGCGCGATGCGGGCGGGCTGCGCTACTGCATCAACTCGGCGTCGCTGCGGTTCATCCACCTCGACCAGCTCGAGGCCGAGGGCTACGGGCAGTACAAGTCTCTGTTCACGAAGGAGGAAGCGTGACCGATACGCGGAAGGCCATTCTGGCCGGCGGATGCTTCTGGGGCATGCAGGATCTCATCCGGAAGCAGCCGGGTGTGCTGTCGACCCGGGTGGGTTACACGGGTGGTCGCAACGACAACCCGAACTACCGCAATCACCCCGGGCACGCGGAGGCGGTGGAGATCGTCTACGACCCCGCGCAGACGGATTACCGTGCGCTGCTGGAGTTCTTCTTCCAGATCCACGATCCGAGCACCAGGGATCGGCAGGGCAATGACATCGGGACGAGCTACCGCTCTGCCATCTTCTACCTGGACGACGAGCAGAAGCGGGTCGCCGAGGACACCATCGCCGACGTCGACGCCTCCGGCCTGTGGCCGGGCAAGGTGGTCACCGAGGTGACCCCGGCGAGCACGTTCTGGGAGGCCGAGCCGGAGCACCAGGACTACCTGGAGCGGTTCCCGAACGGCTACACCTGCCACTTCCCGCGGCCGGGCTGGAAGCTGCCGAAGCGGCAGGCCACGGCGTAGATCCGAGTGGGCCTCATCGGGGTGTGTCCCCGGTGAGGCCCCTTTTTGTTCCACGAACTAGTTGCGAGGCAACTAGTTTCATGGATACTATTGCTGCAGCGGTCACGGAGGTGATCGAAGGAATCGGGGAAGGCATTAGTCATGAACGGCATCAAGAAGGCACTGATCATCGGCGGCGGCATCGCGGGCCCGGTGACCGCACTGGCGCTGCAGAAGGCCGGCATCGAGGCAACGGTGTACGAGGCGTACCCGGCCGCGGCCGACACCGGCGCGATGCTTACCGTAGCGCCGAACGGCCTTGCGGCACTGGGGATCATCGGCGCGGACAAGCTCGTCGAGGCCGCCGGGCACCCGCTGCACAGCATGGTGATGGAGACCGGCACGGGCCGCACGCTCATGCAGGTCGACGCGCTGCCCGGCCTGCCGCCGAGCTGCACCATCCTGCGCTCGGACCTGTTCCGGGTGCTGCACGACCACGCGGTCGCCAACGGCATCACCATCGAGCACGGTAAGCGGCTGGTCGACCTCGAGCAGACCGAGACGGGCGTGATCGCGCAGTTCGAGGACGGCACCACGGCCACCGCGGACATCCTGATCGGCGCGGACGGCATCCACTCCACCGTGCGCACCCTGATCGATCCGCAGGCCCCCGGTCCGGAGTACACCGGCCTGATGAGCTTCGGCTTCGGCGAATTCACCCCGGACGGAAAGCTTTCCGACGGCGGCGAGGGCGATATCGAGGCGATGCACTTCGCATTCGGCAAGCGTGCCTTCTACGGCTACTGGCGTCAGCCGAACGGCAAGTATGTCTTCTTCAGCAACTTCCCGCAGGAACAGCCCATGACCCTCGCCGAGGCGAAGGCCGTGCCCGCCGAAGACTGGCTGGCGAAGCTGCGCGCCGCCCACATCGGTGACACTCCCGGCGAGCGGCTGTTCGCCGAGGCCGGCGTCGAGGACATGATCGTCACCGGCCCGATGGAGCGGATGCCCCACGTGCCCAACTGGTTCCGCGGTCGCGTGGTCCTGGTCGGCGACGCCGTGCACGCCCCGTCCTCCAGCTCGGGCCAGGGGGCGTCGCTGGCCGTCGAGTCGGCCGTCGAGCTGGCCCGCTGCCTGCGTGACATCCCGGACCCCGCAGCGGCTTTCACGGCCTACGAGCGCCTGCGCCGCACGCGCGTCGAGGACATCTCGGACAATGCCGCCAAGACCAACAACGGCAAGACCTCCGGCCCGGTCGCCAAGGCCCTGTTCGGTCTGATGATGCCTATCGCGACCCGCACCTTCCTCAAGCCGGAGAAGATGTTCGGCCCGGTCCACCGTTTCGTCATCGACTGGGACGCAACGGTTGCCGCGTGAGTCGGGCACAGTGATCCCCGGGGGCAACCGGGGATTCCGCCTGTTCCGGGCGCCGGTCAGCGACGCAGCGCCCGGTACCCGGTCCAGAGCAGCAGGCCCGCCCCGATCACGACGAGAACCCCACCGAGATAACTCCACTCGGAGTGCCCGGTCATCGGCGACCCGTGCAGGGAACCGGCGCCCTGTGCCATCCAGATCACTCCGACGACGCATAGCACGACGCCGATCACGGGGGAGACGATCCGTCCCATGACACCTCCTCGGTGGCCTGAGCTCAGCATAGGACTTCGAGGGGCTCATCGGGCGCTGGGACGCCACCTCCGGCGAGGGTATGGCCGAATGCTGGTCGTGGGGAGGTGAACATCATGAGCTCGTGGAATATCACCGGCGCGGCACCGAGTTCCCAGGTGCCGACCGGCTCCTGGGGCTAGCGCCGCACCGATTCGAGCCTCAGCTGCTCGCGAGGCTCCGCGCGATGACGAGGCGCTGGATCTGGTTGGTGCCCTCGAAGATCTGGGTGATCTTGGCCTCGCGCATGTAGCGCTCGACGGGGAAGTCCTGGGTGTAGCCGTAGCCGCCGAAGACTTGGACGGCGTCGGTGGTGACCTTCATGGCCGCGTCGGTGGCGGTGAGCTTGGCGACGCTGGCCTGGCGGGAGTAGGGGAGGCCGGCGTCGCGGCGGCGGGCGGCGTCGAGGTAGGTGGCGCGGGCGGAGTCGACGGCGGCGGCCATGTCGGCCAGGACGAAGCCGAGGCCCTGGTGGTCGATGATGGGGCGGCCGAAGGCTTCTCGCTCCTTGGCGTAGGCGACGGCGTCGTCGAGGGCGCGCTGGGCGATGCCGGTGGCGACGGCGGCGATGCCGAGGCGGCCGGAGTCCAGGGCGCTGAAGGCGATCGGAAGGCCCTGTCCCGGTTCGCCGATGAGCCGCTCGGCCGGGAGGAAGACGTTGTCGTAGGCGGCGGTGGTGGTCGGGACCGCGCGCAGGCCCATCTTCTCCTCGGGCTTGCCGAACGACAGGCCCTCGGTGCCGGCAGGGACCAGGAAGCACGAGATGCCGCGTGAGCCCTCACCGGTGCGGGCGAACAGGGTGTAGTAATCGGCCTTGCCGCCGTTGGTGATCCACGCCTTGGTGCCGGTGATGCGGTAGCCCCCCTCGGCCTCGACGGCCCGGCAGCGCAGGGCCGCAGCGTCGGATCCGGCATGCGATTCGGACAGGCTGTAGGCGCCGATCAGATTGCCGGACAGCATCTCCGGCAGCCAGCGCTGCTTCTGCTCCTCGGTGCCGTAGGCGAACAGCGGATGGCACGACAGGCTGTGCACGCTCACCGCCACCGCGACCGCCGCCCAGCGCGCGCCGAGTTCCTCGAGCACCTGCAGATACACCTCGTACGGCTGCCCGGCCCCGCCGAACTCCTCCGGATACGGCAGGCTCAGCAGCCCCGCCGCGCCGAGCGCGCGGAAGGCCTCGGCAGGGTAACGCTCCTGCTTCTCGTACTCCACGACCTGGGGCTCGAGCACCTTGTCCGCGATATCGCGGGTGAGCTCGATGAGGTCGCGGGCTTCGGGCGTGGGCAGCAGGCGATCGACGGGCATGCCGGTCACATTACGACCGACACCCAATTGCGTGCAAGGGAGCACGCAATTTCGCAAGGCGGCTAGACTGACCAGGTGGTATCCGGTCTGCCCCCGAACAAGCATCAGGAGAAGAGTCTCCGCACCCGAGCGCTGCTGCTGGATGCGGCCATCGAGAGCCTGGCCGAGGTGGGGTACGCGAGCGCGTCGATCGCCGACATCACCGCGCGGGCCGGGGTGACGCGGGGCGCGCAGCTGCATCACTTCCACACCCGGCAGGAATTGTTCGCCCAGACCATCGAGCATCTGACGCAGCGGCAGGGGGAGGCGCTGCAGCGGCGGGAGCGGACGCTGTCGCGGGCGGCGTCGGCGGGGGAGGTGCTGGTCGAGCTGGTGACCGCACCGTTCGCGGGGAAGCTGGGCAAGGCGGCGGTGGAGTTGTACGTCGGCATCGCCAATGACAAGGACCTGCGGCGGAACATGCTGCGCGTGCAGCACGACCTGACGATCGAACTGCTCGATGCCTGCGGGCGTTTCATCGACGCGCCGCGCGAACGCCTCGAGGCCGCGTTCTGGCTCACCATCAATCTGGTGCGCGGCGCGACCCTCGATGAGATGGTGGGACGGGATCGCCTGCGGCGCAAGCAGGTTCTCGCCGATTGGGCGCGGCTCGCCGAGGGCATGCTCGGGTGAAACACGAACGTTCACGGTCGCGATAACCGACCGTTGAATGGTTCGTGTGTGCCCGGCGGGCCGGGCACACCCTCGGGGGAGGGGCGCCGTCATGGCGATCAATCGGCGAAATCTGTTGCGGGTGGCCGGACTCGGCGCGAGCCTGGCCGCACTCGGGTCGGCGACCGGCTGCGTGCCGGAGGTCCCTGCCGCGCAACCGCCTGCCGGACAGGTGGATTGGGGCGCGCTACGGCAGCGCTCGAGCGGGACACTGAATCTGCCGTCCGACTCCGGTTATGCGACCGCGAAACTGGCCTACAACCCCGCGTTCGACACCCGGCAGCCCGCCGCAATCGCGCAGTGCGCCACGGCTTCCGATGTGCAGGCCTGCGTCGATGCCGCCGCGCGCGCGAAGATCCCGGTGGCGGCACGCAGCGGCGGGCACAGCTACGGCGGCTACTCGACGCCCGACAACGGCCTGGTCGTGGATCTGGGCGGGATGAGCGGGGTCGAGGTGAAAGCGGACGGCACCGCGGTCATCGGTGCGGGCACTCGGCTGATGGACGTGTACTCCGCGCTGGCCCAGGCGGGCCGTTGCCTCCCCGCCGGGTCGTGTCCGACGGTCGGGATCGCCGGGCTGACGCTCGGCGGCGGGGTCGGCGTGCTGGCCGGGAAGTACGGATTGACATGCGACAACCTGGTTTCGGCGCAGGTGGTCACCGCGGACGGCACGCTGCGGACCGCCTCGGCGACCTCGGAACCGGATCTGTTCTGGGCGCTGCGCGGTGGCGGTGGCGGCAACTTCGGCATCGTCACCTCGTTCACCTTCCAGACCGTGGCGGCACCCCAGCTGGCGGTCTTCCAGGTCCGCTTTCCGGCCGGGTCGCTGACCGATGTGCTGGGCGGCTGGCAGGCCTTCACTGCGTCTGCGCCGGACGAATTCTGGTCCACCCTCGGCATTTCCGCCGGGAGCCCGCCGACGTGCCGGATCAATGGCTGCTATGTCGGACCCGAGAGCGCGATGAACAGTCTGCTCGACAAACTGGTGGCAGCCACCAGGACCCAACCGTCCAACAGGTATTCGCTGACCAAGGACTACCTATCGGCAATGATGTATTTCGGTGGGTGCGCGAATTATTCGGTGGAACAGTGCCGGCCGAATTGGAATGGCGGGGGAGTATTGGGTCGCGAGTCGTTCACGGCCTCCTCGCGGGTGCTGACCAAACCGCTTTCCGACCCGAGTCGGTTGACCGCACTGCTCACCGGCCGCGAAGGGATGGATATTCTGCTGGACAGTCTCTCCGGGGCTCCCTCGCGAATCGGCGTGAAGGACACGGCTTTTCCGTATCGCGGCGCGCTGGCGACCGCCCAGATCTATGTCGGGGCCACCACATCGGATGCGCGGAACGCCGTGAACGAGGTTCGGGATCGGCTCGGCGACCTGACCGGGAACACGGCATTCGTCAACTACATCGACCCCGACCTATCGAATTGGGGCAGCGCTTATTACGGCGGCAACGCATCTCGTCTGCACGGCATCGCCGAGCACTACGACCCCGATGGTGTCTTCACCTTCGACCAGTCGGCGTCGAAGGTCTGACGGCTCAGAACGGTGCGGGCAGCCGAGCGTAGACGGTCGGAGAGCCGGCCAGGGCTGTCCCGCGCGCCCACGAGGTGATGCCGGCCAGCTTGCCGTCGACGAGCAGCGGTCCGCCGCTGTCGAATTCGGCGGTGTCGGCCTCGGTCGAGCCGGCGCACACCATCTCGGTGGCATCGAAGACGCCGGGGTAGTCGGCGGCGCAGTCAGCGTCCGAGACCAGTGGGACGGTGGCGCGCCTGAGCACGGTGTTGAACAGGTCGTTTGCGGAGGTGCCGCCCCAGCCGAGCACGGTCGCGCTGCCGCCGTGTGGCGCGGCGATCGACACGGTGGGCCGGTGCTGCGGGGTCGCGAGGGTCAGGATGGCGAGGTCGTGGTGGTAGACGTCGACGCCGTCGACCGTGTCGGAGCGAAAATCGGGGTGCAGGCGAACACCGGTGACACTCACGGTGATTCCCTCGTGTGAGGTCAGGTCGCTGCGATCGAAGGTGACCGTCAGCGCCTGTGGCAGCATTTGGGCGATCGCCACACAGTGGGCGGAGGTGAGCACCTGGTCGGGTGCGATGAGCGCGCCGCCGCAGAACTGGCCGGAGGCGCGGGGGAAGAACAGCGGGGTGCCGACCGCGGCGAGCCAGGGATAGTCGCCGGCCTGGGCTTCGGTGCCGCCGACCACGGCATTCGCCGGGAGTGTGGCGGGGATGACGCAACCGATGAGCGCCGCGGCGAGCACGGCGATCCGGCGGGAGATCGACATCTGGCCATTCAAACAGAGATCAGGGAGTTTCGACGAGCGGAGGTGTCGGTCCCCGGGAGTACGGTCGCGAACATGACCTCCTGGACCGAGTTCGCCGCCGCCGCACCCCGGATCTCGACCATCTTCACCCGTCGTCACGCCGCCACCGGCAACCTGTGCATGCTCGCCACCCTCCGCAAGGACGGCTTTCCGCGTATCAGCCCGCTCGAACCGCGCGTCTTCGAGGGCGAGCTGTGGCTGGTCGGCATGCCGGGAACGAAGAAGTTCGCGGATCTGGCCCGCGACCCACGCTTCTGCCTGCACACGGCGACGGTGGACACGCAGGTCAGCGACGGGGACGTGAAGATCTTCGGCACGGTGCACGATGTCCAGGATCCCGAGCTGCAGCGGCGCTGGGCCGAGGACCTGTTCGCCGAGAGCGGGTTCGACCTGCGCGGCCGCAAGTTCGAGCCGTTCTACGCCGTCGACATCACGGGGGCGTCGTCGGTCGAGATCGTGGACGGGCGCATGGAGGTGACGGCCTGGAAGCCGGGGCAGTCCGAGCACGTGGTCGAGGTCTCCGATGCAGCGGAACCCGCGACTACATAACGTGCAATCTTGCATCGAGTGCAAACAAGCAAAGGATGCAAGTGTGCACGAAGTGCTGAACAAAGGTGTGTTTCAGCGCTTTTCGGGTTCGGGACGCGGTGAGGAGTGGGTGTGGTGATGCAAATCCACCCGCCGCGGGGCTATCGGGAGCGACCGTCGGGGGTCGGCGGCGCGGTGGTGTGGACTCGCGAGGGTGTCGTGGACACGGATCTGCCCGTGCTGCCGGACGGCAGCATGGATCTGCTGTGGATCGACGGGCGACTCTCGGTGGCGGGCCCGGACACCCGCGCCTACCGTCCGCCGGCGGGATTCGCCGACCGGATCGCGGGGATGCGCTTCTTCCCCGGCACGGCCCCGGCTCTGCTCGGGGTGCCCGCGCACGAACTACGCGACGCCAGAGCTGATCTTGCCGACCTCTGGTCACCGGCAGACCTCCGCCGCGCCTCCGAGCTAATCGCCAAGGCGCCGAATCCAACCGTCGGTCTCGAGACCATCGCACGCTGGCGTGCAAGCCGGACCGATGCCGCGGATCCGATGGTGCGGTTCATCGTGACCTCGTTGGGCTCGGGGATGTCGGTGTCGGCGACGGCCGAAGAATTGGGGACGGGTCCGCGGCGGCTGCATCGACTCTCCTTGGTGGCCTTCGGGTATGGGCCGAAGACTCTGGGCCGGGTATTGAGGATGCAGCGGGCATTGGCGCTGGCGCGGGGTGGGACGGGGCTTGCGGAGGTTGCCGCATTAGTGGGATACGCCGATCAAGCGCATTTGACTCGGGATATTCGAGAGTTTTCGGACATGTCGCCCGGGCAATTGCTCGGATTAGTGGAAATGTCCTCGGTCTGAATTTCCTTATATCACATGGTAATTCACGCCATATTAGCATGTGTCAGAGGTAGAATAGATGCATGGATTCGAAGGGGGAAACACTCGACACGTGCGGTATCGCCGACCTGGCGACCGCCGTGCAATCCCTGTCGAATTCCGTCCTTCACGGCAACCTGAACCCGTTCTCCGACAGTGATGTCGTGGATTTGATGCAGCGGCTGGAAACCTGCAAACGTCAACTGTCGGCGCTGGATTCACGCCTGATCATCGAAGCCTGCAATCGTTCGCTGCCCGAAGGTAGCGGGGCGAAGGATGTGGTGCCGTTCCTGCGTCAGACGTTGGGATTGTCGAGGTATGACGCGTCGGTGCGGGTGAAGATCACCCGCCAGTGCGGGGAATTCTTCGAACCCACCGGACACCTGCGCCCGCCCGCGTTGGCTTCGACTGCCGAAGCCTTTGAGGCGGGCGAGATCTCGCGTGATCATGTCCGCAACATCATCGACGTGATGAACCACCTGCCCGCCGACATTCCCGCCGAGACGCGTGCGGAAGCCGAGGACATCCTGGTAGGCCACTCCCGCACCGGCTGGCCCGATGACCTGCCCAAGATCGGCCGCGACATCCTCGCCCGCGTCGACCCCGACGGCAAGGTCGTCTCCGATGCCGACCGCCGTCGCCGCCGCGGCCTGATCCTGGGCCGTCCCGGAGTGGACGGCATGAGCTGGATCGAAGGCTGGATCACCCCCGAACTGCGCGCGCTGCTGGATGCCGTCTTCGCGAAGTTCGCGCGTCCGGGTATGTGCAACATCGACGACGTCGACAGCGTTGCTGCCACGGTCAGGGTCGTCGATTCCAAGGTCCTCGAGGCGGCCGCGCGTCGTGACCGTCGCGATGCCGGTCAGCGCACCCACGACGCGTTGTTCGCGTTGCTGCAGCCCGGTGTCGACCCGGCCAAGCTGGGTTCGCACCGTGGCCTGCCGGTGCAGGCCATCCTGACCATGTCCGTTGCCGATCTAGAGCGTGGGGCCGGGGTCGCGACCACCGCCTCGGGCGGCTATGTCTCGATCAACGAGGCGTTGAAGCTGGCCGAGGGTACCCGTCCGGTGTTGGCGGTCCTCGACGTCGACGGGTTGCCGCTGTACCTGGGTCGCTGCCAGCGCCTGGCCACTCCGGCCCAGCGCCTGGCGTTGATCGCCCGCGACAAGGGCTGCACCCGCCCAGGATGCGACGCACCCGCGAGCATGTGCGCGGTCCACCACATCACCGACTGGGCCAAAGACGGACCCACCGATCTGGCCAACCTGACCCTGGCCTGCGATCACTGCCACGCACTGGTCAACGACAGTCCCGACGGCTGGAAAACCGTTGTCATGGGCAAGGATTCTCCGTATCGGGGGCGGACCGGGTGGATTGCCCCGAAACGTCTTGACCCCACGGGCGCGGCGCGGGTGAACGACAGGCATCACGTGGGGCAGTGGGTCGCCGCTGCCATCGATTACAGTTGCCGAAGGTGGGGTTCACGGGCCGCATGAATCCCGGCTGCGCATGTCCTACTGGCGTGCGCAGGGACCGGGGAGTGTGGTCACTTCGCCTGCCCTGCCGGGCTTGGGCTGACGCCGGGTCGGGAGCGTCTCCCACCGATCCCAGCCCAGGGACTGCACGCATCACCTTTTACAGACACCAAACCCACCGCTACCTCGCGGCTGATCCGCGAACCCGCAACGCTCATAGTGTGATTCCCGCAATCGCCGCAATCGCCGCAATCGCCGCGATCGGCACGGCCGTCGCCACCGTGACCAGTTGTCTTTTCGCCCTTGGGGCTTGACGCTTTACGTGAGGGCGGCGTAGAGGTCGACGCTATTGCCGTCGGGGTCGAGGACTGTGGCGTACCGCTGGCCCCAGAACGCATCGAAGGGTTTGAGCTCTGCTCGGTAGCCTGCGTCGACCAGCTCTTCGAACTTCTGGTCCACCCCGGAAGGGGAGCCGCAGTCGCACGCGAGGCCGATTCGCCCGGGCCCGGGAACTGCCTTCCAGTCCGGATGGAATGAGCGGACGGTCTCCTCGGTGTCGAGCATCAGCTTGATACCGCCGCCCAGGTCGGCGTCCACGTGCGGCTGCTGCTCGGAGCCGTCGGCGAACTCCACGCCCAGACGCCGATAGAACTCCAGCGACGCACCCATGTCCGTCACCACGATCCCGATCACATTCGGTCGAATAGCCATACCCGAACGGTATGCGGCCCCGTCACGGGAGGTCTTGAAGAAATCGGACAGTCAGCGGGCGTGGACCGCGGCCAGGCGTGCGGCCCGGATCGCGTTCCAGAGTGGCCGGAGCAGGGCCTCCTGTGCGGCCACGGCGGTCGCGGAGGTGGGGGCCGAGGCTGGTTCGCGTTCGGCGACGGTGAGGATCGCGGCCACCTGGTCGGCGGTATCGAGGATCCGCCGCGCGCGCAGGGGCATCGAATCGGGGTATTTATGCTTGGTATGTCCGGCCAGTTCGGCCTCGACGAGTTCGCGAGGCCCGACTCCGCCGGACCCGAGCCTGGTGGTTTGGAGCTGCTGGAGTGCGTCGGCGGCGTCGCGGACCGCTTCCCGCATGGTGTATTCGGCTTCGCCCAGGGGCATTTCGGGTGCGAGCGCGAAGGGGATCGGCGCCGAGTAGACCCGCCATTGCAGTGCGTCGTCGTCGGTCCAGACCGGGACCAGCCCGGTGCCGCTGGACCCGGCCGTCCCGATCAGAATGCCTTCCTCGGCTTCGGTTGCGGCGGTGGCGAATTCGGTGCCGACGGGGAGTCCGCGCACGTCTCCGGGGATCGGCAGCACCAGCCGCAGCTGCGCCTCGGGCCCGTCGATCGCTTCCCGGATGACCTTGAGCAGCACCATGATTCCCGCCCCGGCCACTGCCGCGGGCTCGTCGTCGGACGCCCACGGTAATCCGGTGCGCCCGCCGGTCACGGGATCCCCGGCGGCCACCGTCTGCTGGGGAGCCCAGGCGCGCAGCGCGTCCAGCACGTCGTCGGGGGCGCTGCGGCCGGCCAGCCAGGCGCCGGCCCAGACCGTCAGCGATGCACTCGGGGAACTCATGCATTCGAGGATAACTGGCGGGCTACTCCTGCTCGGTGACGAAATCGATCAGTCGTTCGACCGCGCCGATGAGCGGGGTCTCCAGATCGCGATAGGAGTTGACCGCGTTGTAGACGCGCCGCCACCCCTCCTGCGGCGTGCCCCAGCGTAGCCGCTGGCAGATGCCGGTTTTCCAGTCTTCGCCGCGGGGGACATCGGGCCAGGCGGGGATGCCGACGGCCTGCGGGCGGACGGCCTGCCACACGTCGATGTAGGGGTGACCGGTGACCAGGACGTGCGCGCCCAGGCCCTGGGTCAGGCCGGATTCCTTGGAGCCGGTGACCAAATGGTCGACCAGGACTCCGACGCGCCGGGTCGGTCCGGGCTGGAATTGGGCGAGTTCGGCGCCGAGATGGTCGAGGCCCTCGAGCTGTTCGACCACCACGCCCTCGACCCGCAGGTCGTGTCCCCACACCCGCTCGACCAGTGCGGCGTCGTGCACACCCTCCACCCAGATGCGGCTGGCCTTCGCGACGCGCGCCTTCAGCCCTTCGACGCGGGTCGATCCCGAGGCGGATCGCGTGGGCTGCTCGAGTGCGGAGGCGGTGGGCTTCACGAGTGTCACCGGCTGCCCGTCGATCAGAAACGCGGCTTCTCGCAGCGCGAACAGCCGGACCCGCCCACTGCGATCCTCGAGTTTGACGAACTCGCCGTCGTAGCTGCGATCGAAACCCACTACGGCGCCGCAGAATCCGGTGGCCGCGTCCTCGGCGACGAGGTCGCGTTCGGCGACCACGCGGGGCACCTCCCGTTTCTGCTTGCGTGCGTGCCCGGAGAAGATGTCGCCGTACCGTTGGTGCCCACTCACCGCGTCGAGGTTACCGGCGGTGAGCGGGAATCCCCCTCGCGCCGCGCCCATTCCGATATGTCCGGTAGAAAGCGCGGAGTGATCACGAATACCGGCCGTAACCCGCGATTACGGTTACTGTTGGTGACGTGGCCGCAATAGTTTGGCTGGTCGCGGGCATCCTGCTCGCGGCGGCCGAGATGCTCACGGGCAGTCTCGTGCTGATCATGCTGGGTGTTGCCGCGCTCATCACTGCGGGCGCCAACGGGCTCACCGGCTCATCGGTACTCATCGACGCGGTGGTGTTCAGTGTCTCGTCGATTGCCCTGCTCGTGCTGGTCCGCCCATTCCTGTTGCGGCGCTACGCGATTCCGCCGCCACATCAGACCGGGGTGGACGCGTTGCCCGGCAAGACCGCGAAGGTGCTCGAAACGGTCGACGAGCACGGCGGTCGCGTGAAGCTCGGTGGCGAGGTGTGGAGCGCGCGTCCCTATGACGCCGCGGAGTCCTATCCCGTCGGTTCGACCGTGTACATCATGAGGATCGACGGCGCCCACGCCGTCGTCATGAAAGGGCCGTGATGGCTGTACTGATAGTCGCCGTCGTACTCATCCTGCTGGTCGTGGTGGTGGTCTTCAAATCGGTGGCCCTGGTGCCGCAGGCCGAGGCCGCCGTGATCGAGCGGCTCGGCCGGTATTCGCGGACGGTGTCCGGGCAGCTGACCTTCCTGGTGCCATTCGCCGATCGGGTGCGCGCCAAGGTGGATCTGCGCGAGCGGGTGGTGTCGTTCCCGCCGCAGCCGGTCATCACCCAGGACAACCTGACCGTCCAGATCGACTCGGTGGTCTACTTCCAGGTCACCAGTCCGCAGGCCGCGGTCTACGAGATCTCCAATTACATTGCGGCGGTGGAACAGTTGACGATCACCACGCTGCGCAATGTGGTCGGCGGCATGACCCTCGAGGAAACCCTGACCTCCCGCGACCAGATCAACACCCAGCTGCGCGGGGTGCTCGACGAGGCCACCGGCCGCTGGGGTCTGCGGGTGTCGCGCGTCGAGCTGAAGGCCATCGATCCGCCGCCGTCGATTCAGGAATCGATGGAGAAGCAGATGAAGGCCGACCGTGAGAAGCGCGCCATTATCCTCACCGCGGAAGGTCAGCGGGAGGCGTCGATCAAGACGGCCGAGGGCCAGAAGCAGGCGCAGATCCTGGCGGCCGAAGGCTCCAAGCAGTCGGCCATCCTCTCCGCCGAGGGCGAGCGGCAGTCCCGCATCCTGCGCGCTCAGGGTGAGCGGGCCGCCGCCTACCTGCAGGCGCAGGGCCAGGCCAAGGCCATCGAGAAGGTGTTCGCCGCCATCAAGAACGGCAAGCCGACTCCCGAGCTGCTGGCCTACCAGTACATGCAGACCCTGCCGCAGGTGGCCAAGGGCGACGCCAACAAGGTGTGGCTGGTGCCCAGCGATTTCGGCAAGGCCCTCGAGGGCTTCGCGCGCGGCTTCGGCAAGCAGGGCGAGGACGGCGTGTTCCGGTACGAGCCGTCCGAGGACGGTGCGGCCGCGGAAGCGCCCGAGAACGATGCCGACGAGGTGGCCGACTGGTTCGACACCGCCACCGACCCGGCCACCCAGCGGGCCGTCCGGGCAGCCGAGGCCGATGCGCGGGCACCGATCGAGCCGGTCGGTTTGCCGCAGACCTCGACCCGGCCGAATCTGGAACAACGTCCGCCCCAGCCGCAGCAGCAGCCGGTACAGCCGCAGTACAGGCAGGAGCCCCCGGACCAGCGCTGGCAGAACCCGCCTCCGCCGCCGCGTCCGCTGGGCCGCTGACGGTCCGGGGTATCGAAACACGGGGATCGAATCAGGAACTGAGCGGGGCCCTCTCGACACTGTCGAGAGGGCCCCGCTGATTGGTGGCGAGCGCCGCGGGATCAGTTCCGCGAGCCACCGAAGTGCTCACCGGCGATGGAACGGGAGGGCTCGCCGTCGACGCCGACCGGCACGTCGCCCTCCAGGGTCGTGCGGTAGAGCACGCGGGTCACGTCCAGGTGGGTGAGGTCGCCGGGCGCGAGGTGCGCGGTGGCCCGGTTGTCCCAGAACGCGACACTGCCCTTCTCCCAACGGAATCGGACCGTGTACGCCGGATCGGAGAGTTCGGCGTAGAGCAGTTCCAGCAGCGCGTCGCTCTGCCGCGGGCTGAGGCCCACGATCCGGGTGGTGAAGCCCGGGTTCACGAACAGCACGCGTTCGCCGGTCACCGGATGCACCCGCACCACCGGATGCTCGGTGATCAGCGGTGCGGCCGCGACCCGCTTGGCGTAGTCGCTCTCCGCGTCCCAGGCGGGCAGCTTGCCGCCGAATCGGTGTTCGGCGCGCAGTCCGTCGAGGAAGGACTTGAGCGAATCCGGCAGGCCCGCGTAGGCGGCGGCGAGGTTGGTCCACTGGGTGTCGCCGCCGCGCTCGGGCGCGATCTCGGCCCGCAGCAGCGAAGCCGCCGGCGGGTTGATGAGCGGCGAGACGTCGGTGTGCCAGTGGTTGGTGTAGCTGAATTTCTTCTTCCCGAACCGCTTTTCGTACAGGCGGCTGTCGACGGCGAGGATCTCCGGGTACTCGGTGGGCGCGTCATCGTCGTACGGGTGCGAGGGCGTGACGGCGCCGAATCGCTGGGAGAAGGCGATCTGTTCGGCGTGCCCGATGTGCTGATCCCGGAAGAACAGCACCTTGTATTCGTGCAGCGCGGCGGTGAGTACCGCGATCTGCTCGTCGGTGAAGTCGTCGCGCAGGTCGATGTGGCTGATCTCGGCGCCGATATGCCCGGCGACGGGTCCGATGCGGAAGGTGCCGACCTGGTTCTCGGTTGCGGTGGTCATGTGCGTTCCTTTCAGATCTCAGGCGGTCGCCTGGGTACGGGCGGGTGCGAACTGGCTTTCCACGGGCGCGAGTCCGTAGTGGCCGCGCAGGGTCGGGGCGGTGTAGTCGGTGCGGAACAGGCCGCGCTCCTGCAGGATCGGGACCACGCGGTCGACGAAGTCCTCGAGCCCGCCGGGCAGGTAGGGCGGCATGATGTTGAAGCCGTCGGCCGCGCCCTGGTCGAACCAGGACTGGAGTTCGTCGGCGATCTGTTCGGGCGTGCCAGCGAAGGTGCGGTGACCGCGGCCGCCGCCGAGTTTGCCGATGAGCTGGCGAACGGTCAGGTCCTCGTTTTCGGCGAGCTCCTTGACGAGGGTGAACCTGCTCTTGCCGCCTTGGATGTCGCTCTCCTGCGGCAAGGGCGGCAGCGGTGCGTCGAGGGCGTGCTCGGTGAGGTCGACGCCGAGCAGGGTCGAGAGTTGCCGCAGGGCGTAGTCGGGGGAGATGAGGTCGGTGAATTCCTGTTCGAGTGCGCGGGCTTCGGCCTCGGTGTCGGCGATGAAGGGGACCAGGCCCGGCAGGACCTTGAGGTCGTCGGCGGCGCGGCCGTATTTGGGCAGCCGGGACTTCAGGTCGCGGTAGAACTTCTGCCCCTCCTCGATGGTGCGCTGCGCGGTGAACACCGCTTCGGCGTGGCGGGCGGCGAATTCCTTGCCGCTCTCGGAGGATCCGGCCTGCACCAGCAGCGGGCGGCCCTGAGGGCTGCGAGGCGAATTCAGCGGGCCCCGGACCTGGAAGCGTTCGCCGCGGTAGTCGAGAGTGTGAACCTTGTCGGGGTCGGCGAAGATGCCGGTCTCCGGGTCGAGCACGATGGCATCGGATTCCCAGCTGTCCCAGAGCCGTACCGCCAGATCGACGAATTCGTCGGCGCGCTCGTAGCGGCGGGCGTGCTCGGGGATGGCGTCGTAGCCGAAGTTGAACGCCTCGTCCTCGCTACCCGAGGTGACGATGTTCCAGCCGGCCCGGCCGCCGCTGATGTGGTCGAGGGACGCGAATTTCCGTGCCAGGTTGAAGGGTTCGTTGTAGGTGGTGGAGGCGGTCGCGATCAATCCGACGTGCTCGGTGACGGCGGCGATGGCGGCGAGCAGGGTGATCGGCTCGAAGACGGCGAGCGCGTTGCGCTTGATCCGGGGTCCGACGGCCAGCCCGTCGGCGAAGAACACCGAGTCGAGCTTGCCGCGTTCGGCGATGCGGCCCAGTTCCTGGAAGTGCTTCACATCCAGGACCCGATGCTCCTCGGTGCGCGGATGCCGCCAGGCGGCCTCGTGGTGGCCGACGCCCATGAGGAAGGCGTTCAGGTGGAAGGTGTTGCGTGCGTTGGACATAGAAGAGGGTTCCTTCGACAGGTTTCAGTGGGCGCGCCAGCGGGACAGCCGTCGCTCGATGGCCACGAGCACGCCGTTGTAGGTGAGTCCGACCAGGGCGATGGCCACGATCCCGGCGTACATGTCCGGAATCTGGAAGTTCTGCTGGGCGGCGGTGATCAGGTAGCCGAGCCCGGAGCGCGCCCCGAACATCTCGGCGGCGATGAGCACCAGGATCGACCCGGACGCGGCCATGCGGATGCCGGTGAAGATCGACGGCACGGCGGCGGGCAGGATCACCTTCTGGAACAGGCGCAGCGGTGAGAACCCGAGCGAGACAGCCGATTTCACGAGCAACGGATCGACCGTCCGCACCCCGCTGATGGTGTTGAGCAGAATCGGGAAGAACCCGGCGTACACCACCAGCGCGATCTTGGAGGTCTCGCCGATGCCGAGGATCAGGATGAACACCGGCAGCAGCGCCAGGGCGGCGGTATTGCGGAACAGTTCCAGCACCGGGCTCAGGAATTCCGCCACCGGCCGGTACCAGGCGATGGCCACACCGACCGGAACGGCCGCGAACAGGGCGATGGAGAAGCCGATGAGCGACCGGGTCACGCTGGCCGAGACGTGTTCCCACAGTTGGCCGTTGCGGATGAGCTCCAGCCCCGCCTGCACGACCGTCGAGAACGGCGGCAGGAACACCTCGTCCACCAGCCCCAGCCGTGGCGCGGCTTCCCACAGGGCGAGGAAGGCTGCGATCACGATGGCGGGCTTACCGATTCGCCAGGCGATTCTGGCGACGGCGGGCAGCACGGCCGGAGCACGCCGGGTTCCCGTGTGGGTGACGTCGCCGGTGCCGGCCGGCTCCGGACGGAGATCGATGGATGCTTCGACGAGTTGCAGTGCGCTAGACATGGGAGCTCCTCTTGTCGGCGGTGAGCGCGGCCTGCTCGAGGTTCTGTGCCCGCGTGACCTCGTCGTGCAGCAGGGACCAGACGTGATGGCGCAGTTCGCGGAATCGTTCGCTGGAACGGATATCCGGGTCCCCGGCACGGTCGAGGTCGATGTCCACGACCGCCTTGATCCGCCCGGGTCGCGAGGTCAGCACCGCCACGCGCTGGCCCAGGTACACCGCCTCGTCGATGCCGTGGGTGATGAACAGCACCGTCTTCCCGGTGGCCCGCCAGATCCGTAACAGCTCGTCCTGCAACGACTCCCGGGTCTGGGCGTCGAGGGCGGCGAAGGGCTCGTCCATCAGCAGCACCTCCGGGTCGAAGGCCAGGCTGCGGGCGATGGCGACCCGCTGTTTCATGCCGCCGGACAATTCGTGCGGATAGCGGTTCCCGAATCCGGCCAGGCCGACCAGTTCGAGATAGTGCTCGGCGATCTCGCGGCGTTCGCGCCGGCGAATGCCCTTGGCCTCCAAGCCGAATTCGATATTGGCCCGGGCGGTGCGCCAGGGCAGCAGCGCGTACTGCTGGAAGACGATCCCGCGGTCCAGACCGGGTCCGGTGACCGGCGCCCCGTCCAGCAGGATCTGTCCCGAGGTGGGTTTGCCGAGCCCGCCGAGCAGATCCAGCAGGGTGGACTTGCCCGACCCGCTGGGCCCGACCAGGACCAGGAACTCACCGTCCCGCACATCGACGCTGATATCGGCGAGCGCGGTGAAACTCTCCTGCTCCCCGCGCACGGCGAATTCCTTGCTGACTCCGGTGAGCGCGAGTTTGACGGTCGCGGAACTCATTTCGCCACCGCCTCACCGCTGGGACCGCTGGCGGCCGGGTAGGTGCCGTTGGCGTAGGGATTGTCCTTGTTGGTGTAGAGGTCCTTGGCCGCGAGCTTGCCCGCGGGCAGTTCCCCATTGCGGACCAGCCAGTCGATCCAGATCTGCAGTTCGCGTTCGGCGATCACGCCGCCGGGGACGGGGATACCCGAGCTCTTGTAGTACTGCAGCAGTCCGGTGTTCTCGTTGCGCCCGCGCTTGTGGATGATGTCGGCGAACCGCGCCACCACCTCGTCACGCGGCGTGACCTGCAGCCAGCGGGTGGCCCGTGCGGTGCCCTGCACGAAATCGGCGACGGCCGCAGCATGCGACTTCAGGTAGTCGTTGCGGAAAACGTAAGTGCCGTAATCGAACTGACCGAACAGATCCTTGTCGGTGTAGAGCGGATGCACTCCGCCGCGCCCGACGGCGGTGTCGCGGAAGACGCCGCCGAGCGCGGCCACATCGATCTGGCCGTTGCGCAGCGCGTCCTCGGTACTGGCAGGCGGCAACACGACCAGCTGGACCTGCTTGATCTCCTGATCGCTGAGTCCCTGGTCGTGCAGCCACTGCCGGGTGATGAACTCGTGGTGCGCACCCAGGGTGTTGACGCCGACCTTCTTGCCGATGAGGTCGCGCGCGGAGGTGATGCCGGAATTGTCGCGGACGAAGTAGCCGGTGAAGTTGAGTTCGTCGGCCCCGTAGGAGCTGAGGACAGCGGTGACGGGAGCGCCGCCCGCGACCAGCTTGATGACCGCGCCGTTGAAGGCGCTGCCGAATTCGACCTGCTTGGTGGCGGCGGCCTGGATATTGGCCGGGCCGCTGGTGGTGTCGCCCTCCCAGTGGAGGTCGATCTTGCTGAAGTAGCCGAGGTCGGCGGCCAGTTCGAAGGCGGAGACCTGACCGGTCGAGCCCTGATAGCGGAGGACGGTCTTACCGTCGGCGGTCGTGCCCGCGTCGGTTTTCGCGCAGCCGGTGAGCAGGACGAGAGCACTGGAGACGGCGAACGCGGCGGCGAGGACGCGGCGCACCCGGGTCCGGCGGGGAGGGAATGCCATGGGGGAGTCTTTCGGTGAATACGACTGTCGCTCGGTGGGATTCGAGGGCTGGGCGACAACAGAGCGTCATGGGGATTCCTTTGCCGGACAGGGGAACTGGCGATGATTCGGCGGTGGTCACATGCTGCGATGGGCGCCGCGGTGCGGCAACCGGCTTTTCACCATGTGGAAATCAGCGTGAGCGAAACTCGGCGGCGGCGGGCACCGCGCCGTCGGTGGTCTGGAACAGCGGCGCGATCCGGCCCGCGGCGATCCGCATGGCGGGCACGACGGCCCGGATCAGCTCGCTGTCCAGGCGGGCCGAGCGGGCCTGCACCGCCAGCGCCCCGTGCACCTGCCGGCCGGGCCCGACGATGGGCACCGCCAGGGCGCGGATGGGGTCGTCGGTCTCGATCAGCTCGGAGGCGAAGCCGGTGCGGCGGACCCGGTCCAGATCGACGTCGGCGGCGGCGCGGGCGGGGGAGTAGGCCAGCAGGGCGTGGCCCGCCGCGCTGGCGTGCAGGGATTGCCGGGACCGTGGCACCTGGTGGTGGCAGAAGTGGATCGGCGGGCGGGCCTGGAAGACGGTGAGCGCGTCGCTGTCGTCCATCACGCTCACGCTGACCGTGATCCGGATGCCCGCGGCGAGCGCGTACAGATGGGGCGCGGCGGACTCCAGACCCAGCCGGGCGAGGGCGGGCCGGGCCAGGGTCGCCAGCCCGTGCCCGACGCGGTAGCGATCACCGGCCGGGCCCTGCTCGAGCAGGCCGCCACGCACCAGCGCCTGGGCGAGACGATGTGCGGTGCTGACGGGCAGCCGGGCCCGTTGGGCGAGTTCGCTCAGCGACAGCTCCGGATCGTCGCCGTGGAAGCAATTCAGCACCTGGATCGCGCGGTCGACAGCGCGTGCTCCGGAACGGGGTTCATCGGCCATGGAGGCACTATGGTCACGGCTCTGAACTGGGGCAATGGTTGTGCGCACCACGATCCGAGCCGGTCGGAGGCCGATTTTGGGCCAGGATCGTTTTGTTTCGGGTTTGTATTACGCGATCGGGATCACTATTTTCTAGTGACCTCCGTCACAAAATTGTTTACGAATTCCAGAAATGTCATTCGGCGAAATTGCGATGCGAACTGCGAGAACGGATTGAGTATCCCGGATACCCATCTGTCAACTGGCCGTGATCGTTACGTGATCTAACGTGATTGATCCGTTACCGTCGTTCATGGCTCGGATTCAACCGGGCCCCGCTCGAATCGACGAACACCGGCAACTCCGTCCCGCGATTCGAGAGCAACCGAGAAACCCCTGGGGACGGGGACCCGCAGCCGAGAGCGCGGGCCGGCGGGCGCAGGCGAGGAAATACCTTATGCATCGCAACCGGAAGCTCACCACCCGCACATTCGCCGCCGCGGCGGCCATCGGTGCGCTCGTGTCCATCCCGTTCGCGCTGTCCACCGCGACCGCCTCGGCCGCCGGGCACAACTGGGACGCTGTCGCGCAGTGCGAGAGCAGCGGCAACTGGGGCGCCAACACCGGCAACGGGTTCTACGGCGGTCTGCAGTTCACCCAGAGTACCTGGAACGCCTACGGTGGTGGCGGCAGTGCTGCCAACGCCAGCCGCGAGGAGCAGATCCGCGTCGCGGAGAACGTGCTCGCCGGTCAGGGTGCGGGCGCCTGGCCCGTGTGTGGCGCCTACCTGTAATTCAGGTTTCGCGTCAGTTCGAAACGTCCGATGGCCCGTTCCGCAAAGTCGCGGCACGGGCCATCGTCGTATTCATGATCAAACGTGGACGGCCTGGATCGCCGTCGCCAATTCGATTTCGAGGGCCTGGAATTCGGGTGTCGCGGTGACGGTGATGGCCCGGACGCCCGCCTCGTCATCGCCCGGTAATACGACCCCCCGGTCGACGATGATCCGTCCCGGGCGGGCATTCATGACCGGGATCCGGGCGGACAGGTATACCGCCTCCTCCACCGAATGGGTCACGAACACAATGGTTTTGCCCGATTCGCGCCTCGGTCGCAGCGGCTCCACCTGCAGCCGCTCCCGGGTCAGCTGATCCGGCGCCCCGAACGGTTCGTGCCTGAGGACGATGTGCGGATCGTTGACCAGCACCCGCGCGATCTGCGGCGCGGCGTTGATCGGGTCCGCCGACAGTCTGGTTCCGACGGTGAATGTGGGTCGGACCGGAGTCAACCCTCTTCCCAATGGTGTTCGCCGGTGACTAGAGTAACCGCGTTACTCGAGTAACGGTGTTACTCGCGAGTCCGCAGAGAAAGCAGAAAATGTCTGGACAACGCCGTCCGAATCCTCGGAAGCGACAGACGTCCCGGAACGTCGATCACGCCCTCGCCATCGCGGCGGCGCTGTGTGTGACCGCCGCCGGTGCCGCCGCCGTTCCGGGGTCGGCCTCCGCCGATCCGGTCAACGACTTCTATGTTCCCCCTGCGCAATTCGATCCGACGCGCGGAGCGATCATCAAGACCACCGATATCTCGGCCTACCTGGCGCAGCCGGCGGGCAACGGGGTCTGGCCGTTGCCGGCCGAACAGGTCATGTACACGACACAGATGCAGGACGGCACGCCCGTCGCGGCGACCGGTGTCTTCCTCGATTCCACCCAGCCCTGGCACGGCTCCGGGCCGCGGCCCACCATCGTCATCGCGCCCGGCACCACCGGTCAGGGCGATCAATGCGCGGTGTCGCTGGCCTTCTCGACCGGGATGTACGCGAGCATCACGCCGCCGACCTTCTCCGCGAACCAGGAGGCGATCTCGGCGCTGACGTGGAATTCGCTGGGCGCCCGCGTCTTCGTGGCGGATTACATCGGCATGGGAACACCGGGGACCCATACCTATGTCAACCGCGTCGAGGAGGCCCATGCCGTCCTCGACGCCGCGCGCGCGGCCAACAACGTGGCCGGTTCGGGCGATGACACACCGCTGGCGCTGTGGGGGTACTCCCAGGGTGGCGGCGCCACGGCCGCGGCGGTCGAGATGCAACCCGACTACGCTCCCGAACTGAACCTGAAGGGAACGTGGGCGGGCGCGCCGGTCGCGGATCTGACCGAGGTGCTGAAGCGGGCCGACGGCAGTCTGATCAGCGGCGTGATCGGGTTCGCGCTCAACGGTTTCGTCGCGCGCTACCCCGATCTGCGGCCGATTCTGGACGAACGCACCACGCCGGAGGGTAAGGCGCTGCTGAGCGACCTGGGCAACGAGTGCATCGGTGACGTGATCCTGAAGCATCCGTTCCTGCGCAGCACCGAGTTCACCGTCGATCATCGGCCGATGATCGATCACCTCCAGGAGGTCCCCGAGGCCGAGGACATCCTGCGGCAGCAGCACATCGGAAACCTCACTCCGGCAAGCCCGGTCCTGATCACCAGCGGTCGCAACGACGACACCGTCCCCTACGGTCAGGCCCGGCAACTCGCCGCCGAATGGTGTGGCAGGGGCGCCGGCGTCAGCTTCCGGACCGACGAGCTGCCGCCGATCCTGCCCGGGGCCACCCTCCCGAACCATTTCGGCCCCGAGTTGATCGACGGCTTCGGCACCGACAATGCGATCGGCTATCTGGTCGATCGCCTCAACGACGTGCCGATCTCGGGCTGTACCCTCGACTGACTCCCGCCTCGAAAGCCCCAGCGCTGCTGTCCATTTCGTCCTGACGACAGTGGCGTGGGGGCGCGCAGGGGGTGCGGCCGCCTCGCGAATAGCGATCGTGCCGGACCATCCACAGGAGTAACGTGTTCCGCACCGAGGCCGGAACCGGGGCGAAGTCGCATCGGTTGGGGGGACGGAATGGCGACCCGCAGAACCATTTTGCGTGCAGGCGCATTGCTTCCGATGGCTGCGGCGTGCACCCCCTTCGTGTCCGGCCCGAATTCCGACACGGTGAAACTCGCGGTGCCCTGGGGCGGCGCGGAGTTACGGGCATTCGAGGACGTGCTCGCCGATCTGCGTGATTCCCACCAGTTTTCACACAGCACTCAGGTATTCACCCTGGGTGACGATGTGGGGACGGTGTTCTCGGCCGGCCGGTACACGCCGGACATCGTGGTGTTGCCGCAACTCGGGCAGATAACGCGGTTGGCGCAGGACGGACGGCTGCGCGCGCTCGACGAATCACTGTGGGGCGATGAACGGAAAGCGCCGCGTTATGCCCACGGCTGGTGGGAACTGGTGCATGTCGAGACGGTGTCCGGCAATCGGCTCTACGGACTGCCGTTCAAGGCCTCCTGCAAATCGCTGGTGTGGTTCGACCTGGCGAAGTTTCGACGGCTCGGCCTGCCGCCACCGGGCAGCTGGGCCCCGTGGCAGTGGCCCATCCTGCTGGATCGCCTGGCGCGCAGTGGAACCCACCCGTTGGCGCTGGGCGCGGCCGACGGCTGGATGCTCGCCGACTTCTTCGCGAATGTGCTGCTCGCCCAGTCGCCCGACGCCTACGAGAGCGTGGTGACCCCGAACGACTGGCGTCCTGGGCAGCGGCGTGCCGAAATCACCCGGGCACTCGAGACCCTCGCCGGAATCTGGGGATTTCCGAATGCCTTTCCCGGCAGTATCGGCCGAGCGCTCACTCAGCAGTTCCCCGATGCCGTGCGCGAGGTGTTCGCCGAGGGCGACGCGGCCATGGTGGTGGCGCCCGATTTCGCCGAGCCGATAGTCAGGAGTTGTTTCCGCGGCGATGACGTGGCGATGAAACAGGCCGTCGGGGTGTCGCTGTTTCCGAGCATCCTCCCCGGATTCCGCGACGGCCCGGTGATCGGCGGCGGCGACATCATGGTCCTGACCCGATCGGCCAAGGACGCGGCGGCCGAACTGATCCGCCTGCTGTCGCTGCCCGATGCCCCGGACAGCTGGATCGGAAAGGAAGGCGGATTCATCGCACCCGACCTGCGTACCCGCCCGGCCTATTCGGCCATGCTCGAACCCCTCGGTCCGCACGTCCGCTCCTGGACCGAATTCGACCTGGCCGACCGCATCGGTTCGCGGGGCGGCGACAATCCGCTGTGGGGGATCATCACGCAATTCCTGATGGATCTCGATGGCACTCCGGCGGATTCGTCGCAGCGCGCCGCCGCGGCCGTCCGCACCGCCGTGGACGCCGTCTACGAGCTGGAACGCACTCGGCAGGGGTGAGATACGCGTGTATTCGGTGCATTCCAACGGCCTCGAACTGACACTCGCCACCCGCAGGCTGTCGGGGCCGCTGGTGCCGGGCCGGCATCCGCACCTCGAGGTCGTGGTCAACTACCTGGTCCGGGCACCGGCCGTCGTGCTGATGGGGCTGCTGCTGGTGGCTCCGGCGCTGTACACCGTCGGGCTCGGCGCACGCACACATCCGGGGCTCGCCCTCGGCTGCGGGCTGCAACTGCTCGGTGGCGGCGCGCTGCTCATCGTGGACCGGCGGCGCCTGCGCACCGGAATGGCCGCCCTGCCAAGCCTGTTCGCGTTCACCGCGTGGGCGTTCGCGGCCGCGCTCGGGCTCGGTTGCCTGGCGGCCGGATCCCTGGTGGTGTGGGGGGAGCTGCCCCGCGCGAGCCGCAGCGCGTACCTGCACACCGCGGGCTGGGTGGCGCTGGCCATCGTCCTGGTCGGTGTGGCCCTGGTGCTGGCCTGGCCCAGCCGACGCCTGCCGTGGCTGTGGTGGCCGTTCATCGTGCCGTTCGGCGTCTCGGCCTTCACCTCGGGGATCGCCTTCCGGCTGATTCTCGAAACCGTCACGCGTGGACGATATTTCAGCGGTGTCGCAGCGGAACGCTATGCGTTCGAAGCGGTTCTGGTGGCGGCCTTCGTCTGGACCTGGCTGGGGCTGCTGGTCGGCCTGTTCCGTGCCGCCATCCTCACGATCGAGGACGATCCGGTGCGCGCCCCGGAATTGGCCGGCGGTCCGCGCTGGCTCATGCCGATCCGGTTGTGGACGCAGGTGCGGCCCGTCGCCTCCGTGGCCTTCCTGGTGGTGGCGGTCGCCGCGGCCCGGGTATTCGACGCCGTACTCGGTGCGGTGCCACGGTCGCTGCAACACGATGTCGGCACCGCGACCGTGGAATGGTGGCGTCTCAACAGCGCGTGCGAGGCGAATTCGTGCGGCGAAGCGGCCGCGTACGCCCTGCCCTTGACGGCCGCCCTCGTGCTGGCCGCGCTGTTCGCGCAGGATCGGATCAATGTGCGCCGCCCGAGCGGTCCGCGTCCGCTGCACCCGCGCCCCGCCGCGTGGCGTGAGCGCCTGCCCCTGTGGCGGGCCATCCCGCGTTGGCTCCTGGTGGGAGTCGCCGTGCTGGTGGTGCTGTCGCCGATCGCAGAGCTGGTCTACGTCGCGCTGTACGGGACCGTCGGGCCGAAGGCTGTTGACATACATGCTGTCACGATCGATCCGGCCCTGCGTGACGCACTGCGCACCACCCTGACCGTGGCGGTCCCCGCGACCGTGATGGTCGTGGCCTTCGCACTGCCGGTCGCCCACTGGCTGGCCGCCGCGCGCGTCCGAACCGCGGTGCCCTGCCTGGTGATTCTGACCGTGCTGCCCGCCCAGATGTATCTGGGCGCACTGCAGCGGGTGATCGGGTCCTCCGGCTGGTTCGGCACCCTGGTCCCCTTGATCTTCACCCATGCCGCCGCCGGACTGCCGATCTCGATTCTCGTCCTGCGCGGAGCCCTCCTCGCACCGGCCTACACCCCGGCCGCCGACGCCCTGTACGGACTGGCTTCGCTGCGCACCATCGTCGCCCGGCTGGGTGCCGTGGTGCCGGCCGTCGTCGCGGTGGCGGTGCTGGAGTTCATCCAGGTGTGGAACGACTTCTTCATCGGACTGCTGGTCAACGGCACCGGAGGCAGCCCGTGGTCGCTGCTGCTGTGGGGCTACTCCCGCCAATTCGACGAGAGCTCCGCCCAACTCGCGACCGGGGCGCTGGTCTCGGCGGTCGTGCCGCTGGTGCTGCTGCTGGTGTGCTGGCGACGCTGGCTGGTACCGGGCCTGGCCGGGGGAGCGCGGATATGAGCGAAACGGAATCCGTGCCCGGCGGACCCGAGTCCACCGAGCTGGCCCGCGAGAGCCGCAGCCTCATGGCCACGCCGAAATCCGCGGTGTGGCAGTGGCTGCTGGGCGCCCCGGCACTGGTGGGCATCGGTATCGCCACCTTGATCGCCAATGTGATGACCGACGCGTTCAAGGCGAACCCCGCCGTGCGGTGGACCGAGTCCGCCGTCGGGTGGGTCGTTCTCGCCTACTTCCTGACCGAATCCGCCCGGCGCGGTTATCGATTGGTGCAGGATCGGGCCGGGCTCACGGGTCCGCGACCCGTGGAGCTGCCCGATCCCGGAGCGCCCTGGGGTCCGGAGCCCCAGCCGGAGACGAACCCGGAGTTGACGGGCAATTGGGCCGCGGCGGTGCTCCGCGAGCTGCCCATTCGAACCTATGAGACCGGGGTGCTCCTCGAGGTGCTCGGGGCGAGCGCCGCCGCCCGGCTCCCCGCCGCCACGGCGGAGACCGAAACCCCCTCCGCACCGCGACTATTGGCGAGCCTGACCAGAGCGGGCGCGGTGGAGCCGATGCCGCCGGGGCGCTACCGGCTGGCCGGGGTGCCGCCCGCCGGCGAGGATCCCGCCATCACCGAGACGCCCGAGTGGCGGGCCGCGCTCGCGGTGCTGCTCCGCAGACACGCCGAGGAAGTCACGCTGTGGGCGGGGGCGCTCGATCTTCCGGCACACGCCGCGGTCGCGCGCCGCTGGTTCGAGAACGAGGAGCCCCGGCTCTGTCTCCTCCTGCGCAACTGTGCGCGACGGGCCGAACCGGAAGCGGGACAGGCGAACAACACCCTGCTGAACCGAATACGCGCGGTGGTGCCGGATCTGGCCGTGATCGCCGACGCCCTGGACATCTGGTTCGCGCGCAGCGGCCGCGCGGAGGACAGCCCGGGCACGGGCGGCGGCCCGCACGAGCCGGGCCCGGCCGCAGCGATGGTGACGATCACGTCCGCGACCCGATACGGCCCGCTGCATGCCCTGGCCGATATCCGCGCGACGGTGCCGGAGCGGCGACCGGCGCGCTACAGCCCGTGGACGGTGTCCCGCAGCCTGCGCGCTCGCGCCCTGCACCGACAGGCGCTGGAGGCCATGGACACCACGGACGCGAATCTGAGCAAGGCGGTCAATCTCCTGGAACAGGCGTGGTGGCTGCTACCGCGCGAAGATGTCGCAGGTGAGGTGTGCGCCCTGGTGAACATGGCGATCGCGCACCTCGTGCAGGGGCGGCACACCGCCGCACGTGACCGCCTGGAATTGGCCGAATCCATGGCCGCGGGCGGGCGCGACCCCAGCGGGCTGGCCCACGTGCACGAGATCGCGGGTGTTCTCGACTGGTCGGTGGGCGAACCGCGGCACGCGCTGGTGCGATGGCAGACCGCCCTGAGCGAATGGCGCGCTCTCGCCGACGATCTCGGCACCGGCCGGTGCCTGCAACATCTGGGGTCGGCCGCCGCGCTCGAGCCGGCGCTCGCCGCATTCCTCCTCGACTCCGACGGCGCGGCAACACCGGCCGAGGTGGTCCGTCAGGCCAGCGGCTGGCTGGTCCGGGCACACGATCTCGACCGCACGCTGAATTACGCCGAGGCACACCAGGATGACCTGCTCGCGCAACTGAACGAGCTGATCGAACCCGCACCGCCCCTGGATTCGCTCCCTGGCTTCGACCAGTGGCCGCTGCCGCCGTCCGATCAGGCGACCGGCTCCGGCTGAGCCTCGGCTTCCGCGATGGCCATTCTCGCGTCCACGACCAACCCGATCACGCCGACCGCCAAACAGGCTGCCGTGACGATCAATTGGGCGGGGGAGGTGCGATTGGTGAGCGCGTCGCCCAGCAGCACCGTGCCCACGGTGCCCGGGATGATCCCGATGAAGGTGGCGATCAGGTACGGGGTGAACCGGATCGAAGACAGTGCGGCGCAATAGTTCACGATCGAGAACGGCGCGAAGGCGATCAGTCGCAGCGATCCGATCGCCAGCCAGCCCCGCCGCGCCAACCGGGTGTCGACCGCCTGCACGGTCGGATGGGTGAGCCGCGCGCGTACCCGCTCGTGATCGACGGCGCGCACCAGCCACAGTGCCAGCACCGCACTGAGTGTCGTGGCGGCGAGGGCCAGCGTGAGTCCCTCCACCGAGCCGAACAGCATGCCCGCGCTGAGGGTGAAGATGGTGCGCGGGAAGGGCGCGACACAGACCAGCGTGTGCACCGCGAAGAACACCAGCGGCAATAGCGGCCCAACCGAGTCGGCCCAGTGCCGGATCTGCTGGGGTGCCGGGTGCGGTGCGAAGGCGGCCAGCGCGAAAAGTAGCCCGCAGCCGATCAGCAAGGCCAGATTTCGCGGTTGACGGAGACGGCTGAGCAGCCCGGATACCCGCTCGAGCGGCACACGCACGGTTGTTGGCACCGCGCCAGGTTACCCGCTGGTAGTGAGACTCCGGAGACCGTTATCTCGAGGCTGCCGCTAGCATCAGGGGAAAGACGATGAATGCTCGTTAACCAAAGTGGCCGTTGAGCTGGGTGAATGCCGGTGCAACGGCCATCCGGTCAGGGAGTGGAAGAAGGAACAGCAGCTATGCCGATTGCTTCCGACTCGGACACCGATCCGGTGCCCGAGTATGCCGCCTGGCGCAAGGGTGTCGCCGGGGTGCTGGCGAAGGCCCGCAGGGTGGATGCGAGCGACTTGCCGGATGAGCCGGAGAAGCTGCTCGCGGTCACGACCTATGACGGCCTGACCGTCAACCCGCTCTACACGCGCCGCGACGAACTGCCCGAGCAGCCGCTTCCCGGGCAGTTCCCCTACGTGCGCGGTGGCGACGCCACCCGTGACGTGCACCGTGGCTGGTTCGTCAGCCAGCGTTTCGGCGGCGCCGACGCCAAGGCCGTCAACGCGGACATCCTCTTCGCGCTCGACAACGGCGTGAGCGCGGTGTGGCTGGGCGTCGCCGCGCGCGGCGTGCCGGTCGACGGGCTGGCCACCGCACTGCAGGGCTTCCTCTTCGAGCTGGCGCCGCTCACCCTCGACGCCGGGCCGGCCGCCAATGAGGCTGCGGCCGCGCTGTTCTCGGTGCTCGACGGCTATGAGGCCCCGAACCGCAAGGACATTCGGGTCTCGCTGGGCGCCACCCCGCTGACGAGCCTGTTCGCCGGCTCCTCGGCCATCGACCTGGACGGTGCGGTCGCGCTGGCCCAGCAGGCGGTGGCCCGCACCGAGACGGTCCGCGCGATCACCGTGTGCGGCGTGGCCTTCCACAATTCCGGCGCCTCCGACGCCCAGGAGCTGGGTGCGGCGGTGGCCGCGGGCCTGGAGTACCTGCGCTCGCTCACCGACGCCGGGGCCGATATCGCGGATGCGCTGGAGCAGCTCGAGTTCCGCTTCGCGGCCACCGACGACCAGTTCGAGACCATCGCCAAATTCCGTGCCGCCCGGCGACTCTGGGCGCGCGTCGCGCATGTGTGCGGGGCTCCGGCCTTCGGTAACGCGCCGCAGCAGGCGATCACGTCCGCGGCCATGATGAGCCAGCGGGACCCGTGGGTGAACATGCTGCGCACCACCCTCGCCGCGTTCGGCGCGGGCGTCGGTGGCGCGGATATCGTCACCGTGCTGCCCTTCGACGACGCGCTGCCCGCCGGGGAGCTCGAGGTGTCCAAGGCGTTCTCGGAGCGCATGGCTCGCAACACCCAGCTGCTGCTGCTCGAGGAATCCCGCCTCGGCCATGTGCAGGACCCGGGCGCGGGCTCCTGGTACGTGGAGTCGCTGACCGATGAGCTCGCCGCCAAGGCGTGGAAGTTCATGCAGGAGATCGAGGCCGCCGGCGGCTACCTGGCCGCGTTGCAGGCGGGCCTGCTCGCCGAGCGCATCGCCGAGACCAAGGCGAAGCGTGATTCCGATGTGGCGCACCGCAAGACGGCCGTCACCGGCGTCAACGAGTTCCCGAACCTGGGTGAGAAGCCGCTGTCGGAGGCCGCCCGCGCCAAGAACGGCACGGCCCGCTACGGCGCCGCCTTCGAAGCGCTGCGCAACCGCTCCGACGCCTACCTGGCCGCCCACGGCGCCCGCCCGCAGGTGCGGCTGGTTCCGCTGGGTCCGGTGTCGGAGAACAATGTTCGTGTCACCTTCACCACCAACCTGCTGGCCTCCGGCGGCATCGAAGCGGTCACCGAGACCGGCCCGTCGATCGCCGTGCTGTGTGGCTCCGACACCCGTTACGGCACCGACGCCGCCGCGGCCGTGGAGGAATTGCGGGCGGCCGGGGTGACCACCGTGCTGCTGGCCGGACCCGAGAAGGCGGTCGCCGATCTGACCGGTGCGCAGCGCCCCGACGGTTTCGTGACCGCGCGCATGGACGCGGTGGCGGCTCTGTCCGGCCTGCTGGAGAAGCTGGGAGCGTAGAGATGAGCGATATCAAGCACCGGATCGGCAACTTCGCCGAAGTACCGCTGACCGAGGGCGACACCGCCCCCGCCGAGGTCAGCAGCGAGCAGGTCGACGCCTTCGTCGAGGAGGCCGCGACCGCCAATCACTATGCGCCCGAACAGCTCACCTGGACGACCCCCGAAGGCATCGACGTGCCGCCGGTGTTCACCAAGGCCGACCGGGACGCCATCGTGGCCGAGGGCTACCCGCTCGACAGCGTGCCGGGTGTGGCGCCGTTCGTGCGCGGCCCGTACCCGACCATGTACGTGAACCAGCCGTGGACGATCCGCCAGTACGCGGGCTTCTCCACCGCCGCCGACTCGAACGCCTTCTACCGCCGCAACCTGCAGGCGGGCCAGAAGGGCCTGTCGGTCGCCTTCGACCTGGCGACCCACCGTGGCTACGACTCCGACCACCCGCGCGTCACCGGTGACGTCGGTATGGCCGGTGTCGCCATCGACTCGATCCTGGACATGCGGGAACTGTTCGATCACATTCCGCTGGACCAGGTTTCGGTGTCGATGACCATGAACGGTGCGGTGCTGCCGATCCTGGCGCTCTACGTCGTCGCCGCCGAGGAGCAGGGCGTCAAGCCCGAGCAGCTGGCCGGAACCATTCAGAACGACATTCTGAAGGAGTTCATGGTCCGCAACACCTACATCTACCCGCCCAAGCCCTCGATGCGGATCATCTCCGACATCTTCGCCTACACCTCCGCGAAGATGCCGAAGTTCAACTCGATCTCCATCTCCGGCTACCACATCCAGGAGGCCGGAGCCACGGCCGACCTGGAGCTGGCCTACACCCTCGCCGACGGCGTGGAGTACATCAAGGCCGGTCTGGACGCGGGCATGGAGGTCGACAAGTTCGCGCCGCGACTGTCGTTCTTCTGGGCCATCGGCATGAACTTCTTCATGGAGGTCGCGAAACTCCGGGCCGGACGGCTCCTCTGGAGCGAGCTGGTCGCCAAGTTCGAGCCCAAGAACTCCAAGTCGCTCGCGCTGCGCACCCACTCGCAGACCTCGGGCTGGTCGCTGACCGCGCAGGACGTGTTCAACAACGTCGCGCGCACCTGCGTCGAGGCCATGGCCGCCACCCAGGGCCACACCCAGTCGCTGCACACCAACGCGCTGGACGAGGCGCTGGCCCTGCCGACGGACTTCTCCGCCCGCATCGCCCGTAACACCCAGCTGCTCATCCAGCAGGAATCCAACACCACCCGTCCGGCCGACCCGTGGGGCGGCTCGTACTACGTGGAGTGGCTGACCCACCAGCTGGCCGAGCGCGCCCGCGCCCACATCGCCGAGATCGAGGCGCACGGCGGTATGGCACAGGCGATTTCGGAGGGCATCCCGAAGCTGCGCATCGAAGAGGCCGCGGCCCGCACCCAGGCGCGCATCGACACCGGCCAGCAGCCGGTGATCGGCGTCAACAAGTACCTGGTCGAGGAAGACACCCCGATCGAGGTGCTCAAGGTCGAGAACTCGCGCGTGCGCGCCGAGCAGAACGCCAAGCTGGAAAAGCTGCGGGCGGAACGTGATTCGGCCGAGGTCGCGAAGGCGCTGGCCGAATTGACCCGTGCGGCAGCCTCGTCCGAGGGCGGCATGGACAACAACCTGCTCGCCCTGGCCATCAACGCCGCGCGCGCCAAGGCCACCGTGGGCGAGATCTCCGACGCGCTGGAGCAGGTGTACGGCCGCCACCAGGCCGAGATCCGCACGCTCTCCGGCGTTTACCGTGAGGAGGCCGGCAAGGTGACCAACATCAGCAAGGCCATCGAACTGGTCGAGGCGTTCGCCGAGGCGGAGGGCCGCCGCCCCCGCATCCTGGTCGCCAAGATGGGGCAGGACGGCCACGACCGCGGCCAGAAGGTGATCGCCACGGCCTTCGCCGACCTCGGCATGGACGTCGACGTGGGCCCGCTGTTCCAGACCCCCGAGGAGGTGGCGCAGCAAGCGGCCGACAACGACGTCCACGTCGTCGGTGTCTCGTCGCTGGCCGCAGGCCACCTCACGCTGGTGCCCGCCCTGCGGCAGGCGCTGGCCGATGTCGGACGCCCCGACATCATGGTCACCGTCGGCGGCGTCATCCCGCCCGGTGACTACGACGAGCTGTACGCCGCGGGTGCCGCCGGCATCTTCGGCCCCGGCACCATCATCGCCGACGCCGCGATCGACCTGATCAAGAAGCTGGCCGCACAGCTGGGCCACGAGATCGGCACCGGCGCAACGGAATGAGCGACGCCGCACGCGGGACCGAGGGTGGCGGAATCCACCCCCGGCTCGGCACCACCGCCGGCGTCGGCCTGCCCGGCCCCGCCGGCGCGGAAACGCCCGGCCCCGGCGCCCAGCCCGCCACTCCGGTGGCGCGCCGAGCGATCGACGTCGACCAACTGGCCGCGCAGGTCCGGGCCGGGGAGCGGGCCGGGCTGGCCCGCGCCATCACCCTGGTCGAATCGACCCGCACCGACCACCGGGACCTGGCCCAGCAGCTGCTGCTGCGACTGACCCCCGAAGCGGGCAAGGTGGTGTCCAATCGCGTTGGCATCACCGGCGTTCCGGGCGTCGGCAAGTCGACGTTCATCGACGCGCTGGGCATGTACCTCATCGGCCAGGGCCACCGCGTGGCGGTACTGGCCGTGGACCCGTCCTCGACGCGGACCGGCGGCTCGATCCTCGGCGACAAGACCCGCATGGCGCGACTGTCGGTGGAACGGGACGCCTTCATCCGGCCGTCCCCCACGGCCGGAACCCTCGGCGGCGTGGCGAAAGCGACCCGCGAGACCATCGTGCTGCTGGAGGCGGCGGGCTACGACGTCATCCTGGTGGAGACCGTCGGTGTCGGCCAGTCCGAGGTCACCGTCGCCAATATGGTCGACGTCTTCTGCTTCCTCACCCTGGCCCGCACCGGCGACCAGCTGCAAGGAATCAAGAAGGGCGTCCTCGAACTCGCCGACCTGGTGGCCGTGAACAAGGCCGACGGCCGCCACGAGCTGGAGGCCAAGGCCGCTGCCCGGGAGCTTCAAGGCGCCATGCGGCTCATCCACCCGCGCGAATCCCTGTGGCGTCCACCGGTTCTCACCATGTCCGGCCTGAACGGCATCGGACTGGATTCGTTCTGGGACACGGTCCTCACCCACCGCCGCGTCCTCACCGAAGCAGGCGAGTTCGCCGAGAAGCGCCGCCGCCAGCAGGTCGACTGGACCTGGACCATGGTCCACGACAGCCTGCTCCGCCGCCTCACCGAGAACCCGAACGTCAAGGCCCTGCGCACCCAGGTGGAAAAACAGGTCCGCGACGGCTCGCTCACCCCCGCTCTCGCCGCCGAAGAAATCCTCCGGGCCTTCGACGAACGGTCTTGAGCCCCATGGACATCCGGATCCGACCAGGTACCGAATCCGACGCGGAAGCGGTCGCCACGCTGCACACCGCCAGCTGGCGCACCGCCTACGCGAGCATCATGCCCGACAGCTACCTGAACGGCGCGCTGACCGACGACCACAAGGCGCTCTGGCACAGCCGCCTGACCGGCGACCGGTCCGAAGGCGACCTGTTCATCGCCGAATCCGGCTCGGAAATACTCGGATTCATCTACCTCGCACCCCGCGCAGACGGCCGCATTCTCATCGACAATCTGCACGTCGGCCCGACCCTCAAACGAGCCGGCATCGGCTCCCGCCTCCTGCACCACGGATTCGAATGGGCCGCTGCCGAATACCCGGGCCGCCCCGTCTACCTGGAAGTCCTCCAGGCCAATACGCCCGCCATCGCCTTCTACGAGCGCCACGGCGGCCACCCCGGCGAACCCCGGACCGCACACTTCCCCCAGGGCTTCGATCTTCAGGAACTGGAAATTACCTGGTCACGCAGCTGATGCGGGAATCGCGATCAGTCGATCGATGCGACGCAGCCGGGTAGCCTTGTCTTTCTCTTCCTAGACTCCCAGAGCCCCCGCGAAAAGCGGCCAAGAGTCATGGATGTCGTCCTGCCAGTACGGCCACGCATGCGTTCCATTCCGATACACCACCTGCGCCGGAATCCCCAGCGAACCCAACTCTCCGACAAGCGAATCCGTACAGCCTCGCACCACCGTCTCCATGGCCCCACCCACGGCCAGCCGATCCGTCAGCGCGTTGACATTCCCCCCGATGCTGGGATCGGTGAGCGAGTCATGAACTCCCAGAACGCCATTCCCCGCGGAAATGTACAGCGCCACACCGCGCAGTCGGTCCGCGTTGAGAACCGGGTCGTGGGCGCTCCAGGCCGGATTGTCGTCGCCGCCCCACATATTGGCGGCATTCGCGCCGAACAGCTCGAGCGTGGATCGCACATAGGCCCGCGCCGCCGCGTCCGCCGTGCGCGGGCAACCGCTGAAGGAACCCACCGCCTGATACATACCGGGTGCTTGGATGGCGAGGTTGAGTGCGGAGGTGGCCGACATCGATGCGCCCGCGACGGCATTGCGCCCCGTCATTCCGAATCGCGATTCCAGCAGCGGCGGCAATTCGTGAATGAGGAAAGTGGACCATTGGTTCCGGCCCAGTGTCGGATCATCGGCGACCCAGTCGGTGTAGAAGCTGGCACGGCCGCCGATCGGGGTGATCACATTGACCGGCTTGTCGGCGAAGAACTGGGCGACATCGGTGCGATTGGTCCACGGGCCGCCGGTCTCACCGCCGTCCACCGCATTGAGCAGGTACAGGGCGGGCGCGGGGCCGTCCGGGTGTGAAACCCACACCGGGATGGTCCTGTTCATGGCCGCCGAGTAGACGGTGACCTCGTACTGGCGGCCGCCCAGCGGGCGCACGTCCACGATGGAAGCCCTATCGCCGGGGTCGGCCGATGCGGTGACGGGCACAAGGACAGCAAACGTGGCGATCAGGGCAACGAGGTAGCGCGACAGCCGATGCATGACAGCGAGTATGTCGCTTTTGAGGCTATTTTCCCGACATAATCGTGCGTGTTGTTCTCCCGAATGCCCTGCGGTGACGTGATTGCATCCTTCTCGAAACCGTTCGGTAGCAAACTTGTAGCATCCCCCATCGGGGCGGCCTGGAAGCGCGGCCCGCCCGGCGCGGAAACCGTGCCGGGCCGACCCGGCGGTGGTCAGATCATGGCGCGCAGCGGACCCTCGGGCTCGATGCCCATGATGGTCAATGCCGTCGAGTGGTACAGCGATCCGGGCGTGTGGATGGCGTGCTGCAGACCCACGTGCGCGTCCCGCCAGAACCGTTGCATGACGTTCTGCCGCCGCACCGCATTGCCGCCGGATCGGGCGAAGATCTCGTCGACCGCCGACACTGCCCGCCAGGCGCAGCGAACTTGATTGCGCCGCACCAGGGAACGGTCCTCGAAGGTGATGGTCTTCCCGGCCTCGGCCTGGTCGTAGAGGCGGCTGATGCCGTCCAGCAGCTGAGTGCGCGAGGCCGCGATATCGGCCGCCGCCTCGGAGATGGCCGACAGGACGTACGGATCGTCCTTGATCTTGGTGCCCATGGCTGTGACCCGGTCGCGCTGATAGTCCAGGTGCGCCGCGAGCGCGCCCTCGGCGATGCCGATCACCGCGGAGGTGATGCCCAGCGGGAACATGGCCCAGAACGGCAGCTTGTAGACCGTCTCGGTGCGGCCCGCCCGCTCGGCCGCGATCTCACCGGCCGCGACGGCATCGAATTCGATGGTCCGATAGGCCGGGATGAACGCGCCGTCCACGATGACGTCCTTGCTGCCGGTGCCCTGCAGCCCGATGACATCCCACGAGTCGTCGACGATCGTGTAGTCCGTGCGCGGCAGCACCACGTGCAGCACGGTCGGCGGCATGACCGGATTGCCGTCGGCGTCACCGAGCAGCGCTCCCAGGAAGATCCAGTCGCAGTGATCGGTGCCGGAGGAGAAGTTCCAGCGACCGCGCAGGGTGTATCCGCCGTCGACCGGCGTCGCTACGCCCTGCGCGGCGTACGGCGAGGCGATCCAGGTGTCCGGGTTCTCGCCCCACACCTCGTTCTGCAGCCGCCGGTCCATCAGTGCCATCTCCCACGGGTGCACGCCGCCGACGCCGCATACCCAGCCGGTGGACCCGCAGTGCCGGGCCACGGCCATGACCGCCTCGGCGAAATCCCGAGGATGCGCGGCGTACCCGCCGAAATCGGCGGGCTGCAGCAGCCGCATCACCCCGGCCTGACGGATCAGCTTCACGCTCTCGTCGGAGAGCTTGCCCAGCCGCTCGGTCTCCTCGGCGGTCGCCGCCAACTGGCCCGACAGCTCCGCGACCCGGTTCACTACCTCGTGCGTCATCGCAACTCCCACTGGTTCGGTGTGCCCCCATTAGAACGCGTTCTAGCGGAGGTGTCCGGGAATCCGCCTGTCGGCGAGCGAAATTCCCGATGATCGGAACCCGGCCCTGCGGCAGGGTCCGGGCGATGTTATCGCCGGGTGTGACGCAGCAGACCATCAATTAGATTGTGCACAATCTAATTGATGGCTACCGTATTGGACATGACCGATGAGATGGCGCTGGAAAACCAGCTGTGCTTCGCGCTCTACTCGGCGTCGCGGGCCATGACCGCCATGTACCGGCCCCAGCTGGACGCCCTGGGCATCACCTATCCGCAATACCTGGTGCTGCTCGCCCTCTGGCAGCGCGACGACCGCACAGTCGGCGATCTGTGCTCGGCGCTGGAGCTGGACTCGGGCACGCTGTCGCCACTGCTCAAGCGGCTCGAGGCGGCGGGCTTCGTGGCACGCCGCCGCTCGACCGCCGACGAACGCCGCGTGGAGATCACGCTGACCGACCGCGGACGCGAATTGCGTTCGGCCGCCTGCCGGATCCCGGCGCGATCGGCCGAGATCGCCGGCCTGCCCGGCGAGGAACTGATCCAACTGCGGGAAACCCTGCACCGACTCACCGAAGCTCTCACCGCCCACACCAGATCCAAGGAGACCCCCTGATGAACGTGCTCTACACCGCCGAAGCCCTCGCCACCGGAGACGGCCGCAACGGCCAGGTCCGCACCGATGACGGCAAGATCGACGCCACCCTCTCGATTCCGAAGGAGATGGGCGGCAACGGCCTCGGCACCAACCCGGAGCAGCTCTTCGCTGCCGGTTACGCGGCCTGCTTCCACTCGGCGCTGCGCACCGTGGCGCGGTCGCTGAAGGCGAACGTGGACGACTCGGCCGTGGGCGCGAAGGTCGGCATCGGCCCCAATGACGCCGGCGGGTTCGGCCTGGCCGTTACCCTCGAGGTGTCGCTGCCGCACCTGCCCCTGGACGAGGCGCGGGCGCTGGCGGACAAGGCTCACCAGGTGTGCCCGTATTCCAATGCCACTCGCGGCAATATCGAGGTCGACGTCATCGTGGTCGAAGACTGAGGAGGATGAGCATGCGTGCGGTAATCATCGAACAGTTCGGCGAGCCCGAGCAGGTCCTGACCACGGCCGAGCGGCCGGTGCCCGAGCCCGGGCCGGGTGAGGTGCGGATCGCGACCACGCTGGCCCCGATCCACAATCACGACCTGGCCATCATCCGGGGCGTCTACGGCTACCGGCCCGAGCTGCCCGCCATCCCGGGCACCGAGGCCGTCGGCCGCGTCGACGCCCTGGGCCCGGGGGTCACCGGCCTGGAAATCGGTCAGCGCGTGACGGTTTCGGGTGTGCAGGGCGCGTGGGCGGAGTACTTCGTGGCCAAGGCGGGCGGGATCGTCCCGGTGCCGGATGCGGTGTCCGACGCGACCGCGAGTCAGCTGCTGGCCATGCCGCTGAGCGCACTCATGCTGCTCGAGGATCTCGATGTCGAACCCGGCCAGTGGATCGCGATCAATGCCGCCAATGGCGCGGTGGGACGACTGGTGAACCAGCTCGCCCGCGCCCGCGGCGTCCACGTCCTGAACCTGGTGCGCAGCGCGGCGGCCGCGAAGTCGTTGCGGGAGCTGGGCTTCGAACCGGTGCTCGAGACCGAGTCGGGGGATTGGCAGCAGCAGGTCGCGGAGGTCACCGGCGGCGAACCGATCGCCCGTGCGGTGGACCAGGTCGGTGGGCCGGCCGCCGATGACCTGCTCTCGGTGCTCGGTCCGCGTGGTGAGCTCATCACCTTCGGCGCGCTGTCGGGTCAGCCGCTGGTGCTCAACCCCGGCCCGATCATCTTCAAACAGGCCGTGGTGAAGGGCTTCTGGGGTTCCAAGCGCGCCGAGGAGATCGGCGGTGACGAACGCCGCCGCCTCATCACCGAGCTGGTGACCCTGGCCGCGCGCGGCGAACTGGACCTGGCCATCGAGGCCACCTACCCGCTCGCGGAGGCCGCCGAGGCCGCGGCCGCCAGCGAACGCCCGGGCCGCAATGCCAAGATCGCGCTCAGCGCCGCGGCGCTACCCGGCCAGTAGGACCGCGATCAGCGTGATCGCGCCGGGCAGCGCCTGCCCGACGAAGATCCGGCGGCTCGCGGTCGCCCCGCCATAGAGTCCGGCCACCACGACGCAGGCCGCGAAGAAGATCTTCGCGGCCTGCCCCACCGGATCGGCGGCAATCAGACCCCAGATCAGCCCCGCCGCCAGAAAACCGTTGTAGAGCCCCTGATTCGCGGCGAACACCTTGGACTCCTCGGCGAACTCGGCCGTGACGCCGAAGCCCGCGCGCACCCGCGGCGTGGTCCACAGGAACATCTCCATGATCAGGATGTAGACGTGCAGCGCGGCGAGCAATCCGACCAGGATGTCCGCGACCAATCGCATGACCGACCCGCCTTCCGTGAGGTTTCAGCCGACATCGCGTCTCATCGTGTCAGACCTGTGCGCCGGAAGGCCCTGAGCGCATCGTCGAAACCCGGAGTGTCGCGCCCCGGTGAGCTATCCGATGCCGAAGAGGTCCGCCGCATTGCGGTAGCAGACCGCTCGCAGCCAGTCGTCACCGAGACCGAGCCGTTCCAGAGCGAACAGCGCATGGCCGTAGGAATAGGGAATGTTCGGGAAGTCGCTGCCGAACAGGATGCGATCCCCGAGGTCCCGTAGGCGCGGCAGCTCGGCGGCGGGGAAGGGGTCAGCGGCCTCGAAGAAGTCGGTGAAGTTCATGGTGGTGTCGAACAGAACTCCGGGGTTGTCCGCGGCGATGTCGAGGAACTCGCTGTACTCGGGCGCCCCCATGTGCGCGATGATCAAGCGTAGTCGCGGGAACCGCCGCAGCAGTTGGGCGATCGGCTCGGGACCGGTGAATCGCCCGGCGGCAGGACCGGATCCACAGTGCGTGACCACCGGGATGCCCGCCTCCTGGACCAGTCCCCACACCTCGTCCAGCAATGGATCCGCCGGATGGTAGTTGCCAACCTGGATGTGCAGCTTGAAGATTCGCGTCCCCGACTCGATCGCGGCACGCACATACTCGGCCGCGCCCGGCTCCGGATAGAAGGTCGACGTGTGCAGGCAGTCCGGGGTGCGGGCGGCGAAATCGCCGGACCAGTCGTTGAGCCAGGCCGCCATCTCCGGCTTGTGCGGGTAGACCATCGAGGTGAAGGCGCGAACGCCGAAGCCGCGCAGGGTCTTCAGCCGCACCTGCTCCTCGGCGCGGTAGGTGATCGGCCACTCGCGGTGGCCGAGCAGTGGCCCCGCCGAATCGAAGTAGCCCCACACCTTGCGCAGCACCTGTTCGGGCATGAAATGCGTGTGGACATCGATGATTCCGGGCAATCCCAGCCGCGTATGGAGATCGGTGACGTAGTCGAGGTCCTGCTCGTCGGTCACCGGCTCGAATCTCCTTCCGCGAACACGGTTCGCGCGTAATCCCCGACCCGGTCGACGAGCCGCTCGAAGAACAGCTCCGGATCGGTCCCGATCACGATGTCGGCGTTGGGTTCCCGCCCCCACATGCCCGCCCAGTCGGCGACCGTGGTGGCACGGGTGATGGTTCCGGTCAGCTCCACGTCCACGGTCGCCGGTTTGGTGACGGCCAGGCTCGGGTCCAGTGCCACGGCCGCCGCGAACGGGTCGTGCATGTGCGCCAGATACCCCTGGTCGTAGAGCTTGTGGAAGTCGAAGTAGAAGCGGATCGCATCGGTCAGGTACCGCACCAGCGGATTGCTGGCCGCCGACCGCGCCTCGGGGGGATCGTTCTCGCTGACATGCTCCACCGGTGTGCTCCCGGCCCGTTCGGCCAGCAGCGCCAGGTGTTTGGGCTTCATCTCGATGGTCTCGGTGATGTCGAGCGCGCACACGATGGGCCGGCGGTCGGCGGGCGCGGCGGAGAAGGCGTCGAACACCTCCTTGGCCGCTTCCGGATCCACGTGCACGTTCCACTCGTTGGTCGGGGTGGTGTTGCCGGGATGGTTGAACGCGCCGCCCATGATCACCAGGCGCCGGAGCAGCTGCGGCAGTTGGGGTTCCATCCGCAGCGCCAGGGCGAGATTGGTGAGCGGTCCGGTGCACAGCCCGACGATCTCGCCCGGATGCTCGCGCACCAGGTCCACCCACAGCTGGGCCGCCGATCGGTCGGACAGCCTCCGGGTGGTCGGCGGCAGCTCGGCGTAGCCGACGCCCTGGGGCCCGTGGGTGTCCTCGGTGGTGCGCAGTGGCACGGCCAGGGGTGTCAGCGCACCCTGAGCGACCTCGAGCTCCGGGGCCCGCACCAGCTCGAGCAGCGCGAGATTGTTGGCGGCCACCTGCGGCGCGGGCACATTGCCCGCGGTGGAGGCGATTCCGACGATCTCGGCCTCGGGGGAGGCGAGGAGGTAGAGCAGGCCCAGGGAGTCATCGATGCCGGTGTCGTTGTCCATGAGGATCTTCTGCCGCACGCGTTCGAGGGTAGCCGTATCGATGCCGGGGCCCTGCAGGGAGGATGCTCCGGTCCCGCCAGCCTGTGAAACACCCGTCTAGAACGTTCGTCTAAGACGCTGGTAGGGTGGTCCCATGGGTAATCGAGAAGACCTCCTGGCAGGCGCCCGCAAGGCCGTCCTGGAACGCGGCCTGGCCAAGGTGACCGCCAGGGACATCGCCAGTGCCGCCGGGGTGAGCCTGGCCGCCATCGGCTATCACTTCGGTTCCAAGGACCAGCTGGTCACCGAGGCGATCACGATGGGCGTCGGCACCCAGATCGGCGACGATATGGAGGCCGCCATCCGGGACGCGGGGGAGGGCCGCACGCTGTGGGAGTCGCTGGCCGCGATCTGGAACGGCTTCGTCGATGTGGTGCAGCGCAATCGCGACGGCCTGTTGCTGAGCACCGAGAACGGCATCCAGATCGCGCGCGATCCCGCGCAGCAGGTCTACATGGCCGAGGCCAGCGCGGTCGCGCATCGGGAAATCGCCGCGGCCGTCCATGCGGCGCACCCGGATCTGACCGGCGAGCAGGCCGCGGCGGTCGCGCAGCTACTGTTCCTGCTGTTCCAGGGCCTCGCCATCCAGAAGATGATCGCGCCGGGTGCCGAACTGCTGGACGGTGATTCGCTGGTGACCGCCATCGAAGCCATCCGGGGCAGCTGAACTCACCGTCCGGCCGGCCGGGTGAACTCAGCCCGGCGGCACGTGCCGCAGCCGGGTCATGGCGATGACGGCCAGCAGCAGCGCCGCGCCCGCCGCGATGGCGGCGGTCAGGTGCATGCCGGTCAGGAAGGCGTGCTTGGCCGCCTCGGCCATGGCGCTGCCCATCTTCCCCGGCATGGTCCGGGCGACTTCGAGTGCCGCGCCCAGGGTGTCGCGGGCGGTGCGGGCGTCGGGCTCCGGCACCCCGTAGGGCAGGGTGGTGTTGAGCTGGTTGCGGTAGATGGCGATGCTGATGCTGCCGAGAATGGAGATGCCCAGCGCCCCACCGAATTCGGCCCCGGTCTCCGAGAGCCCGGAGGCCGCGCCCGCCTGCTCCGGAGGCGCGGTGCCCACGATGAGCTCGGTGGTGATGCCGAAAACCGGTGCCAGCCCGAAGGACACCAGCAGCGATGCCGCGATGGTGAGCTCCACGCCGCCGGTCGCGGTGATCCGGGTGAGCAGCAGCAGTCCGCACGCCGCCATGGCCATGCCCCCGCCGATCATGTAGGCGGGCCGCATCACCTTCATGATGCGCGGGCCCACCTGCGAGCCGATCATGAAGCCGAGGCCCGCCGGGATGGTGGCGAGACCCGCCCGCAGCGGCGACATGCCCAGCACCAGTTGGAAATACTGCCCCACGAACAGGGCGTACCCGAAGGCCACGAAGATCGCGACCATATTGATGGTGAGCGCGGTGCGGAAGCTGCCCAGCCGGAACAGCCGCAGATCCAGCATGGGTTCGCTGGTATTGAGCTGTCGCCGGACGAAGAGCGCGCCGATCGCGAGGCCGGCCGCCAGCGCCGAGACCGCGGCCGCGCCCGGACCGTCCTGAGCGGCCTTCTTCATGCCGAAGACCACCAAGAGCACTGCCGTCGTGCACAATCCGGCACTGACCAGGTCCAGGCGGCCGGCGTCGGGATCGCGGAACTCGGGGAGCACACGGGGCGCGAGAACGATCAGCAACACCATGACGGGCACCGCGAGCAGGAACACCGAGCCCCACCAGAAGTGCTCGAGCATGAGGCCGCCCGCCAGCGGCCCGATGGAGCCGCCCACCGAGTAGGACCCCACCCACACCCCGACCGCGATGGAGCGCTGGCCCGGATCGCGAAACATGGTGAATATCAACGAGAGTGTGGACGGCGCCAGGGTGGCCCCGGCGACGCCGAGCAGGGCCCGGCAGCCGATCAGCACCGGCGCTGAGGGCGCGAAGGCCGCGATCACCGAGATCACGGCGAAGGCGGCCGCCCCGACCATCAGCAGTCGCCGCCGGCCGATGCGATCGCCGATGGTGCCCATGGTGAGCAGCAACCCGGCGACCAGGAATCCGTAAACGTCGATGATCCAGAGCAATTGGGAGCTCGTGGGGCGGAGTATCTCGCTGATCTGGGGTACCGCCAGGTGCAGGACGGTGAGGTCCATCGAGTACACCAGGCAGGCCAGCGCCAGCACCGCCAATCCGGCCCATTCCCGTCTCCCCACCGAGGTGGCGCCGGCGTCGCCGGCGGCGGTGAGCAAGGGAGTAGGTGTGTCCACGATGACGTCCTCCATCCGCATGTCGACATACGGGTCGACAATTTTGATGTCGGTTTCAGGGTCTCAAATATTAACGCCGTACGTGGGATAAGTCCGGCGTGTTGAAAGCGCTGTATTGCAAGCCAATTCGCCTAATTCGCTGATGCACTTGCGGGTGTGCGTGCAGCGCGTTGTATACATTCGCGCGCGTTACGAACCGTCCGGTCGGGCTTTCCACTCGGGAGCACTCGAACCGTGGGCCGGAGCGGGCCACGGATGGTCCGGATACTCGGTCAGCGCGGGTCCGGCGGTGGTCACCGCGTCGTGGGTGAGTGCGTATCGGACATCCGGCGCCGCGGCGGGTGCGTGGGCGGGCGTCCGGCCCGGCGCGGTGATCAGCCAGGATGCCGTGCGGGCCAGGGCAACCCGGACATCGCGGCCGAGGCCGTCGCCGCGGCGCGCGCACAGCGCGTCGAGTACGCCCGCGGCGAGCAGGTATCCGCTGGCGTGATCGAGCGCCTGGGCCGGCAGGGCGCCCACGGATGATTCGCTCCGCGAATTATTCTGTGTGCCTTCGATGAGCGAAATTCCGGATGCAGCCTGCACAATGCTGTCGAAACCGCGTCGATCACCCCACGGGCCGAGTTCGCCCCAGGCCGAAACTCGGCCGTGCACAATTCCCGGGCGAATTTCCCCGGGTCGTACTCCGAGGCGTTCCAAGCTGCCTGGTCGGTAACCCGAGATGATTATGTCTGTATTGCTGATCAATTCGCGAAAAACAGGAAGTCCGGTACGCAAATCGACTACAGTGGAGCGCTTCCCCTGACAAGTGTCCAGGTACTGCCAGCCGATCTCCGGCAACCCGGGCGGGTCGATCCGCAGCACATCGGCTCCGAGCAGGGCCAATGCCCGCGTCGCCACCGGTCCGGCGATGACCCGGGTGAGATCGAGCACCCGGATCCCGCGCAGCGGGAGCAGTTGTGTTGCGGCAGTGGGGCACTCGAATCCACCCCGATCGCCGCGCTCGGCCACGGCGACGAGCGGGCCGGAGGCGGCGGCCTTGCCCTGCGGGCTGTCGGCCCACTCCCGCTCGGGGCGGACCCGCACCGCGATCGCACCGTGCTCGCCGGCCCGCTGCTCGATATCCGCCGCCGTCAGTGTCGCTGCGCGCCGGGCGAAATCCTCGCGACCGGCCGTGCCGGGCAACTCCACGGCGGCCAGCAGCCGGGCGCGATGATGCGGATAGTTGGCGTGCGTACGCACCCATGCGTCCGCAGCCCTGAAGAATCCCGACAACTCTGCGAAGATGTCCGGCGGTTCGCCGTGGAGCCGGAACAGCCGCTCGCTCGAGAAGGCCGCGGCGACCCGGGCCGGGTCGACCGTACCGCCCAGCGGCGTCACGCCGCAGGTGGTCCGCCAGCGATCCGCCGCCGCGGCGAAGGCCGCCACCGCACCGCCCGCCAGCGCCCAGACCGGCAGTGTCGCAGCCAGATTCGCACCCGGATCGACTGTGGGCAGCGGTGTGCCGGGGACGCCTATTCCGGCCTCGTACTCACCGACCAGCGCGTCGTAGGTAGCCACCATCCGACTGTATCGCCGGCACCGGGTCCGACCACGGTGGCACATCTCACGGCATACTCGATCGGATGACAGCCCAACAACTCACCGGAACCGCCTGGCTGCGCGAACTGAAATCCGCTCCCGGCCCCGCAACCGTGCTGGTCTGCTTCCCGCCCGGCGGCGGCTCGGTCACCGCCTACCGCGCGCTGGCCCAGCGCGTCGGCTCGGGTACCGCGGTGTTCGGCGTGCAGTACCCCGGCCGCCAGGACCGCCTCGGCGACGCGCCGGTGCCCGAACTCACCGAACTGGCCGATCGGGCCGCCGCCGACCTGCTGGCCTGGCCGCGGGACGTGCACCTGGCCATCTTCGGGCACAGCATGGGCGCGACCGTCGCCTACGAGGCCGCCCGCCGGGTCGAGGCGGGCGGGCGCGAGCTGACCCACCTGTTCGTCTCCGGCCGTCCCGCACCGGCTTTCGCCGAGACCGGAAGCCTGCACGCCGGACCCGACGAGGGCCTCATCGCCGATCTGGAACGCCTGTCGAACGATCCGGCGTCGGTGCGGATCCTGCGCGACGAGCCCGGTCTGGCCGAGTTGGTGCTGCCGGCGGTCCGCAGCGACTACCGCGCGGTGGAGACCTACCGGCACGAGCCCGGTGCGCCGCTGCGCGCGCCGATCACCGCGCTGGTCAGCTCCGCCGATCCGACCACCTCGGCCGCGCAGGCGGGGGAGTGGCGCGACTACACCGTCGCCGGATTCGACCTCGCCACGTTCCCGGGTGGCCATTTCTATCTGGATCTGCCGGAAAACCTGCCCGCGATAGGCGATTTGATCACCCGCGCGCTGGCCGCGGCGGTTCCGGGGCGCTCGAGTTGAGCACCCCGTCTTCGTGCGGGTAGCTTCCTCCGTTGCGTCTTCGTAGCAGGAGGGGGTTCTCAATGCCCAGAACACAATTCGTCGCCGCTCCGCCCGAGGGCAGTGATCTGAAGCAGATCAGCGGGCCCGCGACGCACTGGATCGCCCAGCTGCAACGGCAGCGGCGCGACCCCACCGGGGCCGCCTTCGAGGACGAGGCGGCCTACGGCCCGCTCTATGTCCTGAACATGTTCGGCGACAAGTGGATCATCGCCGGTGGCCCCGAAGCGGCACAGCGCATCCTGATGAACAAGGACCGGGTGTTCGCCAACGGTCCGGCGTGGGCGCCGCTGCAGGGACCGTTCTTCGACCGAGGTCTGGTCCGGCTGGATTTCGACGAGCACCGCAGCCACCGCTCGATCATGCAGCAGGCCTTCGGTCGCGGCGCCCTCACGTCGTATCTGAAGGACATGCACGAGATCGCCCACCGCCACCTGAGCAAGCTGCCGGAAGGCAGTGTGGCCGAGGGTAATCCGGTGCTCATGCATCAGCACCTGCAGCGGCTCACCCTGGACATCGTGCTGGAGGTCTTCATGGGCGCGCGCCTGCCGCGCGACGAAGCCGAGCGCATCTGCGGCGCCACCATGGACATCCTGCAGGCCGGCGGCGCGATGGTGCGCGTCGCCATTCCCGGCAACCGATGGTGGCGGGGCATGCGCGCCCGCAAGACCATGGCGGCCTTCCTCGCCGACCGCATTGTCGCCGCCCGCGAAAACCCGGGCACCGACCTGCTTTCGATGCTGTGTCAGGCCGCGGGCGACGACGGTGACCGGTTCACCGACCAGGACATCGTGAACCACATGATCTTCCTGCTGGCCGCCGCCCACGACACCACCACGACCACGCTGTCCGGGGTCGTCTACAACATGGCCAAATACCCGGAATGGCAGAAGCGCGCGCGAGCGCGCTCACTGGAGATGGCCTTCGAACTCGGTTACGACGAGCTCGCCGAGCTGACCGAACTCGACTGGATCATCAAGGAGACCACCCGGCTGTGCACCCCGGTGCAGATCTTCCCGCGCGCGGTGCAGGAGGACACCGAGGTGTGCGGCTATTTCGTGCCGAAGGGATCCTTCGTCGTCGTCCCGATCAGCGTCAACCACCGCCGCCCCGATATGTGGTCGCATCCTGAGGAATTCGATCCCGAGCGTTTCTCCGACGAACGCGCCGAGCACAAGCGGCACCGGGTGGCGTGGGCCCCGTTCGGGGCGGGTGCGCACAAGTGCCTCGGACAGCATTTTGCGGGCCTCGAGATCAAGACGATCGTGCACCAGCTGCTGCACACCTTCGAGTGGGAGGTGCCGCAGGACTACGTCATGCCCCTGGACATGAGTGCGACGCCGCTGCCGAAGGACGATCTGCCCGTGACGCTGCGGCGTCGCTGAACCCGTGCCCGGGCCGAGAAACAGTCTCGGCCCGGGTTTTCCAGCCGTCTCAGCCCAGGTATTCCGACTCGAGTACCCGGTCCTTGAGCAGCGACTGATACTCGATGTGGGTGTCGTGCTCGACGGTGCGCCAGGTCTTGCCCTCGGCCTCACGCATGTACCGCAGGTAGTCCGGAGCGCCCGGGACGCGCATATTGTCGGCGACGACAATGCTGCCCGGGTGTAGCCAGCCCGCCGCGAGAATGTGCTTCAGGTCGGCCAGATACGCGGACTTGTCGTGGTCCACGAAGACGAAATCGAGTGCGCCCTCGGTGATTCCGTGCTCGTCGGTGAGCCGCCGGATGGTCTCGCCGCCGTCGCCGATGGTGCCGACCACCACGGTCACCCGCTCCGCCAGCCCGGCATGGGCGATGATGGCGCGGGCCACCTCCGCATTGGCCGCGCTGAACTCCACGGAGATGAGGCGCGCGCCCTCCGGCATGGTGCGGGCGGTGCGGACCGCGCTGTAGCCGACATAGGTGCCCAGTTCGAGCAGCAGCGTCGGATTCGCTTTGCGCACAGCGGCATCCAGCAGCAGGCCCTTCTCGTCCCCGACGTTCACCAGGTTGCTCCGGGTGCGGGCGAACTTGTCGATGGCCGCCAGCACACTGTCCGGATCGCCCTGCTCGGCGTTCGCGAAAACGTGGTCGCGTACGGCGGCCTCACGGCCATCGCCGAATTGACCGGTGCGCGTGAAGTTTCCGAGTCCGCGCACGGTGCTGACGGCCGTGCGCATCGGATACACCACGCGCTCGCGCAAGATCGACCCGATCGATGTGCCACCCATTGATTCCCCTTCGTTCGCTGTGACGGCCAGCGCGATTATGCCGGGCCCGAAGCGGTTTCGCCTCCGGGGGTGGGGGAGTCGGGGATCAGGATGGTGCGCAGGATACGACGCCTCCGGCCCGGCGCGGGGCCATTGGCCAGGCGCGGGGCCAGCACGCGGCCCAGATCGCGGGCGAAGTCGGCGAATTCGGCATCGTCGAGCCACAGACCGGCCATGCGGTAGCCGACTCCGTCTCGCAGGTAATCGATATCGCCGCCGTCGAGGTACCGGTCGAAGTCGGCCATGAGCCCGGCGATGAAGCCCATGAAGGCGCGGCGGTGGTCCTCGGGACTCATGGCGTCGAGCTGGTCGGGGGTGATCTGGGCGGCGCTCAGGCGTAGCCGGTAGGTGCGCTCGACGGTGCCGCGTACACGGCGCTCGGTGACGACGTCGAGGACGCCGGCGGAGACCAGCTTGGCGACATGCCGGTAGAGGCTGCCGGGCGGCACATCGCCGAGTTCGGCATTGAGTTCGCTCGTGGTCAGGGTCCGGTCGCCGAGGAATGCCTGCACGATCCGCAGCCGAACCGGGTGCAGCAGAAGTTCGACGGATTCCACAGGCTGGACACTAGCACCACTGCTATCGGCATTGATAATGTTCGCACATCTGGTAGCAATCACGCGCTCGCGCTGAAGAGAGGAATCGCGGTGTCCAACATTCCGGTAGCCGCACTGGTGCCCCTGATCGTGGTGGGGCTCGGCTTCGTCGGTTTCTGCTGGTACGACCTGTCCCGCACACGGGTGAAGTACCTGCCGAAATGGGCGTGGGCGATCATCTGCCTGATCAGCATTCCGCTCGGCGGGATCATCTACCTGATCGTCGGCCGGGACGGTGACACGGTCCGTGGCTGAGCCCCACCTCGAGGTCACCGATGTGTCGGTGCGCTTCGGCGACTTCCTCGCCCTCGACACCGTGAGCTGGACCGTGGACGGTCCCGGGGTGGTAGGGCTGATCGGACTCAACGGCGCGGGCAAGACCACCCTGATCCGCACGGTGCTGGGCCTGCAATCGGTGACCGGCGGCGCCGTGCGGGTGCCGGTCGGGCTGGACGCCCTCGGATACTGCCCGGACACACCGGGTTTCGAACCCTGGCTGTCCGCGCGGGAGGTCCTCGAACAGTCCATGGCCATCGGACCGGCCCGCGGCGCCGGCACGTGGTCCGTAGACGCGGCGCTCGCGGCCGTCGACCTGGAACGGCACGCCCACCGGCGCGCCGGGGGGTTCTCCCGGGGCATGTTGCAGCGCTTGGGAATTGCCGCGGCACTGGTCCGCGAGCCCGAGGTGCTCATTCTCGACGAACCCACCAGCGCACTGGATCCCGAAGGCCGCGCCGCCGTGCTGGGGCTGATCCGGGATCTGGGCACTCGGATGACGGTCGTGTTCTCCAGCCACCTGCTCGCCGATGTCGAGGATCTCGCCGACCGGCTGCTGGTCCTGCATCGCGGGCGGGCCGTCTTCGCCGGGGAGACAGGGGAATTCCTGGATGAGCACACCGCCGCGCCGACCCTGCGGATCGCCATGACCGACGGCCGGATCATCGAAGCCGAGCAGCCGCAGTGGGGTCCGGCCCTGGCGGATGCGTCCGCTCACAGCGGCCTGCTCGACGACATCCGCATCACCCGTCCGACCTTGACCGACGCGTTCTTCGCTGCCATCGGGGAGAAGTCGTGAACCGCACCGTATTCCGGGTCGAGTGGTACCGGTGGCTGCGCACGCGCCGGCTGGTCGCCCTGGTAGCCGCGTTCGTCCTGTTCGGATTCGTCTCGTTGCTCGGGGCGAAGTACCTGCCGGATCTGATCGGGCACTCCGCGGAGATCCAGCTGCTGCGCGTGCCCGACTGGCGAGACGGATTGCAGCAGTACGTCAAGAACACCGGCCTGCTGGTCGCGGCGGTGGCCATGATCCTGGCCGCGCAGGCATGCGCCCTGCGCAATACCGATCCGATCGGGATCTACTACTTCAGTCGCGAGGTCTCGCCGGTGCGGCTCTATCTGCCCCGGATCCTGGTCGCCGCAGCCGTGATCACCGCGGCTGCCTCGATCGGGGCCGCGGTCGCACTGTACGAGTGCTGGGCGCTGTTCGGGTCCTATCCGCTGGGTCCGGCCGTGGGTTCGCTTGCGGTGCAAGCCCTCGCGGTGGTGTCGTTCGCGGTGTTCGCCGCGGCCCTGGCGGCGCGGTTCGGCTCGGCGAGTATTGCCGCCGGGGTGACCGCCGTGGTCTACGTGGGCTGCCTGCTGGTGTCGGCCGTGCCATCGGTGCAGCCCTACCTGCCCACCACCGCCCTGCAACCGGCCATCGAGGTCGCGAGCTGGTCCCCGGCCGACGCGGCGAAATCGCTGCTGGCCTTGCTGATCGCGACGGCACTCGCCCTGACTGCTGCTCTGACCACACCGATTCGCGCGATCAGGACCGCTGCGTAGCGGCCCGGTGCCGCGACAGCAGATACAGGCCCACCCACGACACGACGACACAGATCACCACGAGCACCCGCACCTCCTCCAGGGCGCTGCGCGGATAGAGCACGCCGGTGATGTAGTAGTCGATGAACCCGCTGGACGGCAGGCCCGCCTCGCCGGCCCGATGCCGCGCCCAGTTCTCCAGATTCGTCAGCGGGCACTCGATGGTGAACAGCACCGTGCTGAAACCCCAGCCGAAGGCGAGCAGGTGCAGCCAGATGGTGTGCGGCCAGCGCCAGGCGATGAAACCGCCCACCACCACATAGGCCACGAACAGGAAGTGCACGATCGCGGTCGCGTCGGCCAGCAGCCGGTAGCCCATGACCCCAGGATAGAAGTGATCAGCCCAGGTACTCCGATTCCAGGACAAGATCTTTGAGCAGCGACTGGTATTCGACATGGGTGTCGTGCTCGATGGTCCGCCAGCTCGCGCCCTCGGCCTCGTGCAGGTAGCGGCGGTACTCCGGGGCGCCCGGGATACGCACATTGTCGGCGACCGCGATGCTGCCCGGATGCAGCCAGCCGGCCGCCAGGATGGTTTTCAGATCGGGCAGGTACGCGCTCTTGTCATGATCGATGAAGACGAAATCGAGTGCGCCGGAACCGAATCCGTACTCGCTCGCGAGCCGCTCGACCGTCTTCCCGCCGTCGCCGATCGTGCCCACCACCACGCTCACCCGATCGGCGAGCCCGGCATGTGCCAGCAGGGTCCGGGCGATCCCGGCATTGTCGGGATTGAGCTCCACCGACACCAGGCGCGCCCCGGGGGAGAGGGCCCGCCCGATCCGGACCGCGCTGTATCCGCAGTAACCGCCCAGCTCGAGCGCCAGTTCCGGCGCAGCCCGCTGCACGGCGGCGTCGAGGATCAGCCCTTTCTCGTCCCCGACGTTCACCAGCATGCTCTGTGTACGGGCGAAGCCGTCGTAGGCCGCGAGCACGCTCTCCGGATCACCCGCGGTGGAATGGGTGAGTACGTAGTCCCGCGCGGCGGCCTCACGGCCATCGCCCACCTGCCCGGTCCGCATGAAAGTCGGCCCGCCCAAAGCGAATCGAATCACCGACCAGCGCAGGAACGGCAGTCGCTCCCGCAGCGTGGTGGTCAAGGATTTTCCACTCATGAGATCGTCCGTTCTCGTAGTGGGGGAGTGCGTCGATTATGGTCCTGCGCTGGGACGTTGGGGTAGGGCGGGGTGCTGTCCGAGAGGCCTGAGCACGGATAGGGAGTCTCCTTCGGCGGGAAAGGGGGCCTGAACCGGCATGGCGTCGTTGAATAGTGGATAGAACATATCGATACGGACATATGCGCATCTAAACATGAATCACCCTCACGTTAGAAAAGTCCTGAACCAGCCCCATCACCCTCAAAAGCAGCCAAGAGGGGAGGGGCCAGGGCAGGCCGAGTGGGGTGAGTTACCAGTTGGAGGGTTCGTAGTCCTTGAGGAAGCATCCGTAGAGGTCGTCGCCGGCTTCGCCGCGGACGATCGGGTCGTACACGCGGGCCGCGCCGTCGACCAGGTCGAGGGGTGCGTGGAAGCCTTCCTCGGCCAGGCGGATCTTGGTGTAGTGCGGCCGCTCGTCGGTGATCCAGCCGGTGTCGACGGCGGTCATCAGGATCTTGTCGCCCTCGAACATCTCGCGCGCGCTGGTGCGGGTCAGCATGTTGAGTGCGGCCTTGGCCATGTTCGTGTGCGGGTGGCCGGCGCCCTTGTAGCCGCGTGCGAAAACGCCTTCCATGGCGGACACATTCACCACGTACTTGCGCCGGGCCGACGCCGCGGCCATGGACGGGCGCAGCCGGGAGATAAGGATGAACGGTGCGACCGAGTTGCACAGCTGCACTTCGAGCAGTTCGGTGGCGTCGACCTCGCCGACGGTCTGGACCCAGCTGTTGGTGTGGGCGAGGTCGGGGACGAGTCCGCCCGCATCGATGGCGACGCCCTGCGAAATGCGTTCCGGCGTGGCCGATCCGGCGACCAGGGCCAGGTCGGTGATGTCGGCCGCGGTGAGGTCGGGTGTGAGGGAGGCGGTGAGCGCGGTGGGGTGCGCCTGCATGGTCTTGCCGAAGCTGATCACGTCGGGCAGTTCCCCCGCGGGCAGGGGCCCGTTCTCGGCTTCGACCAGGGCGCTGTAGGCCCCGGTGGTGCGGCGCACGGTCTGTGCGGCGTTGTTGATGAGGATGTCGAGTGGACCCTGTGCGGCAATGTCATCGGCGAGTGCGACGACCTGTGCGGGGTCGCGGAGATCGATGCCGACGATGCGGAGCCGGTGCAGCCAGTCGGCGCTATCGGGCTGGGCGGCGAAGCGGCGGATGGCGTCGTTGGGGAAGCGGGTGGTGATGGTGGTGTGGGCGCCGTCGCGGAGCAGGCGCAGGGCGATGTACATGCCGATCTTGGCGCGGCCGCCGGTGAGGAGGGCGCGTTTGCCGGTGAGGTCGGTGCGGGCGTCGCGTTTGGCGTGGCTCTTGGTGGCGCAATCGGGGCAGAGCTGGTGGTAGAAGGCGTCCACGCGGGTATAGCGCTGTTTGCATATGTAGCAAGGGCGCGGTCGCAGCAGGGTTCCGGCGCTGGCTCCGGTGGTGGTGGAGCTGATCGGGATGCCGGCGGTTTCGTCGTCGATGCGGTTGGGTGAGCCGGTGGCGGTGGCGGCCACGACTTCGCGGTCGGCTTCGGAGATGGCGTCGCGGGCGGCGATGCGCTTGTTGCGCTTGAACTTCTTGAACATGTGCGCGACGGCCCGCTGCACGGTGACGGAGTCCGGGTGTTCCTTGTCGAGCTGTCCGGCCTGTTCGAGGACGCGCAGGCAGATGGCCAGGTCGCCGGGGTCGATGGCCGGTGCGTCGGACTGTGGTACCGGGGTGGTGTGCTCGGCCATCGGAAGCTGCGGTGATCCTTCGTGCGCGGGGTGGTGGACGAGCCATTCTCTCAAAGGGCCGGATATGGGAAACGCCCGGCCGTTGCGGGGCCGGGCGTTGTGGTGTGGGGTGCGGTCAGTTGGCTGTGGTGCCGAGGGGTGCGAGGTCGTCGGCGTCGTCGTCGCGGCCGAGTTCGCGGGCGCGTTCGGCGAGCCGGGTTTGCAGGCGGGCGGGGATCTCGTCGCGGACCTGAATGAGGGCGTGCCACACCGTGTCCGGGGTCTCAGTGGTGAGGGCGGTGAGGAATTCCTCGATGTAGTCCATGTCGTCGATGAGGGCCAGGACGCGGGTGCGGCCCTTATGGTCCTGGGCGGGGGGATCGAGGCGAGTGGGGACACGCCGATCTTCTCGACCTTGGCCGAGGTGAATCAGTCCCGGTCGGGCGATTGTTGACGCATTGTTGACACGCCGCCAATAGCCGTGCACGCTGAGGGGCGAGGCGCTCAGGCGCACCCTTTTCAGGCAAGCGAGGAACGGACGATGGCACGCCCCGCATGGAGCGACGACGAGGTCGAGGCGGTACGAGGATTGGCGAGCACCTTCTTCGAGAAGGAGGTGATTCCGCACGAGGAGAAGTTCATCGCCCAGGGGCATCCCGACCGCGCGCTCTACAACCGCGCCGGTGAACTGGGCCTGCTGTGCGCGGCCATCCCGTCCGAATACGGTGGTGGCGGTGGCACTTTCGCCCACGAGGCGGCGATCATCGAGGCCCAGGCGCACTGCGGTGACGGTTCACTGGGCATGTCGGTGCACTCCTCGATCATCGCGCCCTACCTTCACGAGTTCGGGTCCGAGGAACTCAAGAAGCGGGTGCTGCCGAAGGCGGCCAGTGGTGAGATGGTGCTCTCGATCGGCATGACCGAACCGGGGACCGGCTCGGACCTGCAGAACATCAAGACCCGCGCGGTGCGTGAGGGCGACGAGTACGTCATCACCGGGTCGAAGATCTTCATCTCCAACGGGTGGCTGTGCGACGGCATCATCATCGCCTGCAAGACCGACCCCGCCCTGGGCGCGGCCGGTGTCTCGCTGATCTTCGCCGAAGTGGGCGACGACACTCCGGGTTTCACCCGCGGCCGCATCCTGTCCAAGATCGGCGGCAAGGGACAGGACACCGCCGAGCTGTTCTTCGACGGCCTGCGGGTGCCGGTGTCGAACCTGCTGGGCCCGGCCGAGGGTCAGGGCTTCTATCAGATGATGCAGATGCTGGCCCAGGAACGCCTGGTCACCGCGATCATGGCGGTGGCGATGACGGAGAAGGCGGTCGAGCTGACCGTCGACTACACCAAGGGCCGCGAGGCGTTCGGCAAGCCGCTGTTCGCCATGCAGAACACCCGTTTCGAGCTGGCGGAGTGCGCGACCATCGCCAAGGTCGGGCGGGTGTTCCTCGACGACTGCATCACCAAGCATCTGCGTGGTGAGCTGGATATCCCCACCGCGGCCATGTCGAAATACTGGTTGACCGACCAACTCGGTACTGTGGTGGATCGCTGCCTGCAGTTCTTCGGCGGCTATGGATACATGACCGAATACCCGATTTCCCAGCTGTACACCGGCGCTCGGGTCCTGCGAATCCTCGCGGGAGCCAACGAGGTGATGAAGGATCTCATTGCCCGCTCACTCTGATATCGACATCGAGCCGCCCGCGTCCGAGGACGCGGGGGACGCGCCATCGCGCCGTCGCCGGCTCGAACCCGACGAACGCCGGGCGCAGATCCTGTCCTGCGCCATCGACATGTTCGGCGAACGTCCGTACGCGGCCGTGTCCACCGCCGAGCTGGCCCAGCGGGCCGGGGTGGCGCGCGGGCTGATCAATCACTACTTCGGCAACAAGCGGGACCTGTATCTCGCGGTGGTGCGGCGGATGGTGACGCTGCCGCGGCCGGAGAAGATGATCGTGCCCGCCGGGACCACCCGGGAGCGGGTGGACGCCAGCGTCTCGTGGCTGCTGGACACCATCGGTGAGCACGGCAGCACCTGGGTCAAGGTCACCGGGCACGAGGGCGTCGGCGACGACCCCGAGGTGCAGCGCATCCTCGACGAGGCCGACTATGCCGCGGCCGACCGCATGGTGCAGATGATGGGGCTGAGCGAGTCGCTGCACTCGGCCGAATTGCGAGCGCTGGTGCGCTGTTACGGCGGGCTGGTGAAAGCGGCCGGGCGCGAGTGGATCGTGCGCGGCAGCCTGACCCGCGAGCAGGTGCACCACCTGCTCGCGGACGCGCTGCTCACGCTGGTCAGCGACACCTTCCCGAAGGTCGACGCGGGACGCTGAGTGCGATGTCCGGCACCGATCGATCGCGGTGCCGGGCACCGGCGTCCGGGTGCGGCACGGAGTTCAGACGGCGGCGAGCTCCTCGACCTGCCAGGTCACCCCGGTGGTGGCGAGGTGGTCGAGGAAGCTCGCGGCGTCGAATGCCTGTGCCGGGGCGAGGGTTCCGGCGGGAGCGCCGTCGGCGACCAGTCGGCGTGCGGCCTCGACGGCGATGACCGCGGTGGAGGCGTAGGCGTTGAACCCGGTCACCCAGCCGCGGGCGCGGCGGCCGTCCACGCCGGTGACCTCGGCGAGCATGAACCAGCGGGCGGCGTCGAGTGCGGCCGCGTCGGGGACTTCCGGAAGGGTTTCGGCGACTTCGGAATTCAGGCTCGCGAACAGCTCGCCGACCTCGCTGCGGATCACCCCGCGCACGCGAGGCGTCTCGAGATGACGGGGGATGGTGTAGACGCCCGGCAGCGCGAGAGTACTCATGGGCACTGGCTCGGCCTCGCCCGGTTCGAGCAGGGTGGATTCCGGTTCCTGCACCGATTGCCAGCTGCCGTCGCGATATTCGATCTGCTCGGCGACCATGATGGCGGCCATCGAGCGTGCGGTGCCCCGGGACGCGGCGCCCGGGCGGCGCAGGTCGGCGATGACCACCTCGGTGATCGGCGCCCCGAGGCGGGCAGCGGTGAGCGAGGCGATGAGATCACCGGGCACGCCGTCGTCGGTGACGGCCGGAATGACCGTGACCCCGGCCTGTTTCGCGGGTTCGTCGTAGGTGGTGAGGATCTTGTGCAGGTAGGCGGGCTCGCCGGTGGTGTCGAGGTAGGGGCGGCGGGCGGCGATGGCGGCGCGCACGACCGGTTCGCCCCAGCGGGTGAAGGGTCCGGCGGCATTGATCACCGCGTCGGTGCTCGCGAACGCGGCGGTGAGGGCGGCGGTGTCCTCGAGGTGGGCGACGTGGATCTCGGCGTCCGGAATCGCGGCCTGATCGGCGATGCGGCGCAGGCGGTCCGGGTCGCGGCCGACCAGGACCGGGGTGAGGTCGCGGCGGACGAGCTCGGCCACGACGAGGGAACCGGTGAAACCGCTGGCGCCGTGCACGGCAATACGCATGGGAGACAACTCCATCGAGTGAAGGGTGCGAGCCGCTCTATCGGCTCGCAGTTCACGCTATGGATCACGATCCGGACGATCCATGCTCGAAAGTCCGGTCCCGATATCCGATCGTCCGGTGACGGTGGAATGCCCGGTACGGTTGGGTGGTGGACATTCTCAGCGACGCGGTCGCCGCGATGCGGCTGGGCACCCCGCACTCCAACCGGACCGTCAAGCACGCGCCCTGGCGCACGCACTTCCCGGCGCAGGGCAACAGCGCGGGATTCCATGTGGTGCTGCAGGGTTCGTGCTGGCTGCTGCCCGACGGCCGGGAACCGGTGCACCTGCAGGTCGGTGACGTGGCGTTCATGCCGCGCAGCCGCGGCCACGCCATCGCCGACAGTCCCGAACCCGGACGTGACGGGGGCGAGTCCGGCGCGGAGACCGTATTGCTGTGCGGCGCCTATTCTCTCGACGACTCGCGCCCGCACCCGGCGCTGGCGGAACTGCCCGAGGTGATCCATCTGCCCGCCCGCGTCGGCCATCACAGCCCGTTGCGTGCCGCCATCGATCTGCTCGGTCACGAGCTCGACACCCAGGACGGGTCCGGGGCGATCGCGCCGCTGCTGGAGGTGCTGTTGCTGTTCATGCTGCGCGCCTGGCACGACGCCCACCCCGCCGGCACCGGATGGGTTGCGGCATTGCGGGATCCGGCCGTGCACACCGCCCTGCAGGCCATTCACGCCGAGCCGGGCGCGCCGTGGACGGTGCAGTCCCTCGCGGCCCGCGCCGGGGTATCGCGCTCGGTGTTCGCGCAACGCTTCACCGCCACCCTCGGCACCGGCCCGCTGACCTACCTGACCTGGTGGCGCATGACCTGCGCGGCGCGGCTGCTGCGCGAGTCCGACGCCTTGCTGCGGGTGGTCGCGGAAAAGTCCGGCTACACCTCCGAATACGCGTTCGCCAAAGCATTCAAACGCGAATTCGGGGTGGCGCCCGGACAATTCCGCGCCCAGGGCCGACCCGAAGCCGCCTAGGGGAGCAGCACCAGCCGCCCGCGCAGGCCGCCCTTCTCGAAGCGAGCGTGCGCGGCGGCGGCCTCGGCCAGTGGGAAGGTCTCCGCGACGCGCAGGGTGAGCGTGCCCGCCTCGACCAGATCCACCAGTTCGGCCAGGCGGCGGCCGTCGGGGGCCTGTTGCACCGTCGTCACCGTGATCCCGCGCTCGGCGGGCGGGGTCACCGGCGGCAGCAACGCCACGAACGCGCCGCCGTCGCGCACCAGCGGCAGCAGTGACGCACCCAGCAGCGCGGCATCGATGACGGCGTCGACGCCGCCCGCGCCCACCCGCTGCCCCAGATCCTCACCACGCGTAGCGAATTCGCTCGCACCCAGTGACGTCACCAGGTCGTCGTCCCCGGGCCCGGCCACGGCGATCACCGTCGCGCCCCGTGCCGCGGCCAACTGCACCGCGTATCCGCCGACACCGCCGGCCGCGCCGGTCACCAGCACCCGGGCTCCGGGGGCCGCCGCCACGGCCAGGTCCGCGGTGATCGCATTGAGCGGCAGGGTCGCCGCGGCGGTCAGATCGACGCCGGTCGGGGCGGCGGCGACCAGCTCGGCCGCGATCGTCACGTACTCGGTGTAGGCGCCGTCGAAGGTGGCCAGCCACGGAATCAGCCCGACCACCGGCCGACCTGGCTCGGCATCGGCCACACCCGGACCGGCCGCCTCGATCCAGCCGGAGAATTCGACGCCGGGCACGTAATGGTCGCGCTCGGGCAGCAGCGCGGCGAACGCCCCGGCCCGCGCCCCGATATCGACCGGATTGACCGGGGCGGCAGCGATCTTCACCAGCACCTCACCTGGTCCCGGGACGGGTACGGGGGTGTCGATCAGGTCGAGGACCTCCGGACCGCCGAAACGGGAGAAAGCAACAGCACGCATGGGAATGCTCCTGTGACTGTGAAGGAATGAAGGTCCACCGGTGGAACGCCGCCGCGCCGGGTGGGGCGGGGCGTGGATTCACCGTAGGTCGGTGTCCGGGCGCCCGGCCAGTAGGCACCGAAAAGTACCCAGGTCACCGGTGAGAGCGCGGATCGCGACCCGGACCGGTCCCGGCGGGCGGGAATGCGCACGCCACCGCGTCGGCTGTACCTGCACAGCCAGTTGTCGATCCGGGCTCGCGGGCGGGCCCGCAAGGGGAGTGACGATGCCGACCACCACCGCCGCGCAACGCCGGGAACAGGCCAAAGTCGAGTACAACGCCTTCCTCGCCGCCTGCCCCACCAACCAGATGCTCGGCACCATCGGCGACAAGTGGACCTGCCTGGTCCTGGCCGCGCTCGGCCCGGGACCGCGCCGCTACGGCGAGATCGGCGCGACCGTGGCCGCGGTCAGCAACAAGATGCTCACCCAGACCCTGCGGACCCTCGAACGCGACGGCCTGGTGGCGCGGCGCATGACCGCGCAGGTGCCGGTGCGCGTGGACTACTCGCTGACCCCGCTCGGGCAGAGCCTGCTGGTGATCCTGACCCGGCTGCAGCAGTGGGCCGAGGGCCACATGGACGAGGTGCTCGCCGCGCGCGCCGAATTCGACAGCGCCGACGGGAATGCGTCGTGATCTTGATGTGTTGGCCGCTGATATGGCATTCGACTACCTGGGCAAGTTCGGTGCATGGCAGTTCTACACGCAGTTCACCCCCGAAGCGGTGCGTGAACTCGAAGAGCTCGGCTACGGCGCGGTCTGGCTGGGCGGATCACCGCCGGCCGACTGGGACGGTTACGAGAAACTGCTCGCCGGATCGGAATCGATCGTCGTGGCGACCAGCATCGTCAACGTGTGGGGCTCCACCGCCGAGGCGGCCGCGGACACCTACCTGCGGCTCGCGGAGAAATTCCCGGGCCGGTTCCTGCTCGGCATCGGCGTCGGTCACCCCGAGCACACCGGCGCCTACACCAAACCCTATGACGCCCTGGTGAACTACCTCGACATCCTCGACGCTCGCGGCGTCCCGCAGGAGGGACGCGCACTGGCCGCGCTGGGCCCGCGGGTGGCGGGACTCGCGCGCGAGCGCAGCGCCGGCGCCCTGCCGTATCTGACCGTGCCCGAGCACACCGCCGAGCTGCGCGGCATCCTGGGCCCCGACAAGCTGCTGGTCAGCGAGCACAAGGTGGTCCTCGACGAGGACAGCGCGCGGGCGCGGGTCGCCGGCCGCGAGAAGGCCGGGTTCTATCTGGGCCTGGTCAACTACGTGAACAACCTGCGCCGCTTCGGTTTCGACGAGACCGACCTGACCCAGCCCGGCAGCGACAGGTTCGTGGACGCGGTCGTCGCGCACGGCAGCGCCGCCCAGATCGCCGACCGGCTGGCCGAACACGTGCGCGCCGGTGCGAACCATGTCGCGCCGCAGGTCGTGGCGGGGGACTATCTCGAGGTGCTGCGCACCCTCGCGCCGCTGCTGGCCGATCGTCTGAACTGAATCCGGCACGAACCGATTCCGGGTGCCCGCTATGATCCGGGCACCCGGAATCGGTCGGTTTCAGTGTGATTCGAGGCTGTCGAGCGCCTTGTCGAGGCGCGAAGCGCGGGTTGTCGCGGTTCTCGCCCGCAGCAACTCCAGCACGATCGCATACTGGCGGGTCCGGTCCAGGGCGTCGAAGGCATGCCGGGCGCGGGGCCGATCGGCCAGCGCGGCAGCCAGATCCGGCGGCACCGTGAAGTTCGCCTGCGAGGGGTAGGCCGCGGCCCACCGTCCATCTGCGCGGGCCGCTTCGACCTCGGCGAGTCCGGGTGCGCGCATGCGCCCGGCGGCGGTGAGTTGGGCGACCTTGTCGACATTGACCTGCGACCAGTGGCTGCGCGGGCGGCGCGGCACATACTTCTGCAGGTAGTAGTCGGCGTCGAAGGCCTTGCGCTGCCCGGAGATCCAGCCCCAGCACAGCCCGACATCGACCGCCTCGTCCTCGGTGAGGGTGGCGATGCCCGAGCCCTTCTTGGCCATGCGGATCCAAACCCCTTCCGGGCGTGCGTGATTGGCTTCGAGCCAGGTGTCGAAGGCGGCGGCGTCGGGGAAGGTCACCGGATCCATGACCGTCACTGTGGCAGACGGCACCGACATTCGAACTCTCCACCACGCCGGAAAATTGTCCCAGACACATCTTGTCGTGGTGGCCGCCGCGCCGCTACCGTGGATCGATGACGACCTCCAGCTCCGCCGCCGCTGCCGGACTGCCCACCGGGGTGCACGGCACCGCCGAACCCCGATTCGACTCCGCCATCACGACTTTCGCCCGCGTCTTCGCCGGCCGCCGCGGCAACGGCGGCGCACTGGCGGTCTACCAGCACGGCGAACCGGTCGTCGATGTCTGGGCCGGCGCCGCCGACGCCCACGGCACCCCCTGGACCGCCGATACCGGCGCCATGGTCTACTCCGCGTCCAAGGGTGTCTCGGCGACCGTGCTGGCGCGGCTGGCCGACCGCGGTCTGCTCGACTACTCCGCGCCCGTCGCCGAATACTGGCCCGAGTTCGCCGCCAACGGCAAGGCCCGCATCACCGTCACCGAACTGCTCAGCCACCGCGCCGGCCTGTCGGCGCTGCCCGCCGCCACCCCCGGCGAGGTCCTCGACCACGAACTCATGGAAGCGCGCCTGGCCGCCGCGAAACCCGATGACCTGCTGGGCACGCCGATCTACCACGCCCTCACCATCGGCTGGCTCATGAGCGGGCTGGCCCGCGCCCTCACCGGCCGCGACATGACCCAGCTCTATCGCAGCGAGGTCGCCGACCCCCTCGGCGTCGACGGCATCCACCTGGGCCGCCCGCCCGCCGGTTCCCGCACCCGGCCCGCCCATCTCGTCGGCTCCCTGAAAACCCTTGCCGAACGCAGCATCCCGGCCCCCGTCGCCGCCGCCGTCCCGCGCCTGCCCCGGCTGCTGCGCGCCCCGCTCTCCTCGATCTACGTGCCCGGCCTGGAATCCATCTTCCGCGGCGACGACCCCGCCATCCTCGACACCGCCCTCCCCGCCGGCAATGCCGTCTGCACCGCAACGGCATTGGCGAAAATGTACAGCGCCCTGGCCTGCGACGGATATGTCGACGGCCGCCCCTACCTGTCCACCCCGACCGTCCGCGAACTCGAACGCATCCGCACCTACCGCCTCGACCACAGCCTGCTGGTCCCGTTCTGGCACCTGGGCTATCACAGCCTTCCCGCCGCGCGGGCACCCCGCGGCTACGGCCACGTCGGGGCCTTCGGCTCCACCGGCTGGACCGACCCCCGCTCCGGCATCTCCGTCGGCTTCGTCCACAACCGCATGTCCCTGACCTGGAGCCCCCTCGATCAAACCCTCGTCGTGGCCCTGCTCCACCTCATCCTGCGCGCCGCCCGCGAACCCGCCCTCGACATCGGGCAGCCCACCGCCGGCGCCGCCTGAGCAAGCCGCGACGCGAAAAGCCCTACGACACAATACGATCGGGGGTCGGATCGTGTCCGCAGCCGGAGTCCTGGCAGCCCCGCGTCTCTGTCGCTCGGGCCGTGTCACCGCCAGGCGTCAGTGGTTTCGGTGCGAGGCCTCGGGCCGAGCGGTGGGCAGTTGCGGCAAGGGGATCACCTCGGTTCGTCATCGATGTGCACACCGATCACCCTGCAGCGCAGGAACTTCTCGATGGCGGTAGTGCCCGCGACGAGCTGACGCTGCGGGTCGGCGAAGCCGAAAGGCTAGGCGTGTCATGTTGATTCACCCATACCGTGTCGACGTCGACGCGTTCGGCAATCGAGGTCGCGTAATCGGCATCGCGATTCCACGCCGAGTCGCCGAGGCGGTGTGAGCGTCCTTCGACCAGGTGGAGACGGTTTCCGGGTCGTCGTAGCACTGCCGGAAATACCGGTCCACAGTGTTCGGTTGTTGCGACGGCGGCGGCGTGATCACGGACCAGTGTCGGCTCGAGGAAGTGTCCGGGTGTGCTGGTGCCCCGGGCCGCCCGCCTGCGAGCAGGACTGCGCCGCGGCGCAGTCCTGGGCGCCCGGGGGGGGGGTGGAGGGGGCGAATTAAGCGGGCGTCACGATGTGGCCAAGATTTTTTAGGGGGGGA
>NZ_JBEXJI010000038.1:0-85912 GCF_040609015.1 Nocardia sp. NPDC004860 | reverse complement strand
ACCTCTTCTCCCCCCCCCCTTCTCACCCCGTACCCCCCCCCACCGCGGTCACCCCCCGGAATGGTCGGGCCCCCGCCAATCCGGCGGGCCCCGGTCCTTTCACCCCCACCCCCCACGGCTCCCGTTCTCGCGACCTCAGGCGGTGGCGCTCAGCGCACGGCCGTCGTAGGCCGGTTCGGCGACCGGCTCGATGGCGTAGGCCAGGATCTCGGCCACGTCGGCGACGGGGCGGACATCCAGGGCGGCCAGCACCTCGGCGGGGACCTCGTCCAGATCCGGCTCGTTGCGGGCCGGGATGAACACGGTCTTCAGGCCGGCGCGCTGAGCGGCGAGCAGCTTCTGCTTCACGCCGCCGATCGGCAGCACCCGTCCGTTCAGCGTGACCTCGCCGGTCATGCCGACATCCGCGCGGACCTGGCGGCCCAGGGCCAGCGACACCAGGGCGGTGACCATGGTGACGCCCGCCGACGGACCGTCCTTCGGGACCGCGCCCGCCGGGAAGTGGATGTGGAGATTGCGATCCAGCACCTTCGGCTCGATGCCGATCTCCTCCAGGTGGGAGCGGACGTAGGTCAGGGCGATCTGCGCGGACTCCTTCATGACGTCGCCCAGCTGACCGGTCAGGGTCAGCGAGCGGTCGCCCTCGGCGGCATTGGCCTCGATGTAGAGGACGTCGCCGCCCGCGCCGGTCACGGCCAACCCGGTGGCGACACCGGGGACCGCGGTGCGCTCGACCCCGTCGGGGGTGAAGCGCGGACGGCCCAGGTAGTCCTTCAGGTCACCCAGTCCGATCACCAGCTTGCCGGAACCGCCTGCGGCCGGACCGGATTCGGCGTCGTAGCCCAGCTCGCGGTCGTAGCCCAGGCCCTCCGGCACGAATTCGCCCTTGCTGACCAGGCTTTCGGTCCCGGCGATGTCCGCCGACTCCGACAGCTTGGTCGCCGCCTTGCGCAGCGCCTTGGCGATCAGCCGCTCCATCTGCCGCACTCCGGCTTCCCGGGTGTAGTTCGCGGCGACCTCGCGCAGCGCCTCGTCCGTGATCGAGACCTCCTCGGCGGTGAGGGCATTGCGCTCCAGCTGCCGTGGGATCAGGAAGTCGCGGGCGATGGCCACCTTGTCGGCCTCGGTGTAGCCGTCCACGGTGATCAGTTCCATGCGGTCCAGCAGCGGGCCGGGAATCGTCTCCATGACGTTCGCGGTCGCGATGAACAGCACGTCCGACAGGTCCAGATCCAGGTCCAGGTAGTGGTCGCGGAAGGTGTGGTTCTGTGCCGGGTCCAGGACCTCCAGCAGGGCCGCCGCGGGATCGCCGCGGAAGTCCGAGCCGACCTTGTCGATCTCGTCCAGCAGGACAACGGGATTCATCGATCCCGCCTCCTTCATGGCGCGCACGATGCGGCCGGGCAGCGCGCCCACGTAGGTGCGCCGGTGACCGCGGATCTCGGCCTCGTCGCGCACGCCGCCCAGGGCGACGCGAACGAACTTGCGGCCCAGGGCCCGTGCCACCGATTCACCCAGCGAGGTCTTGCCGACGCCGGGCGGACCGACCAGCACCAGCACCGCGCCGGAACCGCGACCGCCGACGACCTCCAGGCCGCGCGCGGCCCGCCGGGAACGGACGGCCAGGTACTCGACCATGCGGTCCTTGACCTCGTCCAGGCCGTGGTGGTCGGCGTCCAGCACCGCGCGAGCGGCCGCAACATCGGTGGAGTCAGTGGTTTTCACGCTCCACGGCAGTTCCAGGACGGTGTCCAGCCAGGTGCGAATCCAGCCCGTCTCCGGACTCTGATCGCTGGAACGCTCCAGGCGACCGACCTCGCGGAGAGCGGCTTCCTTCACGTCCGCGGGCAGGTCGGCGTTCTCGACGCGGGTGCGGTAGTCCTCCGCGCCGTCCGGCTCGTCCTCGCCCAGCTCCTTGCGAATGGCGTTGAGCTGCTGGCGCAGCAGGAATTCCCGCTGCTGCTTCTCCATGCCCTCGCGGACATCCTCGCTGATCTTCTCGGTGATCTCGGTCTCGGCGATGTGCTGAGTGGTCCACTCGATCAGCTTGCGCAGCCGCGCGGTGGTATCCGGGGTGTCCAGGATCTCGCGCTTCTGCTCGTTGCTCAGGTACGACGCCCAGCCGGCCGCGTCGGCCAGGGTGGACGGATCGTTCATCTGATTGACCGCGTCGATGACCTGCCAGGCCTCACGGCGCTGCAGGACCGACACGACCAGCTTCTTGTATTCGGCCGCAAGCTCTTTGGTGCGTCCGTCGGCGGCCGGAATCTCGACCGGTTCGGCCTCGACCCAGAGCGCCGCGCCCGGCCCGGTCACGCCGTGACCGATCTTGGCCCGGCTCTCCGCCTTCAGCACCGCCGCGGGAGCGCCGCCGCGCATCCGGCCGACCTGTTCGATGGTGGCCACGACGCCATAGGTGGCGTACCCCTCATCGAGGCGCGGCGCGACCAGCACCTGGTTGACCTTGCCCGCGCGGGCGGCATCGATGGCGGCCTGCGACGACTCGTCCAGCTCGATCGGCACGACCATGCCGGGGAGCACGATCGGATCGGTCAGGAACAGGACCGGCAGGTTCGTTGGTGTAGTCACGTCTTCGACCCCTTCCAAGGTTGAGCGTTACCTACTCAACCCGGGGGGTATACCGATTGTTCCGGACCGATGTTCGCCGGGGGCGAACATGTCTCGAGTCGGGGATCGAAATCGGGAACAGCGGCATATGAGCTCGTCAGAGCGCTATCAGGGGTCGAGCTCGGCAGCGAACAGGGGCTCCAACGCGGTGCGCCACGCCGGTCGGATCGAAATCCCGGATAGGGGTTGACGGCTTCGGCTAAAGCAATTAGCTTTATGGCTATCGCAGTTAGCTACTCCTGGAGAGTGAAAGACCATGACGCAGTACGTGGACATCGACGGTGGCCGGATCGCTTACGACGAGATGGGTGAGGGTCCGCTGGTCGTGCTGTCGCACGGCATGGGAGTCGACCGCAATGCCAACCGGCACCTGATGCCGCTGCTGGCAGCGGCCGGGTACCGGGTCGTCAACACCGATATGCGCGGCCACGGCGAGTCGAGCATGGGCTGGGCGTCGGTCACCGGCAAGGAGGCCATCAGCCGCACCGATGTCGCCAATGATCTGCTGGCGGTCATCGAGAAGCTGGGCGGCGGACCGGCCATCGTGGTGGGCCACTCGCTCTCGGGCGGGTCGGCCACCATCGCGGCGGCGCAGCGGCCGGACCTGGTGCGGGCCATTGTCGAGATCAACCCGTTCACGCTGACCCAGAAGGCCGACATCGCAGCGCTTCTCACCAATTCCCGCCACCGCAGCGGCATGATTCCGCTGATGGGCACCATGATGTTCAAGAGCCTCGGCCAGTGGCTGAAGTACCTGAAGGTGGCCATCCCGACCAAGCCCGCCGACCTCGACGACTACCTGGCCGAGGTCGCGGCCAAGCTGCGCGAGCCGGGCCGGTTCGCCGAATTCATGAAGACCGGGCAGTCGACCCCCGTGGACGCGGAAGCCCAGGTGCCCAACGTGACCCAGCCCGCGCTCATCATCATGGGCACCGCCGACCCGGACTTCCCGAGCCCCGAGGCCGAAGGCCAGCGCATCGTCGCCGCCCTGCCGGCCGGACTGGGCAGCCTGGGCCTGGTCGAAGGCACCGGCCACTACCCGCAGTTCGAGGCCGCCGACCGGGTGGCCGAGCTGATCCTGCCGTTCCTGAAGGAACATCATGCCTAGGGTGGGCTTGAGCCGGACCGACGTCGTCGCCGCGGGGGCCGCCCTCGCCGACGAGGTCGGTTTCGGCAATCTGGCGCTCGGGGCCCTCGCGCAGCGGCTCGGGGTGCGAACCCCCTCGCTGTACAAACACATCGAGAGCCTGGCCGACCTGCAGCACGGCATCGCCGCGCTCGCCATGGCGGAAGTCGACCAGCGGGTCCGCGACGCCATGCACGGGCTCTCCGGCAGTGCGGCCCTGGCCGCCTTCGCGAATGCCTTCCGCGACTACGTGGTCGAGCATCCGGGCCGGTACACCGCGACCGTCGGCGCCGCCTTCACCGGACCGGATGATCCACTGTTGCAGTCGGGTGCGCGGGTGCTGGAATCCATGGCGGCGGTGCTGCGCGGCTACGGGATCGGCGAGCAGGAGATGGTGCACGCGCAGCGCACGCTGCGCTGCCTCTTCCACGGCTTCGCCACCCTGCAGGCGTCGGACGGCTTCCAGTGGAGCAACGACTCCGAGGACAGTTTCGAGTGGATGATCCGCTTCCTCGACCGCGGGCTCACCGAAATCGGCTCGCACTGAACCGGTTTGCGGGACCATGAATCCAACACTGGCAACGAAGGTGTTGGAGTGTCATGGAAGACTTCACATTCGACGGCACCCGGATGGCGTATGTGCGGCAGGGGGAATCCGGTCCGCCGGTGATGATGCTGCACAGCGCCGGGTCCTCCCATCTCATCTGGACGCCCCAGATCGCGGCGCTGTCCCGTGCATACCGGGTCTACGCGGTCGATCTGCCCGGTTACGGCGCCTCCTCCCGGCCCGCCGACGGGTACACGCTCGAGCGCTACACCGAACTGATCCGCGCCTTCATCGAACACCACGAGCTCAGCGACGTCGGACTGGTCGGCAACTGCGTCGGTTCGGCCGTCGGCCTGACACTGGCCCGGCGGCATCCCGAGCTGATCCGGGCGGTGGTGGCGATCAATCCGCTCACCGAATCCACTGCCATGCACGGTGATTGGCGGCAGGCGGCACGCCTGGCCCGAGTGCTGCCGGACGACTCCGCCCGGAAGCTGAGCGGCTGGCACACCCCGCGCTGGGTCGCCCGCCGCACCGCCCGATCCTGGTTCACCACCCGGCGCGCCTACCGCGAATGCCCTTATGTCGCGCCCCTGTCCTCCGGTTTCCCGGCGCGGGCACTGATCTACCTGGTCCGCGACCTGTCTTCCTTTGCGACGCTCGACGATTGGCCCGATCGCGACGGCTTGCCGCCGATCTGCGTCATCTGGGGCAACCAGAACCGCGTCCTCTCCGCCGCGGCCGGGCGCACCGTCAATGCGCGACTACGCCCCGACCGCACCGAATACCTCGACGGCTGCGGCCACGTCCCCATGCTCGAACGCGCCCCCGACGTCACCGCCATCATCACCGAATTCCTCGCCGCCCACCTGCCCGCCGACAGCGTGCACTGAGCGCCACACCGACTCGGCGGTTCGGGCAAACCGCCCGGGCGGGCGCGGGTGCGGCCTACCATGGCGCCGGGGAGGGGCCGCCCGAATCGGATACCGCGAGGAGTCATCGATGACCATGCTGGCCGCACGACTACACCTGGGCCCGAATCGCCGACTGGAGCTCGAGGAGGTGCCGATTCCGGAGCCGGGACCGGACCACGTGCTGGTCAAGGTGGAGGCAGCGGGAGTGTGCCTCTCCGACGTGCACCTCATCGACGGCACGCTGACGCCGCTGTTCCTGCGCGACGATGCGGTGACGCTCGGGCACGAGGTCGCCGGGACCGTGTACACGCTCGGGCCGGGAGTGACCACCGCGAAGGTGGGGGATCGCGTATTGCTGCAGGCCGGGGAGCTTCGCAACGGGGCCACCTTCACCCGCGGGGTGGACTACGACGGCGGCTGGGCCGAATACACCCTGGCGCGGGTCGACACCCTGGTGCCGATTCCGGACGACCTGCCGTTCGAGCAGGCCTGTTTCATTCCCGACGCGGTGTCCACGCCGTGGGCGGCCATCACCGCCACCGCCGAGGTGAAACCCGGTGAGGCCGTGGGCGTCTGGGGCGTCGGCGGGCTGGGCGCGCACGGGGTGCAGCTGCTGCGCATGGTCGGCGCCGCGCCGATCATCGCGGTGGATCCGCTGCCCGCCGCCCGGGAGCGGGCGCTGTCCTTCGGCGCGGACCTGGCCTTCGATCCGGCCGATCCGGACCTGCGGCGCAAGGTGTTCGAGGCCACCGGCACCGGCCTGAACGCCGCCTTCGACTTCGCCGGCGTGGCGCCGGTGCGCGAGCAGGCGGTGGTCTGCCTGGCGCCGCAGGGCCGCCTGGTGCTGGTCGGCCTCACCGACAAGCCGATCACCATCACCGGGGGCACCGCCTTCAGCTTCTTCCAGCAGCAGTTGCGCGGGCACTACGGGTCCACGCCCGAGCACGTCACCCAGCTGGTGAAACTGCAAGGGCTGCACCGGGTCGACTTCTCCCGCTCCGTGAGTGCCGTGGTCCCGCTGGCCGATGCCGCCAAGGCCGTGCACTCCCTGGAATCCAAGGAAGGCAACCCGATTCGGATCGTCCTGAAGCCCTAGGCCGCTCCCGCACCCGGCACGGTTCGCGGATTACGCGAGCCGGCGCTGGAAGACGTTGGCGGACCGGCCGTTCGAGAGATCGACCGTGTAGACCCCCAGGTCGACCGACGTGGGGGTCAGGTCCAGGACCATGAAGCCGAGATCGGTGTAGTTCTCGTACAGCGCACCGTTGGCGGTGTGCTTGCCGCCCGTGGACGGCTCGCCGTGCACCGATTTCGCGGCCGCACCGGAGATGATCTGCCGGGTGCCCTTGGCAGCCGCATTGGGTTCGAGCACCTGCAGCGAGTGGTCGTGGCCCGACAGCAGGAACTGGCACCGGCCCAGCACGTGCGCCTCGAAGAAGTCCTTCACATAGCGGCCGTCGATCGGCTCGATGCTCGATCCCTCGTATTCCCCGGCGTTTCCGTGCGGCCCGTTGTTGAGGTACGGGTGGTGGGTGCAGGCGATCTTCCACTTCGCCGGCGACTCGTCGATGGCCCGGTCCAGCCAGGTGGCCTGCTCGGTCATGAACTGGCCGTCGGCCGCCCAGTAGGGCTGGAAGAGCGGCGGCAGGTAGGCGGCGATGGGATTGAGGTCCAGCACGAAGAATTCGACGACCGGCTGCTCCTGCGGAATCCGCACCGAGTAATAGCGGGACGGCATGAACCAGCGGGCCGAGCGTACGTGATAGGCCACCTCGTGATCGCCGCGCAGCAGCCAGCCTCCGTCGCCGGGCAGGATCGAGGAGTTGTCGTGATTGCCCTGCACCATGAGCCAGGGGAAGTCGAGGTCGTGGTTGGGGTCCTCGAACTTGGCGGCGAACTGGGCGTCGTCGTCGGACCACGGGCCCTGCTCGTAGACATTGTCACCGAGGCCGAGGGCGCAGGAGAACGGCTCGCGCGCATGCAGTTCCCGCATGGCGTCGGCGACCTGCCACTGCGGCCGCGCGCCGGTGCCCGCGTCGCCGGTGACGAGAATGCGCAGGCGCTCGGCGTCCGGGAGCGGGAATTTGGCGGTGGCCGGGGCATTCTCGGCGCGGGCGGGCGCACCGGTGGCCGCGAGCGCGGCGACCCCGGCGGCAGTGGCGGCCGTGCCGGTCAGAAACCCACGACGGTCGAACGACATTGCTGATCTCCTGCCTGTATCTACTGGTCGATTGACCAGTATTCCCACTTCCGGAACCCGCCGCAGACTACGTCGGCATGACCTTGCCAACACCCCCGCGACACGACGCGTTCTTCCAGGCCAGGACCTTTTGACAGCGCCTCGGACCGATGAGAGTGTTGGGAGTCCGTTTTCTCACCATCAGCTTGGCCACAGGGGGACGCTGCTATGACGACACTGGCCTCGGGTCTGTTCCTCGACTGGGAACAGCTGACCGGCCAGCCCAAACTCGTCGTCGATCTGATCAGCTTCCCGATCTTCAGCGCCATCGCCGGCTGGCTCACCAACTGGACCGGCGTGCTGATGTTGTTCTGGCCGGTCTACTTCCAGGGCTTCCGGGTGCCCGGCCTGGAGATCCTCTACCCCTACCTCCCGCGTCGCGTGCAGGTGCTGCCCACCTTCTCCGGCGACGGAAAGCGGCTCGGCTTCCAGGGTTTCATCCCGGCGCGCGCCGAGAAGATGGCCAGCATCTGCGTCGACGTGGCCATCATGCGAATCGGCAGTCCCAAGGACTTCATTCGCGAACTCGACCTCGAGGGCATTGCCGACTACATCGCCGAGGTGGGCCGCAAACAGGTGCCGGACATGGTCGACGAGATCATGAGCAAGGAGAACCCGGACCTGTGGGGCGCGGTGCCCAAGTCGGTGCGCAATGTGCTCTACCAGCGCATCGAACGCGAACTGCCGACGCTGGCCCGGCGCGCCTTCGAACAGCTCGGCGACAATGTCGATCAGCTCATCGACATCAAGGACTTCGTCATCCGGTATCTGCGGGACAACCCGGAGATCCTCAAGGACCTGACCACCACCATCGCCGCGCCGGAACTGAAGTTCATGGTCCGCATCGGCCTGCTGGGCGCGCCCTTCGGTCTGCTACTGGCGCTGTACCTGCATGTGCACCAGAGCATTCCGGTGCTGGGCTGGATTCCGCCGTGGCTGATCATCCTGGCCGCGGCCGCGGCCATCGGCGTGACCGTCAATGTCATCGCCATCAAGATGGTGTTCGAACCGGGCGACCCGCAGCCGCGCTACCGGTACCTCTGGAAGCAGGCGCTGCTGGCCAAGCGGCAGCCCGAGGCCGCCGCCGATCTCGCCAATATCCTGGCCTATCAGGTGCTGACGCTGCCCAACCTGGCCCGCGAACTGCTCGACGGCCCGAACGGCGACAAGACCCGGCAGCTGCTGGAACGGCTCATCTCGCAGGAGATCCACCGCCAGCTCGGGCCCACCCACTCGGTGGTGCGGACGGTCTTCGGCAAGCGTCAGTTCGACAATCTGACGGTCGGCGCGACCTCCGCCGCGGTGGGCCTGGCCCCGAGCCTGGCCGACGATCCGGAATTCGCGGCCGCCCAGGCCAAGAAGATCGACGAGTTCGCGGCCCGCAAGCTGCAGCAGCTCACGCCCGGTGAGTTCATGGAGATGTTCTACGCCTCGGTCGAGCAGGACGCGTGGCTGCTCTACCTGCACGGCGCGGCGCTGGGCCTGGTGGTCGGGGCGGTGCATCTGATCCTTTTCGGCTGGTAGACGGCACTTTTTCAGGCAGGAACGCGGGCCGCCGAAAATCAAGCACGCATGCTTGCATTTTTCCGGCGGGGCTGCGATGCTGGCCCGGTGGCCGACCTCGAGGCATTGCTCGCCGACTTCACCGCCGAATGCGCCGATCTCGATCGGCTGATCGCGGGCCTGGATCCGGACGGCTGGCAGCGCGACACCCCCGCCGCCGGCTGGACCATCGCCCATCAGATCGCCCACCTGAACTGGACCGATCAGGTCGCCACGGTGTCCGCGACCGACCCGGCCGAGTTCGACAAGCTGGTGCAGGCGGCGCTGCCCAAGGCCCTCACCTTCGTCGACGAGGCCGCCGAGGAGGGCGCGAAAACCCCTGCGCCACAACTGCTCGCGACCTGGCGACAGGATCGCACGGCCCTGGTCGAGGCGCTGCGCACGGTTCCGGCAGGCACCAAGCTGCCGTGGTTCGGGCCGCCCATGAGCCCGGCCTCCATGGTCACCGCCCGCCTGATGGAGACCTGGGCGCACGGGCACGACGTGGCCGACACGCTCGGCGTCACCCGCGAACCCACGGCGCGCCTGCGGCATATCGCGCACATCGGGGTGCGGACCCGCAACTTCGCCTACCTGACGCATGGCAAGTCCGTGCCGGCCGAGGAGTTCCGGATCGAACTGACCGCGCCCGACGGCAGCGCCTGGACCTGGGGCCCGGCCGAGGCCGCGCAACGAATCAGCGGTCCCGCCCTGGACTTCTGCCAGCTGGTCACCCAGCGGCGGCATCTCGACGATCTCGGCCTGGACGTGGTGGGCGCCGACGCCCGCGAATGGCTGGGCCTGGCCCAGGCTTTCGCCGGTCCCCCCGGAAGCGGCCGAACGGCGGGTCAGTTCGACTGACCCGCCGCCTATCCCGGCCTCCGACCAGAAATCCCCAATTCCCATAGGGGCTTCGTTCTCGGCGGAACGGGTTTCCAAGGGTCCGGCCCTTGGGATCACCACTGCTCCCCGAGGAGGAGCGAGCGAGCGCCAGCCTGGGTGCGCCGTGCCTGGTGCCGACCGGACGCCATTGGCCGGAGGTCTCTTCGATGGCAGTCGAGTTGGCGCTCGCCGCTACCAGGTTTTTACCCAGTCTTTCGGCGGGGAAAACCTGTTGATGCCCAACCTTTCCCCGATGTGATCCTGCTCTCACCGGGGCCGTGTGTTACCCGCCGCCACCGTAACCTGGACGCGCGTACGACTTTCAATGGTGCGGGTCGTCGCGCCGTCCACGCACCAGGGGACGGACGGGCGCAGGGGGCCAGGGGAGAGGGAAAGGAACGCACCTAGTCATGTCGCATGAACTCGCGACGCAGGCCGCCCGGTCGACCCGGCGTACGGCCCAGGTGTTCCGCTACAGCGCCATTGTCACCGCCAGCATGGCCAGCATCGGGCTGACCGTCGCCGCCGGTTCGTACATCGCCAATGAAATGGCCCAGCAGCCGGGCAGACTCGCCATGGGCGCGCCGGGCAACCATCCGGCGCTCGTCGAGCTCGGCCCGCGCGGAGCCGATCAACCGGGCGTCCAGCCCGCCGAGCCGGTCGCCGAGAAGGTCGCTCTGACTTCACTTTTCACCAACCGGGGCACGGAACCCGCTTTCGTGCAGGTGATTCCGGCCCGCACTCCGGGCACCGGCGCCGCCACCGCGGCCGAGGCGACCCGCCCGCTGGGCGGTCAGTTCCGGCTCGGCACCGCCTACGTGGGCGCGCAGGTGGCCGCGGCCCAGCACACGGCGACGCTCACCGTCGACACCAATGTCTTCGCCACGTTCGCCGATATCCTGCTGAACACGCCGCTCGGGCACCAGCTGGGCATCAACGGCGACCCGAGCGCCACCACCCGGCTGCGCACCGATGTGGACAGCCGCGGCGACGTGACGCTGACCCTGTCGGACCCCGCGATCGGCGACTACGGCCTGCAGATCGCGCGCCATCCGGTCCCGGCCGCCGCGACCGGCACTCCCGCGCACGACACCACCGACACGCACGCACACGAGACGGACGCCCGCACGGCAGGGGAAGACTCGGCCACCGTCGCTGTGTGAGACTTCCGGTGTGTACGACTACTGCGTGATCGGCGGCGGCATCGTCGGGGTGGCCACCGCGCATCGCATGCTCGAACGCCATCCGGGGGCGAGCCTGCTGCTGCTGGAGAAGGCCGGGCAGCTGGGCCTGCACCAGACCGGGCACAACAGCGGGGTCATCCACTCGGGCATCTATTACGAGCCCGGCAGCCTGAAGGCGCGGCTGTGCGTGCGCGGCGCGCGGCTCACCAAGGAATTCGCCGCGGCGCACGACATTCCGTTCCGGGTGTGCGGAAAACTGCTGGTGGCCACCGATACCGCCGAGCACACGCGGATGCTCGCGCTCTACGAGCGGTCCGTCGCCAATGGCGTCGAGGTGGAGTTGCTCGACGCCGCCGAGCTGAGGCGGCGGGAGCCGCGCATCACCGGGGTCGGGGCGCTGTTCGTGACGAGCACCGGCATCATCGACTACGGCAGGGTGACCCGGGCGCTGGCGCAGGAGGTGCGCACGGCCGGTGGTGAGATCGTGCTCGGCGCGGAGGTCACCGCCATTACCGAAACCGACTCAGCGGTAACCGTTTCCGGCCCGGCCGGCAGCTGGCAGGCCCGGCGGCTGGTGGTGTGCGCGGGCCTGCAGGCGGACCGGATGGCCCGGCTGGCGGGTCTGGACATCGATCTGCGCATCGTGCCCTTCCGCGGCGAGTACTACCAGCTGCCGCCCGAGCGCAATGATCTGGTGAACACCCTGATCTATCCGATCCCCGATCCCGAACTGCCGTTCCTGGGCGTCCATCTCAGCCCGACCATCGACGGCGCGCTGACCGTCGGGCCCAATGCGGTGCTGGGCCTGGCCCGCGAGGGCTACCGCAAGGGCAGCGTGAATGTCCGCGACGCCCGGGAGATCCTGGGCTACCGCGGTTTTCACCGGGTGGCCGCCGCCAATGTCCGGACCGGGCTGCGGGAAATGCGCAACTCCCTGTTCAAGCGCGGCTACCTGGCCGAATGCCGTCGCTACTGCCCCGAGCTGACCGTCGCCGATCTGTTGCCGCGGGAGGCGGGCATCCGCGCCCAGGCGGTACTGCGGGACGGCGCGCTGGCCCACGATTTCCTGCTCGAGCACACGCCGCGCTCGGTTCACGTGCTCAATGCCCCCTCCCCGGCGGCCACCTCCGCCCTGCCCATCGCCGAGTACATAACGGACCGATTGGACGAGTTCGCTCAATAAATAGGATTGCTGTAGTACTTTTAAGGCAGCCGTGGGACAGGGAGCAGCCTATGGGCCATTTCAAGTACGCGAGTGATGTCGGCGCACCGGTGGAAGTCGCGTTCACATACACGGACAATCATCAGTTCGTGCCGGACTGGGCGTTCGGCGTGGTCGCCTTCGAACCGATCGGGGATTCCGACCACGGTGCCGGAGCCGTCTTCGCCGCGACCCTCAGGGTCGGCCCGTGGCATCCCACGATCGAGTGTGAGATCACCGACTACCGCCGCAACGCGGTCATCGAATACACACTCCGCCGACGCCGGAAGGGGAAGCCGGCGTCGGCATGCTCCAACTTCTGTGTCATCACCCTGCGTTTCGACCCCCTCGGGTACGGCCGCGCGGTGCTGACCTCGGAAACCGAGTACTGGGCCCCGCGCGGGCTCACCGGCAAGTTGCTCTCGAAGATGCTGGCCGCGATGGTGCAGGCCACCGTCCGCCGGACCGAATCGCAATTGCGCAGGGAGATAGAGGAATTCCACGGCACCGATCTTGTCGGCCGGATCGCGTAGGGTAGGCCGCATGATCATCGTGAGCACCGACGGATCATGCCTGCGCAACCCGGGCGGCGCGATCGGCTGGGCCTGGGTCAATCATGCGGGCGGCGCGGCCAGCGGCGGTGCGCCCTCGGGCACCAATCAGATCGCGGAGCTACGCGCCCTCCTCGAGGCCGTCCGGGCCCATCCGGACGCCGAACCCCTGCTCATCGAGAGCGATTCGCTCTATGCCATCAAGTGCGCCTCCGAGTGGATCCATGGCTGGCGCACCAATGGCTGGAAGACCTCCACCGGCGGCGCGGTCAAGAATCTCGAGCTGATCCAGCAGATCGACCGCGCCATCGCCACCCGGCCCGGCCCGGTCCGGTTCCGCTGGGTGCGCGGGCACGTCGGCAACTACTTCAACGAGCAGGCGGACGCGCTGGCCGGTCAGGCCGCGCGGAAGGTGGCCGCGACCGGTGTCGCCACCGATCCCGACGGCGACGAACCGGTGCCCTTCGATCCGCCCACCGCGCCGATCCCGATCGTGGAGCCCAAGACCGAGCCGCTCCCGGTGACCGCACCCAGCGGGTTGGACCGAGGCGAGACGGAATCGGCCGAGAAGGTCGGCGCCACCATGCATTCCGCGCATTCCGCCGCCGCGACCCCGCGCCGCCGGGCCACGGCCGCCAAACCGGCTGCCGCCGAGGCACTCACGTTGTTCTGACCACCCCCGCATACCCGTTCACCTGCGACGACATGAAAAGGGCCCGCCTCCGATACTTCCGGGGGCGGGCCCTTTCTCGTGCTCGGGATATCCCGATCAGTTACCCGGTTTGGGCGCCGCGGTGGTGGCGGGCGCGGGCTGACCGGAGGGCTGGGCGCCCTGCTGATCGCCGCCGCCGGTTCCGCCCGGGAACAGCGGGTTCTCGTCACCGGCGTAGACCGGCTGGAACTTCGACACCAGCCACTTGCCGTCGTGCTTCTCCATCTCGACGTAGGTCGGGATGGTCAGCACGATCGGCTTCGCGTGGAAGTCGTTGGTGGAGGTCTGGGTCAGGCTCACCAGGACCGAGGCCTTGTTGGCATCGCCCGATTCCCAGCCGCAGCGCAGCACGTTCAGCGAGGACTTGGCGTGTGCGCTGGACAGGATGTCCTTCACGTCGCCGGCCATCGGGTCGAACATCTGCTTGAACTCACCGGTGATGAGCGCCTGCACGCGCGGGGCGAAATCGTTCCACGAGGACTGGTCGTAGACCGAGACCGCACGCGCGAAATCACAGGCGGCCTTGGCGGCGGAGTCACGGTCGGCGAGTTCGTTGCTCTTGGTGTGCGATTGCCACCAGAACGCGCCCAGACCCGCCAGCGAGGCGACCAGCAGCACACCGAGCGCGATGAGCGCGATCATCGGCACCGCGACCTTGGAGACCAGCGCGGACTCGGACTTCGCCGGCGGCGCGGCGGCCGCCGGTTCCGGCTTCGCGGCCGGTGCGGCCGAATCCGCTTCCGGCTCGGCAGCCTTCGCTTCCGGCTCGGCCTTCGCTTCCGGCTCGGGCTGGGCCCCCTCGGCGTCCTTCGTCAACTCCGGCTTCTCGGCGGCCTGTTCGGCGCTGCCCTGGGCATCGGCCTCGGCGATGGAATCGTCTTCGGTTTTCTTGTCCTGGGCAGCGTCGTCCGACATCTATTCGATCACTTTCCCGGTGCGCTGCGGACGCACCGTATAGGTTTCGTCAGCGAGTATGCCCGCTGCTCCTGAGAGCGGCGGGCGGCACTCACTTGACCGGCGGCAGAGTCCGCTCGTTCGGATCCGAACCCGCGGGCGGGAGCGCGCCATTGTTGGGCACGTCCGGTCGCGGTGCGTTGCCCGAGCCGCGGATCTGCTGGTCCTGGGGTGGGTTCTGGCAGTAGCTCGCCCATTTCGGGAAGGTGTTCTCGGTCGCTACGGCGGGGTTCACCTTCTTGGTGACGTAGTCGCAGAAGGACCGCGGCCAGATGTCCACGATGGTGTAGAACTCACCGTCGTGCGCCGGCACGCCCATGGCGGAGGTACCGACCACCAGCGACGGGAACAATGCCCGCAGCGCCGGGGTGCGCAGCTGCGCGGCCTTGGTGATGGCCGCGAAGTTGGTGGCCAGGCTGGTCATCGGGTCGGCGGTCTTGTCCAGCACCGCGCCGAGGGCCTGCATCTGACCGGGCGCCTGCTCCAGGATCTTCTGGAGTTCGGCATTCGCGTCGTTGAACTGATTGAACAACACACTCGAATTACGGGTCAGCGTACCCAGATCCGGCTGCGCCAGCGACGTGGTGCCGGAAATGGCCTGGAGGTTCTTGATCAGGTTGGTGGTCTGGGGGAGCAGGTTGTCCAGGCCGTTGGTGGCCAGGCTGAGGCCGTCGACGAGCGAGCGCAGCTGGTCCGGGCCGCCGGAGAGGGCGGTGTCCAGCTCGGTCAGGATGACGCTGAACTTGTCCGGATCCACCTGGGCGATGAGCGCGCTGGCATTGTCGAGCACCGACCACACGGGGGTGGGGGTCTTGACCTTGTTGGCGTCGAACTGGATCACCGAACCGCTGCGCAGGAACGGGCCCTGATCGGTGTTCGGGCGGAAGTCGATGTACTGCTCGCCCGCGCCCGACAGCGCGCCCACCGACACCTGGGTGTCGGCCGGGATCGAGTACTTCTTGTCGATCTCGGCGGTGGCCGCGATGGCCGCGCCGTTGTCGATGAGCTTGATGTCGAGGACCTTGCCGACACGGTAGCCGCGCAGGGTCACGTCATTGCCGCTCTGCAGCCCGCCGGATCGGTCCAGATTGACCGTCACCGTGTAGGTTTCGCGCAGCGGATTCACCCGCATCACGCTGATCAGCAGGTAGGACGCGCCCACCAGCAGGATCAGCACCAGCGCGGAATTGGACACCAGGTTCTTGTGTCGCGATACCCAGTTCATCGGTGTCCCCCGTTGATCCGGCCGTAGATGATCTGCAGCACCTGGATCAGGCTGCCCCCGAAGTCGTTGAGGTCCTTGAGATCCGGGAACTTGCTGTTGGCCGGATCGGTGAGCAGGCCGATGTCGAGCATGGAAAGGGTCGCGGCCACGGCCAGGGTGTCGCCCTTGAACGAGGCGTCGGCCTTGGGCCGGATGTCGTGCAGGGCGTCCAGAGCGGGACCGAGGCTCTGATCGGTCCGGGACAGCGCGCTCATCAGCTGATTCACATTGTCGAGCAGGCTGCTGAGCGAGTCCGAGGTGGTGTTGGCGTAATCGCCCAGTGCCGCACTGGTTGTCGAGATCTTGGTGAGCAGATCACCGAGGGCCTGGTTGTTCTCGGCGATGGCGCCGATCATGCCCGGCAGGCTGTCGGCCACCTGACCCAGCTGCTGGTGGTTGGCCTCGATGGTGTTGGCCAGCGCACTGAATCCGGCCAGCACGTTGTCGATGCGCGAGCTGTTGGTGTTGAGGCTGGTCATCACGCTGGTCAGCTGAGTGATGACGTGACCCACCTGGTCGCCGCGGCCGCCGACGATGGAGTCCAGCTCCGAGGTCAGCTTGGACAGGCTGGCGATGCCACCGCCGTTGAACAGCAACGAAACCGACATCAGCAGTTCTTCGACGGTCGCGCCGGCCGAGGTGTTGGTGAGCCGGTCACCGTTCTTCAGCAGCTGCATGCCGGGCTCGGCCTTGGGGATGGATACCGCCACGAAGACGTCTCCGAGCGGGGTGGCCTGGCGCAGTTCCGCGGTGCTGCCGGCCGGCAGCTCGATGTCCTGGCGGATGGCCAGGTCCACATTGGCCTTGAAGTCCTTGGTCGTGATCTTGGTGACCACGCCGACGTCGGAGCCACCGACCTTGACCTTGGCCTGGTCGGGCAGGTTCAGCGCATTGTCGAAGGTCGCGTGAATGGTGTAGGTGTTGGCACCCGGACCGGGTTTGGGCAGCGGCAGGCTCTCCACCGTGATGCCGCAGCCGGAGGCGACGACCGCGGTCGCGGAGACCGCGATGGCGACGACCGCCCGGCGGGCCGAGCGGCCCGCGCGCAGATCCTTCCAGAAGCGATTACTCATTTGGTCATCCCCAGCATCGCCGCCATCAGACCGAAGTCGGGTCCGAAGTCCTCCATTTTCCCGGTGCGGCAGCCATCCGATTTCATCTGGATGCGTTCGCAGAACAGGCTCACGATCTCCCCGGAGAGCGCGGTACCGATCAGGCCGTGCAGGCGAATGAAGTTGCCCTGCCGGTTGACCGAGCGGTCCAGGTTCTGCATGAGCAGCGGGGCCACGTCGACCACCTCGGTCACGCCGGCCGCGTTGGCGCGCAGCTGGTTGGTGACATTGGTGAGCCCGGTGAGGGTGCCGTTGAGCTGATCGGAATACTGCGAGAACGCGCCACTGGTGTTGGCCAGGAACGCATTCAGCTGATCCAGCGTGCCCTGCAGACCGGGCGCCTGATCGGCCAGCAGACCGGTCATCTGGGTGATCTTGTTGCTGAAACCGCGCACCGAGTCGTCGTTCTCGGCCAGCATGGTGGTCAGCTCGTTGAGCTTGATGATGATGGTGGAGATGGCGTCCTTGTTGTCGACGCCGGTCTTCAAGGCGCCCGAGAGCGCATTGAGCACATCGCGCATCTTCTCGCCGTTGCCGTTCATCATCGGGTACAGCACGCGACCCGAGAGCGGGCCGACGCCTTCCTGTCCCGGCTCGGGCTTGAGCGCGGCGGCGAAACTGTCGATCGTCTTGATCATGGTGTCCAGCTCGACCGGGGTCTTGGTCTGCTGGGTGGTCAGGTGCGAGCCGTCGGCCAGGGTGTCACCGCCGGTGTAGCGCGGGGTGAGCTCGATGTGCCGGTCGGTCACGATGGACGGCGAAACCAGTGCGGCCTGAACGTTCTTCGGGATCTTGACGCCCTTGTCCACGGTCATGTGGACCTCGACGTACTGACCCTTCGGAATGATCTTGTCGACCCGGCCCACCTCGAGCCCGAGCACGGTGATCGGGTTGCCCTCGAACATGCCCGCTATATTGAGGAAGTCCGCGGTGAAGTGCTGGGTCTGCCCCGCGGCGTCCTTCACCCCGAGCGGCACGATGGAGCAGGAGCCCACGGCCCATGCCGCGGCGCCGATCATGGCCGCCTTGGCGATTCGGCCGAGCAGGCGCTTCTTTTGTTCTGCAACAGTCGATGTCATTGGTGGCACCCCTCGTTCACCTGCGCGAAGCACAACCAGTTGTCCGGGAACAGCCACGGCAGCGCGACCTCACCGTAGTTGCCGTTGCCGAAGGCATTGTTGAACTGCCGGATGGCCGGCGGCATGATCGACAGCAGCCGATCCAGGTTGTCCTTGTTCTTCTGCAGACCGTCGGCCATGGTGTTGAGCTGCTGCAGGGTCGGGCCGAACTTGTTGTCGTTGTCCGCGCCGATCTGCTGCAGCTGCCCGGTGAGCGTTGCGATGTTGTCCAGCAACGTCTTCAACAGGTTCTGACGCTGCATCACCCGGTCGGCGATGGCCTGGCCCTGGGTGATGACCAGCAGCACGCTGTTGCGGTTGTCGCCGAGGATCCTGGTGACCTTGTCCAGATCCTTGAGCAGCTGGTCGACCTGATCCTTGCGGTTGTTCATGGTCTTGGCCAGCGCGCCGATGGCGTCGAGCGCTTGCACCGTCATCTGCGGGGTGTCGCCCATCTGCTGGTTGATCAGATTCAGCGAATCCGCGAGCTTCTTGGTGTCGAGCTCCTCGAACTTGGGCGTGCCCTCCTGCACCACATCGGCCAGGTTGTAGGGAACCACGGTGTTGGACTTGGGAATCCGGTTGCCCTTCAGCCCGGAGCCGTCGCCGGGCATCAGGTCGACGTAGCGCGCGCCCAGCAGGGTCGCCATCTTGATCGACGCCTTGGCATCGGGGCCGAGCTTCACGTCCTTGTCGACGTTCAGGGTGAGCAGCACGTGGTCACCCTCGAGCTCGGCGCCCGAGATGGTGCCGACGGGAACGCCCGAGACGTCCACCTTGTCACCGACTTTGACGCCGGCGGTCTGCACGAACTCGGCCTTGATGCTCTGTGTGCCGACACCCACCGTCTTGTAGAGGGTGGAGCCCAGCAGCAGCGCGACGATGACCGCCACGCCGAGCACGCCGAGCCAGAAATTGCGATTGGTGCTGAAGCGGTTCTTGAGTTTCGAGATCATGGCCGGCACACCGCCGAGTGGGAGTTGCCGCCGATCTGCGAGAACAGACCGCGCGGGAAGAGGATGCCGTACAGCGAGACGTCCAAGCTGCACACGTAGGCATTGGCGTAGGCGCCGTTCTGGGTGAACTTGCCGACGTCGGAGAGGATGCCGGGCAGGTCCACCGCCGCCTGGTCGAGCTTGGCGCCATTGGACAGCAGCAGCGCCAGCGCGTCGTGGGTGGCGTTCTGCGCCAGCACCAGCTTGGGCTGGATGGAACCGAACATCCCCACCAGAGCCGTTGTGGCATCGGCGATCTGGACCGTCGACGCCTGCAGCGACTGGCCCTGCGCGTAGAGGCCGCCGATCAGGGCGCGGGTCTGGGTGACCAGCGTCTCCAGCTCGTCGCCCCGCTTGGCCAGCCCCGACATCACGCCGGACAGGTTGGTGATCACGTCGGAGAGGATGCCGTCGCGGCGTTCGAAGTCCGAGGCCACCGACGCGGCCTGGGTGATGAACGCGCTCAGCGACACATTGTCACCCTGCAGCGCCTGGATGAAGGTGTTGGACAGGTTGTTCACCTGCTCGGGCTGCAGCACCTGGAACAGCGGCTGGAAACCGTTGAGCAGCGCCGAGATATCGAACGACGGCTCGGTCCGGTCCAGCGGGATGGCACCGTTGTTCTTCAGCACCACATGGTCGCCGGTGTGCGGCTTGCCCGCGGCGGGCGGGTTCAGCGCGACATATCGCTGTCCGATCAGGTTCTGGTACCGGACCAGCGCCTTGGTATCCCCGTACAGCGTCTGATCGCGCTGCACGATGAAGGTCACCACGGCTTGGTTCTTCTTGTCCAGCTCGATCTTCTCGACCTTGCCGACCCGCACCCCGGCCATCCGGACGTCATCGCCCGCACGCAGGCCCAGGACATCGCTGAAGGTCGCGGTGTAGGTGTTGGTATCGCCTTTCACGGTGCGGGCGAGCGTATTCCAGATGACCGCGGTCACCAGGATGGACACGATCGCGAAGATGCCGAAACCGATCAGCGGCTTACGAACGCTCATCGGCCGGCCTCGCTCTGGCTCAGTTGCAAGGTCGCACCCTTCAGGATCGGGCTCAACAGCAGGTACTCGGCCGCGGTCGGACGCCGGCCCAGCAGGGCGGTGATGGCGTCGTCACCGGCCAGGGCGATGTTCCCACCGGTGGGCACCGAACCCGGCTGGCTCGCCGGGGCGGCCGGAGCCGGAGCGGCCGGCGCCAGGTTCGGGAACAGCCCCTGCAGCGGCGTGCCCGCGAGCGGGTCGTTACCCGGCTTCGCAGCGCCGTCGCTCGGCGTGTCGGTGGGTGTACCCGTGGCGGTGAGGCCCGGGATCAGCGGGAAGCCCGGCGGCGGCGCGGTGACCGGCAGGTCCTTGGCGGCGTCGATGGCCCTGGGCCGCATGGCTTCCGGCAGCGTGCCCGGATCCGAGGTGAGCGGCGCGGTGCCACAGCTCGGAGCGGCCAGGTCGCCGTAGCGCGGGCAGTCGTCGCGGGTGTAGGGCTTGTAGGGCGTGAAGGTGAGGCCCATGTTCCAGATCATCTGGTTCTGCGGACCCCAGTGGAACGTCGAACCCAGCTTGCGCACCGATTCGTTCAGGTTCGCGATGGCCTGCGGAATGGCGTCCGGGTTGTCCGACAGCGCGCCGAACATGGCGCTGGTCCCGGTGGTCAGATCCTTGCCGACATTGGGGTTGCGGGCGAAGAGCCCATTCACCTTGTCGATGGTGTTCTCACTGCCGGAGATGAGCGCGGTGAGCTCGGCCCGGCGATCGGAGATGGTCTGCGCGGTCTTCACCGAATCCGACAGCACGCCCATCAGTTCCGGCGCGGACTGGTTGAGCGCGTGGAAGGAGGAGGAGAAGTCGTCGAGGAAGCCGCCGACATTCGGCACCGCCCCGCGCACGCCCTCCAGCCAGCGGTCGACGCGTTCGATGGTGGAGCCGGGCATGCGGCCGCTGCCGTCCAGCGCGTAGGACAGCGTGCCCAGCACGCGGCCCAGCTGTACCGGATCGATCTTGCTGAGGATATTGCGGACCGTGGTGAGGGTGTCCTGCAGGGCGATGGTGCCCTTGGAGGTGTCCTCCGCGATCTGCGAACCCTCCTTCAGATGGGTGGAATCCGGTCCGTTGTAGACGAGTTCGACCGAGGTGACGGCGAACAGGTTCGAGGGCACCACGCGCGCGGTGACATTGGCCGGGACGCCGCCGGCGTACTCCGGCTTCATCTCGATGTGCACCTCCTGCTTCGTCCCCTTGGCCGCGACCGACACGTCCTTGACGGCGCCGACCAGCACGCCGCGGAACTTCACGTCGGCATTGGCCGGCAGGCCGTCACCGGTGGTGGTCAGATTCGCTGTGACATTGACCTTTTCGACGAAATAACCGCGGTACCGGGCGAACAGGAAGCCCAGCACGACCGCGATGACGGTGAGGCCGCAGGCACCGGCGATGAGCAACTGCCGCATCGTCGGTCCGCGCCCGCTCGGATCGATGATCATCGTGTGCGCCCCCTATCCCGAGATCCGGATGCCAGGGTTCACGCCCCAGATCGCCAATGTCATGAACAGGTCGGCGAAGACGACCGCGATGATGCACAGCTTGATTGCGCGACCGGCCGCCACACCCACGCCCTCCGGGCCGCCGGAGGCGAAAAACCCGTAGTAGCACTGGATGAACGTGGTGATCGCGACGAAGAGGATCGCCTTCAGCAGTGAGTACAGCACATCGTGCGGCACCAGGAATTGATAGAAGTAGTGCTGGAAGGTGCCTGTCGCGGTGCCGCCCACCAGGGACACGGTCAGCGAGCAGGAGATGTAGGCCAGCGGCAGCGCCACGCAGTACAGCGGCACGATGGCGATCATGGCCGCGATCATGCGGGTGCTGACCAGATACGGAAGCGGCCGGATGGCAACCGATTCCAGCGCGTCGATCTCCTCGGAGATGCGCATGGCGCCCAGCTGCGCGGTGAACCGGCAGCCCGCCTGCGCCGCGAAGGCGACCGTGGCCAGCATGGGCCCGAGCTCACGCGTGGTGGCGAAGGCCGAGATGGCGCCGGTGAGCGGGCTCAGGCCGAGCAGGTTCAGCGAGGTGTAGCCCTGGATGGCGACGGTCATGCCGCCGAACGCCGACAGGATCAGCACCACGCCGATGGTGCCGCCACCGACGATGAGATTGCCGTTGCCCCAGGTGACGTCGGACAGCAGCCGCCACACTTCTTTGGGGTACTGCTTGAACGCGAGCGGCATGGAGCCGACCGAGCGCAGGAAGAAGAACACCTGGTGGCCGATGCGCGCCAGCCAGTCACGCGGCGAGTTGGCCGCGCCTTTGATCCGTTGGAACGGCCGCAGCAGCGGCGGTACGTACGTAGCTGACACGACTCAGACCACCTGCGGGGGGAAAAGGGTGTTGTACAGCTGCGTCATCATCAGGTTGACGCCGAAGAGCATGACCGCGGACATGACCACGGCGGTGTTCACCGCGTTGGCCACGCCGCCGGGACCGCCCTTGGCATTGAGCCCCGAGTCACAGGCGATGACGGCCGCGAACAGGCCGTAGATGAGCGACTTCAGCAGGGCCACAGCCAGATCCGCCGTGATCGCGAACGACGAGAACGTACTGATATAGGAGCCCGGGGTGCCGTTCTGGACGAAGATGTTGAACATGTAGCCGGTCAGGAAGCCGACGAAAACCACGAAACCGCAGAGCAATACCGAAACCAGCATGGCCGCGCCGAGACGCGGAGCGACCAGGCGCCGCATGGGATCGACGCCCATGACCTTCATGGCGTCGATCTCCTCGCGGATGGTGCGGGAGCCGAGGTCGGCACAGATGGCGGAACCGACGGCGCCGGAGATCATGAGCGCGGTGACCAGCGGCGCGCCCTGCTGAATGATGCCCAGGCCGTTGGCCGCGCCGATGAAGGACGTCGCCCCGACCTGCCCGGCCACCGATCCGACCTGAATCGAGACGATGACGGCGATCGGAATGGCGACCAGCAGGGTGGGCGCCGCGGCGACATTCGCCATGAACGCGCACTGCCGGATGAACTCACGGTAGGGGAAGCGGCGACGGAAGATCGCGATGAAAAGCTCGGCGACCGCGGCGACGCCCATCGACATCATCCGGCCACCGGTTTCCAGCGACCGTTTCGGATGATCCTGCCAGTACGCCTTGGCCCGATCCACGGCCACATTCATCCGTGATGGTGACGGTGGGCTTTCCTGGTCCCCCGGGCTCTTGGTCAACTGCACTGACTACCCCTCTCGACGCCGGAGTTACCCGTCTCCGGCGACTGTTGCTGGACGCACCCTACTACGGAGTTAGGAAAAACACACCACCGATTGTGGTTCCGGTCATAGAGACGGATCACTTTCGATGTATTGCTGTGAACAGCCACATCAGGGTCGGTTTACGGGGCAAAAAACCTGGCAGAGATCTAGAACTTGTTCTAGTTTCGAACTATCCACGATGTATGTGGACATCGACCGGGTAACAATTTGCAGGAACAAATTTATCGGAATTCGATAGCCTTTCCGTATTGTTCCGTAATCCACATCCAACTAGGTATCGGCCGCGAACCCCGGCAGGACACGGCTACGCAACATGTGGCAGTACAACAGGCAACCGGGCTCGAATACTGACAGGATGTGTAACCGCAGGTTGAGATTCGTGCGGCTTCCGACGTCTGGAGGGACATGATCAAGAAACTCGCCGGGGCTACCGGCGCCTTCGCCATCGCCCTGAGCACCGCGCTCTTCGGAATCGGAGCCGCTCACGCCGATGCAGCGCCCGCCGTCATCGGTGGCGGCTCCGGGATCATCATCGATGATCAGTACGAGTGCACCGTGACCACCATCGGCCACGACGGCGCCGGACGGCTGGTCGGCCTGACCGCCGGGCACTGCGGCGACGCCGGATCCCGGGTCTGGGCCGAAAAGGATCGCGCCGCAGGACAGATCGGTCAGTTCGTCTACTCCAACCACGATCTCGACTACGCCGTCATCCAGTTCGATCCGGACCGCGTCGTCCCGGTCAACCGCATCGGCAATGTCACCATCACCGGAATCGGCGGCCCGCCCGGATTCCCCATGATCGTCTGCAAGGAGGGCCGCACCACCGGCAATACCTGCGGCATCTCCTGGGGCGACGTCTTCGACACCAATGTCGAGACCTGGAGTCAGATGTGTGTGGTGGAGGGCGATTCCGGCGCGCCGGTCGTCGTCGGCACCACCCTCGTCGGCATGGTCAACGCCTACCTGGCGGTGGCCTGCTTCGGCCCCGAGGTCGGCACCAACATGAGCTCGATCATGGCCGACCTCAACGGCCGGGGCGGCATCGGCTCCGGCTACGCGGTGATCTGATCCCCGAACAATGCTGACCGGGGCGGTGATTCGGGAATCACCGCCCCGGTTGCTATTTGAGGGTGTTGACGCAGACGACGAAATTGCGTTCGTCGTAGACGTAGCCCTGGTCGCCGTCGGGACAGTCGTCGACGCTGCTGCTGTGCTGCACGATCGACACCACCTTCACACCCTCGGTGGCCGTGGTGGCGGTGCAGGGGATGCGGTGGGCCGCGTCGTTGCCGACGTCCATGCAGTCGCCGACCACCCAGTCGATGGTCAGGCAGAGGGCGCCGGTCTCCATGCCATTGAGGGTTTCGTAGTAGACCTGGTCGGAATCCTTGCCGCACTGGGCATTGCGCGGGGCCTTGCCGGTCACCTTGTAGTTGGAGTCCTGGCTGCCGCAGCTCGCCTTCTGGATGCTGGCGTTGTCGGTGGTGCCACCGAGCTTCACGCAGTCGCCGATCGCGGCCTGGAAGTCGGTGTTGCCGCCGCGGTCGGCGCGCGGGGTGGTGGTGGGCGCACCCGAACCGGGCTTGCCGGAGGGTTTGCCGGGGGTGGCGCCGGGGGTCTTGGTGGGGAGCACGATGTCGCCGGGGGCGGCCTGGGGATGGCCGGAAACGGTGGTCCCGCAGCCGGCGAGCAGCAGGGTGGCGGCGGAGATCGCGGGCAGGGCGATCCGGGCGGAAAGCTGCTGACGCAACACGGGCGAGTCCTATATTTCGAAACAAACAGATTTGACTTCTGTGCCCATGCATACACCACGGGCACCGGGAAGATCGAACCGAGGCGGTCCGGCATTTCGTATAGGCAGCCATGAGCACCGACATCCTGGAGCGTTATCTCTCCTGGCGGCGCGGACGCGACGGTGACCCCTTCCGGGTGCGGATGCCGGCCCTGGGACCGGTGCTCTTCACCGGCACTCCCGAGGGCGCGCGCGAGTTCTTCCGGGCCCCGGTGGACCTGCTGGAACCGCCGCTGCCCAATCCCATCGAGCCGATGGTGGGCGCGGCCTCGCTCATCCTGGCCCGCGACGGCCGGCACCGGCGCGAGCGGGCGCTGCTCGCGCCGGCATTGCACCGCAATCGAATCAGCGCCTACGGCAACACCATTCGCGAGGCGGCTCGGGCCGAGCTGAGCGGGGAGCGGACCGGGGACCGGTGGCGGCCCGGCACCCGCATCGATGCCCGGGCGACGGCGCGGGCACTGACGCTGCGGGTCATCCTGGCAGCGGTGTTCGGCATCGACGATGCCACGCGCCGAGCCGAATACACCACCGTCACAAAGGAATTCCTGGAGTCCTTCGGCAGCACGCTGTTCCTGGTTCCGGCATTGCGGCGCAAGCTGTTCGGGCTGTCCGGCTGGGAGCGGTTCAGCACGGCGCGGGATCGGCTCGACGACCTCATCGACGCCGAGGTGGCGCGGCGGCGCGCGGACGGGGGCGGCGGGGCGGATCTGCTGGCGCTCATGCTGGACACCCGCTACGAGGACGGCAGCGCCATCACCGACACCGACCTGCGCGAGCAATTGCGGACCCTGCTGGTGGCAGGGCACGAGACCACGGCGACCGCGCTGGTGTGGGCGCTGTACCGGCTGCACCGGGAACCGGAGTCGCTGGCCCGGCTGCGCGCCGAAGTGGACGCCGCCGGAAGCGATCCCGGCCCGGCCGAACTGATGGCGCTGCCCTACCTGGACGCGGTCTGCCAGGAGACGCTGCGGTTGCATCCGCCGGTGCCGGTCGTATTGCGCAGGCTCACCGGTGATTTCACGCTGCGCGGGGTGCCGCTGTCGGCGGGGGACACCATGGGGATCTCGGTGCACCTGCTGCACACCGATCCCGCGGTGTGGCCGCAGCCGCGGCGGTTCCGGCCCGAGCGGTTTCTGGAGCGCCGCTACAGCCCGTTCGAGTTCGCCCCGTTCGGCGGCGGGCACCGGCGTTGCGTCGGTGCGGCGCTGGCCGATTACGAACTTCGCATTGTGCTGGCTACTGTATTGACCGATGTGCGGCTGCGGTTGTCGCCGCGGTTCGCGCACGGGCCCGCGCCGATGTCGGTGCCGCACACCATCACGGTGGGGCCGCGCAGCGCCATCACGTTCGATGTCGCCGGGTTCTGAAGGGACCTCAGTGATTTCGATCACAAGCAGGTTTCGGGAAGTGAGCACGCCGAAAGCGGCCGCGCCGGTGTCACTTTCGGGGAATCGCCGATGTCATCGGCGCATTCGTGCCAGTCGAGTAACCAACCCGCAGACCCGTGACGCAGCGCACACCGGTTAGTCGGTATGCATAACTGGCAGAAGCCAATTGGCTTGCCGGACGGATCGCTGTAGTAATGGACGCGGGTTGGGACCTGCGCGGGTGACGTGTGCCCGCAATCTGCGTGTGAACGAGGATCTGAGAGGACCGAGCTGTGCGCCATACCCGGTATCGGAAAACGGGACTGATCGCCCTCGCCGCCGTCGCGGCGACCGGAGCAGTGGTGGCAGCACCCGCCTCAGCGACTCCGCTATGGCCGGGCGGACCGGAGGTACCGGGCGTGCCCTCCGCGGTCATGCCGCAGCCCGAGCCGGGCTCGCTGCCCACCGACCCGAACGCCAAGGCGCCGATTCCGCCCGCCAACTTCGCGGCCCCGAACATCAGCCCCGGTGACGGGGATGTGGTCGGCGTGGCCATGCCGATCATCATCAACTTCAAGGACCCGGTCGGCGATCACGCGGCCGCCGAGAAGTCGATTCGCATCACCTCCACCAACAAGGTGAGCGGCCACTTCTACTGGATGGGCGACAAGCAGGTGCGCTGGCGGCCCGAGGACTTCTGGCCGGCCGGCTCCAAGGTGACCGTCCAGGCGGGCGGCACCGACGTCGCCTACCAGATCGGCGACGAGTTCATCACCACCGCCGACGACACCACCCACGAGATCACCGTGACCCACAACGGCGAGGTCGTGAAGACCATGCCGACCTCCATGGGCAAGAAGGATCACGAGACCCCGAACGGCACCTACATCATCAGCGAGAAGAACCGCAAGATGATCATGGATTCCTCCACCTACGGTGTGCCGGTGACCGATCCGCAGGGCTACAAGCTCGAGGTCGAGTACGCCACCCGCATGTCCAACAGCGGCATCTTCGTGCACGCCGCCCCGTGGAGCGTTGCGCAGCAGGGCGTTTCGGACACCTCGCACGGCTGCCTGAACGTCTCCACCGAGGACGCCAAGTGGTTCCAGGAGAACGTGAAGAAGGGTGACCCGGTGATCGTCAAGAACACCAACGGCGGCACCTTCAGCACCTCCGACGGCTGGGGCGACTGGAACTGAGGTCCAGGAGTCAGCGCCCCGCCCCTTGGGCGGGGCGCTGACTCGTTCTTGCTGTTGGCTGACCGTTCATATGAATTCGGTCTCGAAACAAGTTGGGCGGTCGTACGATTCGGCGCATGTCCGCGCCGCTCGAGGGTGTGACCGGTGAACAGTCGGTGGCGCGCGCCGATCGACAGTTCAGCGATCTTCCATCCGAAATTAACCAGTCGGTAGCCCCAAGCCGCAAGGCTGCGCGGGTGCGATCTTGGCCCGAACGAGTACTCCCGACGCCCCCGGGGCGCGGGTGGCGAAGCAGACCCTGGCAGGACTATGCGCTCTTCGTGGTCCTGGTCGCGCCGAACCTGATTCTGCTGGGGCTGTTCGTCTATCGGCCGCTGGTCGACAATATCCGCCTGTCGTTCACCGACTGGAACATCTCGGCGACCAGCCTGAACTGGGTCGGTTTCGACAACTACACCGAGTGGTTCGGCCGCGACGACTCCTGGCAGATCGTCGGCAATACGGTGATCTTCACCGTCGCCGCGGTCCTCGGCAGCATGCTGCTGGGCCTGGCGCTGGCCCTGCTGCTGGATCGCAAACTGTTCGGGCGCAATGTGGTCCGCTCCGCCATCTTCGCGCCCTATGTCATCTCCGGCGCGGCCATCGGCGTCGGCTTCCAGTTCATCTTCGACCCCGGCTTCGGCCTGGTCCCGGATCTGCTGGAGCGGATGGGGATTCACCCACCCGACTTCGCACAGGATCCGCACTGGGCGCTGTTCATGATCACGGTCACCTACATCTGGAAGAACCTGGGCTACAGCTTCGTCATCTATCTGGCGGCGCTGCAAGGGGTTCGGACCGACCTCATGGAGGCCGCCGAGATCGACGGCGCGAGCCGCTGGACCACCTTCACCCGGGTGTTGCTGCCGCAGCTGCGACCCACCACCTACTTTCTGTCGATCACGGTGCTGCTCAACTCACTTCAGGTCTTCGACCTCATCAATGTGATGACCCGCGGCGGGCCCATCGGCACCGGCACCACCACCATGATCTATCAGGTCTATCGCGAATCCTGGGTGAACCAGCGGGCCGGATACGGGGCGGCCGTCGCCACCATCATGTTCCTGGTGCTGCTCATCGTGACGCTGGTGCAGGTGCGCATCATGGACCGAGGGGACGAGAAGTGAACCGGCTCAACGCGCTGAGCGCCTTCCGCGATCGGGAACTGTGGGCCACAGTGTTCGGCTACGCCGCCATGGTGTGCGTGCTGATCATCGTCGGCGTCCCGCTGTACTACATCCTCACCCGCTCCTTCATGGCGCACACGGAGGTCTACTCCCAGCCGGTCAGCTACTGGCCCGAGCGCTGGCTGGCGTCGAACTACCACGACGCCACCACCACGCTGCCGTTCTGGCAGTTCCTGCGGAACTCGATCATCGTGACCGGCATCGTCTCGGCGGTGAAGTTCGTGCTGGGCGTGCTCAGCGCCTACGGCCTGGTGTTCCTGCGCTTCCCCGGCAAGAACATCGTGTTCCTGGTGATCATCGCGGCGCTCATGGTGCCCAACCAGATCACCATCATCTCCAACTACGCGCTCATCGCCCAGCTGGGCTGGCGAAACACCTTCCAGGGCATCATCGTTCCGCTCTGCGGCGTCGCCTTCGGCACCTTTCTGATGCGCAATCACTTCCTGTCGCTGCCGAGCGAGGTCATCGAGGCCGCGCGGATGGACGGCGCGGGCTGGTGGCGGCTGCTGACCCGGGTGGTGCTGCCCATGTCCGGACCCACCATGGTGGCGTTCGCGGTGGTCACGCTGGTGAACGAGTGGAACGAATACCTGTGGCCGTTCCTGATGGCCGACGACGCGCGGGTGGCCACCCTGCCGGTCGGCCTGACCCTGCTGCAGAACACCGAGAACCCGAGCGTCACCAACTGGGGTCCGGTCATGGCCGGGGTCATCCTGACCATGCTCCCCATCCTCATCGTCTTCCTGGTGCTCCAGCGCCAGATGATCAAGGGCCTCACCTCCGGTGCGGTCAAGGGTTAAGTCCCAGAAGGAGATTCCTGTGTCGGATTCACGTAACCCCGCTAGTTTCACGGCACGCCGTGGTGCTCTTTCGCGACGCGGGTTTCTCGGCTTGGCGGGCGCGGCCGCGGGCGCGGCGGCGCTGACCGCGTGCGCCGGATCCGGTGGCGGCGGCACGCAGGGCGGTGACTCGAAGACCATCACCTTCTGGTCCAACCACCCCGGCACCTCCAAGGACCAGGAAACCGAGCTGATCAACCGGTTCCAGGCCAAGTACCCGGACCTGAAGGTCAATCTGGTCGACGCGGGCAAGAACTACGAGGAGGTCGCGACCAAGTTCAACGCCGCGCTCTCCGGTGGTGAACTGCCCGACGTGGTCATCCTGTCCGACGTGTGGTGGTTCAACTACGCGCTCAACGGCACCATCGAGCCACTGGACAGCCACTTCTCCGCGGCCGGGGTGAACGTGTCCGACTACGTCGACACCTTCGTCGGCGACTACAAGTTCAACAGCAAGACCTGGGCGCTGCCGTACTCGCGCTCGACGCAGATCTTCTACTACAACAAGGATGTCTGGGCCAAGGCCGGACTGCCCGACCGCACGCCGAACAGCTGGGACGAGTTCGACGAGTGGGGCCCGAAGATCCAGAGCGTGATGGGCGACGGCAAGTGGGCGCACGGCTGGGGTGACGCCAAGAACTACCTGGCCTGGACCTTCCAGGGTCCGTGCTGGACCTTCGGCGGCGCGTACTCGGACGAGTGGAAGCTGAAGTTCAGCGACCCGGCCACCATCAAGGCCGGAAACTACCTGCGCGACTCCATCAATACCAAGAAGTACGCCAGCATCCGGCCCACCTACGCCGTGGACTTCGGCAACGGCATCATCGCCTCGGCCATCGGCTCCACCGGAGACTTGAAGAGCATCAACACCAATGCCGCGGGCAAGACCCAGTTCGGCACCGGCTTCCTGCCGCACCCGAACGGGCTGGCGGGCTGCACCACCGGCGGCGCCGGCCTGGCGATTCCGTCGCGGATCAGCGACGCCCGCAAGGAGAACGCGCTGAAGTTCATCGAGTTCATCACCAATGCCGCCAACACCTCGTACTTCTCGCAGGCCACCGGCTATGTGCCGGTGCGCAAGTCGGCGCAGCAGGATCCGGGCATGCAGGACTTCCTGGCCAAGAACCCGAACTTCAAGACCGCGATCGACCAGCTGCCGCTGACCAAGCCGCAGAACTACGCGCGCGTGTTCGTGCCCGGCGGCGACCAGATCATCGGCACCGGCCTCGAGCAGATCGGCCTGCAGAACCGGGACACCGCAGCGGCTTTCGGCGATATCGCCAACCAGCTGCAGACGATCATCGACCGGCAGATCACGCCCAAGCTGCCCAAGTAGGACACGCACCCGCACGCTGACGTCAGGGCCGGAGGCGGCAGCCTGCGTAACCACGGAGGCCCCCGGCAGCGTGAGCATTGGACAAGGAGAGCGCCGGCATGGCGACTGTGCAGTTCGAGGGAGTTTCCCTCACCTATCCGGGTGCGCCCGGCCCCGCGGTCGACGACCTGAACCTGGATATCGCCGACGGCGAATTCCTGGTGCTGGTCGGGCCTTCGGGCTGCGGCAAGTCCACCAGTCTGCGCATGCTGGCCGGTCTCGAAGCGGTGACCGCCGGGCACATTCGCATCGGCGGACTCGACGTGACCGGCCTGCCGCCGCGTTCGCGCGACGTGGCCATGGTGTTCCAGAGCTACGCGCTCTACCCGAATATGACCGTGGCCGAGAACATGGGGTTCGCGCTGCGCAATGCGGGTATGAGCAAGGCCGACACCAGGGTTCGCGTCACCGAGGCGGCGGCCATGCTGGAGCTGGAGGACCTGCTCGACCGTAAGCCCGCGCGGCTGTCGGGCGGCCAGCGCCAGCGCGTCGCCATGGGCCGGGCCATCGTGCGGCGGCCGCAGGTGTTCTGTATGGACGAGCCGCTGTCGAATCTCGATGCCAAGCTGCGGGTTTCGACCCGCTCGCAGATCGCGGCCCTGCAGAAGCGGCTGGGCACCACCACCGTGTACGTGACCCATGATCAGGTCGAGGCCATGACCATGGGGCACCGGGTCGCGGTGATGAAGAACGGGAAGCTGCAGCAGATCGCCGCTCCCCGTGAGCTTTACGACGATCCGGTCAATACCTTCGTCGCCGGGTTCATCGGCTCGCCCGGCATGAACCTGCTGACCGCGCCGGTCCGCGACGGTGCGGCCGTGCTCAACGACCTGCGAATTCCCCTGCCGCACAATATCGACGGCAAGAACGTGATCGTCGGCATCCGGCCCGAATCCTGGGAGGTCACCACCGATGCGGGCAATGCGCTCGCGGTCGAGGTGGAGCTGCTCGAGGAACTCGGCTCGGAGTCGTTCGTCTACTCGCACGGCGTGGCCGACGAATGGTCCAGCCGCTCCGGCCGGGTCGTCGCGCGGGTGGATCGGCGCTTCCAGGTCGCGCTGGGCGACCGTCTGCTCCTGACGCCCAAGCAGGACGAACTCTTCTTCTTCGACGCGGAAACCGAAGAGCGCCTGCGTTAGCCGGCCGGGGCCCCGCCACCTCGGCGAGGGCCCGGTCCGGGCTACCAGATCTTCACGCGCTCAGCGGGGTCCAGATAGAGCTCGTCACCCGGCCGCACATCGAAGGCCTCGTGGAAGCTGTCGAGGTTGCGGACCACGCCATTGCAACGGAACTCCGGCGGCGAGTGCGGGTCCACGGCGAGGCGGCGGATGGCCTCCTCGGTGCGTGCCTTGGTGCGCCACACCTGCGCCCAGCCGAAGAACACCCGCTGCAGGCCGGTGAGTTCGTCGAGGACGGGGGAGTCCTGGCCCTCGATGGCGATCCGGTACGCCTCCAGGGCGATCGAGAGACCGCCCAGGTCGCCGATGTTCTCACCGATGGTGAACTCGCCATTGACCTTGTGGTCCGCCGACAGGTCCTTGGGGGAGAACTGGTTGTACTGGTCGATCAGAGCCTTGGTGCGCTTGCCGAATTCGGTGCGGTCCGATTCGGTCCACCAGTCGACCATATTGCCGTCGCCGTCGTACTTGGAGCCCTGATCGTCGAAGCCGTGGCCGATCTCGTGCCCGATGACCGCGCCGATACCACCGTAGTTGGCGGCGTCGTCGGCGTTCATGTCGAAGAACGGGGGCTGCAGAATGGCCGCCGGGAAGACGATCTCGTTCATGCCCGGGTTGTAGTAGGCGTTCACCGTCTGCGGGGTCATGAACCATTCCCCGCGGTCCACCGGGCCGCCCAGCTTGTTCAGATCGCGGTCGTGCTCGGCGGCGTAGCCACTGCGGTAGTTGCCCACCACGTCGGCCGGATCCACGGTGACCGCGGCGTAGTCACGCCACTCCTCGGGGTAGCCGATCTTGGGGGTGAACTTCTCCAGCTTGGCCAGCGCGGCCTGCCGGGTGTCCGGGCCCATCCACTCCAGCTCGGAGATATTGCGGCGGTAGGCCTCCTGCAGATTCGCCACCAGCTCGACCATGCGGGCCTTGGCCTCCGGCGGGAAGTGCCGGGCCACATAGAGCTTGCCCACGGCCTCGCCCAGCAGGTCCTGCACCAGGGAGACGCCACGCTTCCAGCGCTCCCGGTTCTCCTGCGCGCCGGTCAGGGTGCGGCCGTAGAAGTCGAAGTTGGCCTCCACCAGCTCCGCGGTCAGGTACGGCGCGCGGGCCTTCACCACCCGCCAGGCCGCCCAGGCCTTCCAGTCCACCAGCGATTCCGAGGCCCACAGCTGGGCGAAGGTGCGCACGTAATCGGGCTGGCGCACGACGAGTTCCGCGAACAGCTCCGCACCGGAGCGATCCAGACCCGCAGCCAGCGCGGAAGTCCAGGCGGTCCAGTCGAATTCCGGGTTCTCGGCGGCCAGCGCGTCGAAAGTGGTGAGGTTGTAACTCAATTCGGCATCCCGGCGGCGCACCACGTCCCAGTGACCCGCGGCCAGCTTGGCTTCCAGCTCGAAAACCCGCTGAGCGTCATGGTCCAATCCGGCCAGCTCGAACATGCGGCGGATGTGCGCGACGTACTTCTCGCGGATCTCCGCGTATTCGTCCTTGTGGTAATACGACTCGTCGGGCAGGCCGATGCCCGACTGGGTGGCGTGCACCAGGTACCGGGCGGAGTTCTTGTCGTCGGTGTCGACATAGAAGGCCAGCGCGCCGCCCACGCCGGTGCGCTGCAGGCGGCCGATGAGCGCGGCGAAGTCCGAACGGTCGGCGACGCCGGCCACGGCGGCCAGCTCCTCGGCGATCGGGGTCAGGCCCGCCGCCTCGATGGCCTCGTCGGCCATGAAGCTGTTGTAGAGATCGCCGATCTTGCGCTCTTCGGTGCCGGGCGCGGCATCGGCCGCCGAGGCGTCCTGGATGATCTTCTGCACATCCAGTTCGGCCTGGTCGTAGAGCGTGCGGAAAGCACCGTCCACCGCCCGGTCGGCCGGTATCTCGTAGCTCTCCAGCCATTTGCCGTTGACGTGCGCGAACAGGTCGTCCTGCGCCCGTACGTCCGCGTCACGGAAGGACAGGTCGATACCGGAAGGAGGCGTCAGCTGCGAAGTCACAGTGCCTATTTTGCCCTCCGCTTCGCTCCGGGTGGGTTCGCGGCGCTGAAAGTCTCGTAACGCGCCGCGAACCACCGGGCTCGACCTCCGACGGCCGAGCCGCAACACTGCACTGTTCGGTGGCTAGACGCTTTGCGGCTGACGGTCGAATTCCCCGTCCCGGGCCCCGTCGACGAAGGCGCGCCATTCGCCGGGGGTGTAGATCAGGGTGGTGTCGCGGTGCCGGAGGGTGGTGTGGCCGTCCGCACCGGTCTCCGCGCTGAGCGCGGTGCGGACGGAGTGGCGGCCCAGCACTGCGGCCAGGAATGTCATCCATTCGGTCGCGGCGACGGTGATGATGGGCTCGTCTTCAAGGCGATGTTCCGGATTGCGCCGGTACTTGCTGTCGCGGATGAGCACCGCATCACCGTCGAATCGAACCTCCACGCACTGATTTCCGTTATTGGTACGTGACGACGTGAACCAGCCGCGGGATACCGGCTGATAGTTCGCGGTGTTTAGCATGGGCAGCATTTTACCGTTACGCATGCGTATCCTACCCTTGCGAATAGCGTTTGATGAGCTCCAAAGATTCTGCGCGACCGAGAGATTGGTCGAGCGCACGCACAAATGCGAACCGCAGATCGCGAATCTGCGACGAATCCTCCACCGCCCCACCGAAAACCGCGCTCTCCACCCAGGTGAAGGTCGGAAGATTCTCGGAAGCGAAATCCAGCAGATGGAAACTCGACCCGCCCAGCAGTGCGCCCCGGGTCGCGGTGAACGGAATCACCCGCACCGAAATGGAATCCAGCTCGTCCAGCAGTGTTGCCAGATGTTCCAGTTGCCCGCGCAATACTTTCGGGCCGCCGATCTGCTGTAGCAGCGTGGCCTCGCCGATCACCGCGGTGAGTTCCACCCGGTCGTCGCCGCGCAGCCGTTCCTGCCGCTTCAGCCGCACCGCCACCAGCTGTTCCACCTGGACGGGACGGATCATGACGTCGGCGCTGATGAGCGCCCGCGCGTATTCCTCGGTCTGCAACAGCCCGGGCACCACCAGACTGTCGTAGCTGCGGATGCTCTCCGCGCCCAGCTCCATGCCGTAATACCGTTGCAGCTCCGGCCCGATCAGCGCCGAGGACCTGGCCCACCAGCCGCGCTCCTTGCTCAGCGCCAGCAGTTCCAGCAGTTCCGCGCGCTCCTCACCCTCCACCTCGAGCAGCTCCAGCACCGGGCCGATGGTGGTGGCCGTGAGGACGCGCCGGCCCTTCTCCACGTGCGACCAGTTGGCGGGGGTGAAACCGACGCGCTTGGCGAAGGTCGCCGAATCGAAGCCGCACTGCTCACGCAGTTCGCGCAGTCGCAGGACCAGCTCCCACCGGGCGACGGTGGGCGAGACGGGTGCCATGAGCAGTGATGCTACGCTGGGGAACTCGCTGGCGTGTGACTATTGTCATACCGATAGCCCGGCCCTAAGGTCGGTAGCAGGAGGTTCGCCATGAGCGCGCTGGACCCGTCCTCGTATACCGCCACCCAGGAAGCGCTGGCCCGGTGCCGGCGCTATCGCAAGGAGCACGGCCTCTACGGCGTGGTGGACTCGGCACTGTGCCGAATCATGTTGGAGGTCGGGGCCGTCGGGGCCGTGACCATGCCCGCCGACCTGGGCCACCGGGTCCGCGACCATCTGGTCGCCCGGCGCCGCTGCGGGCCCGTGATCGCCCACCCGCGCTCGGGCCGCTGGACCTTCCTGACCGGACCCACGGACGACTCGTATCACGACACCGCTTTGTTCTCAGACCTTTTCCGCGATTGCGCGTCCGTAGCGCAACCGGGCAGCACCATCGTGCTGCCGTCTCCCGCGGACGAGCACAGCGCCTACCGCACGTGGATTCACCCACCGGAAGGGGACTTTCGCCCCGAACTGGCCGAGGTGCTGGCCGCCACCCGCGAATGCCATCCGGTCATCGGGTAGGCGCGGGCGTCAGCGTGACGCTGAACTTGTCCTCGATGCGCTTGTTGAATTCCTCCTGGCACTGCTGAACCTTCGAGCTGTCGCCACCGGCCTTGTTCAGGCAGTCGATCAGGTCGGTGCCGCCGGTGTCCTCGAAGACGGCCCACACCAGCACGCCGACCAGAATGCCGCCGACCAGGCTGATAACGCCCATGATCGCGCCCGCCAGCGCCATTCCGAAGCCGCCGGACGTGCCGCGGCGCGCCTTCGTCGCGGCGATCACGCCGAGAATGATCGCGAGCGCGCCGCACAGGACGCCGACGATGGTGAGCAGCACCGTCCAGAAGGTGAGCAGACCCAGGATGCCGAAGACCATCGCGGTGATCGCCATGCCCTTGCGCTGCGGCGATTCCTGCCAGTACTGCGGTCCGCCGGGCGGCGGATAGTTTCCGGGCGGAGGCGGCGGGTACTGGCCGTACTGCCCCGGCGGCGGGTACTGGTTCATGTGTCGATGCTATTGCCCGCCGAGTCGGGCATGCATTTCCCACACCAGAATCTCCGACGGCATGTTGGCGGTGACCCGCTGGCCTCCGCTGCGCGTCAACCGCACCGCGTCGCCCTCGTACAGGGTGCCCGCCCCCTCCATCTCCACCTCGCCGCGCGCGATGAAGACATGCAGGTAGGGGGCTTCCGGCAGGCGGATCTCGGCGGCGACGCCGGACATCCGGGCCACGTGCAGGGCGGAATGGCTGCTGGCGATGGCGATGGCGGTGCGGTCGCGGTAGCGGGGCAGGCCCGAGGCCACCGTGATCAGGCCGCCGCCGGCCAGCTCGTCGTCGATCTCCAGCTGCTGATAGCCGGGGGTCAGCCCGGAATCGTCGGGCACCACCCACATCTGGACGAAATGCACCGGCTCCTGGTGCTCGGGCACATTGCCGATCCGCCAGGAATCGTTCTTCTCCGAATGCAGGATGCCGGTGCCGGCGCTCATGCGCTGGGCCAGGCCGGGATAGATGACCCCGCTGTGCCCCAGTGAATCCTGATGGACCAGGCTGCCGCTCAGCACCCAGGTGACGATTTCCATGTCCCGGTGCGGATGGGTCTCGAAGCCCTCGCCGGGCAGGACGATGTCCTCGTTGTTGACCAGCAGCAGGCCATGATGGGTGTTGTCGGGATCGTAGTGTTCCCCGAACGAGAACGAATGCTTCGAATCCAGCCACGACACACGGGTTTTCATGCGGTCGCCGCCACGATGGATATCGATGTGTGGTGTCGTGAGGGTGGACACCGCCGTACTCCTCTCACCGGCGAGCACCGATCGGATTCCAGGGTAGGGGCCGATACGGCGGCCCAACCTGAATTCCGGGTTAAATTCTAGCGTGAGGGCAGCGCTGCTCCGCACGCCGCCGACCAGGTACTACGCTCTCGGCAACCGGCCCGGGCAAATGCCCGGCGATTGTGAGTGCGCGGCGGTGACGCCCGACCGCATGCCGTCGTACCCGCCAGCGGGTTTCGGTCGGCGACCGTATCATGATGTGCCGCAAGCGAAACGGGAGGGAGAGCAGGGGGATGCGACCCGAGGCACTCGCGGGCATCGAACGCGAGCTCCGACAACAGGCCGAGAGCGAGGGGATCGCTCATTTCGTGGTGGGCGTGGCCGTCTTCCGGGATGGCAAACTGCTGGTCGTGCGGCGTGTCGCCGAAGGCTCGCACGGGGGGATGTGGGAACTGCCCGGCGGCGGCGTGGAATCCGGCGAGTCCTTCGCCGACTGCGTGGCCCGCGAACTGTTCGAGGAGACCGGGCTGAGCGTCGTGCGGATCACCGACGTGCTGGGCGGATTCGACTACGCCACCCGCACCAAGTCCCGCGTCCGCAAATACAGCTTCGTGGTCGAGACCGAGGCGGCCGAGATCCGGCTGGACCCGCGCGAGCACGACCGCTACCAGTGGATCGACGCCGACACCGTCGACAACCTGCCCATGGCCGACGATATGCGCGCGGCCGTCTTCGCGCTGGTGACCACGCACCCGTCCCGGTGACCGCGCCGCCGCCGGCCACCCTGCGCGCCCGGCTGGCCGCGGTCGCGACCGGGCTCCGCGAGAATCCCGGCACCCTGCGACTGACGCTGGTCCGGCTGTCCGGGCAGTTCGGCGACGGCATGTTCCAGGCCGCGCTCTCGGGCGCGATTCTGTTCAACCCCGAACGGCAGACCGATCCGCTGGCCATCGCCGGCGGCTTCGCGGCCCTGCTGCTGCCGTACTCCATCATCGGCCCGTACGCGGGCGCGCTGCTCGACCGCTGGGATCGCCGCCGGGTGCTGCTCTACGCGAACGTGCTGCGCGCGCTGCTCATCGTGGCGACCGCGGCAGGCCTGCTGGCCGGGGTGCGCGCCACCCCGCTGCTGCTGGGCGCGCTGTCCGTGGTCGGGGTGAGCCGGTTCGTGGGCGCCGGTGTGTCCGCGTCGCTGCCCAAGGTGCTGGCCCAGCGCTGGCTGGTCCCGATGAATTCGGTGCTGGCGACGGTGGCCTCGGGGTGCGCGATCCTGGGCGCGGGCCTGGCCTTCTCGATCATCGGGCTGATCGGGGCGGGCGACTTCGCCTCGGCGGTGGCGGCGGCCGGCAGCGCCTCCGGTTCGATCGCCGGCGGGGTGGTGGTGGCCGGATTCCGGCCGCGCGCACTGGGACCCGACCGCGGCGAGCAGGCCGCGGCGCGGGGCGGGTGGAGCACGGTGCGGGCCATCGCCGCCGGACTGCGCGAGGGCGCCACCGCGGCCTGGCGGTCCCGGGAGGTGACCACGACCTTCCTGGGGATCGGCGCGCACCGCATCGTCTTCGGCGCGGACACCCTGCTGATGGTGCTGGTGCTGCGCCGTGGCGACGAGGCCGCGGTGGGGACGCACCTCGCGAAATTCAGTGCGGCCATCACCGCGACCGGGGCGGGCATGCTCACGGCGGCCGTGGTCGCACCGGTGCTGATTCCCCGGCTCGGCCGGCCGCGGACGGTGGTGACCGGCCTGGTGACGGCGATCGCGGTACAGCTGGGCCTGGTCACGCCGATCACCGTCGCCGCCGGGGACGCCGAGCGGCGGGCGGAGCTGCTGTTGCTGGCGGCGGCCTACCTGCTCGGGCTGGTGGGCCAGGTCATCAAGCTGACCGGGGACGCGGCCATGCAGATCGATATCGACGACGCGCACCGCGGGCAGGTCTTCGCCCTGCAGGACACGGTCTTCAACATCACCTTCGTGCTGGCGCTGGCGGGTACCGCAGTGCTGATTCCGGCGGACGGCCGCTCACCGGCGGTGGTGGTGGCCGCGGCGGCGGTCTACGCGGCCGGCGTGCTGGCCATTGCGGCCAATTCACGCCGACGGGTCGGTACGTAGCCGATGTAGGTATCGGCTCGGTCACACCCCTCCGGCGACACGGTGAGACGGCTCCGCGGATGCGGCCCGCAGGACTACGGTGAGGTGGATCCGATCACGGACGAGGAGACGCACCACGGATGACTGCGCGGCGCTCCGAAGCACCTGCGGCCCTGGCGCTCTCGAGCCTGGCGATGGCCGCGGTCATGCTGCTGCCCGCCACACCCGCCACCGCCGGACCCTTGGCCCCGTGGGCCCCGCCGCCGTTGAACGCCTGTGGCGAAACGGGATTCGATCCGCTGGCCCGCGAACCCGACCCGGATGTGCCACTGCCGCAACCGCAGCCGCCCGACAACACCATCCACATTCAGGTCCCGGTCCCGCAGTTCACGCCGGTCCCCGTTCCGGGTCCGCGGCAGGACAACACCCGCATCGATCCCGCGCCACTGCCCGCGGACCCGTGCGTCAATCCGTGCCCGGACCTGCGCAACGACCAGAGTCCCAAGCCGGAAAATCTTGCGCCCGAGAGTGATCCGGCCGACCCGCCGGGCGACCCGGCCGGCACCTCCGGAGATCCCGGCACCGGCGATGACCAGCCTGCCCCGGACGTGGCGCCCGAGCCCACCCCCGCACCGCAGGCCGGCAACGGCTCCGGCGGGATTCAGTTGCCGCACATCCAGATAGACCAGATTCCGGAGACCGTCCCGATCCCGGTGCCCGGCGGCGATCCCGAGCCACCGCAGCCCCGGCCCGCGCCCGCCGTGCAGCCCCTGGTTCCCGCGCCGGTCGCCGCACCCGTGGCCCCGGCCGAGCTCGACTCGCTGGCGCTGGTGAACCAGGTGACCGGGCACGGCTCCACCAATCGCACCGATATGCGCTGGTCGGTGGACGGCACCGACCTGGGCATCATGTGGGAGTCCGAGCCCGGGCAGATCGCCGTCGCCTTCGGTGACACCTTCGGCAAGGGCTGGGGGCCGATCGGCGCGGGCACCGGGGACCAGGACTGGCGCAGCAACTCCCTCGCGTTCAGCAGCAATCACGATCTCTCCCAGGGCCTGCGGCTGGACACCTTCGCCCAGGACAGCCGCTGTCACGCCGCCGAGATCCTGAGCAGCCGCAAGGTCGACAACTTCGAGATCACCACCATCCCGACCTCCGGTTTCGCGCTGAACGGGCGGCAGTACCTGACGTACATGTCGGTGGCCCGGTGGAGTCGCCACAAGCCGGGCATGTGGTGGACCAATCTGGGTGGGCTGGCCTGGTCCGACGACAACGGCGCGACCTGGACCAAATCCGATTGGGCGCGCTGGGACAACGTCTTCGGGCTGGGGCGGTTCCAGGTCATGGGCATGGCGCCGCACGACGGGTACGTGTACATGTTCGGCACGCCCAATGGGCGGTTCGGCACCATCGGGCTGGCCCGGGTGCCCACCGACCAGGTGCTCAACAAGTCGGCCTACCAGTACTGGATCGCCGATACCTGGGTGCCTGCCCTGGGGCCCGACGAACATCTGGCCACGCCGATCCTGTCCGGGACCGCCGGTGAGCTGTCGGTGCGCTACGACGCGTCGACCGGGCAGTGGCAGATGATCTACCTGGATCTGGACCACCACGCCATCGTGCTGCGCACCGCCGCCGAACCGCAGGGCACCTGGACCGATCCGGTGACCCTGGTCGACACCGACGACTATCCGACGACCTACGGCGGGTACATCCATCCGTGGTCGAGTGGGAAGGACCTGTACTTCACCATGTCGGCGTGGAACAGCTACAACGTGTACCTCATGCACGCGACGCTGAAGTAGCGGCTCCGGCGATCACCCTGCAGCGCAAAGGAATCCGCGTCAGTCGACCTTCCGGAAGCGCAGGGCCTGACCCGGGCGAGCCTGCGCCACGCAGTCCACATCGGCGTCCGCCACCACCGCGATCACCGGATAGCCGCCGGTGATCGGATGATCCGCCAGGAAGACGACGGGCTGACCGCTGGGCGGCACCTGCACCGAGCCCAAAGCCATGCCCTCCGTGGGTAATTCACTCGGTACGCTGCGCCGCAGGGCGGGACCGCTGCGCCGGTCCAGGCGCGCGCCGATCCGATCGGTGTCCGGGGAGATCGTCCACTCGCCCGCGAAGAGGGCGGTGGCGTCGGTGAACCAGTCGGCCCGCGGACCGGGCACCGCACGCACCGTGAGCAGCTCGTTGCCCAGCGCCGGCACCGGCGCGACATCCACGATGGGCAGCGTCCGCGGCGGCTTCCCCACCGGGAGCAGATCGCCCGGATGCAGCGGGTCGGGGCCGATGCCGGAGAGGGTGTCGCGGCTGCGGGAGCCCAGCACCGGCGCGACCTCGATGCCGCCGCGCACCGCCACATAGGTGCGCAGACCCGTGTCGGCGATACCGAGCCGCAGCCGTTGTCCCTCCTCGATTTCCAGCACGCTGGCCGCGCCCATGGGGCGGTCGTCGACGGTGACCGGGGCCGGGGCGCCGGTCACCGCCACCGTGACGTGCTGATCGGCGAGCAGTTCCAGACCGCCCAGCAGCACCTCGATGCCGGCCGCACCCTCCGGATTCCCGACCAGGCGATTGGCCAGCCGCAGCGAAGCGCGGTCCGCCGCGCCCGCGGTACCCACCCCGGAGTCGAACCAGCCCGGGCGCCCCAGGTCCTGAATGGTGGCCAGCGGGCCGACCCGGACGACACGTAATCCGCTCATGAGCCTGACCCCACATCCACGAATCGGACCCGGGCACCGGCGCGCACCAGGGCGGGCGGTTCCCGATCCACATCCCACATCGAGAGATCGGTGGTCCCGATCAGCTGCCAGCCGCCCGGACTGCGGCGGGGGTAGACGGCCGAATAGCCGCCCGCCAGCGCCACCGCGCCCGCGGGGATGGCGGTGCGGGCTCGCGCGCGCCGCGGCACGGTCAAGCGGCCGTCCGGCGATTCGAGATAGCCGAAGCCGGGCGCGAAACCCACGAAGGCACAACGCCATACGGTGCCGGTGTGCTGGGCGACGACCTCGGCCGCGCTCAGGCCGAGCAGGCGCGCGACCTCGGGCAGGTCCTCGCCGTCGTAGCGAACCGGAATCACGACGGGTTCGACAGGCGCGCCGTTGCCGGCCACCTCATCGAACGGATGACCGATCCGGTCCCGCCGCCGACCGGGCCCGCCACGGTCACCGGCGGTGACCCGGGCCGCCGCGTCGAGCCGGACCAGCAGGACCCGCAGCTGCTTTCGCACCGGGATCGCCGACCGCGGCGAATCCAGCGTCACCAGTACGGTTTCCGCGGCGGGCAGGACATCGACCACCCCCGTCGGACGCGGCTGCAGCGCGGACACCAGATCGGCCACCATGGCACGCAGCGGTGGAATCACCAGCAGCGCACGGTCACCCGCCGCCCGCACCTCGCCGACGTCGTCGAATTCCCCGGGACCGGTCATGGTCATCCACCCCGGATCACGCGAAAGCCCGGACAGGCGTACCGGATTCGTCGAGCACGGCGCGAATCCGGCGGGCCATCTCGACCGCGGCCGGCGTATCGCCGTGCACGCAGATGCTGGCCGCCGTCACCGCCACCGTGCCGCCATCCACGCTGGTCGCCTTGCCGTCCCGCGCGATCGACAGCGCCTGCGTCACCGCCGCGTCCGCACCGAGCACCGCGCCCGGCAGTCCGCGCGGCGCGAGCAGACCCTCCGGCGTATAGGCGCGATCGGCGAAACCCTCGCCGACGAACGGGGTTCCGGCGGCCAGCGCCGCCCGCTCGAGCTCGGTGCCGGCCGGGCCCAGCAGGGCCAGCCGCGCATCGAACTCCCGCAGGGCCGCGACGATGGCGTCGGCGAGCACACGGTCGGCGGCGGCCTGGTGATACAGCGCGCCATGGGGTTTCACGTAGCGCACCCGGTCTCCGGCAGCGCGGGCGAAGGCATCGAGGCTGCCGATCTGATACAGCGTCTCGTCACGCAGCGCGGCCGGGGCGATCGCGATGGCGCGGCGACCGAACCCGGGCAGATCACGATGGCCGACGTGCGCGCCGATGCGGACGCCCTTCTCGACGGCCAGCGCGCAGGTGCGGCGCATGATGGCCGGATCCCCGGCGTGGAATCCGCACGCGATATTGGCGCTGGTGACCACGTCCAGCATGGCGGCGTCGTCACCCATGGTGTAGTCGCCGAAACCCTCGCCGAGGTCGCTGTTCAGATCCAGCGTCATATGCGTCCTCCAGCTCTTCGTCGTGATCCGATTGTGGGCGCGCCCGCATCCGGCGACAAGAATGTCACGCCAGAAACTGTGTCATGGATCACAGATGTGTGCTGTCACTTCCGGCGGGCATTCCTTGTCCCATGGACATGAACGACACCAAGAACATCCTCCTGGCCGGTGCGAGCGGCGTCCTCGGCGGGCACATCACCCGCGCCCTGCAGGAGCACGGCTACACGGTCCTGTCCCTCGGACGGGGCGCCGGCAACGACGTGGTCGCCGACCTGATGGACCGCGACCAGCTGCTGCGCGCGGTCGAGGGGTTGACCGTCGACACGGTCGTCCACGCGGCCACCGCGCTGCGCAAGGCGCCCATGCGGCACCGGGACATGTACGCCACCGACGACCTGCGCGTCACCGGCACCGCCAACCTGGTGGCGGCCGCACAGCTGGTCGGGGCACGGCGCATGATCGCAGAATCGATGGTCTTCGGCTACGGCTACCGCGACTTCGGCGACCACGTCCTCACCGAGACCGACGAATTCGGCCGGGGCGGAAAGGGATCCGACGTCCGGCACCTGGAGGGCATGCGCGTGAAGGAGGAGCTCATGCTGAACACCCCTGGCATCGAGGGGATTTCACTGCGATACGGCCTCTTCTACGGGCAGGGCGGCACCGAATCGATCGTGGAGATGCTGCGCAAGCGGCAGCTGCCGGCGGTGAACGACCACGGGCGGGTGCTGCCCTGGATCAACCTCGCCGACGCGGGCGCGGCCATGGCGTCCGCCGTCGAGGGCGGGACCCCCGGATCGGCCTACAACATCGTCGACGACGGCCCGCTCGGCTTCGGAGCGCACGTGCGGCTGGTGGCCGAAACCTTCGGCACGCCCAGGCCGTTCACCGTGCCCGGCGCGCTGCTGCGGCCCATGGCGTACCTGTACGAGATGACGCGGGCCAGCATGCGGGTCTCGAATGCCAAGGCCCAGGCCGAACTCGGCTGGAAGCCACGGTATTCGAACTGCGCCGCAGGCCTGCGCGCCCTGGCGGCCGCCTGAATTCCACCGGCGACAGGTCAATACGGGTAGACCTCTACTTCGGTCGCCTTCACCGCGAAGTACACCTCCATCCCGGGGACCACACCGAGCTGGGCCACCGCTGCGGGAGTCAGATCCGCCGCCAGGCCCGCGGCCGCCCCCGGACCGTCCACCCCGCGCACCCGCACCAGACCGCCGCGATCCTCCAGCTCCGCCACCCGCACCCGGAACACATTGCGGGGACTGCCCTCCGGATGCTCCAGATGCACCGCCACGGCCACCGGCGAGAACACCGCCGCCGCCCGCCCGGCGGCCGTCCACTCGCCCTCGGACCTGCCGAAGACCTCGACCGTCCCGTCCGTGACCGCACCCAGCCCGGCGCTGCCGCCGCTCACGGCCGCGCCCATGATCAGGTTGACTCCGGCGATCCGGGCAGCGAACCGGCTGCGAGGGCGCGCCAATACCGCAGCCACCGAACCGGACTCGATCACCCGCCCGGCCTCGAGGACCGCGACCCGATCGGCCAGGGTCACCGCGTCGATGATGTCGTGTGTCACCAGAATCGTGGCGCTGGGCCGGGCATCCGGCAGCCTCGCGGGATGCGCGGCGATATTCCGTGCGGTGGCGATCAATTCGCCATTTCCGTCGTCCGCACTGCCGGACGCGGGTTCCCGCAGAACCCTCCGCAACAGCGCCCGCATGGCGGGCGCCGCCGTCACATCCAGCGCGGCCATCGGCTCGTCCAGCAGCAAAACCCGCGGGTGCACGGCCAGCGCGCGGGCCAGGGCCACGCGCTGCGCCTGACCGCCGGACAACGACCCGGGCGATCGGTCCGCGAATTCCTCGGCATCGACGGCCCGCAGCCATTCCCGCGCGAGAGCGGTGGCGGCCCGGCCGCGCACACCCCGGCTGCGCGGCCCGAAGGCCACATTCGCGGCCACCGACAGATGCGGGAAGAGCAGGGCATCCTGCGCCAGCAACGAGACGGCCCGCCGATGCGGCGCCACCGCAATGCCTTTCGCGACATCCGTCAGCACCCGCTCGCCCAGCCGGACCTGCCCCTCGTCCGGAATTACCAGTCCGGCAACCACATCGAGCAGGGTGGATTTGCCCGCACCGTTGGGGCCGAGCACGGCCAGTACCTCCCCGGCCGGAATCTCCAGCCGCACCTGGAAATCCCGGTCGGCCAGGCGTGCCGACACCGCCAGCCCGCTCATCCGATCCGCCCCGGGCAGCATGCGTAGCCCACTGGCCACATCTGGCTCCGGGCAACCGGGAATTGCGTGTAACAGCCCGCCCCGCAGCAGGTTCGGGGCACCACCGCGTGAGCCCGGACCACAACGATCGCCGAGCGGGCCATCGAATCAGCTCCCGTCGAGACCGAGCAGGGTGCGCAGATGGCGCGGGGCGGGGGAGCCGTGGGCGAGCATGGCGTCGTGCCAGTCGCGCGGGGGAGTGGTGGCCGGGCGGGCGGCGGCAATCGCGGCGACCTCGGTATAACCAACGAAATAGGTCGAGAGCTGGGTGGAGCTGAGCAGGGTGCGGCGCCACTTGCCGGCGGCCTCGCCCTCCTCCTGGAGGCCGCGGTCCCGCATCAGCCGAAGGGCCTCGGCTTCGGTCATGCCGTCGCAGTGCACCGACTGATCGAGGATGGCGTTGATGGTCATCCGCAGGTGGGACTTCAGCTGCTGCAACCGCACCGGCAGGCCGCCGAAACCGGTGTCGGCCATGAGCTTCTCGGTGTAGACCGCCCAGCCCTCGATGAAGGTGCCGCTCCAGCACAGCGCGCGCACGGGGGTGGAGCCGCGGAAGCGGCGCGACCGGGCGAGTTGCAGGTAGTGGCCGGGCATGGCCTCGTGCACGGTCAGATTGCGCATCATGTGGTTGTTGTATTCGCGATAGAACGAGGTCACCCGCTCGGGCGACCAGTCCGCCGGGGTCGGTGCGATGGCGAAAAAGGTCGGCAGCTCGGCGGTTTCGAGCGGGCCGACCGGATCGCAGTACGCCACCGCCACCCCGCGCGCGAACTCCGGCATCTTCTGGATGACCAGTGGATCCTCGACCAGGGTGGCCAGGTCGTGGTCGCGGACGAAGGCGGTGGCCTCCGCCAGCGCCGCGGCCGCCACCGCGACCACCGTGTCATCGGCCGGTTGGTCCGCCGACAATTGCGCCAGCGCCCGGCGGACGGTCTCCGCATCCGGATTCGCGACACCGAGCAGTTGGCCCGCCGCGGAGCGGATCTCGCCGGTCAGCCGATCCAGGTGCCGGTGCGCGCGGTCCAGGATCTCCCGCGCGCCCAGCTCGGTGTCCAGGGTGTGCCAGAGCTTCGCCTCCCACAGCCTGCGGCCCAGACGCGGATCGCGGTCCGCGCCCTCGACCCGGCCGGTGAGCCACGCGGTGAAGTCGGTCAGCGCCGACATCGCCGCGGTGGCAGCGGGTTCGATCTCGAAGCCGGGCACCTCGGCGGCCAGCGCGGGCACCTGGTCACGCACCAGCGCGGTCACGCCGCCGAACTGCCCGATGGCGGTCTCGACGTGCACGCGCGGCATCTCGCCGAGCAGCGCGCGGGCGGTGGCCAGCGCGTCGGGCACCGCCGCCAGCCGGTCGCGCAGCGCCGCCAGCCGCACCTCGGCGGGCGCGAACGGGCGCGCCAGCAGGTGGTGGAGCAGCGGTCCGGGATTGTGCACCAGCGGATTCCACTCGTGCTCGCGGATCTCGGTGAGCTCGAACAGCAGGCCGTCGACCCGCTGCTGCAGGAGCGCGAGATCGACGCCGTCCGCGGGGGCCAGGTCGTCCGGATCGACCTCGGCCAGGGTGTGCGAGGCCTCGCGCAGCAGCTCGGCGTGCCCGCGCACCGCCTCCGCCGACCAGTCGGGGAGCCGATGATCGGCACGGTGATCGCCCACCGAGGCGGCCAGCTGCGGACCGGCGGTCAGCAGCGCTTCGACGATGCGCTCGGCACGGGAGACGAATATCGGCGACATGGCAGCCACGCTAGCGCGCCTCCGGGCGCCGGTAGGCCACCAGCACGATCACCGCCGCGACCAGCACCAGCAGCAGCGAAAGCGCCACGGCGGCATCCGGATCGGACTCGCGCTGGAGATAGATCTCCAGCGGCAGCGTGCGGGTCTTCCCCTGCAGGCTGCCCGCGAAGGTGAGCGTCGCGCCGAACTCGCCCAGGGCGCGGGCGAAGGCCAGGATCGTGCCCGACACCAGCGCGGGGCGCAGCAGCGGCAAGGTCACCCGCCACCACACCAGCGACGGCCGCGCACCCAGGGTGGCGGCGATCCGTTCGTACCGGTCGCCCGCGGTGCGCATCGCGCCCTCCAGCGTGATCACCAGGAACGGCAGCGCCACGAAGGTCTGCGCCAGCACCACCGCGGTCGTGCTGAAGGCGATGCGGATGCCGAGCGACTCCAGCCGGTGGCCCACCAGCCCGTTCCGCCCGAACAGGTACAGCAGCGCCAGACCACCCACCACCGGCGGTAATACCAAGGGCAGCAACACCAGTGCGCGCAGCACCGGCAGCGCCCGCCAGCGCGAGCGGGCCAGCACCGCGGCCATCGGCACACCCAGCAGTACGCACAGCAGCGCGGCCGCCACGGAGGTGCGCAGGCTCAGCAGCAGCGCCACCCGCGAGGACTCCGAAGTGATCAGATCCAGGACATGCGACCAGTCCACCGCCCCGGTCAGCGCCACCAGCGGACCGGCCACCAGCACGAAGCCGATGGCCGCCGGCAGCAGCAGCCAGACCGGGGGCTTGATCACGGCCGTCCGAAACCGGCCTGCTGCAGCGCCTGCTGCCCGCCGGGCCCGGTGACCAGCGTGACGAAGTCCTTGGCGGCCGCGGCGTTCTTCGAATCCGCCACGGTGGCAATCGGATAGGTGTTCACGGCGGTCGCGGACTCCGGGAAGTTCACCGTCGTCACCTTGTTACCCGCGCCCGCCGCGTCGGTGACATAGACCAGGCCCGCATCGGCCTGCCCCGAGGTCACCTTGGCCAGCACGTCGGTCACCGAGGACTCCTCGCTGACCGGCGAAATCGACACGCCCGCACCGGAGGCCACCTTCTTGGTGGCCGAACCGCACGGCACCTGCGGCGCGCACACCACCAGGCGCAGCCCGGACTTGGACAGATCCGCCAGCGAACCGATGTGCGCCGGATTACCCGGCGGCGTCACGATGGTGAGCACATTGGTGGCGAAAGTCTGGGGCTTGTCGGTGATCCGGCCGCCCTTCACCGCCTTGTCCATGTTCGCCTGATCGGCGGAGGCGAAGACGTCGGCGGGCGCGCCCTGATTCAACTGCGCCACCAGATCCGAGGAACCGGCGAAGGAGAAGGTCACCTTCGTGCCGTGGTGCGCGCTCTCGTACTGGGTGCCCAGCTGGGTGAACACCTGCTTGAGCGAGGCGGCCGCGAAGACCGTGATCGTCGTGGTGTCACTGCTGTCCGAGGAGGAACCGCAGCCCGACAGCAGACCCGCGCCCAGCACCGCGGTCGCGGCCAGCGCGGCGCCGGACCTGGAACCTAGGCCGCGCCACCGGTTTCCGTGGCGGTCTCGACCACCACCGTGGTGGCCTTCACGCTCGCCCACGCCACGCTGCCGGGTTGCAGCCCCAGCTCGCGCACCGACTCGCTGCTCATCAACGACACGACTGTGAACGGTCCGCATTGCATCTCCACCTGTGCCATCACGGTATCGGCCACCACCCTGGTGACCAATCCGGGAAAACGATTGCGCGCCGAACTGGCACTAGCCATCCGGGTCTGTGGAGTGCGAGCCTGCTCGACGGCCAATTCCGCGAGCTCGCTGCCATCCACCACCAGGCGACCGGATTCGTCCTTGCGCGCGGACAGCACGCCACCATCGATCCAGCGGCGCACGGTGTCGTCGCTGACGCCCAGCAGCTGGGCGGCGTCACGAATCCGAATTTCGGGCATGACAAGCAGAATAGATCCGCAAATACGGAAATACCAATCGAATCGAACCGTAGATGCGGACCACAACGGCCGGCAAGGTGTTCCAGTTCACTTTCGCGCCGCTGGCGGTCGCACCGGCGGCCAGTACGCTCGAAGCAATCATGGCCACGTATTTCGATCCGAAGGCCTGGTCACCCCTACGCGCGGTAGACCTGGGTATGGACCTCGGAAGACGCTTGTTCGATCAGAGCTGGCTGGACCAGTGGACCAGTTTCACCACCGCCTGGCTCGAACCAGCCGCCGACTTCGGAGCCGGGACAGTCACCGCGCTCATGCCCGACGTCCTCATGACGCTGCTGTCGGAGGGCATCCTGAGCCAGTTCGGCGGGCAGGAGGTCCGCGCCACCCTGCTCGGACACGACCTGCGAGCCACCCTCCACACGCTCAAGGTGCGCCGGCGCGGGGCGCACTTCCAGACCAAAACCGTGCTCACCGGGCTGATCTGGAACACCCACCCCATCGAGGAACTCACCGTCATCGCCCACGGCGTGCGGCTGATACCCGGCGTCCCCACCAAGCTGCGGACCTCACAGCTCGACCTCACCGGCGTGATAACCCTTGCGGCACTGCTGGAGTGGATCAACACCTGGCAGCCCGACTGGGAACTGCAGCCCGCCGGCGACGGGCTCATCCTGGCCCGCCACCGGCGCCGCAGTATCCGGGCGCTGGCCGCGGCCGAGATCACCGACAACGTCCTGTCCATCACCGTGCACCGGGCCCAGTGGCGAAAGGTGCGCGCGCCCAGGCGATTCACGACGCTGAACCCGATTCCGCTGTCGGGGCTGCCCAGCGAGGCGCGCATCAGCCGGGCCGAACACGCCGGGGAACACGTGTTCTTCAGCGCCGACCTGCCCGCGATCAGCGGCTCGTTCGATCTCGCGCAGATCCGCTCGGCCATCGTCGCGGGGACGACGCTGATCGTCTTCTAGGGAAGCCCAAGCTCCCAGGGCTTCAAACCTGCTGGGTCGGCCACCATTCGAGCAGAGCCGCCTCGGCCTCTTCACGCGTCATCGGACCACGGTCCAGGCGCAGTTCCTTCAGGAAACGCCACGCCTTGCCGACATCCGGGCCCGGCTTCAGGTCCAGCAGCTCCATGATCGAATTGCCGTCCAGATCCGGGCGCACCCGCTCCAGATCCTCCTGCTCCCGCAGGCGTTCGATCCGGGTCTCCAGATCGTCGTAGGTCGAACGCAGGGCGGTGGCGCGGCGCTTGTTGCGGGTGGTGCAGTCGGCGCGGACCAGCTTGTGCAGACGGGGGAGCAACTCACCGCCGTCGGTCACGTAGCGGCGCACCGCCGAATCGGTCCACTGGCCCTTGCCGTAGCCGTGGAAACGCAGGTGCAGGTACACCAGCCGCGCCACGTCCTCGGTGAACTGCTTCGGATACTTCAAGGCGCGCATGCGCTTTCGCACCATCTTCGCGCCCACCACCTCGTGATGGTGGAAACTGACCCCGCCGCCGGGCTCATTGCGCTTGGTCGGCGGCTTGCCGATGTCGTGCAGCAGGGCGGCCCAGCGCAGCACCAGATCCGGATCGCCCTGCTCCTGGTCGATGGCCTGACGCAGCACGGTCAGCGAATGCTGGTAGACGTCCTTGTGCTGATGGTGCTCGTCGATCTCCAGCTGCATGGCCGGGACCTCCGGCAGCACCCGCTCGGCCAGCCCGGTCTCGACCATGACATCGATGCCCTCGGTCGGGTATTCGCCGCCGATCAGCTTGTCCAGCTCCGCCCGCACCCGCTCGGCCGTGATGCGATCGATCTCCGGAGCCATCTCGACGATCGCCGCCCGCACCCGCGGCGCCAGCCGGAAACCCAGCTGCGCGACGAAGCGCGCGGCGCGCAGCATGCGCAGCGGGTCGTCGTGGAACGAATCATGCGGCAGCGCAGGCGTATCCAGCACCCCGGCCAGCAGCGCCTCGACGCCGTTCAGCGGATCCACGAACTCCAGCTCGCCCAGCGCGCCGATGCGCACCGCCATCGCGTTCACCGTGAAATCGCGGCGCACCAGATCACCCTCGAGGGTGTCGCCGAAGGTGACCTCCGGATTGCGCGAGATTCGGTCGTAGGTGTCGCTGCGGAAGGTGGTGATCTCCAGCTGCTGCCCGGACCTGGCCGCGCTCACCGTGCCGAAGGCCAGACCACCGGTGTCCCACAGGTGATCGGCCCAGCCGCGCATCAGCTCCTGCACCACCTCGGGGCGGGCATCGGTGGTGAAGTCCAGATCGGTGCCCAACCGGCCGAGCACCGCGTCGCGCACGCTACCGCCGACCAGATACAGCTGATGACCGTGCGCGGCGAACAGTTCACCCAGCGGAGTCAGCACATCCGAGAGCCGTCCCAGCGTTATCGCGGCCGCCGCCAGCAGGCGAGTACGACGATCCTCCACGGCTGCTTCCTCGGACTTCGGCGAAACCACGAAAAGGAAGCCTACCCAACCCCCGGTAGCTCTCCGGGGCTCCGCCCCCGAACCTCCGGGAACCAGACCTCGGGCTCCGCCGCCGACCCCACGGACAGGGCCCGGCGTGCCGCCCGGCGAACGGTATCTACCTGCTATGAGAGCTCTGTATATATAGGAGCTACCGCGCTGGGGCGGGTGCGGCCGCCTTCACCTATAGACTGACGCAGTGTCCCCGGCCGATCGCGCGAACAGTCGACGCCGCCAGCCCCGGCGGCGTGGTTCGGCCGGTACTGCGGCGAAATCCACCGGTGCGGCCAAGCCTCGCATGCGCACGGTCCGCGAAACCTCCGCGGGCGGACTGGTGGTCGACGGCCTCGACGGGCCCAGCGATAAACGCTGCGCCGCCCTCATCGGACGCACCGACCGGCGCGGCCGACTGCTCTGGTCGCTACCCAAGGGCCACATCGAAGAGGGCGAGACCGCCGAGCAGACGGCCATTCGCGAGGTGCAGGAGGAGACCGGCATCCACGGCACCGTGGTCGCCGAACTCGGCAGCATCGATTACTGGTTCGTCACCGAGGGCCGGCGGGTACACAAGACCGTGCACCACTATCTGATGCGCTCACTCGGTGGTGAGCTCTCCGATGCCGACGTCGAGGTCACCAAGGTGGCCTGGGTTCCCTTGAGCGAACTAGACTCCCGGCTCGCCTACGCTGACGAACGCAGGCTGGCCGAGGTCGCCAACCGGCTGATCGACCGGATGGAGAACGGCAGACAATGACGCGTGCGGGATCGCAGCGCACGCTGCTTTCACTCGTCGCGGTAATGCTGGCGGTGCTCACGACGCTGGGAATCGGACCCGGAATCGGCACACCCATTGCCGCCGCCGAACCCACCGGCAGCGGCAGCGGACAGCCGAGCGGACCGAAATTCCTGAAGCTGTCCCTGGATTCGGTGACGCCCACCACCATCACCGCCGCCAGCGACCCCTACTTCGTGGTGTCGGGCACCGTCACCAATATCGGTGACCGGCCGGTGGACGACGTCAGCATCCGCATCCAGCGCGGCGCGGCCGTCACCAGCCCCAGCGGACTGCGCTCCACCCTGCGCCTGGACCAGGTCAACTACGACATCAACGGCGAATTCCAGGACGTCTCGGACCAATTGACCCCGGGACAGCGCAAACAGTTCAGCCTCACCGTCGCCCTGCGCGCGGGAACCGATCTGCCCAGCGACATCTCGTCACTCGACATCACCGCGCCCGGCGTCTATCCGCTGCTGCTCAATGTGAACGGCCAGCCCGCGTACGGCGGGCAGGCCCGCCTCGACGACGCCCGCTTCCTGCTGCCCGTCCTCGGCGTCCCCGGCACCGACCCCAAACGCGCGCTCGCACCGGCCGCTCCGCCCGCGCTCGACGCCCCGCCGGTGGCCACCACCATGCTGTGGCCGCTGGCCGACCGGCCCCGCCTGGTCGCCGGACAGCCCGGCACCCCCGACGGGCAGGCGCTGCTCACCGACGACGACCTGGCCGCCTCACTCGCGCAGGGCGGACGACTCGACCAGCTGCTCTCGGCCCTGGAGAGCGTGGTCAAACCCGACAGCGGGCGCGACCGCAGCCTCGTCAACGCGCTCTGCCTGGCCGTCGACCCGGACCTGCTCATCACCGTGTCCGACATGACCAGGGACTACCGGGTGCTGGCCAGCCCCTCGGATCCGGACGGGCCGACCCGCTCCGGCACCGGCAGCCACGCCGCCAAGACGTGGCTGGAACGGCTGCGCGCCCTCGCACCCGGAATGTGCGTGGTGGCACTGCCGTTCGCGCAGGTCGACCCGGGCGCGCTGGCCGCCGCCGGCGACGTCACGCTGGCCGACCGCGCGCTCAACGCGCCCGCCGACCTGATCGACTCCCTGCTCGCGGTGAAATCGGTACGCGGCGTGGCCGTTCCGGATGCCGGCACCGTCGACACCGACGGCGCCACCCTGTTCGCGCACCACGGCTTCACCACCACCGTGCTCGCCGACAACGCCGTGACCACCGGCGACAACCGCGCCAACTTCGCCGCCGCCAAGACCCCACCGGGCGGCGCCGCCCCCGAACCCGGCACCCCCGACGTCGTCAACCTCGCCGACATCACCCTGCCGCCCGCCGCCGGCGCCACCCCGCCGCCCGCCACCCTGCACGCCGCCACCTTCGACATCTGGGCCGCGACCGCCCTGGCCGCCATCGGATCCAATCCGCCCACACCGCCTTTCACCCCCGACAAGGTCCGCTACGAGGTCACCAACGACTCCCGCGCCGCCCGACTGCAGGACGCGCTCGGAGCCATGGCCTGGACCGCGCTCAACCCGGAACCCGGCCGCCCGCGCTCGGCGCTGCTGATGCCGCCGCAGCAGTGGGGCGCCAACCGGGACGAAGCCTCCACCGTGCTGGGACAACTGGACCTGCTGGTGAAGAACGGCCTGGCCACGCCGCGGCCGTTCACCGATCTGGTTGCGCAGCAGCCGGATCCGCAGGGCTACGAACTCGACTACCCGAGCGAGGCCGCCGACGACGCGGTACCCGCCCACTTCGCCGAACCGGTGCACCAGCAGGCCCAGCGCATCACCGAGCTGATGAGCGCGCTGGTCGACGTGCCGCAGCAGGAACTCAGCCCGCGCGCCTTCCTCACCCCGCTGCGCGACGACCTGATCCGGGTGCTCTCGCTGTCCGACCGGCGGGCCGGGACCGCCGCCGCGGACACCAACGCCCAGCGCCGGCTCGACCAGACCACCAAAACAATGGACAACCTCTACGGTTCGGTGACGGTGCTGCCGCCCGGCGGCGTCTACACCCTCGCCTCCGAGCAGAGTCCGCTGCTGCTGGTGGCCCGCAACGACCTGCCGGTGGCCATCCGGGTGCGCTTCAAGATCGACGCGCCGGCCGAGACGAACATCACTGATATCGGCGAACAGCAGCTGCCCGCCAAGGGGAACCGATCCTTCCAGATCCCCACCGAGGTATCCGACAGCCGAAACCTGGTCATTCCCATCGCGCTTACCACATCCGACGGGGTGCCGCTCGGCAATGCCGTATCGGTATCCGTGCGGTCCAACGCTTACGGTCAAGTGTTGGCAATAATTACTGCGTGCGCCTGTGCGCTGCTGCTCCTGCTGGTCGGCCGCCGGCTCTGGCACCGCTTCCGCGGACAGGCCGACCCGGCCGACGAAGGGTTCGACCCCGAACCCCGAGGCGAGGACGACAGTGCGGCGCGCACGGGTAAGCGGGACAAGAAACGACAGGAGGCACGGTGAGCGAGTACGGCGGGCCGCGCTCATCCGGCCGACCAGAGGGACCCGACGGGCCGCCGCCGCGGCGCACGCCATCGGCGCCGTGGGAACGAGGCGCGCCCCGCCCCGGCCCGCGCGGCCCGCAGGGGCCGGCCTCCGGACAGCAGCGAGCGGTTCCCGGTAATCCGCAGGGATACCCGGGACAGCAGTATCCGGCCAAACCGTCCGGTCCGCAGCGGCAGGCGCCGCTGCCCGGCGAATCCGGGCCCATCATGCACCGCCCCCGTCCCCAGCAGGGACGACCCGATCCCATGGCGGACGGGCGCGCGCCGGCCGAGGAGCGCTACCACTGGGGACACCCCGGCGGCGAGGGCAACCGTCCGCCCGGCCCCGGACCACAGCGCTATCAGACACCGCCGATGTCGAACCCGCGCCCGGCTCCGTCGACCGGGCCACAGCACCAGGCTCCTTCGACCGGCCCGCAACGCCAGGCGATGTCGCGCACCGCGACCGTCCCTGCCGCTCAGGTGGCGGAGAAGGCCGACAACTCCAACGCCAAGCTGGTCCGGGATACCGGGTCCCTCGCCCTCGCAACCCTGATCAGTCGCATCACCGGTTTCGCCAAACAGGCGCTGCTGCTGACTGTGCTCGGACCGGCCATCGCCAGTGCCTTCACCATCGCCAGCTCGATCCCGAACATGATCTCGGAGCTGCTACTCGGCGCGGTGCTGACCGCCATCGTCGTGCCGACACTGGTCCGTGCCGAGCGTGAAGACGCCGACGGCGGCGCGGCCTTCGTGCGCCGCCTCTTCACCATGGCGCTTACCGTGTTGGGCACGGGCACGGTCATCGCGTTGATTCTCACCCCGGTACTGACGAAACACGTCTTCCTCTCCGCCGACAGCAAGGTCAATTCCGGACTCACCACCGCGTTGACCTACATGCTGATTCCCGCGGTGCTGCTGTACGGAATGTCGGCGCTGCTCATGGCGATTCTGAACACCCACCAGGTGTTCAAGCCCGGCGCCTGGGCACCCGTCCTCAACAACTGCGTCGCCCTGCTGGTGCTCGGTCTGTTCGCGCTGGCACCGGGCGAGATCACACTCGATCCGATTCGGATGGGCGAACCGAAGCTGCTGCTACTCGGTATCGGCACCACCGTCGGCGTGGCGGTCCAGGTAGCGACGCTGGTGCCGGCGATCCGGCGGGAAGGCATCGACCTACGCCCCCTATGGGGATTGGATGCGCGTCTCAAGCAGTTCGGCGGCATGGCCGCGGCCATCGTGCTCTACGTCCTGATCAGCCAGGCCGGTTTCAGCTTCACACTGCGCGTCTCCTCGCACGCCGACGTCGCGGGTCCGACCATCTACCAGAACGCCTGGCTGCTACTGCAACTGCCGTGGGGCGTGCTCGGCGTCACCCTGCTGACCGCGATCATGCCGCGGCTGAGCCGCAACGCCGCAGCCGACGACACCCCGGCGGTGGTGGACGATCTGGGCGCGGCCACCCGGCTGACCATGATCGCGCTGATCCCGATCGTCACCTTCCTCACCTTCGCCGGACCCCAGATCGGCGAGGCGATCTACGGCTACGGCCGCTTCGGCGCTGACGCCGCGCGACTCGGCGAAGCGGTGTCCTGGTCGGCGTTCAATCTGATTCCCTATGCGCTGGTGCTGATTCACCTGCGGGTCTTCTACGCTCGCGAACAGGCGTGGACACCGACCTGGATCATTCTCGGCATCACCAGCGTGCAGATCACGCTGTCCGCATTGGCGCCGGTCCTGTTCTCCGCCGACCATGTGGTCATCGCCCTCGGTGTGGCCCGCGGGCTCGGCTTCGTCACCGGCGCCATCATCGGCGGCTGGCTGCTGCACCGCAGCCTGGGCGATCTGCGCATGGCCAACGTCGGCCACACCATCACACGGGTGGTGCTGGCCTCGCTGGCGGGTGGCGCGGTCCTGCTCATCGTGGACAAGGTGCTGGGACTGCATCGGCTTTCGGAGTCCTTCGGCGGCATCGGCTCGCTGGTGCGGGTCGGCCTCACCGCCCTCGTCATGTTCGGCGTGGCCTTCGGCCTGATGCGCCTGCTCGGCATTCCCGAGATCGTGGCCATCACCGTCGCGGTGTCGCGCCGACTCGGCATCACCCCGCCCGCACCGGATCTCGACCTCGACGGCACCCCGCTCGAGGACATCCACGAGACCACGCTGCTGCCCAAACCGGACCTGCGGGCGGCGCCGTACTACTACCGCTTCGATCCGTACCTCGACGCGCAGACCATGGTGCTGCCCGTCATCCGGCCCGATGCGGTTGAACTCACCGAAAAGACCGAGTTCCCGTACCCTGTTCGGCAGGCAAGCGCAACTGCCCAGACCGGCATGTCCGCGGACAGCTCCCGCGGCACGCCGGACAGTGCACGGACACCGGACGGCGGCTTCCGCACGACTTCGGATGCCGGCGCAGCGGCTCCGGCTCCGATACATCGGTCTTCGACACACCAGGGCGAAGGAGGAACGAGGGTGAGCGACGATGCGGCGGGCGGTGTCCCGGCCGCCGAATCCGCAACGGCCGCGGGCGGCGGGCTCTCCACGGACACCCCTCCCACCGGCGCGGCCGGCGGAAAGCCCGGTGGCCGAGCCGAATCCGCGGCCCGCTCCGGCGGTCCCGGCGACCACGAGGAACCCGAGCACCTACCGGAGGCGGAGGACCACGCCGGTCCCGAAACCGGTGTGTACGAGGCCATCTCGCCGCAGATGCCGCCCATGCGGGTGGAATCGCCGAGCAAGCGCATCCAGCGCGGCCCCAAGCTGACGCCCGGCGCGTCGGTGGCGGGCGGCCGGTACCGGCTGCTGGCCAGCCACGGCGGCGCGCGCGGGCTGAAGTTCTGGCAGGCCCTCGATGTGAAACTGGACCGCGAGGTCGCGCTCACCTTCGTCGACGCCGATCAGCAGGCCACCGACAACTCCGGACACGATGGGCCGCAGGCCATCCTGTCGCGCACGCTGCGCCTGGGCCGGATCAACTCGCCCGGTCTGGCCCGCGTGCTGGACGTGGTGCGCGGCTCCTCCGGCGGCATCGTGGTGGCCGAATGGACCCCCGGCCGCTCGCTCAAGGAGATGGCCGAGACCGTGCCGTCGCCGATCGGCGCCGCGCGCGCCGTCCGGGCGCTGGCGGCCGCGGCCGAAATGGCGCACCGCGGTGGCGGCTCGCTGTCCATCGACCATCCGGACCGGGTGCGCATCAGCGCCGCCGGCGACGCCGTGCTGGCCTTCCCCGGCACGCTGTCCGACTCGGACGCCCAGTCCGACGTGCGGGGCCTGGGCGCCATGCTCTACGCGCTCATGACCGCGCACTGGCCGATCCGGGTCGGCGGCATCTCCGGCAGCGCGGCCACCGTCGGCGGCCTGCCGCTGGCCGACTTCGGCTCGGACGGAACGCCGGTGGAGCCCAGAACCATTCGGCCCGAGGTGCCCTTCGAGATCTCCGCGGTCGCGGTGCGGTCGCTGGAGTCCAACAAGGGCGTGCGCACCGCCGCCACCGTCCAGCACGTGCTGGAGCAGGCGTCGGTGGTGGACCAGAAGACCGACTTCATCCCGGTGCTGCGCCTGGGTCAGAAGCCGCCCAGCGCACCCGACGAGACCCTCGCCGATCCGGAACTGCTCGCCGCCGAGAAGGAACGCTCGCAGCGGATGATGTGGATCCTGGTCGGTCTGGGCGTACTGGCCGCGCTGGTGGTCGGCGTCATCATCTGGTGGCTGCTGAGCGTCTTCGCGCCCGGCTCCTCCAACGCGCCGCTCAACGAACAGCGCAATATCGGCCTCACCACCTCGGCGACGGCGCCGTCCAGCCCCGGCGCGTCCCAGGCTCCGGCCAGCGCGCCGGCCACCGGCGGGGTGCCGGTGCCGGTCACCGGCGCCACGGTGTTCTCCCCGGAGGGCACCCCGGACAATGTCGGCAGCGTCGCGGCGGTGCTGGACAACAACCCGGCCACCACCTGGCGCACCGACGCCTACTTCCAGCAGTTCCCGGCCCTGAAGAAGGGCGTGGGCGTGCTGACCACCCTGGGCAGCCCCAGCAAACTGACCAAGGTGATCATCGAATCGCCCTCGCCCGGAACGCAGGTCGAGATCCGCACCTCGCCGACCGCCTCGCCGACTCTGGATCAGACCCAGCTGATCGGGTCGGCGGTGCTCGGCGAAGGCACCACCGAGATTCCGGTGCGGGCCGATCAGCCGGCCCGCTACGTGCTGGTGTGGATCACCCAGCTGGCCAACAACGGGGGTCAGTTCCAGTCTTCGATCGCCGAGATCCGGTTCGAAGCCAGCGTCTGATTTGCCCTCCGCTTCGCTCCGGGCTGGTTCGCGGCCCTGAAGGTCTCGTTTTTTCCCTCCTCCGCTCCTCCGCTTCGCTCCCCGCTACGTCAGTCCAGAACGAGACGGGCCGCGAACCTGAGCGTCGAGCATCACTGAGCGCTGATCACAAGCAGATCGCGCAATTCAGACCAAGCGGCTGCTACCTGCGCTTTTTCTCGATTTTCGTTGCTACCGAATCGTTACCTTCGATATGATCTTGCGTACTCTCGGCAAGGGGAGCTCCCGGGCGCCGACTTCTACGGTCCCGGATGACAGCCACACATCTCGGTGACGCCCGGCCCGTGAACAGGCCGTGCCACCGGTCTGGGGAAGCATTGTCGTCAGCGCACGAACTCGTGGAAGCACCGCAGGTCAGCGATCGCGACCTGCTCACCGCCCACGCCGGTGGGGCGCCCTACGCCTTCGCCGAACTGCTCCGCCGCCACCGCGACCATCTCTGGCAGACCGCGCTACGCGCCTCCTATGGCCCCGAGGACGCCGCCGACTCGCTCCAGGACGCCCTGCTGTCCGCGCACAAAGCCGCGGGCGCCTTCCGCGGCGACGCCGAGGTGCGCAGCTGGCTGCACCGCATCGTGGTCAATGCCTGCCTGGACCGCATCCGCCGCAACAAGCTGCGCCGCACCGAACCCCTGTCCGAGGACACGGCCGACGAACCACGCTGCCCGCGAGACGATTTCGCGGCCCTGGAGGCCAGCCTGATGGTCGACGCGGCGCTGTTCACCCTGCCCGCCGACCAGCGCACCGCCCTGGTCGCCATCGAGCTCGAGGGCTACTCCATCGCGGATGCCGCTGCGCTGCTGGGCATTCCGGAGGGGACCGTCAAGAGCCGGTGCGCCCGCGGGCGGCGGCGGCTCGCGGCGCACTTTCACGAAACGAACACCGGACCTGCGATGGACACCTGAATTCCACTCGGACACCGCGATATTGGGGGAACCTTGAACGGTTCCGCTGCGTCGGATACAAAGACAGGTCTGCGTTTCCTACTCGAGGCCCTGGAGGGGCAATGGAGGACACCGGAGGAGCAATGGCGGGTACCGCGGTACCCACGCCGCCCTTCTCCACCGAACTGCTCGCCGATCTGCACGGCGGCAGTCTGCCGCCGGAAGAATCCGAGCGGCTCTGGCCCGCGGTCCGGCGCGACCCCGAGGCCATGCGCTATCTGCACTCACTCGACCGCGTCGACGATCGCCTGCACGACCTCGGCCGCGACGAACACATCGCCCACCCCATGCCCGCCGAGGTGGCCGCCCGTCTGGAACGCATGATCGAAGACCTCGCCACCGGCGACGAGGACCCGGCCGCCGGCCCGGCCACCGCCGACCGGCCTGCCACCGTGACCCGGCTGCCCGTCGCGCCGCCACCTGTCACCCGCGCCACCCATCCGGCCCCGCCCTCCACCGCCCCCATGCCGGTGCTCGACGGCTCCGTCTTCGATACCGGCCGGCTCGATCCCCGTGAGTTCGAGGACCCCGAACCCCCGGCCGCGTTCGAGGACGACACGGATCCCGGCGAGCCCGTCCCGTTCGAGACACCCTCCCGCCGCCTGCGCTGGCTCACCGTCGCCGCGGCCGCCGCGGCGGTGGTCGCGGGCGCCGTGGTGGCCGTGGACGCCGTCAGCACCCGCACCGTGACCCCGGCCGCCCAACCGGCCGCCGACGCCACCCTGGACCCGGGTCTGGCGCCGACGGCCGTCCTCACCGCCATGGGCCGCCACGACATCACCGGCCCGCTGGCGGCCGGCAACGCGCTCGCCGCGTGCCTGCGGGCGGCCGGGCTGGACCGCCAGGTGCTCGGCTCCCGCAGCGTCGTGTTCTCCGGCACCCCCGGGGTACTGGTGCTGCTGACCGGCCCCAAACCCCCGCAGATCACCGCGGCCGTCCTCGGAACAGCCTGCGGCCCAGGCAATCCGCAGGTGCTCGGACGCGCCGACATCGGCTAGCGCCCAACGATCTTGGAGATCGGCCTGTAATTCGCGGCCCGGAGCGAAGCGGAGGGCAAAGAGGCACGGGAACAACAGCGTTTAGGCTGTTGTTGACCGACACGCTCACGCTCGAGCGATCGAGATTCTGCACAACAGCTTCGGAGGGCCACCTTGAGCACGCCTGTTCGCGACCTGATCATCGTCGGTTCCGGTCCGGCCGGCTACACCGCCGCGGTGTACGCCGCCCGGGCGGAACTGGAACCGCTGCTCTTCGAGGGCACCCAGTTCGGCGGCGCGCTCATGACCACCACCGAGGTCGAGAACTTCCCCGGCTTCCGCGAGGGCATCATGGGCCCCGACCTCATGGAGGAGATGCGGGAGCAGGCCAAGCGCTTCGGCACCGACATCCGCACCGAGGACGTCGACGCCCTCGACCTGACCGGTCCCATCAAGAAGGTGACCGTCGGCGGCGAGGTCCACGAGTCCTACGCTGTGATTCTCGCCATGGGCTCCGCGGCCCGCTACCTGAACGTCCCGGGCGAGCAGGAGCTGCTCGGCCGCGGCGTCAGCGCCTGCGCCACCTGTGACGGCTTCTTCTTCAAGGGCCAGGACATCGTGGTGGTCGGCGGCGGCGACTCGGCCATGGAGGAGGCGACCTTCCTCACCAAGTTCGCCAGCTCGGTGACCATCATCCACCGCCGCGAGGAGTTCCGCGCCTCCCGCATCATGCTGGAGCGGGCCAAGAACAACGACAAGATCCGCTTCGTCCTGAACTCGGAAGTCATTGCGGTGCACGGGGATACCGCGGTCACCAGCCTGACCCTGCGCGACACCCGCACCGGCGAGACCTCCGAGCTGGCCGCCACCGGCCTGTTCGTCGCCATCGGCCACGACCCGCGCAGCGAACTGGTGCGCGGCCAGGTCGATCTGGACGACGAGGGCTACGTGCTGGTCCAGGGCCAGAGCACCCACACCTCGCTGCCGGGCGTCTTCGCCGCCGGCGACCTGGTCGACCACACCTACCGGCAGGCCATCACCGCCGCCGGTACCGGCTGCCGCGCGGCCATCGACGCCGAGCGCTGGCTCGCCGAGCAGGGTGACATCACCACCAACACCCTCGATCACGCCGGCCAGCCGGTGGAAGTGAACAACTAAAAGGAGCTAGGCATGTCCGACGCCAAGACCGGTGCCACCAAGACGGTGACCGACGCCACGTTCGCCGACGAGGTATTGCTCAGCGAGAAGCCCGTTCTCGTCGACTTCTGGGCCGCCTGGTGCGGCCCGTGCAAGATGGTCGCACCGGTGCTGGATGAGATCGCCGCCGCCAACACGGACAAGATCACCATCGCCAAGGTGGACGCCGACAACAACCCTGAGACCGCGGCCCACTACGGCATCATGTCGTTGCCTACTATGGTCCTGTTCCAAGGGGGCAAGGAAACCAAGCGGATCGTCGGTGCGAAGGGCAAAGCCGCCCTCTTGCGCGAACTGGAAGAAGTTCTTTAACGACTCGCCGTAGGATGCCTGCACTCGACAGTTGCCGAAATTCGGTCCGGGTCTGAAACAATCGTTCGACGCTCCGGTCGTGCGTAGGTGTGAACCGCCGCATGAATGGGTACCCGGGTTGGCGGAAGGAAAGGGCTCTCACGCATGCACCGACTTCGTCACGGCGATACAGGACCAGCCGTAGCAGAGGTTCGGAGCACCCTGGCAAGCCTCGGGTTCCTGCATTCCCGCCCCAACAGCGACCCCTCGGGTCCGATCGGGGAGTACTGGAAGGACGCCGACGCGACCTTCGACCATGATCTGGACTCCGCGGTGCGTGCCTTCCAGCAGCACCGCGGACTCCTGGTCGACGGCGTGGTCGGTCCGGCGACCTACCGCGCGCTGAAAGAGGCGTCCTACCGCCTCGGCGCGCGGACCCTCATCTACCAGCTGTCCGCACCGCTGTACGGCGACGATGTCGCCACCCTGCAGCGGCGACTGCAGGATCTGGGCTTCTACGTGCACCGGGTGGACGGCTACTTCGGCCCGCACACCCACGACGCGCTCACCTCGTTCCAGCGCGAGATCGGGCTGTCCTCGGACGGCATCTGCGGTCCCGACACTCTGCGCTCGCTGGATCTGCTGGGCGCCCGCGTCACCGGCGGCAACCCGCACCGCATCGCCGAGGAAGAGGTGGTGCACCGGGCCGGGCCGCAGCTCACCGGTAAGCGCATCGTCATCGATCCGGGTCTGGGCGGACCCGACAAGGGCTGCCCGGTGCCGACCGAATTCGGTGACGTCTACGAATCGGAGATCCTCTGGGATCTGGCCAGCCGGCTCGAAGGACGCATGGCCGCAACCGGTATGGAGACCTTCCTGTCCCGGCCGTGGGGTGCCAACCCCTCCGACGCCGAGCGGGCCGAGACCTCCAATACCTTCGACGCCGACCTGATGATCTCGCTGCGCTGCGCCAGTAATGACAGCGGTGCCGCCAGCGGCGTAGCCAGCTTCCACTTCGGCAACTCGCACGGTTCCACGTCCATGATCGGACAGGTGCTGGCCGGGTTCATCCAGCGCGAGATCGTGGCACGAACCTCATTGCAGGACTGCCGGACCCACGCCCGCACCTGGGATCTGCTGCGGCTCACCAAGATGCCGACCGTCCAGGTCGACATCGGCTACCTGACCAGTGATTACGACTCCGCGGTGCTGACCAACCCGCGCATGCGCGATGTGATCGCCGAGGCCATCCTGATCTCCGTGAAGCGGCTGTACCTGCTGGGCCAGGACGACCAGCCCACGGGGACATACACATTCGCCGAACTGCTCGCCGAGGAACTGGCGGCCGCAGACCGGCCCTGATGTTTCACATGAAACAAACCCCTCCAACCCATTCGGGCTGGAGGGGTTTTGCTTTGAATCGACTCGGTGTTGGAGGAGTGGGAACCCCGGCTGTCTACCGCGTCGCGATGCGGGTGGGCTACCGCGTGGCGATGCGGGTGGGCATGGTCAGCGCGGCCGCTGCGAGGAGCTGATCGAGCGCCCGCTCGACGTCTTCCTTCCACAGGTGCTCGTGATCCAATTCCAGACGCAGGCGCGGGAATCGATGATGCGAGGCGACCACCTTGAAACCGACGTCCTCCAGGAAGTCGGCCTCGATCATGCATTGCTCCGGCGAACACCCGGACGGAGCCGGCGCGGGGGAGCGGCGCGGCGTGCCGATCCGCTCGCGCAGGGTCATGGAACCGATGGCCGGCATCGCGGTCGTCGGCGGATCCTTGCGAATACCGAACGCCTCGATGGCCCGCACGCCGCGGCGCACCAGATCGCTCACCACGGCCTGAATCAGCTGCAGGGCTATGTCGGTGTCGCGGTAGGGCATTTCGGCGCTCAGCGTGGTCAGCAGCACCGCATCCGGGCTCACCGGGGAGGTGGGGAAGAGGCCGGCACGCGGCACCGCGCTGGGCGGCGCATAGAGCGCGCAGCCCGCCGACCGGTCATCCACCACGGCGACCTGCCCGCACGACCCCCACTGCAACATGACAGTGGAGAGCCAGGCCTCCTTCTCGAAGGTCGGGTCGCTGAAGCTATGGGAATCCGCCGCCACCGCCGGATCGATCTCCCAGAACACGCACCGCCGCGCATGTACCGGAAGTTTGTCGAGTCCGCCGAGGGTAAGTGCGGTCACGCTGGTCGACACCGCTCTGCTCAGCCTCCAGCTGTCTGATTCATCCACACTCACGCCGCATCACACAGTGCTCGCCAAAAAGAATAAGCGATCAACGCTCTACGCCTCTCCAGGGCCATGAACCCGAACGTCACAGTGACGTTTCCACTGTGACCCTCGGGGTGGACCCACTCTAGGGCTTCGACTGCTCCATGAGACTCACAATTCGCTCGAGATCATCGATGGATCCGAACTCGACCGTGATCTTGCCCTTGCGCTTGCCCAGACTGACCGTCACGCGGGTGTCGAAGGATTCCGACAACCGCTCCGCCACGTCCTGCAGACCCGGCATCTGAATCGGCTTGCGCTTGGGCGCCGGGGGAGCGACCGCATCCGGATTCCGGTTCGCCAGGGTGACGGCTTCCTCGGTCGCCCGGACCGACATGCCCTCCGCCACGATTCGCGCGGCCAGGGCCTCCTGCGCGTCGGCCCCCGCCTCCAGGGCCAGGACGGCACGGGCATGCCCGGCCGACAGCACGCCGGCCGCCACCCGGCGCTGCACCGGAATCGGAAGCTTCAGCAGGCGAATCATATTGGTGACGACCGGACGCGAACGGCCGATGCGCGAGGCCAGTTCCTCGTGGGTGACGCCGAACTCCTCCAGCAGCTGCTGATAGGCGGCCGCCTCTTCGAGCGGGTTCAGCTGCACCCGATGGATGTTCTCCAGCAACGCGTCTCGCAGCATGGAGTCGTCCGCGGTCTCACGCACGATGGCCGGGATGGCGGGCAGGCCCGCCTCCTGGCTGGCCCGCCATCGCCGCTCGCCCATGATGAGCTGATAGCGGGGGACCGGTGCGGACTCGACCTGACGCACCACAATGGGCTGCATCAGACCGAATTCCTTGATGGAGTGCACCAGTTCGGCGAGCGCCTCTTCTTCGAAGACGGTGCGCGGCTGCTTGGGGTTCGGCTCGATCTGCTCCGGCGGGATCTCCCGGTAGACCGCACCCGCGTCCGTGCCGTCGACGACCGACTCGACCGGATCGGGAACCCGATGCAGGTACGCCGACGCCGGCTGCGGACCAACCGGATCCAGGCCGATGACAACATTGGCGGCGGCACTGCCGAGCCCGCCGGGCGTGGTCGCCGGGCCGGTCGGGATCAGTGCCGCGAGGCCGCGCCCCAGTCCACCCTTCTTCGCCTGACTCATCGGCCTACCGACCCCTTCCGTTGTTCACCGTTCACCGCCACCGAGATTCACCTACACACCGGATTGTGCGTCCGAAACGGACGCCGGCGCAGTCTGGCGCGCCGAGTTACGCGACGCGATCTCACGTCCGGCATCGAGGTAGCTCATCGCACCCCGCGAGCCCGGATCGTAATCGAGGACGGTCATGCCGTAGCCGGGAGCCTCCGACACCTTCACGCTGCGCGGGATGACCGCGCGCAGCACCGCATCGCCGAAGTGCGAGCGCACCTCCTCGGCCACCTGATCGGCGAGCTTGGTGCGGCCGTCGTACATGGTGAGAACGACGGTGGAGACGTGCAATCCGGGATTCAGATGTGCCTGCACCAGACCGATATTGCGGAGCAACTGACCCACGCCCTCGAGTGCGTAGTACTCGCACTGGATGGGGATCAGCACCTCCTTGGCGGCGACCATCGCATTGACGGTGAGCAGACCCAGCGACGGCGGGCAGTCGATCATGACGTAGTCGATGTCGTACCCCGCGAGGTTGGCCTCCTGGATGGCGGCCTTGAGCCGGCCCTCACGGGCGACCATGGAGACGAGTTCGATCTCCGCGCCGGCCAGGTCGATGGTGGCCGGAATGCACAGCAGCCGTTCATTGTGCGGGCTCTGCTGGATGGCGTCGCTGACCGAGCACTCGCCGATGAGAAGTTCGTAGCTGGAGGGGATGCCCGAGTGGTGCTCGATGCCGAGGGCGGTGCTGGCATTGCCCTGCGGGTCGAGGTCGATGACGAGCACTCGCATGCCCTGAATGGCGAGCGCGGCAGCCAGATTCACGGCCGTCGTGGTCTTGCCCACGCCGCCCTTCTGATTGGCGATGGTGATGATGCGCTGTTCCCGAGGACGCGGTATCTGGGCATTGGTCCCCGACAGCACCTGACTCGCGCGCTGCGCCTCGGCGGCAATCGGGGTGTCAGCGGAGATGTTCCCGAACGGGGTACGGCTGAACTCGTCGGTATCGAAGGGACCGCTATCGAGCATGCCGGGAACCCGGGACGTTGTTTCCCGTGAAACATTCGCCGGACCGTTGGACATACAGGCTCCTAACCCGAAGAACTCAAAGACACATGGCCGAGCAGAATTTCGCGCACCCGGCAGCAACGGCCGCGACGCTGCGTTGTCACCGAGGGCTGGCTCGAATCGGCTGGAAGTCGTTCACGCTCGACGTTCATTAGCTTGCCAGTAGAGGACACAATACGGAAGTTGAACGGACAGCTTCGCACCGCGACACGCCTCGAGTCGGGGAAACTCACCCGCGAAACCACTCAAAGATCGCAACCGGCTTCATGTTTCACATGAAACATCGCGACCCGGGAATCGCCCGAGCTTCGTCAGTGACGCTTCGGGCGACCGGTCCCACGGCCCCCGCCCTTGCGCTCCGCGCGGCGCTCGGCGCGCGCCAACCGTTCAGCGCTGATGACATAGGTCGGTGTCTCGAGCACTCCCACACCGCATTCCAGAACCTCGGCGTGCCCCGCACCCGCCTTGGTCAGGTCGTCGCGATCGCGCTCGAGTTCCTCGGCGGCGCTGATTCCCTTGAGCGCCAGCATCCGTCCGTGTTCGTGGACCAGCGGCATGGACCACCCCGCCAGCTTCGCCAGGGGAGCGACCGCACGGGAGGTGACAATGTCCGCGCCGCCCGCCTCCTTCTTCACACCGGCCTGCTCGGCCCGGCCGCGCACAATGAGGACATTGTCGAGTCCGGCCTCGGCCACGAACTCGGCCAGGAAGACGGTCCGGCGAAGCAGCGGCTCCACCAAGGTGATTCGGAGATCGGGGCGGGCAATGGCGAGCGGGATGCCGGGCAGGCCCGCCCCGCTGCCGATGTCGACCACGCGCACGCCGTGGGGGATCAGGTCACCGATGACCGCACAGTTGAGAATGTGGCGATCCCACAGCCGGGGAACCTCACGCGGGCCGATCAGTCCGCGCTCCACGCCCGCGGTGGCGAGGGCGGTGTAGTAGAGCCGGGCCTTGTCGAGCCGATCGCCGAAAACGACCGCGGCCGCGGCCGGGGGATCGACCGGACCCGGAGCGGTCATCTCGGTGTCAGGTTCCACGTGAAACATCCTTCCGAACGAACTTGCCCAACCCATGGGGGACTGTCGGGGATCGCGCCCCCGAACCCCCTCGCACGGTGGCGAATTGCGACGGGGGACGACTTCAGATAAGCGTAGGGCCCCCGGGTCTCTGCAACCCGGGGGCCCTGCCGTACGTGTCCGCGTGTCAGGCGGGGAGTACCACCACGCGACGGTTCGGCTCCACGCCTTCGCTCTCGCTCACCACACCGTCGAGGGCGGCCACGGCGTCGTGGACGATCTTGCGCTCGAACGGGGTCATGGGAGCGAGGGCTTCACGCTCACCGGTTTCCAGCACGCGCTTGGCCGCCTCGGTGCCGAGCGCGCTCAGCTCCGAACGACGATTGGCGCGCCAGCCCGCGACATCCAGCATGAGCCGGCTGCGCACGCCGGTCGCCTGCTGCACGGCCAGCCGGGTCAGCTCCTGGAGCGCGTCCAGCACCTCACCCCGGCGACCGACCAGCTTCGCCAGATCCTTGCCGCCGTCGATACTCACGACAGCGCGGTCCCCCTCGACATCGAGGTCGATATCGCCGTCGAAGTCGAGCACATCCAGCAGCTGCTCGAGGTAATCGCCGGCGATCTCACCCTCTTCGATGAGCGCTTCCTCGGCGTCGGTCGCGGCGTCCGGTGCCGCAGTCGCTGCCGTCACAGTGGGTTCCCCTCCGTCGGTTTCAACAGTCATGGTTGTTTCCTTCATCTGGAGTTGTAAGTCTCAGCGACGCCGCTTCTGGTTGGCGCGGCCACGATTACCGGAGCGCTTCTTGCCGGTGCTCGGCCGGGCGCCGGGCGCGGGCTTGGCACCATTCTGCGACGCCTGCGGCGCATCGGAGACGCCACCCTCGACGGCATCGGCGGGGGCGTCCTCGACCTTGGCGGCCGCCTGCTTCTTGCGGACGTCGACCGGCTTGGCGCCCGGCTTCGGGGCGTTCTGCGCGCGACGCTCCAGGGCCGCCTGCTTCTTCTCTTCTTCTTCCTTCTCGATGCGGCCGAAGACGAGGTGCTGCTGCCCGTAGGTCCAGATGTTGTTGGAGACCCAGTAGATCAGGATGGCGACGGGGAGGAACGGACCACCCACGAGCACACCGAGCGGGAAGACGTACAGCGCCATCTTGTTCATCATGGCGGCCTGCGGGTTGGCAGCGGCCTCCGCGGACTGCCGGGCCACCGAGGCGCGGGCGTTCATGTGGGTCGCGACACCGGCGATCACCATGAGCGGAATCGAGACCAGCGCGATGGACAGCTTGGTCGGCACGCCGCCGTAGTCGGCGAAGGACTGCAGCACGGTGGCGGGCTCGGTGATGTAGGCCGAGAGGGGAGCGCCGAAGAGCCGGGCGGACAGGAAGGACTGAACGTCGGCCGCGGAGAAGATGTAGTTCGGGGTGTGGGCATTGTCGTAGGGCGTCATGCCCAGCTGCCCGATCCCGTGGCCGGTGCGGTTGAACGACCGCAGCACGTGGAACAGACCCAGGAACACCGGAACCTGCAGCAGCACCGGCAGACAGCCCATGAGCGGGTTGAAGCCGTGCTCCTTCTGCAGCTTCTGCATCTGGACCGTCATTTCCTGACGGTCGTTCTTGTACTTCTTCTGCAGCTCCTTGATCTGGGGCTGCAACTCCTGCATCTGCCGGGTGGTGCGCACCTGCTTCACGAACGGCTTGTAGAGCACCAGCCGCAACGTGAACACCAGGAACACCACGGCCAGTGCCCAGGCGAATCCGCTGTTCTTGCCCAGCACATACCCGAATGCTTGGTGCCAGAACCACAGAATGGCCGACACCGGGTAATAAATGAAGTCGAGCACGGCGCTATGCACTCCCGTCGTTCGTATCGCCGGTCACCGCGGGCGATGATCCTTCGTAAGCTGATGCCGCGTGCCGGTGCTTGCGCTCCGGTACGGGGTCCCACCCACCAGGGTGCCAGGGCGCACATTTCGCCAATCGGACGGCCGTCAGTCCGAGCCCGACGAACAGTCCTCGGGTGCGCAGCGCCGTCACCGCGTACTCACTGCACGAGGGAGTGAATCGGCACACCGGCATGCGGGTGGGGGAGATATAGGTCCGATACAGCTCGATGAGGAATATCAGAGCTTTGGCCGGTATCCGGGCAGCGGCGCGCAGGGCGTTCATGACAGAGCGCCGAGCTTGCGCAAACCGCTGTGCAATTGACGCAGCAGTTCGTCGGAGGGCGCGCCGGCTGCACCCGGCAGGGCGCGAATGACGATGTCTGCGCCGCCGGGCAATTCGGCCGTCAAGCTTGCGCAGATATGACGCAGGCGGCGGGCCACCCGGTGGCGTACCACCGCCGGACCCACCGCCTTGCTGACGATCAAGCCGAAACGCGGACCGCCCACCCGGATGGCCGGGGTCGATCCGCTCGACTGATCATCGTGTAGCAGTACGTGCACAACGAGGTCCCGTCTCCCGATCCGCCGGCCCTGGCGCACCGTCCGGGAAAAGTCGATGCGCCGGTGCAGCCGGTAGGGCTCAGGCAGCACCTGAGCATCCAGCGGAGTGCGGGCGGATGGGGGACCGGAGACCGGACGGCGAGTCGTACATACGACGCCGCATCCGGGGGTTACCGAATCAGGCCGTGAGCTTGGCGCGGCCTTTGCCACGGCGCGCCGAGACGATGGCACGACCCGCACGGGTCCGCATCCGAAGACGGAAGCCGTGGACGCGCGCCCGACGACGGTTGTTCGGCTGGAACGTCCGCTTGCCCTTGGCCACGGTCAACACTCCTCTAGGTGGTGGGCATCCGGTGACGCCCGAAGCTTGTCGGTGAAACAGTGCTCTCGAGGGACCTGGGTCTCTCGGCGCAATACCCTTGTCGGCACGGGCAGCAGACAGCCGCCACCGCACCACAGGGTGACTGTAGAAGGGTACTTACCCCCTGGACGAGGGTCAAACTCGGGGGTAGAGGCCCGATTTCCGCACTGGATCGATCGTTCCGCGTGGCGTTTGCTGCGGGTTCGTGTCGCGGCGCGGGCATCGTGTACGGTCCTTTCCAGTCCTTCGCTGCGACTGCGGTTGACTTTGCCAGCTGATTGCTGTGAACCCGCAGGTACGCGCCGGATTCGAGGAATCAGACACGCGGTTGCGTGTATCCCCAGGTTGTCCACATCTGTGGATAATTGTGTGGAAAGACCCCTGGAGTGGCATATTCGTAGGGCCGACGGTGACTCGCCGACGCCCGGTGACTGGGGGAGCCGAGCAGCGCAGACCGTCTGCTCCTATCGACCTACATCCGGGGAGGACTACGTTCGTGGACGACGAGCAGAATGTGCTGACGGCTGTCTGGCCCGAGGTGATCGCCGAGTTGGCGAGTGGTTCCGCGGACGGGGAGATCCAGCCGGTCAGCAAGGCCCACAAGGCGTGGCTCAACACTATCGAACCGATCACCTTCGCGCAGGGCTTCGCCCTGCTCTCGGTGCCGGGCACGATGGCGCAGGTGACGGTCGAGCGGGACCTGCGGGAGCTCATTCTGCGATCCCTGGCCCGCCGTGGTCTCCAGGTCGAGGGCCTGGGCGTGCGTATTCGCGCGCAACAGCATCCGCCCGCCGGTCGCTCGGGGAATGCCCCGCGGCACGCGCGCATGACCTCCCGGCCCGAGCGCCCGCGCGAACCGGAACCCGCGCCGCCCGCGTATCCGGCCGAGCCGCCACTGGGCGAGCGGCCACAGCCCATGTACCCGAGTCCGCAGGAGTACGCGGCGCCGCGCTACCTCCCTCCCCAGGACTACCCGGCCGAGTATGACGAGCGCGATGCTTATCCACCTGTGGAATTCGGGCAGCCGCCGATGGCCGAAGAGTTGCCGATGCCGGCGCCGGACCGTCCGATGCCGGTCGGGGAGCCGCCCGCGCCGCCCCGGCGCCGCGACAGCCATCGCAGCGCGCCGATGCCGCCCGGGCAGGAGTCGCTGTTCTCGCCGGATCCCGAGGACGAACCCGTCCGTACCGCCACGCAGCGGTATTCCGACGAACCGCAGCGCTATGCCGATGAACCCGCCCCGCAGCGGTACTCGGACGAGCCCGCGCCCCAGCGTTATTCGGACGAACCCGCGCCGCGCTATTCGGAGGAACCGGCCGCGCGCCGGCCGGTGGACGAGGCGCACGACGACGAGCCGGTGGTCAATGTCCGCAATTCGTGGCCGACCTATTTCAACCGGACGCCCGAACGCGAGCCCGCGCCCGCGCCATCCTCGGCCAGCCTGAACGCGAAGTACACCTTCGACACCTTCGTCATCGGCGCCTCGAACCGCTTCGCGCATGCCGCGGCGGTGGCCATCGCGGAGGCGCCGGCGCGCGCCTACAATCCGCTGTTCGTCTGGGGCGCTTCGGGTTTGGGCAAGACGCACCTGTTGCACGCGGCCGGCCACTACGCCCAGCGGCTGTTCCCGGGCATGCGGGTGAAGTACGTGTCCACCGAGGAATTCACCAACGACTTCATCAACTCGCTGCGTGACGACCGGAAGGTGGCGTTCAAGCGCCGCTACCGGGAGACCGACATCCTGCTGGTCGACGACATCCAGTTCATCGAGGGCAAGGAAGGTATCCAGGAGGAGTTCTTCCACACCTTCAACACGCTGCACAACGCCAACAAGCAGATCGTGGTGTCCTCCGACCGGCCGCCCAAGCAGCTGGCGACGCTGGAGGAGCGGCTGCGCACCCGGTTCGAGTGGGGGCTCATCACCGATGTGCAGCCGCCGGAGCTCGAGACCCGGATCGCGATCCTGCGCAAGAAGGCCCGCATGGACCGCCTGGACGTGCCGCACGATGTGCTCGAACTGATCGCCAGCCGGGTGGAGCGCAATATTCGCGAGCTGGAGGGCGCGCTGATCCGCGTCACCGCGTTCGCGTCGCTGAACGGGCAGCCGCTGGATCTGTCGCTGGCCGAGGTGGTGCTGCGGGATCTGATGCCCGACACCGCGACGCTGGAGATCACGGCGGCCACGATCATGGCCGTGACCGCGGAGTACTTCAACACCACGCTGGAGGAGCTGACCGGTCCCGGCAAGGCGCGGCCGCTGGCGCAGGCCCGGCAGATCGCCATGTATCTGTGCCGTGAGCTCACCGATCTGTCCCTGCCCAAGATCGGCCAGGCCTTCGGCCGCGACCACACCACGGTCATGTACGCGGAGAAGAAGGTACGCAAGGAGATGACCGAGCGGCGGCGCGTGTACGACCAGGTTCAAGAACTCACAGCCCGAATCAAACAGCGTTCGCGCTGATCCACAGTCCACAGGACCCCACGTCGTCTGACGTGGGGTTCTTTGTTTTCCGGGGTTGTGGATTCCTCGAGGAGTCCTCGAGGAAAGTGTGTGGACTCCTCGAGGAATCCCACTGTTGTCCACCGGGTTGCCCCCAAGGCGTCATGCACAGGGGTGCACAACTTTTCGTGCACAGTTCCCACAGGCGGATTCATCCTCGAGGGCTGACCTGCCCGGATACGCTCAGCGGCTTGTGGATTCCTCGAGGAGTCCATGTCAGGTCCTCGAGGAATCCTCGAGTTGTCCCCGGTTTCGCTCAGATGTGCGCAGCATGGCCCGAAACGTGGGACCAACTCGAGGATGGCTCGAGGAGAGATGTGGAGTAGCAGGTCAACTCCACAGCCACGCGTTGTTCATCCTCGAGCCACCCCGACGACATCCACACGCCGCCGGACGCTCCGACCTGGGTGAATGGCCGAAGTCCACAGAACTAACAGGACCTACTACTACTTCAGTTCTTCTTCTAGAAAAGGTTCTTCTAAAACAGGGTGTGTGGAATCTCGGGTTGGGAGGACACGGTTCGGTGGGCAGCCCCTCCCCACCCGATCGGGCAGCAAGGAGAAGGACGGGCAAGGGATCGGTGCCGGAGCGGTTCGGGGCAACGCCCGTGAGAGCCCACCAGAGTTCCGGTGGTGAGCCGGAGGGTCGGCGTAGGCACGTCGGTCTGGCGCAGGTACGGTTTGGTGTCGGCCCCGTGTGCGAGACTGCCGATTACTGATCCGAAGATCCGAACGACCGACAGTGGAGAGGACAGACCGGGCGATGGAGCTTGCAAGCATGAAGTTTCGGGTCGCCCGCGAGGACTTCGCCGAATCCGTAGCCTGGGTGGCCCGCAGCCTGCCGTCGCGGCCTCCGGTGCCTGTGCTCGGTGGCGTGCTCCTCGTGGCTGACGAGGACGGCCTGACGGTCTCCGGTTTCGATTACGAGGTCTCCGCGCAGATGCGGGTGGCCGCCGAGGTCGCCGGTCCGGGTCAGGTGCTGGTGTCGGGCCGCCTGCTGGCCGATATCACCAAGGCACTCTCCAACAAGCCGGTGGACGTGTCGGTGGACGGCACCCGCGTGCTGATCGCCTGTGGCAGCGCCAAGTTCTCCCTGCCGACCATGCCGGTCGAGGACTATCCCCAGCTTCCCGAGCTGCCGCCGCAGACCGGTGAGCTCGCCGTGGACCTGTTCTCCGAGGCGGTCTCCCAGGTGGCCGTGGCCGCCGGCCGTGACGACACCCTCCCCATGCTCACCGGTATCCGCGTCGAGATCGAGGGCCCCAAGGTGGTCCTGGCCGCGACCGACCGCTTCCGTCTCGCCGTCCGCGAGCTGGAATGGCAGCCGGGCCGAGCCGATGTGGAGACCGCGGTGCTGGTCCCGGCCCGCACCCTGTCCGAGTCCGCGAAGACCCTCGGCGCGTCCGATCAGCCGGTGCAGCTGGCGTTCGGTACCGGCACCGACGGCCTGCTGGGCATCGTGAACGGCGGCCGCCGCACCACCACGCGTCTGCTCGACGCGGAATTCCCCAAGTTCCGCCAGTTGCTCCCCAAGGAACACACCTCCATCGCCACTCTCGCGGTGAACGCGCTGACCGAGGCCATCAAGCGTGTGGCCCTGGTGGCCGAGCGCGGCGCCCAGGTGCGGCTGGAGTTCTCCGAGGAGGGCCTGCTGCTCTCCGCCGGTGGCGACGACGCCGGCCGCGCCGAGGAGTGGCTGGAGGCCGAGTTCCGCGGTGAGCCGCTGACCATCGCCTTCAACCCCGGCTACCTGCTCGACGGCCTCTCCGCCGCGCATTCGGACCGGGTGACCTTCGGTTTCACCACTCCCAGCCGCCCGGCCGTGTTCCTGCCGGCGCCGGAGGAGGAGCCCGCCCAGCTGGAGTCGGGCGCGTTCTCGGCCCTCAGCGGCAACTACATCTACCTGCTGATGCCGGTGCGGTTGCCGGGCTGAGCCGTTCGGCAACCCATCGACCCGGCGCGGACGACGTACCTGTGCACAGTGTTGACAAACCTGTGAAAAACTCGGCGCGCGTGGCGGATTCGCCGCGCGCGTTCGAGTATCCCCAGCCGGGGCCGATACCCAACCCGATCGCGGGCATGGTGGACTAGCCGGATGCACGTGCGTGCGCTGTCACTGCGCGATTTCCGGTCCTGGGAGGCCGCCGAACTCGAACTTTCGCCCGGTGGAACGGTTTTCCTGGGCGCCAATGGGAACGGCAAGACCAACCTGATCGAGGCCATCGGCTATCTGTCCACACTCGGCTCACACCGGGTGGCGGCCGACGCTCCGCTCATCCGGATCGGCGCGCAGAAGGCCCGGATCGGTGCGACGGTGGTCAATACCGGCCGCGAGCTGCGGGTGGATATCGAGCTGAATCAGGGCACGGCCAATCGCGCCCAGATCAATCGCTCACCGGTACGGCGGCCGCGGGAGATCCTGGGGATTCTGCAGACCGTGCTGTTCGCGCCGGAGGATCTGTCGCTGGTGCGCGGTGATCCGGGGGAGCGGCGGCGCTTCCTGGACGAACTGGCCACCGCGCGACTGCCGCGGCTGGCCGGGGTGCGCGCGGATTACGACAAGGTGCTGCGGCAGCGGTCGGCGCTGTTGAAAACGGCTGGGCGCAATGCCCGTTCGGGTGCGCGTGGCGCGGAGATGAGCACCCTCGATGTGTGGGACGGCCATCTGGCGGCGCACGGGGCGGTGCTGCTGGCGCAGCGGCTGCGCCTGGTACACGACCTTTATCCACATCTTGCACAGGCTTATTCAGATATCGCGCCCGAATCCCGGCCCGCCGCAATCGGTTACCGCAGCGCGAGCCTGCCGCCGGAATTCCTGGATCCCGCGCGTGCGCCACAGGCCGAGGACGAGGAGACGCTGGAGGCGATCCTGCTGCGGGAGCTGGCCGCGGCACGTCCCAAGGAGCTGGAGCGCGGGGTGTGCCTGGTCGGCCCGCACCGTGACGATCTGGATCTGATGCTGGGTTCCGCGCCCGCGAAGGGCTTCGCGAGTCACGGTGAGTCCTGGTCCTTCGCCCTGGCATTGCGGCTCGGGGCCTTCCAGCTGCTGCGTTCCGCCGGAACCGATCCGGTGCTGATCCTCGACGACGTGTTCGCCGAACTGGATCGCCGGCGCCGCACCGCCCTGGCCGCGGTCGCCGCCGGCGCCGAGCAGGTGCTGATCACCGCCGCGGTGCCCGAGGACGTGCCGCCGGAGCTGGATGCCGCGCCGGTGCGGGTGGAGACCACGGGCGAGGCCGATCACCGGGCGTCCCGGATAGCCGAGTCGGCGTCCATGTGACCTCGTGGCGGAATCGTGCGTCGTGCCGGTGAGTCCGTCGGTGCGATACGGCAGAATCACGTGACGAACCGCCGATGATCATCGGGATTCCCAGGTGTGGAAGGAGTTGTGGATGGCCGAGCCGACCGAAGGCAACGACCACACCCCGCCCGACGCGAATCCCGTTGCCCCGCGTCAATCCAGCGACGGGACCGGCCCGGAACCGGAGTTGCGCGGCGTCGACCTGGCTCGGCGCGCCCTCGAAGAAGCACGTGCGGCGGCGCGCGCGGCCGGTAAGTCGGTGGGTCAGGGCCGCGCCTCGCCGCGCAAGGGTGGCGTCCGTGCCCTGCGGCGACGCAGCGGCTGGTCGGGTGCGCATCCGGACGAGCGCGATCCGCAGACCCTCTCCGCGCTGGCCATGCAGCTGGCCAAGGGCCGCGGCTGGTCGGCCAAGGTCGCCGAGGGCACGGTTTTCGGCCGCTGGGCCAGCGTGGTGGGTGAGGACATCGCGTCCCACGCCCAGCCCATCTCGCTGGAGAACGGCGTGCTGAGCATTCAGGCCGAGTCCACGGCCTGGGCGACCCAGTTGCGCATGTTCCAATCCCAGATCCTCGCCAAGATCGCGGCCGCGGTCGGCAACGGCGTCGTCAAACAGCTCCGGATCAACGGCCCGACCGCACCGAGTTGGCGCAAGGGCGAGCGGCACATCAAGGGCCGGGGCCCGCGCGACACCTACGGGTAGGCCGCGAATTCCCGCTCCGCGGCGTTTGTTTCACGTGGAACGAGAAGAGATCGTCACGCGCGGCGTCCGGAGATCACGGAGAACCCTCGCGCAAACCGCTCCGGGCCCGCGCTCACATCGCCCGCTGAGGCTTCTGGAACCCCCCGCACCCATAACGGGTCATGTCGCTGGTCGATTTCATGACCCTACGGCCCACTCAGGGGTGTCATAGGTGGGTTCTCTGTCGGTCGTACCAGTAGGATGGGGGAGTAACTAGCGGCGATACCTCCCGGCGCGTTCCGCAGCGCCCGCGCGTGAGCCCCCGTAATTCTCGAGCAGACAGCGTCTGGGTACTCGAGCAGACAGCGTCTGAGGGCTCCACGCGTGCCATGCACTGTGCCGGGAGGATCAGCAAGTAAGGAGAGCTACCCACCAGTGGCTGCCATGGACTCCAACGCAGAAGGCTCGACCAAGCAGGGCAATCAGTCGTACAGCGCGACGTCGATCACGGTGCTCGAGGGGCTGGAGGCGGTTCGCAAGCGCCCCGGCATGTACATCGGCTCCACCGGTGAGCGCGGCCTGCACCATCTGATCTGGGAGGTCGTCGACAACTCGGTCGATGAGGCGATGGCCGGGTATGCCACGCGTGTCGACGTCACCCTGCTGGCCGACGGCGGTGTCGAGGTCGTCGACGACGGTCGTGGTATCCCCACCGATATGCATGCGCAGGGTGTGCCGACCATCGAGGTGGTCATGACCCAGCTGCACGCCGGCGGCAAGTTCGACGGCGAGTCCTATGCGGTGTCGGGTGGTCTGCACGGTGTCGGCATCTCCGTGGTGAACGCGCTGTCCACCCGCCTCGAGGCCGAGGTGAACTACGGCGGGTACCACTGGACCCAGGAGTACAAGGACGCCAAGCCCGGCAAGCTGATCCAGGGCGAGTCGACCAAGAAGACCGGCACCACCATCCGGTTCTTCCCGGACCCGGACATCTTCGAGACCACCACCTTCAGCTTCGAGACGGTCGCCCGCCGCCTGCAGGAGATGGCGTTCCTGAACAAGGGCCTCACCATCACGCTGACCGATCAGCGGATCCACGAGGGCGACATCACCGACGAGGTGGTGAGCGAAACCGCCGAGGCGCCCAAGCATCTCGACGAGAACGCGCCCGCCGCCGAGCCGAAGACGAAGACCCGCACCTATCACTACCCGGGCGGTCTCGAGGACTACGTCCGCCACATCAACCGGACCAAGACGCCGATCCACAATTCGATCGTCGGCTTCACCGGCAAGGGCACCGGCCACGAGGTCGAGGTGGCGATGCAGTGGAACTCGGGCTACTCCGAGTCCGTCCACACCTTCGCCAACACCATCAACACCCACGAGGGCGGCACCCACGAGGAGGGCTTCCGCGCGGCGCTCACCACGGTGGTGAACAAGTACGCGAAGGACAAGAAGCTCCTCAAGGAGAAGGAAGGCAATCTCACCGGTGACGACATCCGTGAGGGTCTCGCCGCCATCGTGAGCGTGAAGATCGCCGACCCGCAGTTCGAGGGCCAGACCAAGACCAAGCTCGGCAATACCGAGGTGAAGTCCTTCGTCCAGCGCACCTGCAACGAGCACATCTCGCACTGGTTCGAGGCGAACCCGGCCGATGCGAAGACGATTGTGCAGAAGGCGGTTTCGTCGGCGCAGGCGCGGGTCGCGGCCCGTAAGGCGCGTGAGCTGGTGCGCCGCAAGTCGGCCACCGATATCGGCGGTCTGCCGGGCAAGCTGGCCGACTGCCGCTCGAAGGATCCGAGCAAGTCCGAGATCTACATCGTGGAGGGTGACTCGGCCGGTGGTTCGGCCAAGTCCGGCCGCGATTCGATGTACCAGGCGATCCTGCCGCTGCGCGGCAAGATCATCAATGTGGAGAAGGCGCGCATCGACCGCGTGCTGAAGAACACCGAGGTGCAGTCGATCATCACGGCGTTCGGCACCGGCATCCACGACGAGTTCGACATCGCCAAGCTGCGCTATCACAAGATCGTGCTGATGGCCGACGCCGACGTCGACGGCCAGCACATCTCGACGCTGCTGCTGACCCTGCTGTTCCGCTTCATGCGCCCGCTGGTCGAGCACGGTCACGTGTATCTGGCGATGCCGCCGCTGTACAAACTGAAGTGGCAGCGGTCCGAGCCGGAGTTCGCGTACTCGGACAAGGAGCGCGACGGTCTGCTGGAGCGCGGGCTGGCGGCCGGTAAGAAGATCAACAAGGACGACGGTATCCAGCGCTACAAGGGTCTCGGTGAGATGAACCCGAAGGAGCTGTGGGAGACCACCATGGATCCGACCGTGCGCGTTCTGCGTCTGGTCACGCTCGATGACGCGGCCGCGGCCGATGAGCTGTTCTCGATCCTCATGGGTGAGGACGTGGAGGCTCGCCGCAGCTTCATCACTCGGAACGCCAAGGACGTCCGGTTCCTCGACGTGTAATTCGCGACAGCGGAGGCCTTTTCGGCCTCCGCGTGCGCGCCGCGAGGACCACCCCTACTTCTGACGGAGACCTGATTCATGACTGAGACTTCGCTTCCGCCCTCGGGTGGCGACCGCATCGAGCCGGTCGACATCCAGCAGGAGATGCAGAACTCCTACATCGACTACGCCATGAGCGTGATCGTGGGCCGCGCGCTGCCGGAGGTGCGCGACGGCCTGAAGCCGGTGCACCGCCGGATCCTGTACGCGATGTACGACAACGGGTATCGGCCCGACCGCGGCTACGTGAAGTCCGCGCGCCCGGTCGCCGACACCATGGGTAACTACCACCCGCACGGTGACACCGCGATCTACGACACTCTGGTGCGCATGGCGCAGCCGTGGGCGCTGCGCTACCCGCTGGTCGACGGCCAGGGCAACTTCGGTTCCCGCGGCAACGACGGCGCGGCCGCCATGCGTTACACGGAGTGCCGCCTGACGCCGCTGGCCATGGAGATGCTGCGCGAGATCGACCACGAGACGGTCGATTTCATCCCCAACTACGACGGTAAGACGCAGGAGCCGACCGTTCTGCCGAGCCGGGTGCCCGCCCTGCTCATGAACGGCTCCAACGGCATCGCCGTCGGCATGGCGACGAACATCCCGCCGCACAACCTGAACGAGCTGGCCGAGGCCATCTACTGGGCGCTGGACAACCACGACGCCGACGAGGAGGCCACCCTCGCGGCGTGCATCGAGCGCGTGAAGGGCCCCGACTTCCCGACCGCCGGCCTGATCGTGGGCACCCAGGGCATCATCGACGCCTACACCACCGGGCGCGGTTCGGTCCGCATGCGCGGTGTGGTGGAGATCGAGGAGGACAACCGGGGCCGCACCACGATCGTCATCACCGAGCTGCCGTACCAGGTCAATACCGACAACTTCATCAACGCCATCGCCGAGCAGGTGAAGGACGGCAAGATCGCGGGTGTCTCCGACATCCACGACGAGTCGTCCGACCGTGTCGGTCTGCGCATCGTCATCACGGTGAAGCGTGACGCCATCGCCAAGGTGGTGCTGAACAACCTCTACAAGCACACCCAGCTGCAGACCTCCTTCGGCTGCAACATGCTCTCGATCGTCGACAAGGTGCCGCGCACGCTGCGCCTGGATCAGATGATCCGGCTGTATGTGAATCACCAGTTGGAAGTCATCATCCGGCGCACCCGCTACCTGCTGCGCAAGGCGGAGGAGCGGGCTCACATCCTGCGCGGTCTGGTGAAGGCGCTCGACCAGCTGGACGCCGTGATCGCGTTGATCCGCCGCTCGGCCGACACCGAGACCGCGCGCACCGGCCTGATGCAGTTGCTGGAGATCGACGAGATCCAGGCGACGGCCATCCTCGACATGCAGCTGCGCCGCCTGTCGGCCCTGGAGCGTCAGAAGATCCTCGACGAGTTGGCCAAGATCGAGGCCGAGATCGCGGACCTCAACGACATCCTGGCCAAGCCGGAGCGCCAGCGCGCCATCGTCCGTGACGAATTGGCCGAGATCGTCGACAAGTACGGCGACGACCGCCGCACCAAGATCATCGCGGCCGACGGCGATGTGCAGGACGAGGATCTGATCGCCCGCGAGGACGTGGTCGTGACGATCACCGAGACCGGCTACGCCAAGCGCACCAAGACCGACCTCTACCGTTCGCAGAAGCGCGGCGGCAAGGGCGTGCAGGGCGCGGGTCTCAAGCAGGACGACATCGTCAAGCACTTCTTCGTCACCTCCACCCACGACTGGCTGCTGTTCTTCACCAACAAGGGCCGGGTGTACCGGGCCAAGGCGTACGAGCTGCCCGAGGCCAACCGCACCGCGCGCGGCCAGCACGTGGCGAACCTGCTCGCCTTCCAGCCGGACGAGAAGATCGCCCAGGTCATTCAGCTCAAGTCCTACGAGGACGCGCCCTATCTGGTGCTGGCCACCCGCAAGGGTCTGGTCAAGAAGTCCAAGCTGACCGACTTCGATTCCAACCGGACCGGCGGCATCGTGGCGGTGAATCTGCGCGATGAGGACGAATTGGTCGGTGCGGCACTGTGTTCGGCGGACGACGATCTGCTGCTGGTGTCGGCGCACGGCCAGTCCATCCGCTTCAATGCCAATGACGAGGTGCTGCGCCCGATGGGCCGGGCCACCTCCGGCGTGCAGGGCATGCGCTTCAATGCCGACGATGAACTGTTGTCGCTCAACGTCGTTCGCGACGCGGAGGGCATCTATCTGCTGGTCGCGACGGCGGGTGGGTACTCCAAGCGCACGGCCATCGACGAGTACACGGCGCAGGGTCGCGGCGGCAAGGGTGTGCTGACGATCCAGTACGACGCGAAGCGTGGCAATCTGGTCGGTGCACTCATCGTCAATGATGACGATGAGTTGTATGCGATCACCTCCGGTGGCGGTGTCATTCGCACCGCGGCGAACCAGGTTCGCAAGGCCGGTCGCCAAACCAAGGGCGTGCGGTTGATGAACCTGGGCGAGGGCGATATTTTGCTCGCGATCGCCCGGAACGCGGATGAGCCCGACCAGGTTGCCGAAGATGACACCAGCGGTTCGGCGAAGCAGTAGTTTCACCACAGCAGCGGCGGCACAAACGGATCGAAGGATTCACCATTGACCACGAATCAGCCGAATGACCAGCGCGGTCATGCCAATGGCGTGACCGAGAGAATCGCCCCGTCCCCGATTCCGCCGCGGCCTATTCCGCGGACCGGCGGGAACGACGGCGGTGCGCCGCAATCACCCGAATTGTCGGACCAGTCCGGCGATTTCGGGCCGGAAGGTAACAATTCGGCAGAGGCTGCGGCACCGGAGGCCGCGGACACCCAGGGCGGTTCGCCCTTCCAGGAAGGCTGGTCGCAGCTGCCGCAGCGGGAGCCGCAGTCCAACCTGTACCGCCCGGGCCAGGCCCCGACACCGGGCAGCACCGCCAGCCTCAAGGGCGGCGGTCTGCAGGGCGGCGGCCTCAATGCCGGCGTCTCCAATGCCCGCACCACCGCCGACCTGGCGGCCAAGGCGGCGCGCAAGGAGGCGGCCATGGTGAAGTCCGTCGGCATCGACGGACCGACCCGCAGCATCGCCCGCCCGGAACTGGTCAAGGATCTGCCGGATCTGTCCGAGCTGCGGCACCCGCTGCCGCCGCCGGAGCCGATCGCGCCGGCCGGTCCGGTCTCGCCGTCCGCCCCCGCGGCGGTGGCGCAGGCCGCGGCCACCGGTGAGCCGCTGCGCGCCACCGTGCAGCTGCGCCACATCGACCCGTGGTCCACGCTGAAGGTCTCGCTGGTGATCAGCGTGGCCATGTTCTTCGTGTGGATGCTGGCCGTCGGCCTGCTGTACCTGGTGCTCGAGGGCATGGGCGTCTGGGAGCGCCTGAACTCCACCGTCTCCACTTTCACCGACTCCAGTTCGGACAGCTCCTCGGCGCTCATCGACGCGGGCACGGTCTTCGGCTACGCCGGTGTGATCGGTCTCATCAATGTGGTGCTGCTGACGGCGCTGTCCACGGTCGGCGTCTTCGTCTACAACCAGTGCACCGATCTGGTCGGCGGCATCCAGGTCACCCTGGCCGATCCCGACTAGAAACCGCTGTTTCGATCCGCCGCTACGGCCGGTCCGTCCTGCCCCGTGCAGGGCGCTGACCGGCCGTTTTGGTTATCGGCGCTCCGGTACGGTAATCTTCTGCCTCGTTCGAGTCACACACTTCGAACACCCATTGAGGGCCTATAGCTCAGGCGGTTAGAGCGCTTCGCTGATAACGAAGAGGTCGGAGGTTCAAGTCCTCCTAGGCCCACTCAAAGATCGAAAACGCCTTCCGGAATACCGGGAGGCTTTTTTCATTTCACGATTCGGCCACTGCGGCATCAAGATACGACGCGCACGGAATACGAAAAAGCCGCAGGTTGCGAGGCAACCTGCGGCTTTCGTTCGTGGAGCCTAGGGGAATCGAACCCCTAACCCCTGCCTTGCAAAGGCAGTGCTCTGCCAATTGAGCTAAGGCCCCAGACCTGCACGAAGGTACATGTCGGGGTTGGCCCAGGTCAAACCCCGTGCTCAGTCGCCTGCCGGTTGGTGCTCGGGGCAGTTGACGCGGAGGTCGCCTGGGGGGAGCGGCTGCTGGAGCAGGTCGCAGCGGGGCGTACCCCCCTCGCCCGGGCGGTAGAAGCGGCAGGTGGTGCAGGTGCGGGCCACCTGCACCACCCCGGCCCGGAGCAGCCCGGCGATCAGGTCGAGCAGGGTGCGCAGGGTCTGATCCTGTTGTGCGCCGGGCAGATCCGCGACGCAGGCGCGCAACACGTCGTCCGCGGCGCGGATCTCGGCGGCCAGTTCGGCGCCGTCGGGAGTGAGGACGATGGCGCTGCGCCGGCGGTCGCCCGGAGCCGGCTGCCGGGCCACGTGACCCTTGCGTTCCAGCGCCAGCAGCGAATCCGACACCGTGGGCTGGCTGACCCCGAGTTCGGCGGCCAGCAGCCCGGTGAGGGGTTCCGGCGGCGGGCCGTCGGCGAGGGTGCGCAGTAGTTCGAGTTGCAGGGGCGTCAGACCGGTGCGGGAGGCGATGGCCTGACGGTGGGTGCGGACGCCGCGGGCGATCCGGTCCAATGCCGCGACCACCTTGTCCGCGACCTCGTTGTCGTCTCCCGCATTCACCACAGGTCAGGACTGTACGGCCTGGCCCATAGCACCGCCGACAGGGTGATCGCCTTGAACCAGGCGTGGTACATGACATCGACCTCGACGGCGGGTGCGCCGGTCGCGCCCAGGAAGTCGCGGACCGTCACGGTGATCGGCACGATGAGCGCGAGCAGATGCCGCAGGGGGATGTGGGTGGCGGGCGAGTCCACCCCATCGGTGCGGTTCTTGCCGGAGGTGTGGTGGCGGCGCGCGATCTCCTCCTGGTAGGCCAGCCAGTTCGCGTCGTACTCGCGGGTGCACACATCGGCGATCCACTGCCCGAACCGGGCCCGCACGGCCGCCAGGTACGCCGGATCGGGCTGCCCGTCGGCGCCGGCGAAGGCGGCGACCAGATGGCTGTTCGCGCCGACGAATCCGTACCAGACGTCGAGGATTCGATCGGTCTGCGGCACCAGGATCTCCCCGGCCCGCCGCAGGGCCGCGGCGTCCTCGCCGCTCCACAGCAGCGACCGCTGGAGTTCGGCGAGCTCGTCCGGCGAGATCGGGGAGGACGTGAGATTCGGGCTGTCGTAGGTGTATCCGGCGGGGGCTGGGATCGTCATGGCGAAACCATAGGAGTCCTATGTTTGTTCGTCAAGACTCCGCCACGTAGGGTGGGAGACATGAAATTCGTCCTCACCCTCGTTGTGATCGCCGCCGTTGTCTTCGGAATCAGCAAGCTGCGTCAGCGCAATGACGCGGACCTCTGGCACGAGGTCACCACCCGCTGAAAACCGCTGACGGTGTGGGGGCGTGGTGATAGGCTAATAATCAAAAATACCAGCCAGGGGGGGGGTGGGCCCTCGCGGCCCCCCCCACCCAACCCCCCCCCCCCCCGGGGCGGGGGGGGGGCCACAG
>NZ_JBEXJI010000037.1:0-87318 GCF_040609015.1 Nocardia sp. NPDC004860 | reverse complement strand
GGATATCCAGGAACATCCGCATTTCAGGGAGTATAGGCGGTCGTCAGGGGTGCTTTTACCCAACCCCCTGGTGAGGGGCACGTTCCTCGGACGTGCCCCAGTCTGTCACAGCGTGCCCCGCGATGTCCCGCAAAAATGTGGCACAGGATCTGACACTTCCCGCCCCGCGATGTCCCGGTCGCCAAGGCGCAGAACAAGATCATTTACTGCACTTACGCCTCGATGCGGACACGGTCCAGACCCCAATACGGCAACTGCCCAGCAATTCGACAGGACCGGCCCGCAAGGCGCTATCATCGCACGCATGTTCGAACACTGGCCGGATGAACTGACGCCATCACTGAGGCGCGAGGTCCACCCACCTACCCCAGTGACCGTCGACCTCGGCGCCGCCATCCCCACCGATGGCGCCAAGTTCGGCGCCAACGAACTCCCCCTCCGCGTCCGAGCCGGCGGCCTCGAACTCACCGGACGCGTCCCGGGGCTCCTCCACGCATGGGCACGCAGCCGCGACGGAGACTGGATCGCGCTCGTATCCCTGACCGTCAAGACCAGCAACGGGCGCGGTTCGATAGAGATCCAGCAGTGGTGTTCCCAACGCGCGATTCAGCCGAGAGAGACGGACAAGGCGACATGAACGACGAACGCATCGTCACCATCGCAGCCCTGACCCTCACCGCCCTCACCGACGAAGGCCACGACAGCGACTTCGCCGCCTCCGATCTGTGGCCAGCGGTCCGGCATGGCATCGAGCCGAGCCCTACAGTCGCCGAGATCAACCAAGCCCTGAAACTGCTTCAACTCCCGGACATCCAGGGCGTGATCGAAACCGCGGCAGGTCTCTACCGGCCCGCTCCAGACATCGACGACGCGATGGTGCGGCTATACGACGAGGAAGACGACGACTACGGCTACGACCCGCACTTCAGGCCGACGTTTGCCGATGACCGCTACTGACCGGTCAGCCCAGCCACGGGAGACTTGCACCCTCCCTATGGTGTTGAAGTCTCAGGCGCACAGTCGGATGAACCGGCAAGCCCTCCAGCTCTTCCAGCGTGAGGAATCGAACCTCTGTGGATTCATGGGATACCTGGATCTCGCCACCGACCCGCCGGCCGTAATACACAATCGCGAACTCTTGGCGGACCTCACCGTCCGAGTACTCGATCACATGCTCTGGATCGGTGTAGATACCGAGCAAACCCGTGATCTCGATGTCCAGTCCAGTTTCTTCATAGGTCTCGCGGACCACGCAATCTTCAAGAGTCTCCCCAACCTCCATGATTCCGCCCGGCAATGACCAGTTCCCGGAGTCGCCCCGACGCTGCATCAGCACGCGGCCGGAGTCATCCACCACCAGCGCCGAGCCCCCCGGCTTCAGCGAGTTGGGCTTAGGTGCGTTCGGGTCCTTGTAGTAGTCACGCCGTGAGCCCATGGTTTACCTCTGTCCTGTACGGGGTTGTACTACCCCATATCTGCTCAAACTGATCCGCGAACGACTCGAATATGCCGTGCGGAGACAACTTCCGCAGATAGAGCGCAGTGTGCTGGTAGCCCCTGGCCCGGAACAGGTAGGGGGTAACAATCATCTCGGAGTCGAACCGGAACACAGAGTTGTACAAGTGTGTGGCGTGAAGCCCCACCGAACACCCTGGGGTGTCAACGAGAGGCCCGAGCATGGACAACGCGTTGCGTATCCGGCCGGGAAGAGTTCCGCCCATCTGCTCCAGCGTGTCCCGCTCCAGGACGTGAGGACAGTCAGGATCAGCGAACCCTAGCCGCACCACGCACCCCGATTTCGCTTTGGCTGCAATGAGTTCGGACGCTTTCGGCAACAACTCGAACACGAACGGGTACGCGTACCCGATGATGTCTATCCGTTCGGTTGCCTTGTGCACCAGCGACACCCACAGATCGTTAGGTATCTCAGCACGGTGTGCGTAGGCTCCGAGCACCTCTGCCGTAGCTGGCGCCCCAGGCTTGGTGTCCGGCCGGGAGGCAGGCCACAACGACTCTTCAGTCTCCCCGAGTGCTTCGGCTACCTGCAGCCTGGTTCTCCGATGGGGTACCCGCCCGGCAAGCCACCTGTTCACGGTTTTCACGTCCACCTTGACCGCAGCAGCCAGCGCGGCCGAGTCGATTCCAGCCCTGAGCATCGCGGACTCCAGCCGTCGAGTCATAACTTGGAACCCTACGGGCATTTCGAGGACGCATGGGACGTTTTGAACGTCTCCGGATGTGTCCTAGACACAGTTCTGGCGTCCCGAAGTTCTTCCTAACGTCGTCGTAGGCGCTCGGGGCCGGTGATCGTCGTCCCCGCCCCGAGTCGCCACCGACGACGACACAGACGACGAACGACGGCGAGGGACGACGATGGCCTTGACCGAATCAGAAGCGAAAGTGCTTGGGGCACTGTCCGCCCTAGGTTCACTAGAAACGCTCACAGTCCGACAGCTCTGCCCCGCAACGAAACTGACCGAGACGACGATCCACCGCGCCTTGCTGCGGCTGTCACGCTCCGGTCTCGTCGTGAGCGCCCCGCATGGACCGACCAGGTGGCGGCCGACAGACCGCGGTCGAGTCGCGATCCACCAACCCCGGTACCGAGAGTTCCTTGGGGTGCAGCCATGAGAAGGCAGGCCATCGGGTTCCTGCGCCGAGACGTCTCCGGCGCGAACTGGCAGAACGATGAGGCGGCCATTCACGCTATCGCCGAGGAGTGCGACACGTGCGTTGCGCTTGTGGTCCTTGCCGATTCGGCTCGCTGGGGTGACCGTCTGGTCAACCATCTGTTCAACCTCACCTACGGCGAAGACGCGGACGATCTGATCGTGCCGACGATCGACCATTTCGACCACAGCGAACTTTGCGCGCTGGTGAAGATGGCCGATGTGATCTGCGTGGATACACGCAAGCGGTACACCGTCGCCTTCAAAGGCGACGACGGGTACGACCTGGAGCAAGTTGTGGTCCACGACATGGTCCCTCCGCAAGGGGTCTCACCGCTGGGACAGTGACCCACAAATGAATCGAAAGGGGGTGATGAAGTGCAGATTCTCGAACCCGGCCCGAACGGCAGCAGCCACGACAACTGGAACGAGGAAGCAAACTCTGACGGCCACAACGAAGACCTGAGCGGCTGGATCAACAAGCGGTAGAGGGTCTCCTGGCAATCAAGGCCCCCGGATGTGGATCAGGATGCGACCGCAAATTCATCCATCAGTCCCACTTGCCCGGGGGTCTTTCCATCCATTCCTGCGCGGCGAGATCGATCAGCTCAGCTGCAGCTCTGCCTGTTGCCGCGCGACTTTCAAGCACACCCCACGCTCGCCGGAAGACATCAACGTCCGCCGAAGTGGTCGCAACCAGATCCGACGTCAGTGTCTCGGCGATTGCAACGGAATCATCGATCAGCGCGAAGTTAGTTACGCGCCTCATCCACGCCGCGGTGCGCGGCACCACGCCGATCGACACAGTGTCTGATTCGACCAAGGCCCGAAGGTGATCCAGTTGAGCGAGCATCACTTCCGCGGAACCGATTGCGGACCACAGTGCCTGTTCGCCCAACAGAATCCGAATGTCGCGCCGGCCGTCGATCAGTTTCGCGCGGCGACGACGCACCTCCAACGCGCCCTCTACATCGGCTCCCCCCAGCAGCTCGGCATCGGAATCCATGAGCCGCGCCGCATACTCCTCTGTTTGCAGCATCGCCGGAACCGTCACCAGCTCGAACTCGAAGACAGACTCCGCGCGCCGCTCCCGCTCATACCGTTGCTCGTGCTGGTACAGCAGATCACCAGAGCGTTGTTTCGCCGCGGCGACAAGGCTTTCCAGATTGCGAAGGTCGGCGCGCAGTTCGGGTTCGATCCGGCGGGCATCGGTGGCCTGGCACCACAGGGTCAGGTCTTCGTCGGTCGGCAACTGCTGTCCGGTCTCCAACTTCGACACCTTGGACTTCGGCCAACCAGCACGCTCTGCCACTGCCGCACCAGTCATGCCTGCGCGCCTCCGCAGGGAGCGCAGACGAGCACCAAACTCGCGCCGCGCCTCGTCGACCACGCCCACAACCTCCTCAAGCCAGATATCCGCTTGAGCATGAGGTTAATGGCCGTCGCACGATTGATCGTGAACACGACGACACGACGACGCATTGAAAGTGAGCCCATCTCCACCCCTGATTCTCTATGATTCGAGGTTGGCTCAATTTGCCCTAGTCAGACTACACACATTATAAGTTTCTAGAAACACAACTCGCGGAACGAGACACACCAATGAGCGACGACCCACCGAGCCCTAACAGCAGCCATCGCAGCGAGGCCCGCTTACTTCGCCAGCCAACGGAAGAAATCCTGGTCCCCTCTGCGGACTTGCAAGTCCTGCTGAAGGCCGCCGCGGTGGCCGCACACGAGGCCGGACAGACGATGATGGGTGTCGAGCACGTGATTCTCGCGTTGCTCCAAACGCCGACGCTCTGGCCACACGAACAGCTCACTGCCGCAGGATTGCCCCCGCAGGAAGTCGCCGAGACGTTGGCGCGCGACGTAATCCCAGCCAGCAATGCCCAGAACGATCCGTCCGCCAACTGAAATGGCACGCGATGTCAGCGACAGCGGTCAGCCGGCAAGCTACGATCCCCCAAGCGCTTGCAAAGTAACAGCAAACAACCGCGCACCCGATGAACGGCTGAAAACGCTTCCTAGCCAGGGGGATCCGTGACCTACCCGCCACAACCGCCGCTCGGCCCCCAGGAACCAACTCGGCCGTATCCGATGCAACAGTTCCCGGGCGCCGCTCCCCTGCCCCACCCCGGTGCGCAGCCAGCAAAGAAGCCCTTCCCAATCTGGCTGTTCCTTGTGGGCCTCGCGGTGCTCACGGTCTTTGGACTGGCGAGTGGACCCGACGACATTCCTCCAATCGTCGTGCTCATCGTCGCAGTCCCAGTTCTCATCTTGTTCCTGGTCATCCGAGCACTGATCAGGGTTGGCGACAAGCGTCCGCCACCTGTGGTTCTCGCTCCTCCACCACAAAACCTGCCGCCGGCTGGTTGGTACACAGACGGCGCCGGCGCGGTCCGCTGGCACAACGGTACCGAGTGGACGGACATTGTCCAACCACCCACGAGCTGACCCACATACGACGAAATCTGCCCCGACCTTTGAAGGTCGGGGCAGATTTCTTTTCGAGAGGAGAGGGGGTCAGGTGATTCGGACGTAGCTGCCTATGCCGGTGTTGATCCGGAGGTTGCTCGCAGCGCTCGCGATGGCTTCGACCGTCAGCACCTGCCCGGAAGTGACATCAGCGTTTACAGACAGATCGACATTCGCCGTGGCGGTGGAGCCGATGGTCTGGGGCGTCCCAGTCACCTTGACGACGCCATCGAGCAGTAGCCGCACTGTGATTGTGAACGACCCGAAGTTGACGTTGGTGACCGAGAGCCGCACGGCGAGCAGTGCACCTGTCTTCGATCCCTGCGCTACGAGGCCATTGCCCGATGTCGTCGAGCCTGAATAGCCCGAGGTATCCGCCGTCCAGCTGGGCACTTGCGCGGGAAACGAAGTCGCAGTGATCAGATAGTCGGTGTTCTTGTTCATGCCGGATGGCTTGAACGTCGTCGCGGTCGCTGACAGGGTTCCAGCGCCTGTGAATGGCGCTGTCGCCGATGGTGTTCCAGTCGCGACGAGCGTGCCGGCGCCCGAGAACGATGCTGTCGCACGGGCGACACCCTGTGCCGAAAGTGTTCCTGCACCCGTGAATGGCGCTGTTGCAACAGCGACGGCGGTCGCGGAGAGACTCCCCGCTCCTGTAAACGGTGCGGAGCCCTTGTTTGTCGGCACGATCAAAGTGCCGTCGCTGGAGAACGTCGCAGTCGCAGCGCCAGCGCCCAGAGCCGACAGCAAGCCAGAGCCAGTGAATATCGCCACAGCTTGAGGAACCGCGACAGCGGACAGCGTGCCAGCCCCAGTGAACTGCGCAAGTGGGGGCGGCACGTACAGCATGTCGTGGCGGAGAACGGATCTCGACCGAGTAGGCAGAACGGGTGATGTGGAGCCGCGGGCTGGGAATGACGCGCGCCAGCCTGGGCGGCGTGGCAGCTCAGTCATTGGATCAGCTCTGCGCGAAGCTCGGTGTCACCTTGATCGTGCCGGCCGAACTCAGAGTGATGTTTGGCGACAGCGCGCACTTGTCATAGAAGGTGCCGCTCGTACTCGCCGACCACAGGCCAACATGGGTGTAGCTTCCGGTCGGGGCGGTGAACGTCAGCTCCGCCATCGTGAGCGAACCGCCAGTACCGGACGTCCAGGTGCCCTGCACGCGTGCATAGCCGCCGCCGCTCGCTTCGTTGTTGCCCACCGTGGTCGGGTCCGAAGTGTGCAAAGACACCCACACCGTGGACGCGCCAGACAGGGTCTTGTAGGCATCAGCCAGTACCTGGCGAGTCGTCGCAATAGCAATGGACATGGTTACTCCTGTCGGGCGACTTGCCCGCGGTACCAGCAGAAGTCCGCGCCGTCGTTGTAGCGGAAGTAGATGCGGAAATCGGCTGGGAGAGGGATGGTGTCGGCGACCGTCGAGGAGACCGTCCAACTGGCCGCGGATGAAGACACCGACGCAGACCAGGTAGCGAGTACGGCCCGGCTGCCGGTGGCGTAGAAGATGAGGTCGACAGTCGTGCCCGTGGGGATACTCGCACCGTCGGGCGGGTAGATGTCGTGAAGGAAGTCTTGGCCGGGGACCAGCACAAGGGTGTCGATCAGGGGTTCGTGACCGATAGTCATAGGCGCCGCCTTGAGCGAATGAGAATTGGTGCGCGGCGGGCGATTTCGCGGGTTAGGTGCGCGTCAGTAGGCGCACGTCATTCCAGGACGCGGAGTTGTTTCCGCTTTTCTGCGAAACCCGAAGGCCGCCCCAGGAATTCGAGGTGGTGACCTTGTTGTTCACGTCGGCCATGAGGACGATCTGGCCGTTCACTTCGATCCACGCCGCCTGATTCGTGCAGGAGAACGCCACGGTCGCGCCGTTCGGGACGGTCACCTCGGCGGTGTCCATGTAGTCTGTGTAGGTCGGATTCGTGAGACCGCCGGTGAATCGCGACAGGTAGATGTGGCCCGCGTAAAAGTTCGCCGAGAGTCCCTCGGAGCCATCCGATTTCGCGCGCAGGATCAGGCTCGCGTCCGCTCCGCTGCTCGGTGGGAGGTTGCCGCCGATGACGCCTTCGACACGTTGAATCCCGGACGTCATGCCCGTGTCGCGGATCAAGCCGACGTTGGTGTCCGCAGTTCCGGTAACCGACCAAGAGTTGCCGACGATGCCTGCGTTGGTGCCCTGCTGCGTCCACCCGTTGCTGACCGCGCCGTTCGCACGGTTGAAGTCGTCGTAGAAGACACTGGACCACGGTGCGACGCTTTGGAAATCGCTTTGCTGGTCGAACAGCACGAAGTTCGACTGCTCGGACCAGGCCGAGGTTTGATTCAAAAAATTCAGGGCGCGCCTGCCGGGACCGGCCTTCAGCGCAGTGGATAGCCAGTACTGGAAAACAAACGTACCGCTGACGTAAACCCGGACGAGGCGGTCCCGGTCCACCAGGATCGTGAGCCGGTACGTCGATCGGTTCATCAGGCCCGAGTACTCCTGTGTGGAGGCGAGCGTGTCGTGGAAGTTGAGGTCGTGATAGACCAAGATGCGGATCGAGGCGGTTGATGAGAAAACTCCCCGATAGATCGCGATCATCGGCAGTTCTTTGAGATCCGTGAACGCCACGCTCGTCCAGGACGGCGAGATGCACGCGGCCCAGAACTGTTCCTGGATGATGTTGCCGTCGATGTTGAGATCCATCTCGCAGCCCCAGTTTTGGGTGAACGGCATCTGCCAGTAGGAGACACCGCCGAGCTGCATCGGCGTTGAGAGGCCGTCGTTGATCTTCAGGACGTTGTTCTCAAGCCAAACGGTGCGGCTGTTATTCGTTTGCCGCCAAGGTGGCTGCACCGGATTCTCGTCCGGCCGCGAATGAAGGGCGTCGAGGTCGCGCCAGCCTGCCCACGCCCGCGCAGTGCGGCGCAGAAGGAAGCTCACGCAAGCACCTCGTCATCCACGACGCCGGTGATGGTGCCGCCATTCTGAGCCAGCCAGGCCCGAATCTTCAGCAGTGCCTGACGGTTGCCGAACAGCCCGATTGGATCGTCGGGGGCGACCCGGGGGCGGAGAGTCTCGGGTTCAGAGTTGAATCTGGCGACCGCAGCGTCGATGACAGGGATCGCCGCATCGTCCGGCGTCATATCGAACAGTGCCTCAAGCGATTCCACACCAAACGCGGCGGTCCACAGTTCAACCCGGTTCGGTAGGACCGCGAACGTTGCGTGATAGGTCCCGCCACGGTCGATGCACTCGAAAGCCTTCAATCCACTTGCCTCTCAGATGAATACGCCAGCGACGCAGATTTGCAGGACAGTCGGCGGGGTCGTCCCGGTGATCGAGGTGACGTACGGCCAGAACCGTTCTTTGTCCAGCACGGAGACGGACAGGGTGCCGAAGTCGCGGCGGGTGACGTTGGCACCCAGCACGCCGGTGTGGATGGTGGTGTAGCTGGTGCCCGCTGCGTTCCACTTCCGTGTTTCCACCGTGAACCCATTGGGTTGATTCAGCAGGCCCACGTGGATGTCGGTGAGCAGCGCGGTCCGTCCATCCGGGACATTGAGAATCGGTCCCAGCAGAAGCTCATTCACACCGAGGAGCACTTCGGCGCTAGCGACGATGAACTCGATGCTCCAGAAACTCGCTGTGTCATAGGCGATGTCGGCCTTCTCAGAGGCGTTCGCAGCGTCATTGGCCGCCGCCTGGGACGTCGTGACAGCTGCGTCCGCCGCACCTTGCGCCGTTTGAATCGGCGCCCGGATCTCGGTGCCGACCTTGTCCTGCGCGCCACCGAAGGCGCCCAGTGCACCGGATTTCATCGCGGTTTTGGCGTCGTCTGTCGTCGCAGTCTGGAGCGCCCTAAAGCCGCCTACATTGATCGAGCCATTGGGATCCGGCTGATTGGGGGCAGTCACGAGCGATCACCCCCATTGTTCAGATGTCGTTTGAGATTTCGGGCGGGATGGGTGGAGGCGGCGGCGCTGGCACGTGCTCGCGAATGAAGGCGAGCAGGTCTTTGACGTAGTCGACGAGGACATCGATGCGCCGCTGGTCCTTGTAGTGCTGGGCGACGTCGTCGACATGCTGTGTCTCAAGGGTTTTCACGCGTGACCGCAAGTCTTTGAGCTCTTCGCTCAACGGCGCGAGGACAACCGCGAAGTCGGCTCTCTGTGAATCCAGAGAGCGTGACCTCGGCGCGATAAAGCCGAGGACAAGCCCAAGAATGCCGCCGCCCGCCCCGAAGACGGCTTCCCACACGCGGGGTTAGCCGATGCTCGGGGTCTTGGCAGCAGCCACACCCAGACCCAGCACAGCCGAGACGACAGCCACGACCGCGGCAACCTGCGAACCAGTCGCGACCCCGTAGGCGATCAGGACCGGCTGCGCGGCACCGATGATGCCGTACAGCCAGCTACGCCACGTCGCGGTCGAATTGGCGCCGGCCATGGTGAAGCCCAGCAGGGCGGTGACCACGGAGGCCCACAGGGACGCGTTCGAATCGGAGAGCAGGCCGAAGGCGACCAGCAACACCTGAAGAGGAGCCAGGACCGCGTAGATGCGGCCCCGGATGTCTGCGGAGATGTCGCGCAGGGTGTCGAAAGACATGATGATACCTCGCAATGCGTTGAGGAGGTGCAAGAGTCAGGCGGCGTCCGCGACGGGAGTGTCCGTCTCGCCTGAAGTCAGCAGGCCGAGGGTCTGCTTGGGGGTCCAGTAGATGCGGCCATGCTCGAACTCCTGATAGGAGCCGGTGTCGAACGGGACCTCATCGGAGGTCGGCCAACCGAAGGGCCCGGTCTCGAAGCCGGAGCGGTTCCAGCGGTTACGGATCTCGCCGTGCACCCACGCGCCTGGCTGCCCGTAACGGCGGTAGATCGCGCCGTTCTCGAAGCCCTGCACGTCGCCCACCGCAGAGCCGTCCGCGGCCTTGAGGACGGTGTGGTCGCCGACCGGGTAGCCGAGAGAACCAGCCTCCCAGCCGAGTTCGGCCCACTTTTGGAACACGTTGAGCGGCAACGCGTGCGCGCCTACGCGCGGATGCCAGTACACGTAGCCGTTGTCGAACTCTGCGTAACGGCCTTCACCGTCTGAAGTGGGCAGTTCGCCTTCGGTCTGGCGCTTCCCGATCCACGCCGCGGCACGTGCCGCCTCTTGATCGATCATGTTCACCGCCGGGGCGACAGGAGCTGGCGTTGCCCCGCTCACGAACTCCGCGACGTGCTTGGCTGCAACATCCCACGGGAACGCGTAGCCAAGATCAGTGTGCGTGCCGATACCCAGGCATTGGGTGACGTACTTGTGGTCGGAGATGCCATCGCGGCGCGTGTAGGGCGGCGGGATCATGTCCGTCGAGGTGTTGTACTTGCGGGCGTCCTGCACACTCAACCAGGCGGCGATCCGGATGTCAGCTTCGCGGGCCAGCCACTGATCACGTGACCACGACGACCGCGAGCCCGCGAAACACATGTTGATCGTGTACGGATTCGCGTCCAGCACACTCCAGCTGGCGTAGTCGGTGTCCACCACGTCCACGACGACACCGTCGCGGATGGTGTAGTGGTAGGAGACCTCGTTGCCAGTGTTGTTCAGGTAGGCAGCCAGGCTCTCGGCCGAGCTGTTGCCTTCCTCGGTGTGCCAGAGGATGTTGCGGACACGCGAACCCCACCGGTTCGAGCACGAGTTGCCCATCCGGTCCAGTTCGACGTAATCAGGCTTCGACGCCATGGATGGACTCCTAGAGGGAGATTGAGAAGAAGTGGGATCGACGGCGCCGGCGAAGTACGGTGCCGGATCGACCGCTCGGCCGCCGACGCGACCTGGCGGGGTCCAAACCTCAAGATGGAGGTGCGGGCCGGTGCTCTGCCCGTAGGTGTTGACGTAGCCGAGCAGCTGCCCCGCGCGAACGCGGTCGCCTCCGCGCACCGCGGGGTCGCCGTGGCCGAAGATCAGGTCCACGCCGGCCGCGGCTTGGGCGTCGAGCCACACCCATCGGCCGAAACCTTCGACGTCGGTGCGCTCGGCGCCCTCGACGATCGTCCCGGAAAGCGGGGCATAGAACGGGGTGCGCATCTTCGCGGCGAAGTCCATGCCGTAGTGGAAGCCACCATCACGCGGGCCGAAAGGCGAAGACACTGTGTAGGTTCCGGACTTGAGCGGAAGGTACTCGAAGCTCATCGGCTACCCCTGCGGCTCGTAGCGCTTCAAGATGCCGCGGCGCGCGCTGCCGAGGAAGCGTTCGATGTCCAGCACGCGCCCGCGTTCGTCCTCGTCCACGTCACGCAGGTACGCCAAGACCTCAGTGACGGTCTTGTGGATCGGGTCGAAGGGCAGCGGCTCGTTGGAGACGCTTGCACCGTCCCGCGACGGCCGGCCATAGCGACGCTCTGGTGCTGGGGCCTCCCAGCGATCGGCCAGCTGGTCGTCCTCAGGTACCGCGGTCTGAGGGTCGAAGCCGAGTGCTTCGGCCAACTGCCGCTTCGCGTCCTGTGGCAGCGACTGGACGAATTCCTTAATGTCGAGCTGGTTGCGCTCCGGCTCATTGATGTCGACCCACACGCCAGGGCTGGTGAGCCAGTGCGGGTTCGAGGTCTGGGGACGCTGGTACTTGATGATCCGCTTCGGCGGAATCACGGATCCCATCGGCCGAGAACCGCAGTCCCACTGGCGTCGCGAGACCATCTTCAGGTACTCGACCGGGAACGGCAGCGGTGCCCCCTTCATCCCCGGAAGACCAGCGAACGTCGGAAGGAACGCTTCCTCTGGGCAGTTCGGATTGCAGTTCTCGAAGGTCGGGAAGCCGCCCTCAGGCAGCCACGGTGAGGTATCGACCTCGACTGGTTCGTCACTCAAAGTGGTTGTGCTCCTGGGCTATTTGCCGGTCACGCCGAGCGTGCGGACCGTGCTGTAGAGGTCGCTGATCAAGCTGAGGGTGCGTGCGCCTCGGTCTTTGTTCTTTTCCTTCTCGCCGATCGTGCATTTCCACTCGGCGAAGCTGTCGCGATCCCACGCGAGCGTGAGCTCAGTGACCTGGTCGACGTAGATCGTGAAGTCGTCGAAACCTTGCGTTGCCGCGAAGTCGCCGAGGACTTGCGCACCGATTCGGTCGCCAATGAAGAAGTGGCCCTTGCCCTGATCGCCGATATACCACGGGGCACCGTCACGGATCATGACCTCGTGGGAGAACCATGAACGAGTGTCGTGGAGGCCCTTGCGGATCGAGAGAAGTGCTTCGAGTGTGTACGCCCGGTCGCCAGACGATGCGATGTACTCGTACAGCCGCGCCCAACCCGAATGGGTCGCTCGCGCTTGGGATTTCGCATGATTCCAGGCGGCGATGGTGTCCCAGTAAAATGGCTGAAGCACGGCATCAGTGGCGCCACCAACCGGCGGAACACCGATCATCATGGCGATCAGATCGCCTGCGGTCTGGATCGTGTTGTGGTTCCAGAAGCCGTTGGCGGAGTAGTTCTGCCACCCTGGTACGGACATGTCGTAGTAGTCGTCGACGCCGAGTGGTCGGATCTCCACCACAACCTCGTAGGTTGCGTAGATCGATTCCGGCACTGCGCGATAGCTGGAGTCGTCCAGATCCGATGTCGGCAACTGGACTTCAGCTCTCGAATAGGTCGAGTGGTTGGCCGCTGCGACCGCAGATCCGACCTGAACATCGACGCCCCGTATCCATCCGGATGGCGACAGAAACCGGTGTTTGTGCGTCGCTTTGATCGATCGTCCACTCTCTAGGACATATTCGAAAAGCTCGGCCCGCCCTTTGAGGAAAGCGCGTGTCGCCGTTGCTGGAACACAATCGCCTGATGGGGTCAGCGACCATACGCGGAACGGTTCACCGTGAGCAGCGAGCGCATCGATCCGCAGAGCACCATCGGGACCGTCGACAATGGTGTCTCCAGACACGCAGGCACTTATCAACTCGTTTACGAACGGCATCGAATGGCCGCCCGTGACAATCTGAATCGCTGTCGAGGGCGTGTACGTGAACTTCGACGATTCGATGCCGGTCTCTTCGCCCTCCATGTACACGACGTATGGGCACGTCTTGTCGGTGAGCTTCTGCCCCGGAACGCCATAGGAACCAGGCACAGCTGGGTCGACGATGGCGTCTTGGAAGTCGTCGAGGAAATCGTCGGTGAATTTCGCGACGGTGCGTTTTAAACCGAGGAACGGGTCGCCGCCGTTAGACGTGTCGCTGTAGTAGCCGGACTTGTCGACGATGTCGATGACGAGGCACCCGTTGCGAAGCGTTTGACCGGCGATCGGCTGCTCGTCGTCATCAGTTAAAAACCGGCGGCAGATGACGGAGAGCTCGGCATCCGCGAGGATGTCCTTCGACATCTCTGTCCAGTACTTGAACCGCGAATTCGGTACGGACCAAAGCGTTCCCGCATTCATGTCATCGAGGAACTCAGTCGGCTTAACGACCACCGACCAGTTACCCATGCCCGGCGCTGAACTTCCCTGGTTCATTGGGTCGTCGGGAAGCTCCCACAAGCTCGTCTGCTCGCGCATGATATTCAGGAACAGCGCGGTCTTGAGCGTCCAAATCGACGGGCCAGCCAGGAAAAATGTGCGCGGGAACTGCACGAAATCCGGGAGGAACGGGTTACACCAGACGAGATAGTGCGACAGGAAGAAGAAGTCGTGCATCCAGCGCACGACCAAAACCCGTGTGCCGTCTTCTCTTTTTTCAATCGTGTGATCAAAGAGAACACCGGACCAGCGGGCGCCGTCCTTGTCTACAGTGATGAAGACGTTGCGACGCTCGCCAGCGTCCACACGGTCCTTGACCTGCCAAATCCACTTGGCGATCGGGTCCCAGAGAGGGATCTCGGTGAGACCGGTGCCCGCGTCGTTGTCGATCCATGTGAACTCGGCTGTGTACTCGGTGTTGAGCACGCCAGCCAAATCCCAGTCACCGGTCCAGATGCGGACTTTCGGTGGTTCGAGGCGTGAGCGGGCTTCGGCTTCTTCGCGGGCTGTGGTGGCAGCCCAGATCATGTTGCACTGTTCTTCGAGGGACAGCGTTGATATATCGGTCATTCCGGTTTGACACCGCACCTAAGCTGAATGGGATCCCCGAAATCAGGTGCCTACCTGGAGGTTTGGCGTGTCAGAGTCCCCTGAGAAATGGCTCCCAGTAGTTGGATGGGAAGGGCTGTACTCGGTGTCAGACCGAGGGCGCGTGAAGGCTGAGGCGCGAACTTTGACGCGCAGAGACGGAATTCCCCAGCGGCGCCGAGAGACGATCCTCAGCCCTGGCCTCACGCCCACCGGCTATCTCACACATTCGCTGTCGAAGGACGGCGTAAAGACCACCGTCCCGGTTCATCGGCTTGTGCTCGAAGCCTTCGTCGGCCCCCGACCTGAAGGCTGGCATGCATGTCACGGCGAGGGCGGCAACCAGGACAACCGCGTCGTCAATCTGCGCTGGGGAACGATCCAAGACAACGCGCAGGACCGCATTCGTCATGGAAACAACCCCATGCTGAACAAGACCCACTGCCCGCGGGGGCACGAGTACACACCGGCGAACACGTACAGACGACCTGGAAATGAGGCTCGGAACTGCCGAGCATGCCGTCGCCAGGAGAAGATCAACCGCAAGACTCGTTCCGCCCAGCCGCAGTTCCCGGCCTAGTGCAGACCCCAGGCTCGACCCCACCGACGTGGGCAATACACCTCAACTCGTGCACCACCGGTTGGGGCGCTTTCGACCCGGACCGGTAGTTCGGTCTCTGGGGTGTACGGCGGCAATTTGTGCATAAACCAGATGCCGTTCATGCGGCCGATGAGGTTGGTGTCGTTGTAGTCGCGGATTTGCAGCTTCATCGGGTCGAGGTCGATGCGTGCGCCGCCTTCAAGACTGGTCAACAACGGGAGGGTGATCTTCCGGTTCGCCCAGTCGCCACCTGGGACCCGGTGATACCGCTTACCTGTCCATGAGAAGTCCGGAAGTGTCCACTTACCCTGCGTGACAACCCATTTTAAAAACAGGGGTTGATCCGTCGGGTTGTAGACAGTCACGAACCCGTCGCTGGTGCCGGAAGCGCCTGTCTGGAAGTAGTCGTATGGGGTGTTCTCCCATTTGTCTTCGAACCAGAATGGCTGTGCGGCAGTGACTGCCATCGGGACGACCGATGAAACTGTGAGTCGTGGGTCATGCTTCGACTCGAATGCGATCGATTCGGAGAGGGCCAAATACAGTGAGCGCGTGCCGGATCGATCGGTGGTGACCGACATCTTCGTCAACGTCGATGCCGGATCCCACGGGTCTGGTTCGTAGTCCCAGGCTTGCCGCCAACGCGAGTCGAGATCTTCCCAATCCTCGGGGGTTTCGCCCTTCAGATTGACAGCGAAGGTGAGGTCTCGCTGCTGGACCTTCTTACCTTGATACGTGGATCCACGTTGGTACGCCGACGACTTGTACTTTGTGGTGACCGGCGTGTCGTAAAGCCCTTTGACATCTGTTGCCAGATACATGCGGGTCGACACGCCGGGACCATTGATGACGTGATGCGAGTCGTCGACGCCGAAGATTTCCACCTTGGCGGACTGGCGCAATAGAACTCAGTTCCCTCGTGCGGTTTTGGTCAGCGCACGCAGATCCGCGATTTGCTGTGCCTTCCGATAACCCTCGGTGACGTCAGCGGGGTAGATGTTGATCGTCGTCGATTGGTCATTGCTGATTTGCTGTCCAGCGGGCGTGGCCGAAGTTGCCTGATCCGCAGCGCCGGTGACGTTTTGGCCGGCGTTGTAGTAGCCGGAGTCGGTCAACGCCTGCGACGCTTGTGCCGCTGCGGCCTTCTTCTTCTGCCACTCATCCCAGGTGTCCTTGTAGGACGTCGCCTGCTTGTACAACGGAATGTTGCGGGGGTCGTCGATCCCCAGCGCGCCGAGATTCGCGTCGATAGCGTCGGTGAGCCCGGTATCCCACACGGACTGGAAGCGCTCTTTTGTCTTGGTGCCGAGCGTCTTCCAAGTGTCGAGACCGACCTTCTCGTTGCTATTCACGCTCTCGCTGAGCAACGGATCGTTCGAAACCTGCGTCGAGTCGGGCAGCGTCTGCCCTTCGACCGTCGTGCCTGGGTTCGGCGTGGGCGTCGAGTCCTTCTGCAGGATCCCAAGCCCTTGACCGAAGTCCCGCAGTGCTTTCCACTGCGGATTCGTGAGCACCGCCTCAGGCAAGCCCGTGGTGTTCCAACCGAACGTCATGTTCGGCCAGATGCCGCCCTGGTCGTAGCCGTGGCCTTGGAACCCTTGATCCAGCGACCCATGTGCGTGGATTGCCCAGTTGATGCCGGCGCGGATGTTCGACTCGGGATCCCAGATATCGGTGTTGTATCCAGGGTCCGCGTAGGCTGCGAAGGTCGGATCGATGACCTGCATCAAGCCCTTGGACGGCGTGCCCTTCTTGGCGTTGTCGTCGGTGAGGTTGATCGCCTTCGGGTTGCCGCTCGACTCGGACTGCATCTGCATCAGAACCCGGTCGGTGTAGCCCTCAGAGAGGCCCTTGGCCTTCAGAATGCTGACGACCAGGCTGCGCCATTGCTCCACGCCCGCGGACGGGGTGTAGTTCGCCGAGCCACTACCCGCGCCGACGCTGCCCTTCAAGGTGCTGACGACGGTGTCGACGATCTTGTTGGCGAAGTCCTTTGGGATGCTGCCGAACTCGCCAAGGCCGTTGAAGGTGGGGACGCTGTCCGCCATCGCCCGCAGGGGCTTCTCGACGAGGTTGTTGACCATGAGATCGCGACCGCCACCCACGATGGCACCGACGCTGCTCTTGATGCGCTCCCAGAGGCTCTTCTGCTGATCGCCGCTGAGATTCGCCAGAGGCTTGACGTTCGCCCAGTGGACGTGGTCAAAGTGGCCACCCAGATCGCTCGCGTAAATGCCTTGCAGCTCAGCCTGATTCGACGGATCTGCGTGGTAGCCGCGCGCGTTGTAGAGCAGCGGACCAGGGCCGTAGATCAGCTGAGTCGACTCGGGGTAAGCCGAATAGATCCAGTTCGCGATCTGCTGCAAGGGTCCTGCGATGTCGATTGCTTCGCCCTGGCCGTGGAAACCGCTGTCACCGGGCCGGTAGCCGCTGGTCACAGTCGCATTTGAGAATGCCTGCTGGATGACATCAGCCATCCAACGGTCAGCGTCGGACCCAAAGGTGACGCCACCGCCGATGGCGAAGTTGCCATCCGTGGACTGCTTGCCGCCGCCAGCGAGCACCGACTTGCGCATCCGGTACATGGCCTGATGGCCACCAGCTGCTTGCACTTCGGCGGCGGTCCACATGTGTTCGCCGGCCGATGCCATGATCGGCACCCGGTCCTCGGTGGGGCCGCCTGGTCCGTAGATCGGGCCGCCAGTAGCGCGGTGGAGAGGTCCACCCGATCGGCCGCCGGTATCGCCGCCTTCGCCGATCCGCGGGATGTCGGTCCACTTCTTGTCGGAGCCAAGGAGATTCGCGACCGCGTTCCAGGCGCCGCCGAGCCCGGAGTTCAGGAGGTCGATGACGGTGTTGAGCGGGCCTTTGATCTTGTCGCCCAGTCCGGACCAGTTGAGGCCCAGCTTGTCGGCTATTCCGCCAAAGAAGCCAGGCAGGTCACTGAAGGCTTTCTTGATCTTGCCGAGTCCGTCATCGCCGGTAAGGAAGCCAGCCAAGCCGGACATGCCGCCTTTGAGCTTCTCAAACCCGTTGTCGCCCAGGATGTCTGTGATGACACCGGGGAGCAGGTTCTTCAGGCCATCGAGCGATCCGGCGATTCCGTTGCCGCCCAGGAGGTTGTCGAAGGCACCAGATCCGAGGCTGCCGAGGTTCCTTGTCAGGTCGGTGAACCACTTGGCGATCGTCGGGATCTTCTCGGCAACCTTCTGTTGCAGGCCGTCGAGCTGATTACCGATCCATCCGGAAATGTCGCCGGTGAGTGGTCCGATGTCGCCGCTCAGTAGTTTGCTGATGTCGAAGGCGCCGTTGCCGATCTTGCTGAACAGACCGACTTTGCGATCGAGCCAGTCGAATGCGCGAAGCACCTTGTCGGCGTCTTCACCGATCTTCTTCATGGTTTCGCGCAATTCGCTGAAGAAGTCTTTGATGCGCTGCTGCCCCTCAGGGCTACCCAGGTAGTCGGCTAGTTTCTGAGCACCGCTGACCAGGCTGTCCATCCAGGACTTTCCGGTGTCGTCGGAGCCCTTGAAGATGGATGCGATGATTCGAACAACTTGTTTGCCGAGTGACATGAATCGGTTGAACGCGTCGATCGAGTCTTGAATGAATTGCTTGAATTTAGCTTTGCCCTCATCGGATTCGGCCCACTTGCGGAACTTCTCGGTAAAGCCGAGGAAGCCCTTTGACATGTCCGGGAAAAAACCGGAGCCGGTTTCCGAGAGCGACAGGAAGCCCTGGACCAGATTGTCGATGCCATCGACGATCGGGCCGATCGAATTCTTGACGTTGTCGAAGACGGTCGACAGCTTGGAGCGAGTCGCGTCGGTGTCGAGGTCGGCGAAGGCGCGGCGCAGGGCGCCGTTGATCTGGTCAGCGATGCCACCCAAACCGCCCTTCAGGGTCGGAATCCAGTTGTTGACAAAGCTTTTCGCGGAGTCGCCAAGCTTGTCGAAGAAGTTCTCCTGGACCGAGAGCTTCAGGTCCTTCAAGCCCGACTTGACGTCGAGCATCTTGGTGACGAAGTCCTGTGCCGCCGGCGACAGCTTGCCCATCGCCTTCTCGAAGTCCTTCACCGCATCGCTTGGCTCGGTCAACGCCGTTTGGAGATCCTTCGACGCGTCCGCGAGCGCCTGTTGCGACTTCGCCAGGGTCTTGTAGGCGTCCGACAGGTTCTGCTGGGCGGTCTCTTCAGCCTCTGCAGCGGAGGTGACCTTGTCTTTGGCGGATACGACAGCGTCTGCGCCTTCGACGCCCTTCTGATTGGCCTCGGCGGCGTCTTCGGCTGTGCGCTTCGACTTTTCGATGACGTCTTGCTGGTCGGCGAGCGCTTCCTTAACCTGAAGCTGCGCTTTCGCCTTGTCGATCGCGGTCGACGACGTGTCGCTGAAGACGTCGTACAGGTTCTTGTATGCCTCGGCGACACTGATGGCCGCGGACTCTTCGTTCAGCTTTGTTCGCGCGAGCGCACGGTTGAGGTCGTCGATTTCCCGCGCCGCGGTCTTGCGGGCAGTCGTCAGGTCCTTCTGTGCCTGCAGCGAATTCTTTTGCGCGTCACGCACACCACGCTCAGCAGAGACAATCCCCCGTTCGGCAGACTCGAGAGAGTCCGCTGCCGATGCTTGCGCTTTCTGGGCCGTCTCGATCTTCTTGCCGCGTGCTTGAGCATCGTCGGCGGCGTTATCGGATACCTTCTTCGCTGCCGCAAATGCGTCGCTGACGCCATTGAGAGCGACCTTCAGCGTGCCGAACACGGCGGCAGCACCGGTAATCGCTGCAGGAAGCAACGCGACTACGCCCAGTGCCTGCACGAGCTGACCGATCAGCGGCACAAGGCTCACAGCAGCGAGACCGATCAACGCGACCTTCGCGATACCCAGGAGGTTGCTGAAGCTGAAGAGTTGGCTGAGTGCGTTCGACAGTCCATCAGCAATGGCCGATCGCAGCCCTCTGAATCCCGCTCCCAGCAGGCGGGTGGCTGAGTTCTGGTTGCCGTGGGCGCGGGTGAGGTTGTCGGAGGCTGTGGCTTCTCGCCCCATCAGGTCGAGGACGTCGCCTGTAGCGCGGCCCAGTTCGCGGTTTGCTCGCGTGAGGGCTTGTCTGGCGGAGGTGCGTCGGGATTCGCTCGAACTCGAGCGGTTCATCACCTCGTCGTAGCGTTGCTGCGCGAGGGTGACCGCGTCCTGCGCGTCGGACTGCCTCTGGCGTGCAGCGCTCAATCTGGCTGCGACGCTGGCAACTTCGGCTTCTGCACGCGCGACGGAGGTCCGGTCGATCTCGATCTGAAGGCGCACCGCCCGCACAGGGCGGGTGAAGATGTTGCCAGTCAGTCTTTGGGTGCTGCGGCTGGTGCCGGTCCCAAGGTCACGGAACTGGTTGTTGATCGCGCCTGCGAGGCTGCGCAATGCCAGCAAATGCGCCGTTGCGGCCGCGGTATCAACGTTGACGTTCAGCGTCAGCGGAATCGCGTTTTGCCCGGTGCGGAAGGCTTCGAGCTGAGCGGTTGCCTGCGTGACATCGGCGTCGACGTTGGCGGTGATCTTGGCGGCGATGCCGCCCTGAGCGGTTTTGACCTTGTTGCGGAGAGCGGTCTTGAAACCCGTGATGTCAGGATCGACAGGGACTTTGACGGTTACACCGGCCGCTGCGGTGTTGACAGCCTGACGCAATTTGGTCTTCAGGCCAGCTGTCTTGGTGTCGACCGGGATTTCGATCTTCACGCCCTGTTGGGCAGTCTTGACCTTGTCAGCAATCGACGTCTTGAGGCCGATCGTCCTCACATCAACAGGGACACTGACCTTCACACCCGCCGCAGCGGTCTTGACCTTGTCTCGAAGATCAGTCCTGAAGCCGGCCGCGAGGGTCGGCTTCGCCTCGATAGAGACGCTTATCCCTGCTGAGGCGGCATTGACCTTCGACTTGAGGTCGGTCTTGAAACTCTTCGCCAGTGTGGGCTGAACAGTGACCTCAAACGACTGCTGAATCGGCTCGAGAAGCTTCTTGACATCGGCCTTGAAGGTCGACGGCAGTTTCGGTTTCAGCAGGAGCCGCGCCGATCCGGCGGTATAGCTGCCCCATTCGGCCACAGCGGCCCCCTGTGTAGTTAGTCGTAGATGCCGAGCTCTTTGAGCGCGTTGGTGACTTCGATCTGGTCCATGCGGTCGCGCATGCGCTGGTAGGCGGTTTGCGGGCGCGGTTCAGGCGGGAAAGGCGGCGGGAGCTTGCCGCTGAAACTGGCGGGGACGACCCGCATCAGCTCCTTCAACAGATCGATCTGCTTGAGTGCGAGCAGCACTTCGAGGCTGTATCCGCGCGGTGAGATCGGCGGAACCTCTCGCTGCTCAACGTGTTCCGAGTCATCGGCCTGAATGCGCTGCCAGGCGAGTTCCTCATCCATGGCCAGCGCTGACTGGTAGCGGGACTCGATCGGCAGCTGTCGCAGGAACCGATGCAGCTGTTGCCAGGGATGGCGACCGCGGAAGAAGTCGAGCAGGTCCCAGCCGTGCCCGTACTCCCAGAGGTCGCCTTCGATTTCCTCCCCGTACTCCTCGATGAGGAGGACGAGGGCTACTCTCCCCCCGGCAGCTCGGCACCGTCCTCGTCAGGCACCGATCCGAAATGCTTGTTGAGGTCGTCGACGAAGTCGTACAGCAGCTCGATCGGCTCGTTCTTGAGCTCAGCCCACACCGCGTCGAAGGCGTCGCCGCAGATGGCAGCCAGGAGCGGTCGCAGCTCGGAGATGTTCGCGGCGCCGTTGTTGTCGATCATTTCCGCGATCGCCAGAGAGCGGGCGACGGTGTCAGGCGCTGTGATCAGGATCGGCGGATCAACGGCATCGAACTCGTACGGTTCCTGCGCCTTGTGCTTCGCGCGCGCCTGGTCTCGCAACGTGGCGAATCGCGACTTCTTCGCAGCAGTCTTCGGTGCAGTGTTCTTGGCGGTGGCCATGTTTCGTCTCCTGGCAGGAAGGGGTTACTTGGCGGTGGGCTTTTTCTCGACCGGAGCGGGACGCTCGACGGCCGGCCGCTGGACCGGCTTGGGGGCCGGTGCGGCGATGCTGTAGCCCTGGTTCAGCAGCTGCTCACGCTCGGTCGCGGAGCCAACGAGGCAGTCGCGGCCATCGGGCGCGACCATGCGAACGGGTTCGAATGCCATGGGGTTCTCCTGGCTTGAATCCCTGGCGGCAGAGGAAGATTGGGCCTGCCCCGCGCGCGGCCAGGAACACGCGCGGGGCGGCTGTCAAAGAACGCCGGTTAGGCGTAGGTCACCGCGAACGGCGCAGACGCACCGGTCGCGTTGGTGACGATCACGTTCTGCGAGCCAGCCGTCTTGGGCGGCGTGGTGATCGCCAGAGTGAGGTCGTCCACAAACGTGAAATCAACGGCGTTGGTGCCACCGACAGTGACCCCGGTGGTGCCGGTGAAGTGCTGGCCACGCAGCACGACCGACTCGTTGCCGGCCGCCGCCCAGGTGCCCGCGGGCAGATAGGAGCTGATGACCGGAACCGCAGCGGTGGAGGTGAAGCCCATCGCACTCAGGAGCGGCTTGATGCCGGGACCGCAGAGCACGTTCTTCACCGAGTAGCCCAAGGTGCTGTCGATCTTCGCCTTGAGGGTGATGTTGTACTCCAGGGCCTTTTCCTGCGACCAGGACTGCTCGCCGACCTCGGTGACGGTGGCGCGCGGAATGACCCGCAGGTAGTAGATGGCATCAGCACCAGCGCCATCGACCATGCCGACGATGACCCGGTTGTAGCGGGTCGCGGGCGAGGTGGGATCGGTGAACTGGACCTCGCCGGTGGTGGCGTCAGCGGTGACCGCGGACAAGTCGACACCGGAATACAGTTCGAGGGTCTGACGGCGGGTTTCGATCAGCGTCATGCTGATGGACATGTCGCGGGTCAGGATGTCGGTGCGCGGCGGTTCGAGCGCACCCCACGCCTCCACATCGGAGCTCTTGACGTCCGGCTTGAAGCTGGGCGGGTTGTCCTTGCCGATGTAGCCGAGACTCTTGAAGTCCGACAGCGACTGGAAGTCCGCGGCCACACCGGAGGTGAAGCTGGCGGGGATGTTGGCGTCATGCGCGCCGATCAGCACGAACCCCTTGTTGGGCCGGCGGATCAGCTCGGGACGCCATTCAGCGATCTGCTCGAAGGTGACAGCAGTCATGAAGGTTCCTTGGTTCAGCCACACCCAGAAGCCCGGCGCCACTAGGCATTCCGGGTGGTGTGGGAGGAAGAAGAGTTGCGCCTACGCGCGGGGTCGCCGGTAGGAGAGCTCGACGGTGGCGGTGACACCGCGGGCGTCGCGACGGAAAGGCGGGATGTACTGGCCGCCGGTTTTCTCACCAGCGGTGTCGATCAGGTGGCCGCCGGGTGCGGTGTTGCCTGCGAATTTGATGCGGTCGAGGACAACTGTTTTGAGATCCTTGGAGGCTGCCCGGTCAGCGGCGACGCATTCGACGTCGATGATCGGGCTGTCGATGAGATCGGTTGCTGCCCCGCCGACGCGGGTGACGTAGATGTAGGGCGGAGGGATCTCGTCGGACTCGTAGGTGACCACGGGCGCGATGTCGTTGAGCAGTGCGCGCATGACGTCGTCGAAGTTAGGGAAGGGAATCAATCGCTCACATCCCGAATGAAGTCGGCCATCACATGCTCGGGTCGGTTCCAGCGGGTTCCGTGTTCACGGAAGCGTGCGTAATAGCCTGAGGCGTAGACGATTCCGGTGAGAACGCCCTCGTCGGGGATCACTCCGGCTTCCACGTGGGTGGCATTGAATCCGGTCCTCCACCTCGAACGGAGTGCCCACCGGTCCGCGCCCTGCTCCGCGACCTCTTGGAGGAATGCGCGCAGCTCGTCGCTGTCGACCAGGATGCGTTCGAGGTCGAAATCACCGCTGTCGTACTCCATTGGTGCCGTCCTTCGCGATCTTGAACCGGACGCCGGGAGCCCAACCGGTGTAGCCGTTCTGAGCCACCCGCACCTCACCGTCGATCACGAACTCGTGAGCGACGCCTGGGACGCGAATTCCGTCCGATGCCAACACATCCGAGCCGAGTGGTGCGGTGATCTGCGCGAGGCGCTGCAGCAGGTCGCCGGTACTGGCGTCGGTGCTGTCGGTCAGCCACTTCAGGTCGACAGGCCCGATCTGGTGGGTAGTCGCGGTCGCGGTCACGTGGTCGCCTTGCCAGTCACGGGCATTAGCTGTGCCGCGGCGGACCACGGTGAGCATCGTGCCGTGTGGGTAGCGGGCTGGCGCGTAGTTCACCATGAGCGGGGCCTCGTCGATGCCAGGCCGGCGTTGCGCAGGATCACCAGTGCTGCGGGTGCGAGGGTGCTGAGTGCGCGGCTGATTTCTTCTGCGCTGGGTGCGTCGGCGTAGGTGACCGATCCGCCGTCCGCGGTCTGCGATTTGATGGCGACGGCTCGCCCGACACTGCCCGCTGTGGGATCGATTCCCGCGAGATGCCATTGCGCGGCTTGCGCGCAGGTGGCGTTCTTCATGGCCTCGGCGATGTCGAGGTCGATGGGCAGCCCTGACGGGTAGGTGTCGTAGAGGTCGCAGCGGGTGGTGTTGCGGACGAGTTGGGAGGCGTAGCGGATGAGGCGGTTGGCCGTGGCCGTGTCCGGGAGGTCGGTCAGCCAGTCGGCCAGATCATCCGGTTCGGCGTAGACCAGCACGTGTCACTCCTTGGTGGCGGCGCGACGAGTGCGCTTGGCGACCGGCTTGGGCTCGGCCGCCGGTTCCGCGTCGGGCTCCGGTTCGGCTTGACCGCCGGCGGACGGTTCTGGCGCCGGTTCCCGGACGGGTTCGCGCGTGGGTTCTTTTGCGGGCGCGTCGATCTCGGACCAGTACGCCCATTCCAGAAGGTCTGGTCGCGGCTGCTCGGATTCGATCACCCGGTTCGAGTGCAGGTACTTGTAGTAGTGCACGACTCTCCGAAGGTGTTGGGCCGCGACCGATCACCCGATGCCGCTGGGCGACACCGGGTGATCGGGAGCGGGATTAGGCCAGGTCGCCGCGCAGCAGCACGCCGCGGTTGGCGTCGAGGACCTTGGTGCCGAACAGGATGTCCAGGCTGATGACATCGGACTTCTTGTCCATGCTGTACTGCTTGACCAGACGCAGGCTCAGGCCCTTGTAGGACTCGATCGCAGCCCAGGTGTTGTCGGTAGGCAGCGCCAGGGTGGCCGACGCGAACGCGGTCGAGGTCCGGTGGAACGCCACACCCACCTCAGTGGTCGGCTGGCCGGTCGCCGGGCTACCGGCGGGCTGCACGATGTTCTGGGTCATGTAGGTGTCGAAGCCCAGCAGCTGGCGACCCAGCGAGCCCTGACGCAGCGCGTCGGTAGAGCCGCTGTGCTCGGCGAACTTCAGCCAGTCGGTGCCCAGCCACTGGGCCCGCGTGGTGGGGCCGATGACCGCGGCACGGTCGGAGGCCGGAACGTTCGCGATGTTGAGCAGACGGTCGGCCTCGATGAGGGTTTCCGGGTGCTTCCAGTTGTCGTGCGCGCCGGTGGTGGTGCCGGGGAAGTACTCGTCACCCGCCACCTGCGTGAACGCGGCCTTCTGAGTGGCGATGATCGCGCGGTCCACGGCCTGCGCCAGCGATTCCGCGGCCGGGGCCAGGAACTGCTGGTCGAAGTCCTCGAGCCGCAGGGTCAGATCCGCAGAGCTGATCGCGAAGGACACATCCTTGTGGGTGTCCAGGGTGACCTGCACGCCGGTTTCAGTGGCGTTCTGAATGGTGATCGACGGGCTGGCCGGATCGAAGGTGTTCGCGACGAAGGTGGCCGGCTTGCGGATGGTGACGGTCGAACCGATCTTCTGACCGGCCCATTCCTGCGACACATCGGTGTACACCAACGGGACCATGCACAAGTTCTCGTACAGATTCGCGAGAACCTGGCGCGCGATAACGCTGGGAGTGAGAAGGGTATTCGCCATTGAGGATGGCTCCTAAAGAATTACGACCGCTCACGATCGCGGCGTTCGCGCCGCTCTCGGATCAGGTCTTCAACGGTTTTGGCGGCATTGGGCTTGGGAGCCGCATTGCCGCTGCTGAGGTCACCGCCGCTTCGGGGAGCCGCCGCCTGGGCGGGCGCCTTTTTCAGCTTCGGGTTGGATGCGACTGCCGCAGAAACGATTTCGGCCACCTGGGTCGCGAAATCGTCGGCAGTGGTGTCGAGCTTCTCGATTTCGCCCGCGATCTTGCGCGAGTCGAGAATGGCGTCGAGATCGCCGTCTACGCCCTTCGCCGCATCGGCGAGGGCGTCCTTACGCGCGTAGGAGCGCAGCTTCTCGGCGTAGGAGTCGCGTTCGGCAGCGAAGTCCGCTGCCTGCTTCTCCGCGGCCTTGAGCAGTTCGGCCGGATCGGGTTCGGCCGGATCGAGACCGAGGGTGGCCCGTAGCTTCTCCACGAGATCGGTGGTGGCCTTCTTCGCGGCTTCCTGAGCTGCGGTTTCGGCCTTCTCGTTGCCCTTGACGCGGTTGGCGGCAGCTTCCTTGCGGAGCTTGTCCACCTCGCGATTCAGACGAGCGATCTCGGGATCGACTTCAGGCTTCGCCGAATCGGTTTCGGCCTTTTCGGTTTCGGTGGCCTGTACATCGCCACCGAGTTCCGGGGCCGCAGTTTCCTCGGCGGAGGTGTCGACGGTTTCGTCGACGAGGGTTTCCTGGGCGTCGGCTTCGTCAGCCATGAATGTGCCTCCTGGACACGCAGAAACGCCGCACGGCAACCTGGCCGGATACGGCGTTGAAATGACGAAACCCCCAGGGCCACAGGCCAGAACTGGGGGTTGTGAAGCCGCTAAACGCGGCGGGGATTCAATTGAGAATCAGATCGCTCGCCAGGACTCGAACCTGGACTAACTGAACCAAGGTCAGTGGTGCTGCCAATTACACTACGAGCGAGCGCCTCATGCCTTGCCCGAAGATGCATCCATTTGGTTGATCTGTCGGTCGAGGGCGGCGCGGGCTTGATCAATCAATCGTTGAGGCACAGCGGGGTGTGCATCCGCGATGTCCCACATGAGGTCTTCGATCTCCGAGGAGAGCCCTGTCGAGGTCGGCAGAAGCTCACCACGCAGGGCGCTGGCAAGAGCTGCCTCGAACGCCGGCGGCAGTTCGTCGCGGGAAAGACGACGTGATCTCACGGCCTTCCTCTCTGCTGGGATCGCTCGACCAACACCCTATGCAGCACCTTGGCGGGATCGCTCGCACGGTCGCCGAGGATCTCGACATCAGCGAAGGAACTGGCCAGTGCTTCACCGGGATCGAGAGGCCCATGGTTGCTGTCCACGAAGCTGTATCCGCTGAGTTGGGCGCGCCACTGTTTGTAGCGCAAGTCCCACTGGCCCTGCCGCTCGCCCGGTTGGATCGGGTTGTTCTGTCGCCAGTGGGTATCCAGGATGTCTTCGGCTTCGTTGCGCAGCTTCTTGCGGCGCCCGGTCGCGAACTCCATTACGTGCCCGTACTCGTGAACGACAGTGGAGTACACCGGTCTTGCCGCAAACTCGGGAGGAAACAGGCCGGAGGCGATCGCGGCTTCGATCTGCGACTGCATGTATGCGGGATCAGCCGCATGCATCGCGTTGATCATCAGATCCTTGCCGGCCAACCGGCCATCCGGGGTTTTCTTTCCCGTGGTCATGCCAAAGATCCGGTCGGGCTCGAAGGACGGATCCAGCAGTTGCCGGAAGTCGCGGATCGCGACCGTCTCGATCTCGCCTTGCGGATACTTCGTCAGCATGTCGTGGACGCCGCGGGCGATCTCCTGGGCCGTGTCTAGTGTGACTCCTGGGGTTTCGAAACCCTCGACGTTGATACCGTGCAACCGTTGAAGGAGCTGTGCCACTTCGGCATTCGTCGTGGCCGAATCGAACGGTGACGGCGGTATCAGACTGTTGGGCCGCGAAGCAGTGGAGCCGTCGCCGCTGCCGCCGGCGCCTGCCATGAACGACGGTTCGCGCTCGAGTTGGTTCTGTGCGTCGACCAGTCGACGTCGTGCGGCGCGCTCGGTCTGTGGGGATTGCGCGACATCGGCGACTCGTTGACGGCCTCGCACCTGTCTTTCCAGGTAGCGCTGACGTTGTTGGGCGCGATATGCGCCTTCGTCCGGAGCCGAATCCGTTGGAGGTAGAGGCGAATCCGCGGTCCACACGCTGACCACATGCCTGCAGCCGGGGTGCCAGAGCCCACGGGCGCGCGCCTCCGCGATGGAGGCGTACACGGTCACGGTGACCGATCGGCCGAAGCTGTCCGAAGCAGTCCGTGCACCCGATGCGCCCGTAATCGAGAGCACTTGCCCTTCGAACGGCCGGCACAGCTTGCATGCCTGCGGTACGTCGGAGACGACCACGAGGTCATGGCCTTGGCTGGACAGGGTCGAGATGTACGCCTCGACCTCCGCGAAGGTGGAGGCCGCGCGGACGGTGGTTTCGACGTAGGAGACCAGGTTGTGTCGGCGCCCGTGTGGGTCGGTGTAGCCGGTCACTCCTGGTTCGGCTGCCTGATCGAGGATGCGCTGTACCGCGGCGGCGCGTTCAGCTTCCGATAGCGCGGGGTCGCTGCCGGCGTCGATGGCTTGGCGGAAGACCTGCTCTGCCCATGCGCCGATACGTGGGTGCGTCGCGGCGATGCGCGCGAACACTTCTCGGGTAAGCCGGTCCGACTGCCCGCGACCGATGATTGTGCCGGCCATGCCGAGGTCGTCGAATGCTGCGGACGCGCCGTGCTCCCACGATGCGGTGATCGCGGCACCTACTCGGCGCGAGGATTCCTGGTCGAGGTCTTTGGTGATGCGTTTGACGCCGCGGCGCAACTTCAGCAGCCGTGCCAGCATGCGCGCGACCCACTGTCCGCCGGGGAACGGCATGAGAATGCGGGCGAGCCACTTCAGGACGCTGCGTTCGGCGTTGTTGTAGAGGGAGACGACTGGGCCGGCTACGCGGTCACCGAAGCTGGGTTTCAGCGGCATCGCTGCTGCCCGAATCGTTCATCGAGTCATCCGCGCCGGGGTCGGTGGCGGAAGTGTCCGCTGCCACTGGGTTGTCGAACTCGCTGGGCAGGGTGGGTTGCTGCTCCATGGCGTCCTCTTTGAGGATCCGTTCGACCTCCTCCTGGACCTCGTCATTGCTCCAGTTCGGGTTGAACATCCGCACCGCAGTCTCGGTCGAAACCGCCCGCGCATTACGAAGGTTCGAGATCGCGGTCGACAGGGACACAGGGTCCTGGTCCACGCGCACCGGAAACTTCATCTCCGGATCCGCGGACAAGCCGTAGTCGCGACCATCGCCGTAGACGATGGCGTCGAGTTTCAGGGCGGTCGTCGCCAGCGGCTGTACGTTGGCTTGCCAGTACAGGATCTTGCGGGACCGGGTTTCGTTCGACTTGTTCTTGCGCGCAGACACTTCCGTCGCGGTCATCGCCGCGGCATCCGAGTCGTCAAAGTCAGCGCTGGAGTATCCACACGCGCGCAGAATCTGCTTCAGCAGCTTCTCGCACGTCTTGTTGTGCTCTTCCACACGGATCTCGAACTGCTGCGCCTGCACCAGGCGGCTGCCCTGTTCGTCGTTGAGGCTCATTCCGTCGGACGGCACAGGCGTGAAGATCTGCTGCTCCGGATCCCAACTGGCGCCTTTACCGGGGCCTTGATCCTCCAGAAGCTCCTGGGCTACGAATAGGCGGCCCTTCGCGATGTCCAAATCGCGCATCCAGCTCGACCAGGCTTCGTCGAGCGCATCGAACAGCGGCTCGACGCCTTCGAAATCGCTGCGCCCCAACGCACTCAACTGAGGGACGTTGCGCCACTTGCGGGCGGGTCTCACGTTGGGCACATAGGCGGCGGTCAAACCATCCACGCCCGTGTCGATCCCGGAGTTCTCGTCAACGAGGTCAGCAGCCCAGGCTGTGGCCTCCTGGTCGGTGAGCGGCATGCGCCGGCCGATCGAGGCATCGTCACCCACGTAGAGCGCGTGCTCGATACGGCCGGCCTCGTGGTGCTCCAGGTGCCGCCAGGTGCCTTGGGCGTCTTTGCCGACGATGGTCCAGAAGGTCACTTCACGCAGGCGCCCGTACTGCCAGACCGGGATCGCACCATCCGGCGCGACCGCGGACACCATCACCTTATTGGAAGCGGTGTTGTCCCACCACAACCGCAGGAACACCCCGCCTAAAGCGGCTTGGATCTCTGCGGCTTCCAGGAACGTCGCCACGGTATCGGCGTCGTCGAATAGGTCATTGAGCCGGTCCTGCGCGCCTTCGACATCGGTGGCGTCATCAGCATCGAACAACCAGCTCGGCGGCTGCCCGAACAGCAAGTCCGCCGAAGTCGTTGCGATATCCGCCGGCGCGGGCACATGCAGACGTTTCGTGTCCTGCAAGACTGGTCGGCCCCACCACAAGCGGCTGAGCATCCCAACCACACCGCCTCGCAGCTGCGAAGGCCGCGGGGTGGGAATCAGGTAGTTGGCGTTGCTGTAGATCGTTTGCAGGGCGAGCGTGTCGCCGGCCCACCAGGAGCTGTAGACGCCGTAGTCGTCGTAGGCGGTGTCGTGCGGCTTGGGAGGCCATACCCCCGCATAGTCGGGCATCGCCACAGGGCGCCTCCGGAGTTCAGGAAGGCGCGGGTGGCTGCGGAGCTAGACGAGGCTCATCGAGGAGACTTCACCCGCGCGGGTGAGGTAGACCAGGCCGCCGCGTTTGGCTTCGGCGCCGGTCAGGTCGCGGTAGTAGTTGCTGCCGCCGTCGAATGTCGGGGAGCAGATGCGGGTTCGGGTCTTCGCGGTTTCGACGGCCCACGTGTGGTAGTGGCCGTGCGCGAGAATGTGTGCGCCCGCAGGGTTTTGCTGATGGAACGACTGGTCGGCCCACCAGGTGAAAGCGTGAGAGCCCTTCGCGGTGCCGCCGCCCTTCCACTGATGCCCATGCGCGATCGTGAAGATCGTGTCGCCGCGAGCCACCGTCATGAACCCCTGCTCGGGGTGCGGCACTTCGACGGTGACGTGCCCAAACGCAGCCGGGTTCATCTTCAGGGCGTCAGCGACGCTGATGGCGCATTCGGTGGCCCATCCATCGCCAGGGTTGGTGGTCTGGAAGCGTTGGGCCTCATCGTGATTGCCGTTCACAACCGACAACCACACCTGATCTGTCAGGGGCGCGAACTGCTCGACCGCGTGCAGCATGAGCCGGCGCAGGATCCGGGTCTGGGTGGTGACCGCGTATTCGGTGCGCCACCAGTTGCGGCCTTCCTGCGAGACGTTGCCTTCTATGCAGTCGCCAGGGAACAGGACGTGCACGCCACCGAGGCCGCGGTGAGCCAGCGATCGATGTTCGGCGACTGCACGGTCGACGGACTCAAGGAACTTCTCGACGATGGCTTCGGTGCCGCCACCGTCGACCTTGGCGATCTGCAAATCACTGGCCTGGAAGTTGAAGACGTGCGGGCCAGCTGCGGTAGTCGGCTGGTGCGCGGTCCACGAATCGACGCGAGCGATCAGCTCATCCATGCCCGCGGCGGTGGCACGGCGCGGCGCGATCCGGAATCGGTAGGCCGCAAGCCAGCGTTCGTCATACGTCTGCCAACGGCTAATCCGCGGGACGCCAACGATTTCGACCTCATCGGGGTCGTACCCGAACTGCCGGAGGAGCTCAACGTGCGAGGCAGGTGCTTCTGCGAGCGGGCCCGTCTGTACGTAGCCATCGCGTCCGTCGAACTCAGTGCGTGGACGGTGCTCGGCCTCGGCGGCAGTAGGCTGACGGGCCAGGTCATCAGCGAGGCTCACGCGGCGTGCTCCAACTTGAAGCAGGAGCAGCGTCGCCGGAAGTGCGCTCGAAACCTTGTTTCCGCGGCCCCGCATCCGTTGCGCACCGCGAGACCGTGGAGGTGGGAGACCGGTTTTCCGGCGGTGAGGAAGTCCTCGATGGCGGCGCGGTCGCGATCGTTCAACGATTCGACCCAGGCACCGGTTTTGCAGAGTTGCTTCTGGTTTGCTTCGAGTTCCGCTTCGCGCATATCGTCAGCGAGGGACACGGTGAATTCTCCTCGTTTCGGTTCATGCACAGTGTATTTGCGGGCGCAAACCAGACGGTCCGACAGATTGCTAGGCGGCTTCCAGGTCCGGATCTTGCAGCTGACGACCAGGGAGTGTGCCGAGCTTGATGTGCCGGCGCCATTTCCGTTCGGCGGTCACCAGCAGGTACCGCGTTCCGTCGATGCCGTGGTCGTTGAGTTTGACGACCTGGTCTTTGCCTTCGGCGCTGGCCTTCTCGTCCCAGACGTAGGCGGGGATCTCTTTCAGCAGTTCCGGGCAGCGATCGGTGATTTTGAGCCGGTCCGCGCTGAAAAGGGCAGCCATCGTGCGGATCCCGTACAAGACGTCCTTGGTCGCTTTGAGCGAGCTCAGCCCGTCTTGCTTGAGTTGGACACGGAAGTCTGCGGCTGCCGAGTCGACGACCACTGATCCAGTCAGCCGCGGGGGCTGCTCGGGGTTGTCGCTCGGGTGGTGGGCGGTGTCGATCCAGTCCCGAACACCCTGCGACAGTTGCACGTTCGACCATCGGACTGATTCGTTCGATGCCTTGTACCGCCATTCGTCCATGCAATACAGGACGTCATCGACACCGTGGCCGATCATGACCGCGTGGGTGGGATTGGTTGTGCCGTGGTCGATTCCGACGCCGAGGATCCACCGCATGGGCGGCAGATCCTCCCAGCGGACCACATGCCGGTCAGGATCGAAACTGTCGAAGACAGCGCCTTCCGCCGCAACCCATTCACCGCGAATGAACCGCTTGTAGAAAACCCCCGTGAATTCCGCCTTCTTGCGTGCGATGTAGTCGGCCCCCAACTGGGGGTTGTCGTCCATGTAGAAATGGAAGACCTTGACGTCCATCCCAGGTTCGCCGGCCCGGTCGATGAACTTCTTCTTGAGATAGTGCTGCGGGTTGTCCGGGTTCGTCGTCGCCAGGCAACGCGCCCCCGGTACAGACAATCGGCCCTGAAGCTGGGTCCAGAAGTTCTCCGGGATCAGTGTCGCCTCGTCGACCATCGCCAGATAAGCGGTCAAGCCGCGGATCTTGGCTTCAGCGCCGACATCGTTGGCGCCGATCAGATGGACTGTGCGACCGAGGATTACCGCAGTCGAGGAGCCTCGGGTGTGGTGCACCTGACGCGCGAGCGGGCCGTAGATGGCCTCGTCTTGCATCAGCTCGATGACGTTGCGTTCGATCGTTTGCAGTGTGCGTCCGACGATGAGGATGATGCCGGTTCCTGGTGCGCGCCACACGCCCAGGAAGAACGCGAGGATGCTCGCGACGGTCTTGCCAGCTCGGATGGCGCCTGTCCAGATAGTGATCGCTGCGGTCTCAGCACCGATGATGGATTCGAGCTGCTTGGCCGACATTGGCATGTCGATGTCGGTCACGCTGCCTCGTCAGCGGATCCTGGATCCGGTTCCGTGGCTTTCGCTTTGGCGTAGGCGTCCAGGGCGGAGGCAAGCGCGCCGACCATGGAAGTGGCGTCGTCGGCGACCGTGCCCTTTGCATCGGCGATGGCCTTGAGTTCCGCGGCCTTGTAGGTGCCGGTCAGCCTCGCGCGCATGTCGGTGATCGCGAGGGCGCGGTCGATCTTCCAGGTGTCGCCGTGGGTTGCGTCTTTCCAGATGCCTACCCACATCGCGTCGAGGCGGGACAACTCGATCTGGAGGTATTCGTCTGCCTTCTCGCGGGTGATGTCGGCGAGGGCGTGTTGGATGTAGTCGCTGATGGTGGACTTGTGCAGTCCCATTTCCTCAGCGATCTGCGTTTGATTCAGCCCGGAGAGACGTAGTTCGAGAGCGCGTTTGCGGCGCTGCTGAACGTCGTGCACTTCTTCGACAGGCTTGGTCTTCTTACGAGCCATTCGGCGGACCTCCAGGATGCACGGCGGCTCCTGGCCGATCCGCGATCAGGTGGTGGGAACGGCTGCCACCTGGGCTAGCCGGGAAACGGGCACGATCAGGGTGTGCCCGTTGGTGAGTGACGTGATGAGCGCACGTCCACGCTCGATGCGGGTGATGCGGTAACGGCCGCGGCCGTCGAAGGTCACCAGGTCGTTGGATCCGAGTACTTCGTGGCGCATTGGCCGTCACCAATCATCAGCGGAAGGATTTAGGCGGCAAAGCCTTTGGCGGCTTCCCACGCCTTGAACGCCGCAACCAGGGCAGCGTCAGCATCGGAGGGAACCGGAGCCGGCGTGGGCGCTGGTGCGGGGCTGGGCGCTACGGTCGGGAAGGGGCCGGGCTGCCCGGTCAGCGCCTCGTAGTTCGCATTGAGGGCGGCACCGTCGATCGCAGCGGGCGAAACACCTTGCGCGGTCAACCAATCCAAGTCAAGAACCGTCCAGACCTCATCGAAGTAGCGTTCGAAGAAGTCAACACTGAGCTTCTGGGTCTTGCCCCAGGTGACACAGGTGAAGCTCGAAGCGTCGTAGGCGCCGATCGGGACGCAATGGCCGCCCTCGATACGAGACCGGGAGACAACAGTCCACGGCTTGCCAGAGTTGAACTGGTCCATCGCACTGGCCGGGAAGTTCATGCCCGTGTAGACGGCACCGAAGAGGCTGATACAGGCGCGGATCGTGGCCAAATCAGTGGCTTTGATCTGCGCGTAGGCGGCGATCTTGTTCCCGCCGACACCGGTTGTGTGCCAGTACTTCAGAGCGTCCTGGAGGGTCGCGCCGACATCGGTGGACGCATTGCCGGGCTGATATCCGGAGATCGCCTCGTACATGGCGAGCACATCACTGTCAGCGACGGGCGCGTCCTGATGCTGCCCGTACCAGTTGATTTGCTGGGCGACGTGTCCGGCGCCGGCCGCGGTGCAATCGCCCAGGCTGTCGTTCAGCGACATAGGCCAGGACGGCACTTTAGACAGCCAGTCTGCCGTGGCGGGTGGGGTGTAGCCGCGGAGGTGGTCTGCGGTGATCGTCAGGCGTGCGGGGCGCGGGTCGTGTGGGAGACGACCGAACGCAAAAGTCTGAGGCAAGGAGTGAGCACTCTCAGGAGAATGGTGAACGGATCGACCTGGCGGGGCAGGAGATTCGCGAGGTGAAGCGCGGTGACCGCGATGAGGGCGCGTGTCACGATGGGTCGGCGTTGGATTGCCCGGTCGACGCCCTCGGACAGCAGCTGATTCGGCGGGGCCGCCAACTCCCATACGCCGATCGCCGTGAGAAGGATGGCCCAAGCGTTTTCCGCGGTGCAGCGGCGCGCGGTCATTCGCTGTCGCCGTCGCTGTCGACATCCATCGGGATCCCGATGAAGCCTTCGGCTTGCGACATCGCCGAGTAGACGGCCGTGACGAGATCGAGAGTGGAGACCTGCTCAGGTGCCGGAGTGTCGATCTCGATTTCGAACCACAGGAGCTTCAACCGAAATCTCATGGGAACTCCTGTTCAAGAAGGGAATCGCGGCTACTCGTCACCGTCGCGCGGTGCGCGGATCGAGCCACGCAGATAGGACAGACGGCTGTCGAGCAGCCCGATCTGGATGTAGCCGGGCACGTTGTCGTCACGGGTGAGCGTGACTACCGACGTCCAGCGGTCACCCTCATCGTCGATGCCGCCGCGGGCCGCGATGACGGTGTAATCCATGAGCAGGCCGGGGTCGTCGCCGTCGTCGAAGTAGACGCGCATGGCGTGTTCGATTGCCGCGGTCAGCGCTTCGTCGGCTGCCTTCTGCTCAGGCGTCCGCGCCATCGGCAACTGCCTTGGTGATCTTGTCCGGTGAGTAGCCTGACCAGTGACGTTCTCCCGCAACTACCACCGGCGCTTGCTTGTAGCCGAGGCTGCGTATGAAGTCGAGGGCATCGTCGTCCTCGGTGACGTCGATCTTGCGGAACTCGGCGCCCAACGATTCCAGCTTGCGGATCGTGAACTTGCACGGCTGGCAGTTCGGGCGGCTGTAGACAGTGATCTCCGGCATCAGGCGTCGCCCAACTCCTTGTTCAGTTGCTCCATGCGTGCGTGTGCACGGCTGACCACTTCTGCAAGCGCGTCGAGCGCCTGGTCGAATTCGTCTTGCGCCGCGATCTCGTTGATCTTGGCTTCATCTAGCCCGCGTTTTGCGTCCGCAACCCGCTGCTCTGCTGTCTCGACAGGATCAGCGGACATAACGGACCTCCGAGGACGGATGCGGCGTGAGTTTGAAGCCCGCCGCGGCGCGGGGTAGCGGGCCGGCGCGGCGGGCTGGTCGCGGCGCCGATGGCTGCCTGCGACCCGCCACCGAGAGACCCTGCTACCCGTCGTGAGATGCGGGTGGCCCCTTGCCGAATGGGGCACTAGGGTGGTGGCGAAATCTTGGTAAGATCTGCGGCAGACGCCCCAGGTTCAGCTGCCTCTGCTATTGCATGCAGCGTTCGCCTCTCCCCTATTCGGGTGATGCGGCCTGGGGCTTCGCCATGTGTTGCGGTAGGTGTTCTCTGGGCAGCACCGCTACTACCACTGCGTTACCTCATGCATTGAGGTCGCACCGCGCCTATCGCGCGGTTAAAATTTGTTGTCCCAGTCGGACCAGCCAACGGTTATCGACGGCTCGGTGACGTCGTCCGGGGCGCCGGGGACGGCGATAGTGGTCGCCGGTTGGTATACGAGCTCGGAAAGGGTCAACGTCGACCGCTGCCCGTCCTCGTCCACGGTGAGGTGGACGGTCTCCCCTCGATCGACGAAGGCGTCGATGATGTGCTTCGCGCCGGGGTGGTCGGTCGGGAGCTCAGTGAAGGATTCGCCCTCGGCGAAGGTATGGACGAGGTTGAAGTCCTTGTCCCACATGCGGCGAACGACCTGCTGGGGCTTGCTCTCGTGCCCGATCTTCACGATGCGGGCGAAGAGAGTGAGTGTCACCTTGACTGGTTCGTGGGCGTTCATCGTGACTCCGTGCACGATCACCGGATCGTCAGCTGGCGCGAGCACGGGTTTGCCGTTTATGCGGATCTCGTTCGGGGTGACGATGCCGCCGGCACCGTCACGGCTCGCACGCGAGGTCTTCTCGATGATCTCGATGTCGGCGCAATCGGGGTACTCGCTCACTTGCCGCCCTGCTTCCTATGTTGGGCAGATCCTGGGTAATAGCCGAAGTGGGCATGGAAGTACTCGGTTGCCAACCCGTTCGCCTTCTCGATCGACATGTATTGCAGGAGTTGGGTTCTCAACGCCCGCCACGGCGTGGGGCTGTCAGCCCACTTGGCGAGACCTTCGCCGAGCCAGTACGCGTTGAGCTCGCGGCTCGCACCTGTCTTGCCGTCAGGATTGGCCAATGCTGTACACCCCCTCGGGCGGGACGTCGCCTACCGGCTTGGTCGTAACGGTGCAGCACAGATCCGCGTCGTACGGGCACGGGCGGTGGTCGCGTGGGCACTCGTCGTCACACTCGTTGACCGGGTTTGTCTCGTACTCGTCGCGCCAGTCCGCGACTTCCTGCTTCTGGCGGGAGCGCAAGAGCCGCCGGCTCTCGGCGACCAGGCCAGCACGCCTGCGGTGGACACGTTCGCACGAGCAGCGCGCACCGTACATGCAGAAGTACGGCGTCTGATCAGACCTGCCAAGCATCCGAGCCACGTGCACCGCCATTTACATCGCAAAAAGGAACACGCTGGTCAGAGACTCGCAGCACCCGAAGCGCCAGATACATCGCAAAGAACGGCAGCCTCAGCGGCCATGATCTCGGCAGCACTCACGACATCGATCAGGACATTGGCGTAATCGAGCTGATCACCGGTCTTGCGGCAGATCCATTTGGCCATAGTGAGTTTGATGTCGTCGCGGTCGACGAAATCGGCGACGACCTTGGTGGCAGAGTGAAATACCCGCCAGCATCCGTCCGGGTACTGGGAGGCCAACACCCGGAAGCAGGACATCAGGACTCCATCGGCTCGTAGGTCTGCTCGAAGATGTCCGCCTTGCAGGGGTAGAACTCGCCAGCCACACCGCGGATGATCCAGTCGCCGACGTTGGCGATCATCGTGCCTTCGAGGGTTTCGATCTCCACCCAGTTCGGGCAGTCGCCATCGAACACTTCGCGTCGGATGGGGTCCGAATGGACGTGCCTGGCTTTGCCGCCGTTGGCTTGGATCCAGTCGACCAGCCGCTGCCCGTTCAGGCTCGAAAGGCGATTGGCTTCGACTTCGACCGACCGCTTGCGATAGCGGAGGGCGTTCACCACGTCCACACGCCGATCGGGGCTTCCATCCGCAACTCGAGGGTGCGAATCGGCTGGTGGCAGAACAGGCGGATGATGGCCGCGAAATCCATTGAGGCTCCTGGCGAGAGTAGTGGTTGTCAGACGCGGGGCGGCCAGTTCCAGTGGCCCGGAGTCGCGGTCTCGGCGAACGGAACGGCCTCGTTGAAGAACATCCCAGTCGGGTTCAGGACCGCCAAGCCGACGACGCCGCCGTCTCCGACTGTGGTGATCACCGCCGCGCGAGCCTCAGGCAGATACTCGCCGCCCGGAGTGCCGTAGGACTGATAGTGGACAATTCGACCGACTGAAGGGGTCACCGATTTCTCCTGGCTTGGGATGGATGGTGCTACAAAGTGATTGGGTCTCCGAGGACCCCGCCGTTCAGATGACGGTGCGACCAATACAGGTCCGGGCTACCGTTCTCATCGAGAAACAGGATCCATCGGCTACCATCTGCGCGTTCGCCTTCGATGAGGCCGGACCAGTCGCAGGTGGTCGACGGGTGTTCGTAGCGTTCGATGCGGATGTTCTTCACTGGATGCTCCTGAAAAGTGTTGCCGGAACATCCATCCGGGCGAGTTAAGCCCGTCACCTGAGGCAGCGGGCGGGTTGTTCGGGTGGCGGGATTCGAACCCACGTATCTCGCGCCCAAAGCGAGTGCCCTAGACCAAGCTGGACGACACCCAAAGAACCCGCCGAAGTGAGGAAGCTTGCGCTCTAGCCTTGGCGGGCATAGTTGTTCGTGCAGCGTTAGCCGATCACGGCGGTCAGCACCGCGAGAATGACCTTGCCGGCACATTCAGCGACACCGACCCAGTCGATGGCGGACGCGGCAGCAGACAGGGTAGACAGCATGAGGGACTCCTCGATCAGGGGTAACCATTCGGATTCGAATGGGGCCAACGGGCACGTGCGCCCGAGGGCGCTTGTTGCAGCGCCGGTTACCTTCGAAAGGTGTTGGCAGGTCCTTTGACCACCCGGTCTTACCTTGCCGAGACTGCATCGATGCGGTGGCCGGATTTGAACCGGCGACAGACCCGGGTTATGAGCCCAGCGAGCTACCGAACTGCTCTACACCGCAATGAAATAGGCGAAACCCGGCTCACCAACCGTCCGGATGGCTGCCGGGTTCTCGCAGGTTACGGGCCTCGCCTGAGCGAGTAGTCCTGCATCCCCACTTCCGGCCTCTCCTCGAAGAGGCCAGCAAAGCACGCGCGTTTCCCGGCGATCAACTCGGGCACCGCAATTGCGGCGGACTTGAGACGCGCCCCTCAAGCTCCATCCAATGTCCTCAGGGGTAGGCCAAAGCCCAGCATTACCCGAGGCGAAGTAGAGAGGTGGGGAGTTTCCTAGGCTCCGACCGGGGCACGGGCCGTAAGGCTGTAGGTTCCCGGTGCTGCGAATTGCCCGCTGAGGCATCGGTTTCAGGCCGCTAAGCCCTCCCCTATCAGCCACTTGGCCGTCAGGTTCCCGACATCGCACACATTCGCGGCCCGACCACGCAGGTAGCCGCTCACTCTGTCACCACCAGCACAGCTAGCTACGCTGCGCTTTGCTCTCCGGGCGGGATTCGAACCCGCACCTATCCCCGTCGGGACGCCTTCTGCCACTTGAGCTACCGGAGAACTTTGAAGTTATTGCCGCAGACGCACATCCGTGAGAATGGTTGAATGATCTGCAGCTGACAGCTAGACGCTCACAACCTAGGAGGAGCGTCCGCATACACTCGTCGCCGCTGGCCGTATTTTGGGTACAGTTATTGCGACAAGATCAGACGGTAGCAGCCGATTCCGCGAAAACGCCCATGCGTCATAACGAATTGGTAACGGTCAGCTGGCGAGGGTCGCAATCTCCGTCTCACCGCCGCGAATCACAGCGTCGAGGTACAGGTCAACCGTCTCGTACGTGAACTTGTCGTGCCGAATCGTCTTGTTCTTCAGGATGATCGACCCGTTCTTCTCCTGCCCGGACAGGTCAGCCCAGTTGATGCCCTTCTCCAGCATCAGCATGTCGTGCAGCTGTTGCCGGTTCTTCCCGTGACATTCCTTGTGGGAGAAGTGCGCTCGGGCCAGCATCTGCAAGCTGTTGCGCTCCCAGTCCTGCTGCCGCCACACGAACATGTTCGGTACATCCTCCCGCGGCACCACGAACGCCCGCGAATCGAACGCCGCCGGCCCCGGATCGTTGTGCATCGCCAGGTTGAAGAACCCCGTGAACAACGACGCCGACAGGGACACCAGCTTGTTCAGCTCGTACCCGAACCAGCCAGTCGTGTCGTGGGTGTCGAAGTCGGTGATCAGGAACGTCGCCTCGTCGGACTGCACGTAGCCCAGCTTGAAACCCTGCATCTCGCGCGCGGTCTCGACCGCGGCCTTCACCATCACGTTCATCAGTGCATGGTCGAATGGCTTCCGCATTCGCCGCGTGAACGTGTGGAACGCGCGCCCGTCGACACGGATGATCACGCACGAATTCGGGGTCAGCTTCTGATTGTAGGGCGCTTCGTAAGCCTTCATCCGGTCACCGATGCTGGTCATGCCGTCCTCGCCTTCGTCGTTGTTGTTCCCCGCTGGCCGTACCAATCGCCGCGCGAGACCTCACCTGCGCGAACTGCGGGAGCCAGATGTCCGGCATGCCAGCCGTTCTCGATCACTGGGCACGGGTAGCCGTTGAGCTTCTCGTTCGGGAATCGCCGCCGGCACGCGTTCTTGGCGGATTTGCGGGAGGTGAATGTCTGCTTCTCGCAGTGATGGCACCGACCCAGCGCCGTTCTATGCGACGTCACGCCACCTCATCTCGCGTATGGGTGACATTCCGAACCGATTTGATGTCCTCCGCGGGCGCGAACAGAAGTAGTTTCCAGCGGCCCTCGACCTCGCCGTGAAACGTCCACCCGCTGCGCTTCCGGGTTGTTGTCTCGCCCGAAAACAACCCGAGGATCGCCTCATCCGGCGGCAGAAGAACTTGATGGGCTTGGATGTACTCGATGTGGCCGCTCGCCCACATGATCTCGTAAGTGTCGAGCGGACCATAGTCGAAGCTCATGCCGCGGCCACCCATCCTGCGGTGGCGAGCACGCCCGCAATGTCGGGCGGAGACCAATGAGCAGGCTTCAGGACCTTGCCGCCTTCGTCACGGATCACTTTGCCGTCCACCAGCTTCCGCATGTTCGAGGCGTGAACTTCCTTCCACAGCGACTTCAACGGCAACTGCAGAGCCGCGGCGAGGGGCAGGCAGGCGCTGATAAGCAGCTCGACATAGGCGGCGGTCAGCTTGAGGTACCGGTCATTCGCCACCTCGGTCATCCGCTCGCAGATGTCGGCGAAGTCCTCAGGGCGCGGCACCCGCGGCGAGTCGTCGTAGACCTGCCAGCCCGGGACACCGCGCACATCCACGAGCAGTCCGATCCGCGCAAGCTTCTTCGGGATACAGCCGATTCGCAGTCCCAGCCCCGCCGTCACGTAGATGACGTCGACAATGCCGTCCACCGTCGCGACCATGTCTCGCGACTCGAGCCCAGCGCACAGTTCGGCGACTTCCTCAGCAATCAACCGCAGCGCGAGGTCGACGTCCTCGTCCGCCGGCCAGCCTGGCGTGTCCAGCATCGCGACGCCGAACGCCTTGCCGAATTCCGCCACATCTGTCCAGATGGTCATCAGGCCACCGCTTTCGTCGCTTCGAGGTCCGCGTACGTCAGCGCGCGGAGCACTCGGACGTGAAGGTCATCCAGGATCAGCCGCATGTTCAGCCAGTCGGCGCCATCGAATGCCCGCTGCGCTTGGCCTGCCAGCGCTTCGAGCTCGTGCATGACCACGGCGATATCGGTGGCGGAAGGGTGTTTCCAGAGGCGGTGTTCTTCTAGCCGGTCAGCGTCCACGACCGCACCGGTAGACAGAACCTGTTCGCACTCAGTGCATTTCATGGTCGTCTCAGCTCCAGAGTTCGGGCATGATGTCCACGAAGGCGTGGCGGGCTTGCCGGACACGTTCGAGGTATTCGGTCTCACGTCGTCTGAAGTCCGCGAAGATTGGCTTCACTGCTTCGGAGTCGACGACTGCACCCCGTGGACAGGCAGCAGCGAAGACGGCTTGCTTCTCCGGCGTGTCACACACGTGCGGCGGTTCTTCCGAGAGGCGGTCAATGAGGGTCTGGTACTTCACCCTCCGCTCGGGCGAGCAGAAGCACACCGAGTGGTCCATGTGGTACTTCAGCGACGCGACCGCCAGCTCGTTGAAGCTCGCGTCGAATTCATCGATCACCCAGTCGAGATCGCGGATTTGGAGGCCGACGAGGTCCCGGTAGCTCTTGCCGCGGCCGGCGATCTCGACCGTCCATCGCCACAAAGGCATTCGCACGTTCAGTTCACGGCAACGCCCACGCCACCAACACCAACGAGGGCCATCTGTGGCCGGGTCGTAGTCCTGGAGAATGATCGACCAACCGACGACTGGGACATAAGCGGATTTGAACATCAGCAACCTCAGAAGTCGTCATGGTCGGGGACGCCTGCGCGGAGCAGGGGGACGCCGAGGCGATACCAGAGGCGGGCCACTTGCAGCCTGTCGTCGAAAGCGCCGAGGATTCGGTATCGGTTACGCACCAACCCCAGCAGTTCGTGTTTCACGAGGTAGTCTGGGCGTTTGTCGCCGGTGGCCCGCATGTGCAGCTCGGCGAATGGAATCTGATTTCGCTCCAACCACTTTGCGGTGGCCTCTCGGCACGAGTCCGGGCGTCCGGTGAGGTTCAGGATCGCGGCATCGGCAGCCAGCTTCCGCACGACAGTGACTACGTGCTCGTTCGGGACGTCCTCGTCGACCCGGTCGTAGTCGTGCGGCCCGCGACCCGTCATCAAAGCGACGGTCCCGTCCAGGTCGACGATCCACGCGGGCGGCAAGCTCTCGTCCGGCACATACGGATCCGGAAAGAAGAACAGGTCTGGCGATGGAGTGATCTCCGGCCACTTGCTGCGCGGGAACTTGCGCCCGAGCACGCGAATGGCCTCCTCCCCCACTGATCGCCCGCCCGCGGCTGCGCGCTCGCGGTCGCGCGCGATGCATTCCTCGACCGTGGCCTCAAGGTTGATGACCTCGAAGTCGGCGCCATTCAATGCTGCGAAGTTCGCCCAGCCGCGCGCCCAGTAGGCGCGCAGGTTCATGGCATCCACGAAGACGTCGTAGCCTGCCGCGAGCAATGCTTTCGCCTGTGCGCGTTCGGCTTTGGTGATCAATTCTTCGTCAGCGTGCGCCATTCGCCCCTGCACCCCGAAGAGGGTTGCGCGGGCATCGTCGCGGGATACGCGCGCGAGGCGCGGGTTCTCCGCGCGCATGCGCGCGTACAGGGTGCTCTTCCCAGAGCCCGGGTATCCCCGCGGCACATAGACCTTCGGGCGGCGCGCCTCCGGAATGACGTCGACAAGCTGGGTGACGCTCACGCCGCTTCCTCCTGGCCGTTGTGCATCCGGGTGTCGCCCTCGGGCTTGAGCTGCTTCCAGATCTCTTGATCGATCTGGTGCCACGGGAACAGCAGGTTCTTCATCGAGTCAGGCAGATCCGCGATGGCCAGTGCGAATTCCTTGCGGGCATCCGATCGCGGGAGTCCGACAGAGCGGGAGATCTTCTCGTACGCCTTGTCGGCCTCGATGCAGGTGCTGTCGTAGCGCGCCTGAAGGTCATCCCACACGTCGGCTACCCATCGGTGGAATTCGTCCGGAAGATCCGCGATCAGCTCCTCGAACGGACGCCCTGCCGCTGCGTGTTCCCACACGACTTTCTTCGAGAGGCCCGTGACGATGCGGTGCAGTCGGATGTACTCGTCGAGCTTGATCTTGACCATTTGACCGGTCTCGACGTACCGGATCACGAACCCTTCGGCGTTGTCACGCGGCGGGGCGGCAAGGGCTTCGCGCAGCGTTGTGTAGGCGAAGGCGTCAACGATTCGACCCGGCCACGTTCTGATGGTTCGCCCCGGCCAGTCGTGGAATATGGTGCCGCTGTTGAACTGGCCTGTGTCGTTGTCGACCTGGCCGAGCAGCACCAGGTCCGACCAACCGTACGACACAACGATCCGGTTTTCGGGGTACACGATCTCAACAAGAACGGTCGTGCCCGGAGCGACACGGAACGTGTCGGCGTATTCCCGGCGGAAGAACGCTGTGGCCCACTCGGCTTGCGCGGATTCGAACGAACCCCGAGTAGCCACAATCGGCTGGCCGTCGTACTCGAACAGGATACCGAGAGAGCCGTCCATCTTGTCGGTGACTTCTACGGGCGCATCGAGATCCAGGTCGGGCAGGTGCTCGCTGCGGTGCTCGGTGTCGTTGAAGAACTTCCGGAATGGCCGTGCGACAACGGTTCCTGCGTCGTCGACGACCAGGCCGCGGCATTGGAGTGTGGCGTCGTTCCACACTCGTTCGTACTGTGCGGAGTCGCTGTAGTTGAGGATCCGCAGCGGAAGTGTGGGGTGGCGACGCTCTTTGATGTACCCGCGGTCGATCATGTCCGCGAGAAGATCCAGCCCCATCAGTTGCTGAATATTGACCATTCCACGACAGTACAGTGCAATACATTGCACTGTCTAGCGCGCACTGCATTCTTATAGCTGGAAGACCGTAATGTTGTCCGTTACCGGTGCCGAGTCGTCCGCGAGGATCGTGACCATCGTCCGATAGCCGTGCTGGATGTCGTCGAGTGGTGTCGCGAGCCTGCAGTGGTAGTGGCCGGCGAACAGGTGCTTCGGCTGTACCTGGTCGACGATGATCCGCAGCAGTTGCCGATGTTGTTCAGCGAGCTCGATTTCCCGCTGGGGGAAGCCAAGAGGGTTCGCCTCGATGCAGGGGATACGCACGCCAGCTGGGACGTCATGGCACACCATCACGTCGACCGGTCCGCCGCTGGTGGCGTTGCGGGCGTCGTCGTAGCTGATTGTCTCGCCATGCCACCATTCACGGCCGGGGACGCGCCATGGTCGGTCGACGGAATGTGCGCCGCCGAGCGCGAGGAAGCGGACGCCATTCCAGGTCCATCGGTAGCCGCGCGGCAGGTAGAAGATGTTCGGCCGCAACGGGATCGCGGTTCGGCCGTGTTCTGCGACAAGCTCGCTCAGCCGCTCATGGTGATCGTGATTTCCATCGACCCAGCCAAGGACGAGCCCGGTGTCTTCGAGTGCGCATTGGACGGCTGCGAAGAAGTTGGGACGCATGTCGAACGCGAAATCCCCGACATGCAGGATCGCCTGAGCGCCCTGCTCGGCCGCCCAGCGGATCGCGCGTTTCGCGTGGTGCTGGTTGGCGTGCCAGTCCCCCGCTATTGCGATCTTCGTCGGGTTGAGCTGCGCCCAGTCAGTCACGTTCGTCCTGTTCGTCTTTGTCTCCGCCCAGCAGGAGCAGGACGTCTCGCCCGAACTCGGTGACGTGCGGCAGGCCGGGCTTAGGTTCGTTGTTGGTGACGGGGATGTCGTACTTGGCGACCAAGTCCCAAATACCGTCCCAGAACGCTTCGGTCGGCTTCCCGCTCATGCCGCCTCCGCGGCGAAGCGACGCGCAAGGTTGTCTGCTATCCGCATCGCTCTCTCCCATGAGCTCACGAACGCGTACTCGCGGTTTCTGTAGCACACTGCCCAGCCTCGGGTAGGTCCGTTGTCGGAGTAGCGCACCGAGCGCACGTAGACACGGTTCACTCGTCGCCCCATACGCTGCGCGGGTTCGCCAACACTGCGAGGGCTTTCGTCATCGAGATTGTCGAGTCGTGGGATTGGGCGGTCGGGGCAGGCGAGTTGGTGAGCGTAATGCTCCATTTGCGACCTGTGGTGATCGCGAGGAACAACAGCCGTTCCATGGTGGGTTCGTTGTGGTAGCGGCGCAGGTAGTCGGGGGTGTCTACGACTTGGCCGTGCCGCAACAGAATGTAGTGGCCACCGGAAATCCATTCCCAGCGGCCCGCTTTCAGCCCGTCGTCGATGGCTGAGGCCAACTGGGCTTGCTTCGGGGTGAGTTTGACGTCTTCACGAACCGTGATCACGCGGGCTCCTCGCCAGATTTGAATTGCGGGACAGCACGAATCGGTTCTCGCGGATCACCAGATCGTCGGCTTCCCATTCGGCGTCATATCGAACCTGCTACCTGCTTGCATGGTGTAGCGGCCAGAAGGTTCGGTCTCGACTGTCATGAGCGGCTTGCCAGCTGACCACATGCTCACGGCGTAAATCTTGACCGTTGGGGTCTGGTGGACCTCCATGTATCGCCGCCGGAGTTGCCACCATCGGCGCGCAATGGGGACACGGCGGGGTGGCACGGAATCGAGGATCGGAAAATGCCACACAACCGTCCCGCCTTCCGAGAATCGGTATGTCCGAGGCAGTCCAGTGCCGAAGAGCAGATTTTGGTCGAGACCTGGGCCGGGTTCGCCGTGGTGGAGTTTGAATACGACCTCATCGCCGACCTTCTTGTCCAGGTAGCACTGGAGGTCTTGTCGGATTCGTCCGGAGAACGTCATGCGCCCCTCGCTCCGGATTGCCGCCGCTTCATGAGCCCGTAGATGTTCGCCCCGCCGTAGGTGAAGGCCGACAGAAGGAACCACCATTGTCGTGTGGCGATGGCGTGGGCGATCCAGAGCGCTTGTACAGCAAGCCCGATGCACGGGCCAACCAGCGATTGCGAGCGGTAGACAAGGATGAGCCCTGTCACGCCGATCGTTGTCAGCGCGAAGGACCACCAGAGTGAGATCACGCTGCTACCTCGCTGGCCATCAGCCACGGCCAAGTGCCATCGCGCCCGGCTTCGAGCAGCGAAATCAGCTTGAAGCTCGCGTCGCTGAGGCCACCGATGGTGTGGCGGTACGGTCCGCTCGCCGCATGGCCTGCCTTGTAGCCCGCGAGATTCCACGTGTACAGCGGCGTCTTCTCCGGCAGTGCACGGCCCACGTTGCCAGTCGCGTGCGCCTGCTCATCGGTCAAGATGATGACGCGGTCGTGGCCGTTGAAGTGTGCGCGCAGGGCACCAGCGGTATCGGTGCCGCCGCCGAGGAAGTAGCCGCCGGCCTTCCACCGCTCGACAGCCTTCAGCAGCGACTCGCCGTCCTTCGTGGGGAAGGTCTTCGACAACGGAATGTCGTAGTGGCCGAGCCCTCGCGGGCCGCGCGCGTACCCGTGGAACTCGGCCGAGTACGAGACGACGTCGGCGTTTGCGGCGCGGCGGGCGATGGCAAGGCCGAAGACGGTGGCGGCGTCCCACCGGTGAAGGGTGCCGTCCTTGGAGAACGGGTCATCCATCGAGCTGCTGGTGTCGGTCAGAATCAGTGTCCGGCCGTGCAGGGCAGGGATGTTCGACAGCGACGCATCGAGCGCCTGCTCCAGCGCCCACGCCCAACGCAGCGACGGGGCAGCGTTGTACGCGGACAGGAACCGCATCGGCAGCTGGCGCGAGCGGGCGACCTCTTCGGGATCGGCCAGGCGGGCAGCGACCTTCGTGGCAACGTCGTTGGAGACACCAGCCTGGTCGAAGTTCCGGAGGTTCCGAAGCAACGCCATGTAGCCCATCGACGGGATGATCGCTTCCCACCGCTTCGCGGTCCACGCGCCACCGAGCAGCGACGGCACCGCCTCCCAGGTCATGCCCGCCGCTGCGAGAGCGTCAGCCGCGCTGCCGTGGAGGTCGTGGGCGCCGAACAGGAACTCCTCAGCACGCTTCTGGCCCATCGCGCGCAGGGCAGCGTTGTCGCGCACCATCAGCAGCGATGCGGGGATCTCTTTGTCCCGGTTGTGGCGGCGGTCGAGGGCGTGTTCGTACAGGTCGCCCTGCTGCTTGTCGTTCGAGAACGGGTGGACGAGGTCGATGACATCGGCGAATCGCCAACCGTGGCTGGAAGTGTCGTACTTCAGCATCGAGTACTCGGTGTACAGACGCTGCACCGCATCGGCCACACCGCGAATCACAGGCTTGGGCAGCCGCCGACCGTAGTTCGACGTCCAGTAGGCGAGCATCTCGCCCGGCTCGTCGGCACGCTGAAGCACGGAACGGATGACTTCCCGGTTGCCGCCGTCGATTCCGGCATCAAGACGGGCCTTCACGTACTCGGCCGCGCCGACCAGCGATGCCGAGCGCAGGTTCGCTTCAGGACCTCGCAGCCACCACAGCAGTCCGCGAGTCCATTCTCCATCTTTGACAGCCATCTTGCGGATCAGGCTGCGGTAGCGGTCATCCCGCGTGAGCGCGTCCTCGTAGGCGGTCGCCTCGCCCACCATGTTCGACACCGCGAGCAAAAAGAGCTCCGAGCGGCTGTCGCGGCGGGCACCATCGCCGCCTTCGTGCGTGGTGATCGGCTTCTTGCCGGCCTTCGTCTTGATCGGGCCGACCGCGGTATTCGCCGACTGTGTCGCGGTGGAGTTGAATTTGGACACGACGAAATGCCTCCCAACTGATTCCTGGCTTATGTTGGGAGGCAGCAGATTAGGGTGCTGACATCAAGTTGAGGTAGGTATTTGCGGGCTCGAACCGCGGCTCCCAGTTGTGGCTGAGAGTTTCATCCAAAGAAGTAACCCACATCTTCGGACCAGCACCCGTTCTGAAGTTCTCCCGGATCGTCCCGGATTGCCTTGGGAGGCATCACAGGAGGCGCTGACATCAAGGGCGAAGTAGGTGACGTTGTACGTGTGCTGCCGGTACACCACGCCCCCCGATGGGGGCGGCGGGAGTTGAACCCGCTCCACGCGCTCCAGATGCGAAGTAACCCACTTCTATCGGACCAGCGCCCTGTGAAGTTGTATCCCGAGGTCAGGTCGCGGACGGCTGGTTTCATTGGAAGTGAAGTATCCGTCCGCTTCGCACCGGGATTCGATGCTCAATGCACTCTACACTACTCGATGCAATCCATGCAACTCGCGCCTGTTCACTCCAACACACCTTCAGGCAGACCGGCGCCAATCAGCCGGGCCAACGCAGCGAAATGCTCTGGCGCCCACGTCGTCTCGCACGCGATACACCGCGCCGACGACCGGTCAGCCTGCAACACATACCGCCGCACCTGCTCCCCCGACCCGTCGTCAGCATGGATCATCGTCTCGCCGCAAGCTGGGCAGGCCGCCCGAAGCTCCCACATGTGCGTCGCCTCGGTCGGTAGCAGCACTCGGGCGCGCGCGACCCACGCGAGGACTTCACGCTCCATCCGCCGCAACTCCCCCACGTCCTGAGGGCGCCACTGGTAGTCGACCAGCGCGTACAACCGACGCACCGTCACCGGGACAGTCGCTGTCCCTGCAGGGATTTCAGGCCACCACACCGCTACTCGCTGATCGATGCGGATGACGAGGGACATCGCATCAGTCCAGCCTGGCGCGGTCGATGCCGGCGCACTGCGGACGAGGGTGTCTTCGATCCGTTCACCGTGGCGAGCCTCAAGAAGTTCCCTGTAGAGGCTGCCCCGGACGATGTGCTCGGGCCCACCGTCGCGGTCGATGGTGTCAGGGCGGAGGCTGATGAGCGCGTGGACAGCGTCGGAGAACGCAGTTTGGGCGCCGGCGAGTAGTTCGGTGGTCGCTTCGGTCATTCGTGGAGGTGCACCTCTCGCGCCTTCAGGACTCGCATCACATGCCGTGCGTCTTCGAGCGCGTTGTGCTGCCCCTCAATCTGCTCGGGCGGCACGAAGTCGGGCGAGAGTTCGAGCGCCTGCTGCAGGTCATGGGTCCACATCGGGATGCCGGCCGGGAGGTGGATCATGGATCCCCAGAGCTGGCAGAGGGCGACGTGGTCGTAGGCGGCATAGTCTGCCCACAGTTCGGGTTGGTCTGCGCTGTGCAGGAATTCGCGCACCTCGTTCGCGATCACCCATTTGGGCTTCACGAGGGTTGACGTCTTGTCGATGGCGAATGACCACCGGAAGCCCGTGAGTGTCGATGGTTTACGAAGATCGTCGCCAACCAGCGGCAGGGTAGACACGACGTTGCTACACAGCCAGCCATCGTTCTTGATGGTGTTCCAGGGCGCTTCAGAGTTGACCGCGTAATACTCGCGCCCATCCGCACAGACGATGCCGATGGAGATCAGCTCGATGGTCTTGCCGTTCTCTACGAATTCGGTGTCGTACGCGTACTTCGTGCGGTCACTCACCGGGCTTGTCTCCATGGTCGTGGTCTTCGCGGATGCAATGGAACTCGCTGTCCCACAGGCATTCCTCGGGCCGCAGGGGCGTCGGGTATGGGTAGGCGGCCAACCGTCCGGTGGGCGACCCCATCGCCTTGCGAAGCGCGTTGTCTGCGTATGTGCAACCGCCCCAGTCGATGAGCGGGATCGAATCGACTCCAGGACCACCAGGGCCGAAGATTGGCCCGCCGATGGCACGCTCGCTGTCGGGGTTGCTCTGGTTTTCGTCCGTCACAGCCCACGACCGCCGAATGCCATGCTGGTCGCAGCCCGCATTGCCTTGATTCGCGCTGCCAACCCGTCGTCGACTGCCGCGTTGACCTCGTAGGTCGGCTTGATCGCGATTCCCCCGTTGCGCGCCTTGTCAGCACGCCGCAGATAGCGAACCATGAGCACACTGCACGCGAGGATTGCGACGACCAGAACCAGGGTCACGATGTCGACGAGGCTCACTCTGGGCTCCCTGTGTTGTCGCCGAATCCGAGGTCGGCGGGCGTGATCGGCCGGTTGAAGTGCTGCAGCGCATGAACGTTCATGAGCGCGCGAATGTCGGAATCGACGAGCGGCGGCCCTGACCACATTTCGCATCCGTGGGATACGCACCGGATGTGCTGCATCTGGGATCGGTTAGGCATCGTTGATTCCTTCGGCGCCGGCGGTGAGCCAGCGGAGGAGCGGGGGCGTACCCAGAAACCAGGCCACCACCACCGCGAGGGCACAGCTAATTGCAATCCGCTTCATCAGGTTCGTCCTCCGGGTCGTAGTCATCGGAGAAGACCGCCGTGGTGCGTTTCAGGTTGCAGAACAGGTTGGGACGCTGTTCATCGAAGCCGTTGCTATCACCGCTGAACTGCATTTGCTGACTCCTTGCCGATGTTGATCAGAGGCTATCGGCGGAGTCAAACCACGCTGAGCCACAAGACGTTTGCCTAGTAGGTCCGGGAGTTGCTGGGTTGACTCAATGACCCAGATATGCTGACCAAGCAGTTGCTACGTTCGCATTGTCCATTTTGGATTGAGCCGCATCCGCAGTTCCCTCGTCCCCAGCCCGTACCCTTTGCTCATGGAAGGTCCTTCGTGGGCCGCTCTGCTGGGCGTGCCGGGCACTATGGTCGCGGCGACATCGCTCGTCACCTTGCCGTTCTGGACTGCTCGACGTCGACACATCCGAGAGGCTGAGCAACTGGCGAAGATAGTCAGTGCGACGGGCCCCGACTGTCCGCGGCATCTGCGAACAAGGCTGCTGCAAGAGGCGTATTGGATCGCGTCGTACAGTGCTGTTCGCTTCAATCGGCGCGCAAAAGGCATCCTTGTTGGCGCGTTGGCCCTTGGCTGGTTGGTCATGTTGCCGATCTATGTCGCCGCGCTCGCAACAGAGGGATTCGGCCTTGGATGGCCTGTGCTGCCCCTAACGTTCGCTGTCTTTCTGACCACTGTCGGGATGAGCAACGCGGTTCTCACTCTCCAAAGTTGGCTGGCGGCCAGGAGGCGCCTCTACGCGAAACTGGGAGGACGGTCTGACATCCCCAAGGTGCCCCTACCCTACGACTGGCGAATGCACTACACGAGCTCTCTGGTTGACGGATGGGTTCGATCAATTTTTGGCACTTCCGACCCGATACCGAAGAACATCAGTCCGAACGATATGGAAGCGCTCGGAAAAGCCATCTCCGACTGGGAACAGTCCCTGTCAATCCTTAGAAGGCCCAAGGGCAGACCACAGAGGCGAGGCGTGCGGTGATAGACCACCAGCCCCTGCGCCTCCACAATCTGCCCCGAGCACCCGGCTGACTCACTCACCCCAGTCAGACTGAAAGCCCGTCAGGCCCACCATGTTTGGACGCGCGTTGGATCAAGGTGATCAGCTCGTCCCATCCGGCTGGCTGCGGGAAGAACTCCGAATCGACGGCGTGCAGGATCACATCACTGCTCATCGACACGATCAACGCCCGCTGCTTGGTCTGCTCCGCGAGGCACAGGTCTTCCACCAGCTTGAGGCGCCGCTCGAGATCGAGGGCGTTCGCTTGCCAACTGCGCCTCGACTCCCACAGCCGGTGCAACAGCGCGGCCTGCTTGACTCGCTTGTCCCGGTTGGTGTCGCGACGCCGCCTGATCACCCCGAGCTCGGATTCGCTACCGAGCGCGCGGGACTGCCAGAAACGGCGAGACTTCCACAGCCGCACTACTGTCCGGTTCGCGCGGCTGCGCGCGTGCCGTTCGCCGAACATGACCGCGTTGTACAGGCGCGCCTGGTACGGGCTGATCTCATCCATTGGATCCCCCCAAGAGGTTGTTGGTCTCCCACCACTGCCGGTAGGTGTCGGTGAGCCAGCGGTCGATCGCTGGAAGGTCGGGTTTGGCCGGCAAGTCTGCGGTAACAGACAGTGCTCGCAGCTGGGCCGACAGCCCGTCGACGACTCCGAGTGCGTCTTCCTTGGTGTACTTGCCGTTGCGGAGGTCGATCAGCCAGTTGCGTTCAGGCTCTGGCATCGGGAGCGTGATCCGGCCCGTGGTGAGCAGTTCGACGCCTTGCAGTCCGAGGCGGATCATGTGGTACCCGTACTTTGTGTCCCAGGAGTACTTTTCGATGAGCTCGGGCCGGTTGGTGCGCTGGCTGCGCAACCCCAACATCCGCTCCTTCTGGGCGTTCAGGTAGCCGAGGAATCGGTGTGCCGCTTCACGCGACAGGAATCGTTCGGGGTGGGCTTGGATGTCGTGGCCGACGTCATTGATCGACACGATTTCCTGCGGCGGAATGAACATGAGCAGCAGGACTGTCGGGTTCCCCTGCGCGGCGAGGCGAGCCCACTTCCGCAGCGAATAGATGACGAGGTCCAGGTCACCAGCGCCGGAGCGGACGCCCTCGGGTTGAGTCCGGTAGATGTACTGCTCGAACGAGGCGTTACCGATCACGTATTCCGGCGGCTCGAGACACACGCCCATCTCATCGCGGTCATCATCTCCAGTCGTGACCCCGTGGAGTCCGGAACCGACCTGCCCACGGAGGACAGTGTTGACGGTGGCGATGCGCTCGAATTCGCTTGTGCTGTGCGGGTTCGTGCTCAAACCTGCTTCTCCTTGATTCGATTGGGGTGCTTGCGTTTTCCGGTCCGCGGCTTGAGAGGTCCCGAGATGCGCGCGAGGTCTGATTCCGCGTTGAAGACTGGAAAGCTCGGGCTGGACGGCACTGACAGGACTTGTCCGGTGGCTGGCCATCGGAGGCGATGGTGGTTGCGCCCGGATCGGCCGACGTATTCCCATCCGACGGATTGCGCGCGCCGGAGGAGATCGCGCACTTCTTTGCGGCTGGTCATGCCGCGGTTCGCTGTTGTTCGCCGGGGCATGCGTCGGCGGGGTGCGACTGGCGGATGGTCTTGGATCGGCTGTACGGGTGCTGGGTGCAGTCCGGGTTGACATTCATGTCGTCGACGAGCCCGCATGGCGCTTTCGGGCAGGGGCAGTCGTCTTCGAGTTGGGTGCCGGTCCAGGATCGGCCGATATGCCAACTACGAATAGTCAGCCGACTCATGCTGCGTCCTTCGCTGGCGTCCAGGGGCTTTCGGAATCTGCGCGGGTTTCGCTGGTGACGTCGTAGCCGGCGTTGATCAGGGCGTCGCGTTTGTAGCGCCAGTCGATCGAGTCGGAGCCGATCACGAATTCCTCGCCGGTGGCAGGGTCGCTGTAGGTGAGTCGGTACTCGCGCTCGTGCGAGGTCGCCGGTTGGGTGGCGCGCTCGCTTTGGTTATCGGGCATGGGTGAGTCCTTCTGGGAGCCAAAGCTTGTCGAGCGCAGCCAGGTGAGCAGCTGGCAGAGGATCATCGATCGGTGCTCCAGTGAGTCGTAGGCCGATGGCCATGAGGATCACGGCGTCGGCTTCGTCGTTGGTGTTGATGTCGATGTGCGGGTAGCGGCGCACTGCGGCAGCGAGCACTGCGTCTTTGCCGGAGGTGCCTTTGCCGGTCGCGTACTTGGCGCGAACAGTCGGCTCGACGGGCAGCACGGTGCGGGTCGTACCGGCGAGGAGGTCATACAAGATCCACCACAGGCCCGAGCGGTCATGCTGGGAGCCGGTGACAGATCCGTAGGAGGGCGCTTCGATGACTACGAGCGCGCAATCCGGGATGACGGGCAGGATGCGGTAGGCGATGGCGCTGAGCCGCTTGTATCGCGTCGCCCAGGAATCGCCCTTCTTGCCAGTGGATTCGATGACGCCGCACCACGGCTTGAGTCCGGGCGTGGAGACAGCGATGCCAGTGGAGGTGAGCGACAGATCGAGTCCGATCACGGTGTCGTAGCTGGTCACAGTTGCTGCCATTTCACGAAGTCGTTGAAGGTGTTGAACTCTCGCCGGCACTTGGGGCACGTGACGGTGTTGCCCGCGGCTTTCCGTTCGAACTCGGCCTGGACCATTTGCAGGCATGGAGCGCAGGTGAAGTTGTCTGAGCAGTCGTGCCAGTTCGCCCAGTAGTCGGCTTTCGGTGCCGGTCCGTGCGGGCCGAACAGGTGGATCATGCTGCCGCACACCGGGTCTGGCAGCTCGGGGAGATCGGCGGCGGTCACAGTGGCACCACCGTGAAGAGATCTTCGACCGATGTAAACCCGGTCTGGCAGATGCCGCATTCAAGGACGCGCTGGCCGTCCGAGTCCAGGTGCTGCTCGCACCTCGCGCGCAGCCGCTCGACGCACGGATCGCAGTAGCAGGCTTCAAAGCATCCGTGCTGGTTATACCACCAGCTAGCGGTCGGCCGCGCTTCGCCGTGCTTGTCGTTCGAACACAGGATCTCAGGGTCTAGATGTTCGATGCTCTCGACATCGGGCGCGATGAGCGTGGCCATCAGGCGGCTCTCCTTTCATGCGTCGGCTGCTTCGAGGTGTGCCAGTGCTTCCCGCACGGGCACTCGTACGCGCGCACGGGGCGCCGACCGGTTCCGGGTTTGGCGACGAAGTGCCAGATGGCGTTTTCGGCGTGGATCCGGTTGGGGTATTGGGTTTTGTGCGGGGTCGGGCATTCGGGCCGGCCGCTGTTGATGACGTGGAGGTAGAGGGTGGCGGCGGCTTTCCCGCGGTCGCTGTGGGACTCGTGGTGCCCGCACAGGCAGTACGCGATGTAGCTGCCGCCAACAGCCCGGACTTCGCTCAGGCGATGGGCGTCAGTCATCGGCAGGCACCTCCCACGTTGCGACCGCGAGTCGGTACTCATGGCGGGTCCGCCGACGGCATTGGGCCAGCTCCTGCTGCGCCTTCCGCTTCGACGTGAACACCAACGTGTAGGCGGCCTCCCACTCGTTCTTCGTTTCGAGACCCCGAACCAGCACGATGTACCCGTGCATGGTTTTCGTCGTAGTGCTCATCGGTCGCTCACCCGCCGATACGGCTCCACCTTCGGCTGAATGCCTTTCGCCAGGCACATGGGGCACTCATCGCCGAACTTCTCGGCGATGAACCAGCCGCGGTCCATAAACCAGTCAAGCGGTGGTTCTTTCGGGAATGCTTCGCTCGTTGTGGGGCAGCCGATTTCGTCGCATCGCATCACCCACTCGGGGATGTCCTCGTCGATCCATTCGCGGGTCATCGGTCCACCTCAGGCTCTACGAGCACCTCGACGGGCAGCTTTGGCGTGCAATAGGTCTCGCGCCACACGGCTCCGGCACGGCACCATCCGTCGGTCTGGAACGGCTTCTCCCAGATCTGCGGGTAGAACTCGATCTCGTCCTCGGCGGGGATCTCGCGGATGACGCACGGGAAGCCGAGGGCGTCCAGTTGCTCGGGCGTCTCTATGCGGCGAGCCGCCGGGCGGTAGCCCTTGGTGAGCAGGTGGCCGGCCAGACGTTCCGAGTCGCGCTGGGTGCAGCCCGAGACTGCGTAGTCGATGTAGTCGTCGTAGCGCCAGATGTCGGCCGCGAGCTGGTCGCGAATCGTGTTGTCAGCCACGGTCGTTCACCTCGGTTGCATCCAGGGCGCGCTGTACGTCAGCCACGGCGAGCTTCCAGCCGCACGTCACCGGGTCGCCGGCCGGGTGAACATCGCAGCGTGGATGCGCGGCGAGAGCCGTGCGGACAGCCTCGACGATGGCCTCCAACTCGGTGATGCGGGCGTGGGCCGAGACCACCACTGCATGCGCTTGTGCGACACGTTCGGAAGCAACGCCGATTTCAGTGCTGGCCTTGGCGATGGCAGTGCGGGCGTGCTCCAGCTCGTCGAGCAACGGGCCGAACCTGTTGGCCATGAACACGAACAGCTCGGCATCCGGAATCCGTACGCCCCGGGCAACAACCTCCCGGTAACCGTCCTTGCCGGGAAGGAGCCGGTGCAGTGAATGCAGATCAGTGAAAATGCCTTCACGGCTCGCGATTTGGAAAGGGCCGGGTGCTGCCGCAGCAAGCCGTTGCCGCCCTTCGGTGATGAGGTCTCGGTCAGGCATCGGTGCGCACCTCCATTCCACGTGCGCCGTTGCAGGGATTGGCCGGGTGGTTCCCGCATGCGGTGCCGACGGGCTCGGCGTGGAAGCCGTATGGGTCGACCGGGCAGGTATGAAGCCGAACATGGTCTCCGTCGCTGTGGACCCAGTCGCGGGTGGTCGTCTTGTCGCTTCGATGGATCGGGCCTTGGCAGTGCTTGCAGACGGCTTGGTCAGCCACGGTCGGCCTCCTCCACAGGTGCGCTCGGAGTCCAGTTCAGCAACGCGTCTTTGAGCTGATCGATCTTGTCGAGCTGGAACCCGGACCAATGCATGTCGCCCGCGACGATGACGGGCAGGGACTGATAGCCGAGGTTCCGAACACGTTCAGCAGCGTTCGCGTCGCTGCTCACATCGCGTTTCACGAACGGGATTCCCCGAGCCACAAGCGCTTTCGAGGTAGCGACACACTGGCCGCAACCCGGCTTGCTGTACAACACGACGTTCGGGGCGTCGGGATGGATCTGGTCAGGCATTGTTCGCCTCCAGCTCGATGAGGTCGGCGATTGCGCGCAGCGCCGGCGGCCGCAGTCCCCAAGCCGCGAACGGCGCGGGCTGGAATCCACCGTCGATGACTCGCCCCGCCTCAGTGGGGCGCATGTCGGCTGGAGCATCGGGATGGTCGAGCAGAACAATGAGGTCGCCGTCGCGGTCGGTGAGAGTCACGATCGATCCGCTGTCGGTGGTGATTGTCCGGTCAGACATTTCAGATCTCTTCCTCGTCGATGCTGGGTTGTGGGTTTGCGCCTGCCACGCCGCGCACATCGCTCGATGCATATATCGACATGGATGTATCCGTGTGACTCATGCGGCTTCGGCGTAGTCGTCGCGGTCCCGGTCGACGTGAATCCGTCCACCCCAGATCCCCGGAACCCGCTCCCCTTTCGCGCGAACCAGTTCGTCATGCCGCTTCAGGCATTCGGTTCGCAGCGGGCAGGAGAAGCAGAGATTGCGGGCTTTGAAGTGCCGATCGTCCTTTTGTTTCTGGGTTTCTCCGTCGACGTAGTAGTCCCACATCGACGCGCGCCGCTTCCGCATCCACTGCTGGTAGTAGTCCTGCCGGCAGACGGCGTCGGCCCAGATGTCGTTGATTTTCAGGGTCATTCGCGCACCGCGGCGATGATCGGCGCGAGTAGCGCACCGAAGAGCACGAGCGGGATGGCGGCGATTGCCCCGAGTATGCGAGCGAAGGGTTTGGGCGGTTTCATGGCGTTCTCCGGGTGGTTCAGCAGTGAAGCGTTGAGGGGTGGCTGAGCGGTTTCCCCCGGTTCGCCGGCCACGTCTTGATCTTAGTGTCTATTGCATTGCATCGTCTACATTGCACTACACATTGCGTGTCGCGATTTTCCGGTCGAGGGCTCGGAGTTCGCCCCATCCCTGCACGGACTCCCCCACGAGCTCCTGAACCTCGTCGATGGTGAGCGGAATGCTGGTAATGCCTTGGGAGCCAGCGATGTTGAGGACGGCGCGCTGCGGCTCGGCGGCGTTGATGGACGGCAGGATCTGGATGTCGACGGTGTGGCCGGACTGGGTGCTGATCATTGAGGGGTGCCCTTCATCGGTGGATATGGGTCTGCCGCACAGCGCTGTGTGCCCTTTCGCTGTGCGGCAGGAGGGTTAGGCAGCGGCGGTTGAAAGCTGTTCCGCGTGCACCTGTTCGGCTTTGACGCCACGGGATTCGCGGTACTGGTCCTGGTCGGCAGCCTCGTGAGCGCGGAGCCGAGCCAACGAATGCAGGCCCATAAGGAAGTCCTGGAGCGCCTTCTCGGCTTGGTCGCTGCCCTTCGGCCCAGCCCAGTCCGCCTTCTCGGCAAGATCTTCGAGGAGTTCGTAGCGTCGGCTGGCGTATCCGTAGACGTGGTCACCGCGCCGGTTCATGCGGCAACCTCGCTCACCAGGTCGGTGCTGTGGGAGTCGTGCGCGACGAGGATGTCTTCCAGCCACGCGAGGGCGTCACGGTTGCTCGCGGCGAACAATCCCGACGCTTCCTCCGGCCACAACCCGAGCAGCCGGGCAGCGACGGGCTCGACGTCTTCCACCTCATGGGTGGTGAAGTTGACGACTTCGGTGGCGTCACGGAGGCTTCCGGGCTCGCGTTTGAACGCGTAGCCGCCGTTGAGTCGGATAGCCCAGCCGGCAACGCAGTTGGCCCACTTCGACTGATCGAAGGTCTCAGGCTGCTCGGTCGCCTGCTCGTACACGCGGCGCATGAGGGGGATGTTGTGTTGCATTGGGGTTCACCTGATTTCGGTGTCGATGGGTCTTGGTAGGGGCGGCGCCTGGCAGAGCGGGTCATCCCAGGCGCCGCGCTCCTCCTTCGCGGGACTGCCGTCAGCGCGGTCGCATGTGGGTCGCTGCGGCGAGCCGGAAGGTCTAGCGGAGTGGCTTCACAGCCACAGGTAGCGGGCGCGTTCCTGAGCGCCGATGCGGTTGCCGAGACCGAGCGCTTCGAGCCAGGTCCCGAAGGTGCCGGCGCATTCCCACTCGTCGTCGGAGACGTGCTTGGAGACGGCCCATTCACCGCCCGGGATGCGGTAGATGAAGGGGCGCTTCACGACAGCACCTCCACGAAGCCGTTGCCGTAACGTCGATCCAGGTCGATGTCGGCGACGAAACTCTCGGTTCCGTCGACGTACTCGCGGAAGCTGTGCAGATCGAACCGAATCCAGCTGTATGGACCGTTCCGGTGCTCAGCGGAAACGAACCGAACGCCAAACGGAATCTCCTCGGTCGTCTGCCAGGTGCGCGGCTCGACAGTCTCGGTCAGCACCTCGACGTAGGCGTTCTGCCCGTCCCCGAAAACGGCGAGCCGATGCATCGAGCCACTGCTCAGGTGGAGACAATCGGCTTCGCGCCGCTCATAGACGTTGGCGTACGAGCGGAGATGGAATCGGGTGCCGACAGGGATGTCACGGACGCTGCTCCAGGTACGCGGTTCTGTCAGGCCGACGACGTTGGCCTCCATGATGGGCTCATCGTCTCCGACCATTGTCTGCAGCTCGCGAATGAGCGCAGCAACATCGATCGGGCCGCCCGGCTCGCGCCACTCCCCCTCCTGCAGGACGCTGATCAAGCTCCGCACGCGGGCCGCCAGAAACGAGGAATCACGCACGGCTTCATCGAGGATCGGTGCGTCCACGATTCCGTCGTCCGCGACGTGATCCGCGACGACCGGGCGGATCTCCAGAGTGGTGCGGACACGGACCTCGACAACACGCGAGTGCTGCATGAAGTGCGTCTGGAGGCCGTAGCCGGTCAGGTCGGTTGAAAGCTGCATCCGGACTGACCGCGCGACATCGGGCGTCTCCCACAGGTAGGCGGATTGCCTATTGGGAAGCATGCTGTGCACACCGCCCGCTCTGTCCCAGCTGCCAAGGTCGTCCACCAGCTCGCCGGACGGCAGTTCGATCGCGTAACACGTTGTCTCGGTGACAGTCTCGGTCATCGCGGTGCTCCTTCTGTGAGGCAGGACTGCATGTAGTGGGTGAGGCCGGCGAACGCGTCGCGGTCGTTGACGCGCAGCCATTCGATGGCGCGGATTGCGATCTGCCGGATGAATTCGGCGTCGTGATCGGCTTCCCACGCGACGAGGCGCGACAGGAGTTCGCGGACGCCAGTTGCGGCCAGGTCGACGCGGAGCTTCGGACCCGATCCGTTCGCGTCGGTGGCTACGCGGAGCAGGCAGAGGCTTGATTCTTTGTCGGGGCAGCCGATTTCGATGGCGTAGCCGTCGCGGTCGACCACGGGCGCGTCACCGAAGTAGGTGACGCGCTCCTGGGCGTCTTCGCGGGTGATCACGCCGCTGCCTGAATCGTGTTGCCGGCGTGACCGAATGCCCCGTACTGGATGGCCCAGTAGTTGACCCACACGAGGGTGTCGTGGTCGATGGAGCGGTCTTCGCGGTCGAGGATGCAGCGCACCTCATCGGAGGCGTGTTCAGCGCAGTACATGGCGTCGGTGCCGATCCAGCCGTCCACCTCGTCGTTGACGGTGTACTCGACGAACACCGCGCCGGGGCGGTTGCACAGTTCGCATTCGGTGTCGTGGAACCGGTCGAAGGACTGGGTGTCCAGGATGCCGTTGAAGCGGGGCGCCCAGTCGGGGATGTTGAGGGCGTGCTGGATCTGGCGGGTGTCGCGGTCGATCATGCCGCCACCTCGTTCGCGAAGTCGGCTTCGGTGTAGATGAATTCGCAGGTGGTGTCGCACTCTTCGTGGCCGCAGTGCGCTTCGGTGCTGTAGCGGCGCTCGTACCAGTCGCAGTACTGCGAGGGGTCGAGGTGGGTGGGGTTGCGCATCGTTTCGCTTTCGGTTGGTGGTGACCGGTGCCAGCCGGTATTTGATGCAGCTCACACTATGCAGTGCATTGTGTTGGATTCAATAGGCCGCGCTGGACCGTTACCGAACCGTCATCAATCGGTCAAACGCGAGTCCATGACACCCGTGCAACGTCGAGCGACCTCGAACTTTCTGGATGCATTCCATTGCACTTCATGCATTGCACTGATATCGTTGCATCATCGTCACAGCGAAAGGGACCCGATGAACATCCGCCAGCTCGCCACCGAAGCCGCCAAGACCGGCCGTCGCATCGCCGACCGCGTGCGCCGCCTGGCCGCCCCGGTCGAGATCGCGATCCGCAACGGGATTTCCACTACCCGCGAGCTGGAGACCGGCGAGCTGACCCTCATCGGCGATGAGCTCGCTGCCATCGGCGCGGACGACGAGTGGATCAACTCCTACAGCGGCTGGGCGGGCAAGCACGTCGCCCAGGCGTGGCGGAACCAAACCGGCACTGAGCCCCGCCGGGTGTGGTCGCGTCACCGCCGTACCGGGCACCCGATCCACGTCTACGCCTACCCGACCACCGACGCTGGCCGGACCGCGATCGATGCCGGGTTCGCCCGCTACAAGCGCACCGCCGAACTGATCGCCGCCTGACCCGCCAAGCCTTACTGCACAAGGAGATTCAGATGACCGCCACCAGCCTCACCAACCGCCTCAGCTTCGTTGGCGCGGGGATGGCCTACTTGAACGCTCGCGGGGGCCACAAGTCCGGACTCCGCGCCGCAATCAAGAGCGCCGGCGTCCTCGACCTGCCCAACTGCTCTGCCACACGCGACGACGCGCTCCAGGCCGCCCTCCGCGCGTACCCGGAGTGGTCTCACGCGCTGCACGACCGTGGGCTCAATGCCGCGGTCATCGCCGCCGCCGAGGCGTGGACCGCATGACCTTTCAGCCCACTCGCTCTATCCGGCAAGGAGTTTCACGATGAGCCCGACCGCCACCGCTACCTGGTTCGTGGACGACCAGCTCCACACCCGCGACTACGACACCTCCGACGTCGCTCTCGCCGCGATGCGCACGGTCCCGTGGGCGCTCGGGCTGCCGACGTGGGAACGCGAGGCCGGTATCCGCACGTGGATCTACCAGGACTGCCTCACCGACGAGTGCGCACGCCCGAACCGGTACAGCGACAACGCCCACGTCGGCGGTGCACATGCGCACCGCATCGGCTTCTACATGATCGAGCCCGCCGGCACCGCCACCGAGATCGTCTCTGTCACACCGCGCACGCGATTCCCGCAGTGGGCCGCGCAGTAGCCATTTAGCCCGCGGGCCGGTTCACGGGCACAACGGCGTGAACGAGTGGGGGCCAACGACGTCCCCCGCGCACTGAACCGGCCCGCACTCCACACTCCCCCGCCCCACCAACATCCGGAAGGATCAAGCCATGCCGACCAACCCTGTTGATCCGTCAGCCCCGTGGGCAGTCGCCGGCGGGAAAGCGTTCGAGTTGCACTGCACCGTTCGGAAAGGACCCGAGAGCCCGATCTCGGTCATCGCGACGACGGTTTCATCGGCCACAACAGAGACTCGGATCGTTCTCGACAACGGAGCCAGATACCGGACCAGCGAAGCCGCCACCGATGGAGTCACGGTCACCTATTACCGCGATGACCCTCGATCCGAGAATCGGTACTTCTTGCTGGTAGGTCCCGAAGACCCCCGTGCCAACGTTGCCCGCAGCTAGCGATCCGACTGAACGCCCCGACCTGGCGGCCTGGCGGCGTCGGCACGAGCTCCGCAAGTCGAATGCGGCACAGCCGATCCCGCCAGCGAACCAGTATCAGCGACGACCGAAGCATGAGAAGGAACGGGAGCGACGAGATGGCTGAACAGGTGCCGGCGCCGAACGCCTGCCGCTGGTGTGGTGTCGACCGCCGGGAGCACGTCCAGCGGTGGGCGCCGGAGGTGAAGTGGCATGTCTGGGTGGAGCCGACGCCCGAGCAGCGGAAGGAACGGATGTTGAAGAGGAGAGCAGCGTCATGACCGGCGACCCGATGGGTGAATACAGCATTGCGCGTGACGAACTCGCGCATGCCGCGGTCGCGTACCTGCGGGCGATGATCGACCCGCGTGAGCATCCGCACTCGGCAGCCGCGGCCGAGTACGCGCAAGAGCAGATGCGCCTTGCGGCACGGCGGGTCACACGGGCGGTGGTGGCGCTGCCGGTCGATCGACAGCCAGTCGGGTGGTAACCTTGCAACAAGACACGCAGTAGCTGTCTCGTTGCGACACACCAAAGTTCGACACCACGCAACCCTGTAAGTTATTGGGCGTGCCCATCTACGGCGAGAAAGACAAGCCCCGCGCTCTGGTCTACGGGATAGACGAAGGCGCGCCTGCGGCGGCAGTCATCAAACAGTACTGCCCTACTGTCTTACACTTTAATCGAGAGTCTCCGAGGTTTCGTTGGGAGAGCTGGGACTTCCTTGTGTCTGTGGGGGCGCCATTCGCCGACACCAGCTGTCTCAATCAACTTTTTTGCATTCAGTTCGGGGGCACACCGGTAGGCCGGAAGCCAGTAGAATCCGTCTCATTCCGCGCAAATAGTCCACTCTTCGACGACGTAATGGTTCCGGTAGCCCCAGTTGTCATCCCGGCGGAGCTCGACAAGAAGTGGTCGAGCCTCGTTAAGGCTGAGCTTCTACCGAAGCTGCTTGCCGATAGCGTGTACCGCACCGTTATCCACACATTCGGGCTACCTGAACAAATGCCGCGCCCGACGCCGCTGGTAGTCGACGTCGACGGCCACCCGATCGCTTTTATCTATCAACCTGTGGTCGGTCCGCGCGAATGCATCTATCTGCCAGCTGAAGCCGCCGACAACATCGAGCCATGGCTCCTGGCGGCCTTCGAGCGTTGGGCTGCTGCTGAACCATCAGTCTTTCCGTCCGAGCCTGATTGGGTCTCCAATCCGACATGGATGACTTCGGCCGAGCTTGCAGCGCGGGCCAACATAGAGCAACGGCAGGCTACTGCTGACGCAGCGATCGAACAGCTCCAGCGGGAGATCGCCGAGGCTGAATCTGCACTTCATTCGGCGCGAGACGCAGGTGACGCTGGACCACGAATTCTCCTGACAGGCACAGGCGATGAGTTGGTTCACGCGGTGAACGAGGCGCTGCAGCGACTGGGGTTCGATGTGCGCGATATGGACGTCGACCTTCAAGGACAGAAGCGTGAAGACCTGCGAGTCAGCGACGGCGACTGGACATGCGTTTGTGAGGTGAAGGGTTACACGACTGGTGGCAAGCCAAGCGACTTGGCGAAGCTCCAGCGATGGGTTGGCTTCTACACGGCGGAAAACCGGAAGCTTCCGGAGGCGGCCTGGTACGTCGTGAACCAGTTCCGAGAGCGTGATCCGAGCGTCAGAAAGCAGCTCCTATGGGGCCACGCCGAAGACGTTGAGGTCTTAAAGGAGCAGGGCGCCACCGCGATTGACACCCGCAGCTTGTTCTTGCTCGATAAGGCCGTCGCTGCTGGTGAACTTGCCGCAGAAGACGCGCGCGCTCTACTGCGAGACTCGGTTGGACTGTTTGTCTATCCGCCAACTGATGCAGTTCCTGTGCAGAACGACGCAAGTGTTACCGATTGACACGGCATGCCAATCGAGCCCCGGACCGCGTGCGTCGGTTCGGGGCTCGATCAGGGTAATCGCCATCCCTGGTCACACCAGGTTGATTGACCAATGCACCATACAGGCGCCAGCGGACTCAGTAGGTGTCTAGAACTGCCACCGGAGATCGCCCCGCAGGCGACCATTCACCGTCTTGCGGCAGAAGATCTGCCGACCGCTGCGGTAATCAGTCCACATCGCGCCCTCGATGAAGCATGAGTCGCCGACGGATACCCGGTTGTGCGGGTCGACGGGCATCATCTGGTTGGTCCGCGACCACACCGAGGCGTCGGTGGCGGCGACCCGCACGCAGTAGGCCGTTGCGCCGTCGTCGAATTGGGCAGTGGTCGCCCACTGGCCGTAGGTGTTCCCGCAGTAGTCGCCAGCCTTGACGACAGGCACCCCTGCGGTCCGGCCGTCGTCACCGCCACTGCCGGTTGGGATTGCCTCCGCGGTCGGGGCGCCTAGTAGTAGCGCCAGCGTTGCGAGGCCGGCGATGCGGGCGGGTTGGTTCACGGGTGTCCCTTCGTCAGGTGATGGGGTTCAACGTCGTGCGGTCGTCCCATCCGTTGACGGTGAGGCACCGTTACCGGTCTAAACCTGGTCCAGGCAAGATCGGCACGAGATGTCAGCGATTTGGCCTTGCTGGTCTCCCCAACATCCGCGGGTCGCCGCCGGCCTGCACTTCCCGCCACAGCAGGTATCTGATCCAGGCGAGGTCGAGCTGGATACTCAAATCGTCGGGGTCGTAGCCCATCTCGCGAAGATCCTGTCGGCGCTCCCAGTCCATGTTGGTTTGGACGGTAACCAGGCACGTCCGGTTCCCCGCGGCGCGCCGGGAACACCTGTTCGAACCAGTTCGTCCGATTCGCTACGATCCAGCGGTGGCCGATGAACCGAGACTATGTGTCCTGTGCGGAGCGACAATGCCTGAAGGTCGCTGGATGATGTGCGGCGACTGCCAGACTCGGGTCGAGACCTTCAACCGCGAGCACTGGGGTGCAGCGGTCGATTAGTCCTTACCCCTACCGTGAACGCGACGCGCCGCAACCAGTGGCGCGTCGGCCTTGTCACCGCTCGCACGTAGAGTCTCTCAACGTGCCAGATTCCTTGTACCACTACACAACCGCGGCCGGATTGCTTGGCATCCTTGAGCCTGTGCCGAACACGGAGGACCTCGGCCTCGCGATCGATACGACGTCCGAACGGTCGTTCTCATTGTGGGCGACAGATGCTCGCTACCTCAATGACTCGGCCGAGCTTACGCATGCGGCAGACAAGCTTGCCGGCGCGATCATCAACGAACTGCAACACGTTGATGATGGCGACCGTAAGGAGCGGCTTCGCCAGTTGGCTGAACAGATCCGCAAGGGTGACTTCACCGAAGACGACGGCCAGGTCACCCGGTTGACGCACACCGCATACGTTGCATGCTTCTGCACGGACGGTGACTTGCTCAGTCAATGGCGGGGATACGGAGCCAATGGAGGGGGCTACTCGGTTGAGTTCGATAGCAAAGTCCTGCGGGATATCCTCGTTCCAGCACTGAGGGCTGGCTCTACCACCGTCGGTTACCAAATTGGCACGAACTTGGTCAAGGTGAACTATGACCTTGACGACCAGGAGCTTCGAGCCGCGGCCAAGCAGATCGTTGAAAGCGACCCCGGATGGGAACTGTCTCGCGCGGTCGGAGTCTTGGCCCAGTTCAAACACGACGCCTTCTCAGAAGAGGACGAGTGGCGGCTGATCCACCCCGCCGGGGACTTCTACGCTCCCCTGCAGTTCAGGCCGGGACCTAACGGAATTGTCCCATTCATCAAATTGATTCGGCCGCAGCCGTTCGATAGCCGCGTATTCGTCCCATCCGCCATCAAGTCCGTCACCGTCGGGCCCGGACCTGATCAAAGCCTTCGAGAGGAAGCGGTTCGCCAACTACTCGCCCAACGCGGATTCTTCGACACCGAGGTCAAGCCCTCGAGAGCAACCTACAAAGGCTGATCACCGACGACGGCCTCGTAGTCCGAGCAGACGCACCCTGGGATGGCCATCTTCACGCTGCGACACCGCCTTCGCCAGCTTCAGTTCCGTGACAGCAACTTCTGCTCGGCCAGGTCGAGGACCACGCCGCGGTCGACTACTTCGGTGACGGGTGCAGCGGGCGCATGGAATGACTCGATGGGGTCTTCGACGGACGCCTGCCACTCCCCCATCAGCGCCACGCGGTACAGGTCGCCGTTCCAGGTCGACGCATAGTGCTTGGCGTCCAGGCGATCCGGGGTCGCGAACACGCGGTCAGCATGCCGGGTTGGCTGCTTGCGGCGACGTCGGTGAGCCGGCTCGAAGAGATCGCCGACACGCAAGCCCGGCAATCCGCCGAGGTAGAGGTGTCGACTCAAGCGGCGGCCTTCGGCGACCAGGGCCAACGTCGGGTCTGGGGTGCCGTCGTGTAGCCGAGGAGTCGTAGCCCCTCGCCTTGGTCGATCCACTCTGTCTGTGCTCGATCGCCGAACCGTTGTGGCGGCTTCACCCCCTGCGACCGGAACCACTGTCGATCCCACTCCGGCGTGTCGGTAACCCACCAGTCGCGGCCGTGTTCGTCGGTGCACCAACAGCCGGGCTCCACCTTGCTGCGGTTGTTCGCTTCGATCCAGGTGAGGTAGTAGTCCCCGAACCATGGCCCCTTGATCGCGTGACCGCGCCAGTTCGTTCGGATCGTGTTCACTCGTCCTCCCAAGCGGTCACAGTGATTTCGAAGTTGGCGCCCACGGCTTTCGCGTACGCGCGAATCGCGGACATCGTCGGGTTCGTCCCAGCGGTTTCGAAGCGGGCCACCAACGCCGGCGCCTTCTTCATGATCATGGCGACCTGGTCGACGGTGAGGCCGCGGGCTTCGCGAATCTCACGCAGGCGGATGATCAGGTGCACCTGCTGCTCGGCTAGCGCGAGGCCCAGCCGGTCCTGTGATGTCGGATCTTTGATCCCGGGGAACTCGTCCATCGCAGCGCTGCTGGGTCGGATCACTGTCCCGGAGATTGCGTCTCGCGTCTCATCGCAGTAGCTGCAGATGATGATCGGGTTGTCCATGTCGAACCGCCACGAGTGCCTCGGGCCGTCGAAGTGACGGGACATCAGGCAGACGTCGTCGGTCACGTGTTCCTCACTCCCAGCCGGTCCATGAGCTTGTCATGCCAGTCGCGGTCACTCCGATAGCCTTCGGCTTCAATCGCGTCGAGGGCACCGACGATCGAGTCGATCTGGGCTTGGTCGCGGGCTTCAGCAGCCTCGGTCGCTGCCTTCAGTTCCGCGGCTCGTCGCGCTTGGGCTTCTGCCTGTCGGCGTGGCTCGTCCAGCCAGTCGAAGTAGTCGCTGGTCTCGAAATCGTCGAGGTCGAACCGCTTCTCGTGGCCGCCACATTCGATGACGAGTTCGAGGCGGTTGTGGTCGCCGTACTCTTCGCTGAGGGTCGCTAGGGTGTGCTTATTCGCGCCGAACAGCTCGCGGATCTGTTCTGCCAGTTGACCGATTGCGTCCGCTTTCGGACCGAATCGGCAATCTGCGTACGCAAACCATTCGTCGATGCTCGACACTGTCTTCTCGATCACGCGGCCTACTCCTGTGATTCGAGGCGGATGCCGTAGTTGGCGCCGCGCTTGCAGCCGATCCACGTGCCAGTGATGACACCGTGGTCGATCGTGTGGTTTTGGACGATCGCGAGCATCTCGGTCATGAACATCGGGTACTGGCAGCCGGTTTCGATGTCCTCAGCGATGTAGCGGGCCGCGGACCGGCCACGCTCGGTGCCGACAATGCGGAGGCTCGCGGTGAACGGTTCGTTCGGACGCCATTCGGTCCACCGACCCGGGAAGGCATCCATGTTCCCGGTGACGGGGTTGAACGGGATCTCAGCGAAGACCTTGCGGCTCATGCGGACTGCCCGGTCGCGCCGAGTGCAGTGATCGCCTGCGCGATCAGCTCATGGCCAGTTCGGTCGTCGCAGGTGTCGAGAAAGCCTTCGTCATCGAGGGTGGCCTCAATCAGTCCGGCTCCGGCGAGGGTTCTGTACAGGTCGTATTCCCATCCGGAATTACCGAAGGGGCGCTTCCCGCCGAAGTTTTCACCGTGCTCCCACAGCTGCCGCAGCAGCGCGGTGAGATACCCGCGGATGGTTTCGGCGCCGGCGTCGTTGTCCTGCATCGGCAGGTCGAGGATCTCGTGTGGAGTCATCACGGGCTTGCTCCTATCGTCCGCGGCGGTTGGTCTTGCGGGCCTTGCGTGCGGCGCGGTTCTTCACGCGCCTACGCGAGATCTCTTCGTCGGGCACGGTGCCGGCGTAGATCGGTTTCGACTGGAGGCCGAGGAGGATGGCACGCGCCCAGCGGGTGTCGTAAGGGTCGGGACGAGTGTCGCGCGGCAGAGGGGTGATTTGGAGCATGCGAGGTCTTCTCCTGTCAGGGGTTTGGGGCGGAGGGAATCAGGCTGCTCGGCTTGTTCGAGCCTCGCCCGCAGGTCGGTACACCCAGTTGCCGGTGACGGTGTTGAGTCCGGAGCGGACGTAGGTGACGTGGTCGACTGGAGCAGTCGTCGCAATGTCATCGCCGCGCGCGAACAGGATCGGGCGCGGAGCCCATCCGGCTATGCGATCGACCTGGGAGCCTGCCCGGTGAAGGTCGTGGGTTCGACCGTTGTTGGGGCCGCCGCGGAACTCGCCGGTGCGTGAATCCGGTGGCAGCCAGCGCAGTTCGGCTGTCACGGTGTCGCGCTGGTGGTCGCGTTCGATCTCAGTGGATGCAATGTCGCGGATGTGGACGCCAGGGAAGCGCCGTTGAACCTCGCGCCGGAATTCGTTGACGTGGACGCGGTCCAGATCTGAGCCCATGGCAAGGCGTGGGCACGAAAGTTGGAGCCGCCAGTTGCGGAGGTGCCGCAGCTGGTCGAGGGTGAGGATCGCGTCCTCGTCCCGCAGGTACCAGCCATCGGCCGACGGGCGTTCGAAGGTGTGGACCTCCAGCCAGTGCTGGCCGTCTGCGCTGATGCCCCGGCGAGCATAGTGTCCACTGCGCTCTGGGATCAGATCCAACGTGTGGCGACCTACGCGCAATGTGCCGCGGCGTGGTCCGCTGACACGCCGCACTTCGAGGTAGTCATCGTCTTGGTGGAATTGAAGCTCGACGGACTCCTGCTCACGGATGTCGTCGCACCGCCACCAGTGCGGGCCTGACTGGACAGCGGCCGCGGCCCCGGTCAGCCGTCGCTCAGCACTGGAAAGCCATGAGAAGTCTGCGTCTTCGAGTTCAAAGGTGAGCTCGAAACTCCTGGGGGCTGCTCGCCAGCCCGACGTCTCTACTTGGTCGGGATTGGTTGCTGTGAACTGGATCCCGCTCGCGCTGAGGGTGCCGATCTGGTGCCATCCGCTGTCACTGGACCAGACAGACACTCTGGCGTTGGGCGAAACAGGAGGTGCTGGCGGCTCGAACTCGCCTTCGAACGTTGAGCCGGGGCACAGGACTGGTGATGTGTCTTCGTTGTACTGGTAGTCAGAATCGACTCGGCCGCGGAGGCGCATGCCGCGCATGCGGGCCGTGATCTTGAGGCCGTGCCAGTCTTCGTCGCACCAAGGGTGTGGGCATTTGTCCTGGTTGACGTTGAAGTCGTAGCCACTGCGCTGGTTGTAGCCGGCGAGCTGCTCGTCGACGAGTTCGTCGATGGCGTCGACGATGTCGCGATCAGGCATATGGGTTCTCCAGCTGCTCGTCGAGCAGTCGCAAGGCTTCGGCGGTCGCCGGCGACTCGACGCGCAGCGGAGCGTCGCGGCCTGGGATGTGGTCGACGTGCTGGACCGAGGAGAGCGTGATTTGGTCTTCGACCAGGCCGAGTTTGCGCGCGATGATGCGAGGCAGGAGGCCGCGGACGTCGGCTTCGTCGGCGACGTCGATTCGCCAGTCCGGATGGTCGAGAACCCGTACGGCCCAGCCTGTATCTATGGGCGCGTACTCAAGGTCGAAGGCGATCACGTGGCTATTCTCGAGACGAAGTCAAGCCAAACTCAGGGATACTTTCTTCATCCGTCCCGGACCCCTAATTCGCTAGCCCTGTCTTCTGTGCGAGGGGCATGATGGCGAGGTCACCATGATCAAACCGGGGGGTTCTCATGACTGAAGTGTTCGCGCCGTGGATGGAGTTGATTAATCAAACCCGCGAGCTTGCTGCGATCGCCGAAACCTACGCTGCGACACCAGAATCCGACTTGAAGGCGACTGATCTGCCGAAGGGCGATCTCCGCAATCCTTGTGATGACGTGCGGCAGCGCGCGATCGAGATCGCCGAGCTCACGCGCGCGTGCGAGGAGGATGCGTGGCGCCGGCAGCACGCGCACGGGATGAGCATCGTTGAGATCGCGGTCCGGTGGGGTGCAGAGGTCGCTGTGGTTGAAGCTGTTGTGGCGGTCGAGGACTATCTGGGCCGGCGTGACGATGACTGATTGTCGTCGCTGAACTCGTACTGTCACATGCTGACTGAGCGCGCGTAGCTGACGCGGGACATGACCTCCGCGAACGACTCGGGACCGAACACGGGAATCAACGTCTGGTGGTACCGGCCTGCGTTGGCCACGCTGACCTCGATGTAGCCCGAGAACTTGGTTTCCTTGACCAGTAGGAAGAGCAAGCCGACAAAGCACACGGGGAACAACAGGATCGCCAGCACGATCGCGTATGCGGGCATCCTGGTCTCGGTCCGTGAGTTGTCGACCGCGGTCCATCCCGCGCCTTTCAAGGGCATCTGCCCAGAAGGCGTGATGATCACCCCTTGCAGCACAGTAATGTCGCCGATGCTCACGAGCGGGGCGGGCGCGGACGGCATTGGTGCGGGGACGGGCTGCGCGGTCGATGGGATCTGCGCGGGCAGCCATTGACTGGGGTTGGTCATCGGCTCTCGGTTTCGTGGGAAAGGTGTTGGAGCCCTCGATCTTCGTGGAAGATGCGGCGCACTATCGGCTAACGCAATGCACGTCCGCGCAGATGGCACACAATGTCACGCACACGGCACAACTGGCCAGATGTGACATCGGATAGCGCCGCAGTAGTTCGTCGGACATCCCCCATACTTCTTGCTGTATTCAGATACCCTCTCTACCGACGTTGGGGGATGTTGCATCCTCTTCTACTCAGGCAGCGCGGCAAGGAGATTTCGCATGATTAAGTTCTTCGGAAGTTCCATCGCAATGCTCGCCGGTGGAGTCCTTGCCGTCACGATCGTTGGATGTTCGAGTAGTCCCGATTCTTCTTCTCCCACAAGGGCAACGAGCGCCGCATCGACCACCTCCAAGGCCAGCGTCGCAGCTGACTACATCGATGCTCTGAACTCGGCGAAGGCTGGTCCTCCGCCGGGGAAGGGCCTTCTCTCAAGCAGCCCTGACTCTGAGGGTTTCCTCAAGTCAGTTGGGCCGATGCCAGCGCTGGCCGGGTTCACCGACTCCCAGCGTCTGGAGATGGGCAAAGCGACCTGCGCTGCACTGATTCGCGGTGTGTCATCGAGCAGGGTGGAGGCAATCGCTACCGACAAGTTGGGAAATACGGGACTTGTCGCTACGGCGAAACTGCTTCTTTGCTCCGAGGTCATGTAGACCGGCCTGACACGGACTGTCTATGTAGATGGCCTTTTCATGCCGCCGCCTTCCATGCGCGCGGGTCGCATCCGTTCTCGCACGGCACAAGACCCGTGTGGACCGCGGCGCCGCATTGCACGCAGTGCGGTGTGTAGCAAGGGTTTTCCGGATCGAAGATATTTGTGCGACACCCTGTGTGGTCGAGATCGGCCAGCCAGGCATCCACGTCCGGGTAGGCGTCTCGGGGCTTCTGGTCGGTCACAGCAGGGCTGCGATCGCCGCGGCGCAGAGTCCGGCGACCAGGCCGCAGCCGAGCATGACGCCGGCCATGCGGCGGATCCACTTGCGTGCTTCGGCGTCGGGCTGGCAGAGCGCGGCCCACAGGAGTGCGGTGAAGAACCCGAGGGTGAAGTAGAAGCCGTTGGGCATGCGCTCATTCTCGAGAGCGAGTCAAGCCAGGTCAGCACGCCTCCGCTCGGTCACCGCGTTTGTTGATTTTTCTTCAATCGTTGGACCTCCTCGCGCAGATGGTCGATCTCATCGCACAGGGCTATGACCACGAAGGTTGGCAGGCCGTACTGTTCGTCTTCAGCGGACATCTCGTTGACACTCATGGCAATTTCGCGGATCTTGTCAGTAGCCGGCCGCGGTCGAACCTTCGGCGCCTTCCGGAACGCTTCGATCAGGCGCGCCTTGATGCGTTCAGGCATTGGCCCCAACTTGGCGACAGCCTGCGATACGTCAATCTCATCTGGCTTGTACCTGATCATTACGTGGTACTCGGTCGGCCACTGTCGACGGATGTCATCAAGAGAGTTGGGCACCTCCCGCCCCGGGCGAAGCCAGTCGCCCACCTTCCTGCTTTTCGTCACACGCACTAGGAGATCGGCAGGTCCCTGCCCGATGCGCAAGATCGTTCCGATCGGGAGGGCATCGAGATCGTCTGGACTGCTCACGAAGTTGGCGCACATGGCTGCAGATCCTGATGCTTTGAGGTCTGCCAGGTCGACTGTTCCAATGAGATGTCCTACCACTGTCCTCACTTGTCCGCATAGGCGAGGCGGACGACCGGCGGGGCGAGGCCGAAGCCACAAAGTCGGAACCCCGCCGGTCAGCACATCGACCAATCCAACGAAAGGAGGTCGCCGCCGATCGTAGCGCCGAATCCTCTCCGGCACATCGCAATCAACAACGGCCAACCGTACCTACTCGGCTTGGGCCACAGGTGCGGCCGCGGACTTCGGTTCCGGATTCAGCGGGGCGCCAATGCGATGCCGCGGCACCATCGCGGCTTGTGCGACAGCCGCGTCGACCAGCTTCTCGAACTGCGCCGGCTGGTCCGCCGCAGGCATCTGAGCGATCGCTCGTTCAGCCATCAGCATGTAGCTCTGCACTAGCGGCTGCTCGAAGTAGAACCGAACTTGCTCCTGAGTGCCCGAGTGCACCCGAATGAACGTCTGTGCGATGTAACCACCTGTCGCGGTTCCTGCCACCGCGACGATTGCCGCAGAATACTTCGCAGCGTCTTCTTCAGCAGTCACTGCAATCCACAAGCCAACACCTACGATTCCAAGGCCAACAGCCATGGCGGCCATGCTCATCCAGTGAGATGCGCTGCCCTGTCGCCGTGCGGCGACATCGTATGCATCCATCTGACGTCGGTTGAGTTTCAATAAGCCGAGTAGATCATCAGGCCCTTTGAGTTCCTCAAGTGCGGCGTAAACGTTCGCCTTCGCCACAACTGACTCACCTCGGATCACCACGTCGCCAGTACGTAGCCATTGGGTTAGCCCGAAAGCAGCAGTCACGCTGGCAAGCGCAATCCCGTACATTCGCCAGTCCGAATTCCACGACACCGCCAGGAAGGCAACGACTCCGACGACTGTGATGGCACCGAACACCCGACGGATCGACTTCGTCGACTTCACTATTGCCTGGGCATCGACAAGCAGTGCCCGAGCTTTGTGCTGAGCCTGTTTAGCCAGAAGCTCCTCCCGTTCAGCCTCTAGCGCTGCTCGTTCAGCCAAAAGGCGCTCACGTTGGGTGTCGCTAAGGTCAGCGCCACCGTTTGTTGCAGCGCCGAGTACCTGCACTTCCTCCACCGAATGGTCCTCCATCAGCTTGGATACTGCACTAGCGTAAATAGTTGCAGGTTATGCGATTCGGAGGTGAGCTGGACCGCTTCAACCAGCGACGCGCCGGAGTCTGTATGGATCCCTCCGCGTATGGTGCACCGGCCCTGCACCTGGATCATCCAAGGCGCCCTCGTCCCACTGGAATGGCAGCGGCCACCGATGCTTCCGCCCGTGGGCGCGGGCGCGTTCAGACGGCCCAGGCTGCATCTGGAGCCGCTCGAACAGCTCGCACACCGCGCGGTGGCGCCACGCGGTCACGTTCTGCTGATGATTCAGCAGTATCGTGAGGTTGCCTGGGCTCATCCCCAACTCGTCGGCCAGTGAAGCCTGCGGCCATCCTGCAGACACGAGCGCCTGGAGGCGCCGGCGGGCACCGATCGATGGCACGAGCGCAGTCGGGGCGGCGATCTCGTGCGGAACCACCGGAAGCGGAACCGACAGGAACGCATCCGCGGTCGACTTCTTCAACCACACCGCCGGCTCCCGCCCGGTCTTGCCACGCAACAGCACCGCCAGGGTTTGCCGCGGCATCCCGGAGACCACGCAGATCTGACGGCGACTCACACCCGCGGCGATCAACTCCTCGACATGAGCACGCACAGGCGCCGCGTCCACGCGGTCCGCATCCCATCGCCCATACGCGTTCTGCCGGTATCGGTTTCGCTCGTAGCAGCGGTTGCACATTCCGCGGCGGGGCGGGTTCGCGACCCGCCCGCACGCGCAAACGATCTCGGTCACGCCGCGTCCGTGATCTGCTGCATGATCCAGTCGAGCTTGCCCCGCGCGTCCTCAGTCTGCCCGTCGCGCAGCTTCAGCTCGATCTCGGCGAGCACGAGGGCCAAGCCACCGAGCGTCGAAACCGTCAGCGGGTCAGACCCGATCAGTTCCCGAGCTTCCGCGATGCGCGCGTTCACCTTCGCCATCACCGTCGCCCGCGCACGCTTACGCTCCCCAACCTCGTTCTTCGCCTCCACGTACGCCTTCGACGGTCGGCCGTCAGTCGTCCGGCCCGGATGCGACAGCAAGGCGGCATTGTCGTACGCGTTCTGCGCCCCGATCGCGGACCGGATCTCCACGAGCGCCCGCAACCAGCGGAGGCGATTCTCTTTGCGCCGCAACACGTCGAACTGGGGGCCGGTGCCGGCTTCGTCGCGGAGGTCGGCGCTCACCATCTTGTCGAGGGCGGCGTCACCGAGGACGGCCCGCACAGGCTTTCGATTCGGGCAAACCGACACCGATGCACGGAAGTCGCTCGAAGATCGCTCCACGGCAACGCTGGACGGCAATGCGGGCGCGTCAAGATCAGATGCGCGGTCGCTGAATACAGGGGCGGTCGGATGGGACTGCGTCGCTACCAATTGAAAATCCTTTCCATTAAGGCTGTGAGTGCTATGCGACCTGCGTTTTTGCACCGGTGAGGCGGGAGATGCAGGGCGCGAAGGCTTCTTGCCCGGTGGCGCTGGTGCAGTAGTGGCCGGCGTCGGCTCCGCAGTGTGGGCAGGGGTAGTTGATGGCTCCTGCGATCTGGTAGGCCGGTCCGACTGCTCGCCGCATGGGGCGTTGTGCGGTTGTGCGGGTGGCGATTTGGTTGGCGAGGTCGATGACGGCTGCCGGGGTGATCCGCCAGGTGCTGGTTTTGTGGTGGATGGCGACGGCTTCGAGGGCGGTCTTGGTGTCGAGGTGGCCGATGTGTTCGTGCCAGTGGGTGATGACGTCGGCGTTGATTTCGCGGTGGTCGTATTCGGCGATGGCTGCGAGGACGCGGCCGGTGTCGGCGCGGTTCATGACGGGATCGCTTTCTGGTCAGCGATGCGGGTGAGGATCCGGTGGAACGGGTTGGCGCGCGGGTCAGTTGGCGTCTGCGCGAGTTCGTCGCGGGCGGCGAGTTTCTGCTGGAGTTCAGCCTTTTGCGCCGCGGTCAGCTGGACGTCGGTGCGCTGCCCAAGCGCGATCTGCCGGGAGATCCGGTGTGCCTGTGGTGGGGTGAATCCCATGTCCTGGAGGGCGTGGCAGGCGTCGTCTATGCGGTGGCGTCGTTCGTCGGGTTGCGCGCGGAGCGCGTCGAGGCGGGCGGTGCGCGCGTGTTGCAAGATCGACGCGGGCAGGGGCCGATAGCCGGGTGCTTCGTGGTTGTAGGCGTGGTCGACGCCGGCGATGAGTTCGTCTCGGGTGAGCCGGGATTCGGCGAAGGCGTTGGCCCATGCGGCGATGGCGGTTTGGCTGGGGTGGGGGAACCAGAGGTCGTAGCCGCTGCAGCGTTTGAGGATGTCTGTGGCGATTTCGATGTACTGGTCGGGCTTGGTGGTCATGCGATGTGCTCCGTGTAGTCGCCGTCGATGACGCCCAGCAGGGGCCGGTTGTCGTTGGAGGGGAGGCTGGTTTGCTCGCCGGGGACGATGCCGAGGTTGCGTTTGAGTTCGGCGGCAGCGGCGTCCCAGCCGAGAGTTTTGCGGTCGTGGTTCGACAGGTGCGGGCGGTCCAGCTCGGCGCCGGCCACGGTTGTGGGCCGGGTGCGGGCGCGGATGACGTCGGTGACGAAGTGCGGGAACTGGCTCGGCCCGAGGTCTTTCGCGAGCCACCGTTCGAGGCCCGCCGCGATGTCCTCAGCGGCGATGCCCTGCTTGAGCATGGCGCCGGCGTGGGTGGCGAGGGCTGTGCGGGTGGCTTGGGGGAAGCCGTTGCAGGATCCCTTGATCAGCTTCCAGCCGTCGATGTCGACCTTGCGGCCGGGTTCGTCGAGCGCTGCTGCCGCGGCGGTGTTTTCGGGCTCGTGCGCGTTACTTACTAGAGCCGCACTAGGAACGTACGTAAGTACTTCTTCTTCTATATCTATATCTGGTACAGATTCGCTAGGAAAATCTCTAGCATCTGCTAGCCCGCTGCTAGGGGCTCGGCGCTGGTTTCGCTTGGCGTTGGCCGCCTTCGCCTGACCGCCCTTTTGCCCTGCCGATCTGGCCTTTTCTCGCTTCGCTTCGACGTCTGCGCGGCTCTGCTGGTGCTCCAGATAGTCGTGGAAGACGACGCAATTTTGTTCTGCGTCTTCAGAACACGCACCGGCAGCAAGAATCGCTTTTCTGTTCCGATCTGTTCCCATCTTGCGCCAGGCGGCCATGCTGATGACGCCGTCGGTGAGGAACTCCGCGCAGTGCAGCCAGGCGCGGATGATGAGGAACTTTTGCGCGTCGTTGAGGGCCGCGTACTTGGGGTTACGGTCCATGTCGACGGCCACGGTGATGAACGGGCGAGTGTCTTTTGGCATGGCTAGATGCGTGCTCCCTTCCGGCTGTTGCAGCTCCGGCAGAGGGTCTGGAGGTTGTCGACGGTGTCGTCGCCGCCGCGGCTCCACGGGTAGATGTGGTCGAGCGCAAGGTCCTCGGCGGATCCGCAAAAGACGCACTGGTGGTCGTCGCGGTCGAAGACGAACGCGCGCACGCGGATTGGGATGTGCGCCCGCTTTGCCGGACGCTGGTCGCGGAACTCCCACCCGTCGATTCCGGTGATCCACAGGCCAGCGTCCACGAGTTCGCGGGCGCGGATCTCGGCTCGGTCAATGCCGACGAATTTCAGCAGTTCGAAGGGCAGAAATCCTTCGTGGCCTGCCGCTCCGGCCAGTGCGTAGCCTCGGGTGAGCAGACGCTCCGCGTTCATGCTGAGCGACTGAACGGCCGGGTCCATGTAGTAGGTGGAAGACAGCCAGACAGCATTCATCGGTGCCCTCCTTCAGGGGTTAGTGGCATGTGTGGGTGTGCCCTCACGCCTTTCGGCGCTCGATTGCCAGTTAGGCGGCCGGCGTGGTGTCGCGGCGGCGGCTGGCGCGGTTACGGATGCGGTGGCATTCCCGGCACGACTGGTGGCCGGTGGAGCTGATGAGGATGTTGTCCGGGCTGAGCGCGTGGTTGTTCTTGCAGTGACTGCGGATGGCTGCACGCGAGGGGATGGCCGCGGGGTGGTCGATGTCGATGTCGTACCAGGCCAGTGGCGGCATGAGTCCGCGGTTGCGGGCGCGGACCATGGTGTTGCGGCCAGGGCCTGGCTTGTCCGAAAGTTCTTCGTACAGTTCGTGAATCGCGTGCCAGGTCGTGTAGCGGATGCGTGGCTGTTTGATCATTAACTGCAGCCGGACGCGGTCGTAGATGTCGAGGCGTTCGGCCAGGTACTGCGATTGCCAGCCCATGGCGTTGAGCGCTTCGATGCGCCGGCGGGCGCCGATCGCCAGTGCGAACCACTGGCTTGGGCGCGGACGGTGATCGACCGCCAGAAGGCGCTGCGCGAGTTCAGCTTTAGCCCGGGGGAAGGTGCCGTCGACAATGAATCGGACGGCTTGACCTGAGCAGTCTGCGCCCTGACTGATCATTTCCAATGTCATTCCCCAGCCCATCAGCTTCTGGATGTGGGCTCGCACAGGCGCAGGATCGGCGAACACTTCGATACCGTTGGCGCGCCGCCACAGATACTGCTTCTGTTGCCGGCTCCGGTCGGTCAGACGGGTCATGCTGCGGCCTGCTCGCGCAACTTCCGGCGGCGCCGGACGAGAGCCTGATCGGCTGCTTCCTTCTTCAGATCGAGAAGAGGTGCGACTTCTGCCCAGCCCCAGCCCTTTCCGATCGCGTAGTCGAGGACTGCGTTCCGTGTAGCCTTCGAGATCTCACCTGTGTATCGGCCGGACAAGATGCGGTCCAGAACCACAGGATCGACATACTCGTTGTCGGCTTCAAGCTCGGGTTCGACTGCGGGTGCGTGGTCGGGATGGTCGATGTCGATCCCGTCCCAGTCCAACGGAGCGGCGTAACCCTTCCGGCGCGCGATGGTCGCGGCCGACTTCGATGGCCCTGCAGCGCCCGAGTGGGTTTTGTAGAGGTCGTCCACCTTCATCCAGGTCGAGCCAAGGACCTGTGTCGTGTTCGACATTCGGCAGATGTGGTTCTGGGGGACATCGAGCAGAGTCGCGAGCGTGCGAGTTGAATAGCCAATCGCCTGTAGCGCATGCAATCGGCGTCGCAGCCCGAGCGCGGGCACGAGGGTTCGTGCTTGCAGTGATGTTGGAACGTGAGTGACCGCCAGGATCGGCTGGGCACGCCGACGTTGTGTTGTCACATGCTGCCCGGCTCGAATCAGCGCAATCATCTGCGTCGTGACGCCCGCTTGGACTGCGATCGCTCCGTCAGTGAATCCGATCGATCGCAGCCATTCGATGTGAAGGCGTACCGGCTCCGCGTCGATATAGCCGGGCAGACCTCGTGACGCTTCCAATAACCGCAGCTTGTGGCGCTTGTACGTACCGAGAACTGGCACACGCGTTTTCACACTCGTCACGCGGCGTCACCAACTGCGAGTGCCTTGTTGACCTTGGTGCCGGACATGCCGAGTTCTTTGCTGATGCGGACCTTCGCCCAGCCGTGCTCGCGGTGGAGGACTCGCGCGTAGACGGGCTTGTCCTTCGGGACGATCGCGACAGGGCTACCGGCCAAGATTCGTGTCAGGACGTCCTCGTCCACGGTCGTGGCCGGCGGCTCAGGCAGCGGGTAGAGGATGTAGAGCTCTTCGGGGTCGACGGCGAGCAGGCGTCGTTCGAGTTCCGGGTTGACCAGCCGAGAGCGGCCATCGGCCAGGCGGAGCAGGGACGTGGACGGCCATTGGATGTGCAGCGAAAGACGGTGGAAGGACACGCATCTGGTGGCCATGATCTTCGCCAGGTGGATCTGGGCGCGGGTGGCGTCGATGTAGCCGTCCGCGATCAGCCGGCGGGCGCCGTAGGAGAGTTCGGTGGTGGTCATGCTGCTTCGGCTTTCGGGGAGTAGAGGGGCCACTCGGTGGGGACGTCGGTGAACGACTCCCCTTTCCGGCGCAGCCAGTCGATGAAGCTGTAGGCGCGCTCGCGATACCAGTGGGTCTGCGCGGTCATGAGTTCGTCAGCGGTCATCTCCGCGAGGACGGGATAGATGCGGGGCAACCGCCACGCCAGGCGGGCCGCGGCAACGGCGTCACCTTCGGCGTCGTGGGCGTTGTCCAGGCCGACCTGGTAGTGGATCGCGACGGCGGACAGCTTCCGAGATCCCTTGCGGTACTTGTCGAACTCGCGGTCCAGGACGTAGCCGTCCACGATTGGGCCGCGGATTTCGAACCCAGCGTGGTGGGACGCGATCATCGAGAAGTCGAAGGCGCCGTTGAAGACAGCAACAACGCGACCTTCATCCCACACCTGGTACAAGTCCTCGACGACTTCGGCGACCACCTCGGCGTGTGGATGCCCGTGCTTCTGGACGTATTCGTCTGTGTAGCCGTGGATCTCGGTAGCTTCGGCGGGGATGGGGATCCCCGGGTTCGCGATCCAATGCCGCGGTTTGACGTTGGGACCGTTGATTCGACCGACGAACGCGGTGACGATCCGGTCGACACCGACGTTGACGCCGGTTGTCTCCAGGTCGAAGCACGCGAGTGGAAGTTCAGTCCATTTAGTCACGATGCCCCTCGGCTTCCACGATGGATTCGCCGAGGGCGATGTAGACGGCTTTGAAGCCTTCGTTCTTGTTGACGAAGCGGAGCGCGTGGAGCTCGGAGTCTTCGTTGTTGCCGAAATAGCGGACGGCATAGGCGTCTCCGCCTTCACCTGGCCGCGCACCCACTGCGGGGTACGCGATCCAGGCTCCACCGTCCAGCCGCACCTTGGGCTGGCTCACGCGCTACTCCCCCGTGTCCGTGGCGAACATGCCGCCGTCTTCAGCCGGCGGGACGTCCTCGTAGTAGTCCGTGGGCGCGTCCTGGACGTCGGTGGTCTCGACGTCGATCACCGCTGGATCCACGTGGATCGGGTGGTCGATGGCGTCCGGGGAGAGGTCGATTCGGACAGCTTCGTCGTGCTCGATGGCGCGGGCGAGGTCGGTGGATTTCGGCATCCACTTCGCGAGCTGGCGGACACAGGTCTTGTGGGCCATGCCTTCGAAGTTGTCGATCCAGGGGCCGAAGACCTTGCCTTCCTTGGTCTTCGCCGTCGCGTTCTCCTGCCGGTACTCGATCATCTCGTCGTAGGTCATGACGAGGAACGCGTGCCCGCCGGTGGTGAACTTGGCGATGGCGTAGAAGGCCACGATCTCGCCGCGGCTGCCCTTGAGGTTGGGCTTGTGGACGAGGCGGTCTTCGAGGCCGTAGTCGACGTCGAACACGTCGTTGGAGTAGACGGTGCGGGCGATGAGGGAGCTGACCTTGCCTGAGCGGTGCGCAAGCTCGACGAGCCCCTGATAGCCGACAACGAGCTGAGCCTTGTAGCCGCGGGACTTGCCGTCCCAGAACGGAAGCAGCCACGCATGCCCGAGGACGCCGGGCCGCAGACCGAGCTGAGCGCAGGTCATCAGCGAGCCCAGGACGCTCATCTGCTCGCACTGGGCAAGCTTCGGGTTCTGCTTGAGGCAGGTGATGGCGTCACGGACCAGCTGCGCGGCCTCCATGCCGCGAGGCATGGCCATGGCGAACTGCTGCTCCATCTTCTCGATGTTCGAGCGCAGGTCATCCTTCTTGACGGGAGTGTTCTGGGTCGCCTCGATGCGGTCAGCGAGATTGCGGGCCATTAGGCCACCTCTTTCAGGTCAAGGGATTTCGCCTGGTAACGGGCGTAAATGTCGGGGTGGTCTTCGCGCAGTTCGCTCGTATCGAGGCTGGCGAGGGTGAGGTATTCGGCGTAGAGGTCGGGTTCGGCGTCGCGGAACGCGGCAGAGCGGAAGGTGCTGTTCTTCAACGCGACCCACACGTCGTCGCCGACGAGGAGCCGGTCGTGGCCGTCCATCAGTGCGCGGATCTGGTTGCCGGCCGCGGCTTTCCGCTTGGCGGCGTCGTTCTCGTCCGCCAGCGCTTGCCGGTAGCTGGCGTGGAGGGCGCTGATCTGTTGGCGGGTGACGTGCAGGTCTCCGCCGACGTATGGGTGGAGTAGTTCGATCGATTCGCGGTCGGCGGTGGTGCCGGTGATCGGCGGTTCGATGTCGGCGAGGACGTGTTCGGTCCAGAACTGGTCGCACCGGTTGACGACGAGGTCGATTAGGCGCTCGTTGCGGTCGACGCGTACGACTTCGAGCCGGTTGCCGCCGATGAGTCCCGCGGCGTAGGCGTGTTGGGCGCCTGTGACGTACATGCCGTGGTGCAGTTGCAGTTCGGCGTGGTCGGACATCTGCCCGTTCCAGCTGGACGCCATGAACCAGGCGGTGTTCTTGCACTCCAGCAGGCCGCCATCGGAGAGCAGACCGTCCGGCGAGTAGAGCATGTGGGGGCGTTCGACCGATTGCAGCGTTCCGGGTGTCTCGACGGTGAGGCCGAGTCGCTGGCATGCGACCTGCCGAATGGTCGGCTCAAGGGCGCGGCCCCAGAACATCGCTTCGGTGTCGATGTCGGATCCAGGCGGGGTGCGGTGGGTCTTTCGCAGCCAGATCGACCAGGCGGAGTCCCAGTCGACGAGCCCGAAAAGTGCTGACACTTCGGAGGATCCGATACCGGCCAGCCGTGCTGTGAGCCATTCGGGGCTGCCATGTTCGGTGCGTGGAAGCTCGCGGTAGAGAGCAGGGTTGGTCACCAGGTGCTCCACAAGGTCGCGCTCCAGTCGAGCAGCCATGCGAGCGACCCGATGAGCAGGCCGAATCCGATGATGCTGAGGTAGGCGAAGAACGTGTAAACGAGCCCGTGTATGGCATTGCCATCAGGGCTTTCAGGGATAGGCTGTCTGCTGGACATGCCATGGTCCTTTCATTCGCTTTGGGTTGCTGTGGCGGTTCAGCCCGTCCTCATGCCAGTGGGGGCGGGCACCTAACTTCAGAGAGAGAGTCACCAGAGAGAGGGTGTCGTCGTTCAGTGCAGTGAATGTTGTTGCTTGCACTGCACACAATACAGCCGAAGAGACCCTGGCGCAACACCGTCTGTCTGGTGAACTAAATGAACGCAACCCCAACACGCCCACCCCGCCCGAACAGCGGAAATGTTCCGGAACCCTGGGAAAAGGCTGAGGAGTGTGCAACGAACCGTTCAAACTCCAACGAACACCCGATACCATCGAGACGCCAGAGAGAGAGCCCCCGCGGGGGCCGGCCGCACACGAAAGGGTGTCCGGTGTCGACCCAGACAGCACAAGAGACGGAGTGGTCCAAGTACCTCACGTCTCTGATGACCGTTCAGAAGGTCAAAAACAGCGAGGTCGCTGACGCCATCGGCGTGTCACGCAGCACGCTGACAAATTGGCAGAAGGGCGTCGTCCCGGATTGGAAACAGGTTAGGGCTGTTGCCCTCTTCTTCGACCGGCCAATCAGCGAAGCGCTCATCCGAGCGGGATTCCTGACCGCAGAAGAGCTCGAGTTCGTAGCGCCGCCACTCGCACCAGAGTCGATGTCCAATGAGCAACTGCTCCTGGTCCTCAAGGACCGGCTCGATGAGCTCGCATCGCTACGAAAGATAGTGGCCGCCAACGAGGCCGAGCCAGATACCGGAGGAAAGAAACTACCGGCAGCGGATCGCCCGCCGAAGACGATCAGAGGACGTCAAGGCCCAACTGGCCGCCGTTAGCGCGCCCGGAAAGTTGACAATGCCCCACACCTGAACCCAGGGCCAGGGTGGCGGCCCTGGTCGTAGTCGCCACTCCCCTGCCTCACTGGTCTAGACGGTTGTGTCGTAGATCCGCTGGAACTGCTGGTCCTGCCAGCCGCGGAATCCGCGGGCGGCCTGGATCATTCGCACGACGCGGTCGTTTGCGAACGCCTCGATGCTGATGTGGCACTCGTAGTAGCAGCCGTGAATGCGGTGCGTCCGACGTGTCCAGTTCTCGGGTCGGCGTCCAGTCGGGCGATGTATCCAGGCTCGCCATCCGGCGCCGCGCAGGTACCCGAGCTCTTCGTCGTCGAGAAGGATGTAGGGGTGGACGTCGATCCGGTTGCGGTCGGCCCAAACGACAACGCGGCCAATCTCTTTCCAGAAGCCTTCGCGGTCCTCGCTGATGCAGGTCATCCCTTGGGGATCCTGGATCGTAATCCCTGCGAGGCTTAGGTCTTCTGCCGAGACATTGTCGATGTGGGTGTAGTGGACTCGTTGATACTCGGGCATCCTATGTGTTCCTAGTGTGCGCATGAGTGACCCACTCCCCCATAGCAATGGAGCGGTCACCTCGGTGTCCTGGGCCACCGAGGATCGCTGTTCTTCGATCCCCTCGACCCCCATACATGGCCAGCGAACCCCTAGCACGCAACTGGCCTATGCCCCGGCAGACATGACGCAAATGGGTGTCAGTTACCTCATCTGCGCCTCGTCGTTGTGGCATACCGGTGACTCTAATATGTGTCATGCATTTTGTCCCAGATGACTCCTTCAAAAGTTCCGCAACCGACATGCGAACAGAGTTTCCTTCAGAATCCAGCAGATTCTGCACACATTCGGCAATCAGCCGAGACATTTTTGCGACAGTCAAAACCGAGAGTCTGGAACGATCTTGAACTCCGGATACTGGCCGGTAACTACCGCGAACCGACCTGCCGTGCCACCGAAACCAAGCCAGGTCGACATCCCACGCGACCCGAGCCGCGACAGCCGCGCACCGAACTACGGACGGCAACCGAGCCAGCAATCGCGATCGAGCGTCAAGCTGGACCCACCGATGCCGGTCCCACTCCTCGACGCCCCTGATCTGCACTTACCAGCTCCTCGCCGCGCAAAATTCACCACAGGATCGAACTAATGTTCGAATCCTAACGTGATCGCGAGGTCACGTCACCCAGCAAATACGCACAGCGCCCCGCCGAAGCGCAATCCAAGAGCGCCATCAGCCTTGCAACCAGCGCCTTTGCTAGTCAGCTGCCCGGTCGAGGAAGTTGATGACATCCGGCGAGTCACGGACTCTTCGATCGACCGACGCCGATGCAAGGGCAGCCGGATCGGAAAGCAGCCCACGGAGACACTCAGAGCTCAGCGAAGGTTTGGCGCACGACGTTTCGCGGGTATTCCGAGCGCGGCTCCAGCACTGAATTTGATCGAAATCTAGGCTAGCCGAGAACATTAGTTACGCTAAAGAGTGCTGAATCGTGCCACTTCCTCAGTGGGGTATGGACTTCTTTCCACTGATGTGAATAGACAAAAGTCAGAAGAGTTAGCAATCTGACGGCAATTTAGCCCTATATGGGGTCCGCATACTCCCTGCGCGTGTCCCCGAGACCATACGACAGCCCGATTGTGCAGAATCCGGCTTCGATGCGACTCGCGCACACGACACGCACAAGGCCACGCCAGCCTGGCGGAGCCCGCTACCCAGCGTGTGCGACACAAGAGGAAGCGCCGGCAGCCCGCCCCCACATCATCGGCGCAGGCATCCACCAGATCTGCAATGCAGCGCATTGCACTGCATTGCATGTGTTACATTCGTGGCATCCGGGATACCCCGGGACATTTCAGTGATCAGACGAACGAGGTCAGGATGCCCAACGACACCATCTGGCTGACGAGAGCCGAGCTTTCCGCGCGGACCAAGCTGTCCGAGAAGACACTTCGCAACTGGACCGCCAAGGGCCGCGGACCGCGGTTCAGCCGCTTCGGTGGCCGCGTCCGCTACCGGCTCACCGATGTCGTCGCCTGGGAGAACCAGCAGGACCGCACGCTCGCACGGCAGGCGGCCTGACGCCATGGCCTTAGAACCAGGCGAGCTGCCGCCGAAGAACAAGCTGATACCGACGAAGCGCGAAGACGGCACCTACGAGCTCGACCGCGTCCGTCATCGCGCGCTCAATGGAGAAGTGGTTCGCACCAGCGCGGTTGGGCGAACCAAGAAGGATTGCATCGACGAGTGGATGCGCCGCTTCGACATCAACAATCGCAAGGGGTCGAAGCGCAAGCGGGTCAGTAGGCGCGTGCAGTTCGCGCCTACTGACCCGATGAGCAAAGTCTTCGCCGAGATGGATCGGCAGTGGAAGCAGCGTGTCGAGGACGGGACCCTGTCCCGAGACACGCACAGCAACTACCACCGCACGATCTACCCCTGCAAACCCGGCCCGAAGAACCACAACCCCGATGCCTTCAAGTTGGAGACCGAGATGGGCGACCTGTCCATCGTCGAGGCCGCGGACGCTGCCGACATCACCGACTATCTCGACGAGGTCGCAGAGACGGCACCGTCCCGAGCCGAGATGCAGCACCTGGTGTTGGGCATGGCATTCAAGATGACGGTACTCGGGCGCGGACTGCCGACCTCGGATAACCCGATGCCGCATGTGATTTGCCCTGCGCGCAAACCGACCATTCCTCGCCCGTTGGCGCGACCGTTGCAGATCTCCATGTACGCCTACATCGTCGAAGCCCGTCCGCGGGAAGGTGCGTATTTGCGGCTGTACTACCTCTTCCTGTTGGGTACCGGAGTTCGCCCGGGTGAGGGGTTGGCGGTTCGCTGGGTGGACATCGCGACAGAGACGCTCGAGGACGGCTCCGTGCGGACTGTCGCGTACATCGGGGCCACCGTTCGCCGGCGCACCAAGATCGGGACGTTCCGGCACCCGAACCGCAAGAGCGGCAATCCCTATTGGATTGTTCTCCCGCAGTGGTTGGCGGCTGAACTGGCCGCGGAGAAGGCTCGGGTGCGGCCGGTGTCGGACGAGGATCCGGTCTTTCGTGGTCCGGTTTCGCAGTCGTGGGTGAGTGTGCAGTCGGCCGAGGACTCGGTTCTCCGGCTGCGGCGTGAGAGTCCGGTGCCGGACTTCCGTTTGTCGGATCTGCGGGACACTGTTGCCAGTCACATTGCGTCATTGACGAAAGATGATGATCGTGCCAGTGCTCAGTTGGGGCACACGGATGGCAAACTGTCGATTGCGCAGAAGTACTACATCAGTGCCGAGGCGAAGCGGGTCGCGGTCGTCGACAACGCCGACGAGCTCGAGTTGCTGAATCCGCTGGAAGTGGGAGCAAATTGGGAATCCGACGGCGATATGTCCGTATGACTCAACCGGTTTCATGCCCTGACCTGCGGAAACGCTTCTGTCCTAGTGGATATCCAGGAACATCCGCAT
>NZ_JBEXJI010000036.1:0-90845 GCF_040609015.1 Nocardia sp. NPDC004860 | reverse complement strand
CCACCCCTCGCCCGGCGTCTCTGGCACCCGGGCCCCCACGGAACCGCCGCCCCGACCCGCGTGGGGCCCCTCCCGCCCCGGTCCGGAAGGGGCACAACGCGTTCAGGTGCACTCGGGAGGTGGCGCCGGCTACGGAGCCGGGCTCGAGGCAGCGGCGGCCTCGAAGGCGGTGGCGATGGTGGCGACCACCCGATCCATCGTCGGCGACTCTTGCCCGGGGAGTTCCCGCTCGACGGAGGTCATGTCGACATCGGGCATGCCGCAGGCGACCGCGAGCTTCCAGGGGGTGAGGTCACCGGTGACATTGACGGCGAAGCCGTGCGTGGAGACATTGCGGCCGACGCGCATACCGATGGACGTGATCTTGCGGCCGGTGTCGCGGGTCCAGACGCCGGTGAGGAGCTCGGACCCGGCCGGGGTGTCGCGGCGCTCGGCCGGGATGCCCAGTTCGGCCAGGGCCGTCACGATCCGGAGTTCGACATCGCGGATCAGATCAACGACGCCTTCGCCGGGCTGCAGCTTGACAATGAGATAGCCGACCAGCTGACCGGGCGCGTGATACGTGAGCTGGCCGCCGCGGTTGGTGGTGAAGACGGGGATGTCGGTCTCGGGAGCGGGCAGATGCGCCTCCGGGGTGCGGCGTCCGATCGTGAAAGTCTGCTCGTGGCTGAGCAGCCAGAGCGTGTCGGGCCGCTGGTCGGCGACGCGCTCCTCCCACATCTGCTGCATGCGGTCCATCGCCACTGAGTACTCGATGAGGCGGTCGGTGTCGTCGATGAGAATCAGGGGCCGGGACTTCACGAGTTCATTCGTACCACCGCCGGTCCGGCCACCGCGCCGAGAGGGTGGTCCCGAGCTGGGGAAATCCAGGTGAGGTGGCCTGATTACAAGGTTTACGATGCGACCAGCAAGAATGGGTACGCAGTAACCATTGCTGACAAGACTTTCCGCCCGACCCGTAACCAGCCTGGGGAGTGACGAACCATCGTGGCCGATGACAACAGTGCCGAGCAGACCGCTGCGTTGAGCGAGGAGTCGCTCTCCGCCGCCGCGGAAGCTGCTGAGAAGGCGTTCGCCTCGGCCTCGACCCTGGACGAGCTGGCGGCCGCCAAGACCGAGTACATGGGTGGCAAGTCGCCGATCTCGCTGGCGCAGCGCTCGCTGGGCACGCTGCCCAAGGAGGAGAAGGCCGACGCCGGCAAGCGCGTCAATGTCGCGCGCGGCCGGGTGTCGCAGGCGTACGAGACCCGCCAGGCCGAGCTGCTCGCCGAGCGCGACGCGGCGGTCCTGGTCGCCGAGACCATCGACGTCACCCTGCCCGCCCGTCGGCACGCCGAGGGCGCGCGGCATCCGATCTCGGTGCTGTCCGAGCGGGTCGCGGACGTGTTCGTGGCCATGGGCTGGGAGGTCGCCGAGGGTCCCGAGGTCGAGACCGAGCACTTCAACTTCGACGCCCTCAACTTCCTGCCGGACCACCCGGCCCGCACCATGCAGGACACCTTCCACATCGCGCCGGAGGGTTCGCGGCAGGTGCTGCGCACGCACACCTCGCCGGTTCAGGTGCGCTCCATGCTGTCTCGTGAGCTGCCGATCTACGTGGTCTGCCCGGGGCGGACCTTCCGCACCGACGAGCTGGACGCCACCCACACCCCGGTGTTCTCGCAGATCGAGGGTCTGGCCATCGACAAGGGCCTGACCATGGCGCACCTCAAGGGCACCTTGGACTCCTTCGCGCGGGCGCTGTTCGGTCCGAACACCACCACGCGCATGCGGCCCAGCTTCTTCCCCTTCACCGAGCCGTCCGCCGAGGTGGACGTGTGGTTCGAGGACAAGAAGGGCGGCCCCGGCTGGGTCGAGTGGGGCGGTTGCGGCATGGTGAACCCGAAGGTGCTCATCGCCAGCGGCATCGATCCCGAGGTGTACAGCGGTTTCGCGTTCGGCATGGGTCTGGAACGGACCCTGCAGTTCCGCAATGGCCTGCCGGACATGCGTGACATCGTCGAGGGCGATGTGCGCTTCACGCTGCCGTTCGGCATCCAGTCCTGACCTGACCCCGATACGAGGAAGCGAAACGTCAAGTGCGAGTAGCGCAGTCCTGGCTGACGGAAATCCTGCAGCGGACCACCCCCGGGTGGTCGGTGACGCCGGAGGAGCTCGACGCGGGGTTCGTCCGGGTCGGGCTGGAGGTCGAAGAGGTCGACCGGTTGCACCAGGTGCAGGGTGACATCGAGCACCCGCTGGTGGTCGGACGGGTCGCCGAGATCACCGAGCTGACCGAGTTCAAGAAGCCGATCCGCTTCTGCAAGGTGGACGTCGGCAATCCCGAGCTGCAGGAGATCGTCTGCGGCGCACGGAATTTCGCCGTCGGCGACCTGGTGGTCGTGGTGCTGCCCGGTGGCGTGCTGCCCGGTGGCTTCCAGATCGCGTCGCGGAAGACCTACAGCCACACCAGCAATGGCATGATCTGCTCGGTCGCCGAACTGGGGATCGGGAAGGATCACAGCGGCATCCTGGTGCTGGAGCCCGGCACCGCCGAGCCCGGCGCGGACGCCAATGAGCTGCTGGGTCTGGACGATACGGTCATCGAGCTGGCCATCACCCCCGACCGCGGCTACGCCTTCTCGGCGCGCGGCCTGGCGCGTGAACTGGCCTGTGGCTTCGACCTGGAATACGGCGATCCGGCCGTGCGGCTGCTGCCGGACGACGAGGCCGATGCCTGGTCGGTGAAGCTCGAGCCCGATTCGCTGTGCACGCGCTTCGCGGTGCGCCGGGTGACCGGCATCGACCCGAAGGCCGTGAGCCCGTGGTGGCTGCAGCGTCGCCTGCTGCTCTCGGGCGTGCGGCCCATCTCCCCGGCCGTCGACGTCACCAACTACGTGATGCTCGAGCTCGGCCAGCCGCTGCATGCCTTCGACGCCACGAAGGTGCAGGGCGGTTTCGTGGTGCGCCGCGCGCACAAGGGCGAAACCTTGCGCACCCTCGACGAGGCCGAGCGCACCCTCGACTCCGAGGACGTGGTGATCGCCGATGACAGCGGCGTCATCTCGCTCGCGGGCATCATGGGTGGCGCGAGCACCGAGGTGTCCGGCACCTCCACCGACATCCTGCTCGAGGCCGCCACCTGGAACCCGGTGGCCGTGGCTCGCACCGCGCGCCGCCACAAGCTCGGTTCCGAGGCCAGCCGCCGGTTCGAGCGGATCGTGGACCCCGAGGTCAATGTGGCCGCGCTGGATCGCGCCGCCACGCTGCTGGCCGAGATCGCCGGTGGCACAGTCGAATCCGTGCTGACCGACGTGCGAGTGCCCACCCCGGCGCGGGAGCCGATCGTCATGGACATCGACCTGGCCGACCGCACCGCGGGCGTGCACTACGCGCCCGGCGCGGCCACCCGTCGTCTGCAGCAGGTGGGCTGCGCCATCGAGGTCGGCGTCAGCGAGTCCGGGCACGGGCAGCTGGTCGTCACCCCGCCGAGCTGGCGGCCCGACCTCACCCAGCCGGCCGACCTGGTGGAGGAGGTGCTGCGCCTGGAGGGTCTGGACAAGATCCCGTCGGTGCTGCCCACCGCCCCCGCCGGCCGCGGCCTCACCGCCCAGCAGCGTCGTCGCCGCGCGGTGAGCAAGGCGCTGGCCTTCGAGGGCTGCGTCGAGGTGCCCGCGCCGGTCTTCATGCCCGGCGGTGTCTTCGACACCTGGGGTCTGGACGCCGATGACTCGCGCCGCAAGACGCTGCGCGTGCTCAACCCGCTCGATGTCGAGCGCGCCGAGCTGTCGTCCACGCTGCTGCCCGGTCTGTTGGAGATCGCCGCCCGCAATATCTCCCGCGGGGAACGCGACCTCGCCATCTACGGCATCGGCCAGGTCACGCTGCCGAACGAGCAGACCGTGCCGGTGGGCCCGCTGCCCGTCGACCGCCGTCCCACCGAGGACGAGATCGGCGTGCTACTGCGGTCGCTGCCGGAGCAGCCGATCCACATCGGTGCCGTGCTCACCGGTCGCCGCGAGCCGCGGGGCCCGTGGGGTGCGGGTCGTGCGGTCGAGGCGGGCGATGCCTTCGCCCTGGTGGACGCGATCGCCGACGCGTCGGACCTGGTGATCGAACGTCGTGCCGCGCAATACCTTCCGTGGCACCCGGGCCGGTGCGCCGAGCTCGTCGTCGACGGGGTGGTCGTCGGCCACGCCGGTGAACTGCACCCCGCGGTCCTGGAGCGCTCGGGCCTGCCCCCGCGCACCTGCGCCGTGGAACTCGGCCTCGACGCACTGCCGCTGCGCGAAATCCGGCCCACCCCCGTGGTTTCCGCGTTCCCCGCGGTGCTGCAGGACGTGTCGATCAGCGTCGACAAGGCCGTCTCCGCCGCCGCCGTGGAGGACGCCCTCCGCGCCGGCGCGGGCGAACTGCTCGAGAACATCTCGCTCTTCGATGTCTACGAGGGTGCCCAGGCCGGTGAGGGTCGCAAGTCCCTGACCTACGCCCTGCGCTTCCGCGCCATCGACCGCACCCTGACCGAGGACGAGGCCAGCGCCGCCCGCGACGCAGCCGTCGCCGCCGCGTCCTCCGCGGTAGGAGCGGTCATCCGCGCCTGACCCGAACCGGCAAACACAACGGAGGCTCCGAACCCGGAGCCTCCGTTGTCATTTCCCCGGTTCGCTCAGCTCGGTGGTTTCGCTCGCGCGGATGTCGACAACTTCGATCAGCAGAGGCAGGCGGAGCGGGATCTCCGCGCCGACAGCGGTCAGGATGCGAGTGGTACGGCCGATCAGGCGAATCTCCCAACCCGATATCGTCTGCGCCCCACCGTCATTCGAGCTTCGACCCTGTCGATAGCGGTGATTCGCCGCAGGATTTCCCGGCGTTGGTCAGCACTCATCGCTACTCGTCGCTCGCAGCACAGCATCGACCAGGCCGAAGGCAAACGCCTCGGCCCCGAACGAAAAAGGCATACGCCTCGGCCCCGAACGAAAACTGAAAACCCAAAAGATCAAAAGATGCCTGGAGAAGGGAGGGGGCGGGCTTGGGGACGCGCCTACACCTACCAGCCCGCTCACCAACCTGCATGTGGGTGTCGCTGCAGCAGGTATTCACTTGGATCTCGGGGTTGGGGTATCCGCAGGATGGGGTGTAGCGAGGAGAAGACCGCTGTGGTTGTTCGGTGTTCGAGGAACTCAGGGTGGACTTGCGGTGGGTTCTGTCTGTAGAAGGTGATGCGTGCAGTCCCTGGGCCGGGATCGGCGGGAGACGCTCCCGACCCGGCGTCAGCTCAAGTCCGGTAGGGCAGGCGAGGTGACCACACTTCCCCGTGCCCTGCGCACACCAGCCCGACACGAGCAGCCGGGAATCACGCCGCCCGTGAACCCCACCTCCAGCAACTGGAATCGGTCGCAGCGGCGACCCACTGCCCCACGCGATGCCGATCGTTCACCCACACCTCCCCGTGCCCTGCGCACGCCAGCAGGGCACGAGCGGCCGGGAATCACGCTGCTCGTGCATCCCACTTCTGGCAACTGGATTCGATGGCAGCGGTGACCCACTGCCCTACGTGGTGGCGATCGTTCACCCGTACCTCCCTGTGCTCTGCGCATGCCAGCAGGGCACGAGCAGCCGGGAATCACGCCGCCCGTGAACCCCACCTCCAGCAACTGGAATCGGTCGCAGCGGCGACCCACTGCCCCACGTGATGCCGATCGTTGCCCGCACCTCCCCGTGCCCTGCGCACGCCAGCAGGGCACGAGCAGCCGGGAATCACGCGGCCCGCGCACCCCACTTCTGGCAACTGGATTCGATGGCAGCGGCGACCTGCTGCCCCACGTGATGCCTGTCGTTCACGCGAGCAATGCCGGTGGGGTCGAGACGTTTCGGGGCAATCCACCCGGTCCGGCCCCGATAGGGGGAATCTTTGCCCATGACAACGGTTTTCCAGCCGTCGGGACTGTCGTTGACCAGTGCGTGGCAGTGATCGCAGGCCAGGGTCAGATTGGTCAGGTCGGTGGGTCCGCCCCTGGCCCAGTCGGTGATGTGGTGCACCGCGCACATGCTCGCGGGTGCATCGCATCCTGGGCGGGTGCAGCCCTTGTCGCGGGCGATCAATGCCAGGCGTTGGGCGGGGGTGGCCAGGCGTTGGCAGCGGCCCAGGTACAGCGGCAGCCCGTCGGCGTCGAGGACCGCCAACACCGGACGGGTCCCCTCGGCCAGCTTCAACGCCTCGTCGATCGAGACATGGCCGCCCGAGGCGGTGGTCGCGACCCCGGCCCCACGCTCCAGGTCAGCGACCGACATGGTCAGGATGGCCTGCACCGGCAGGCCACGGTGGGAGCCGAGCTTGGCGGGGTCGACGCCGGGCTGCAGGAGCGCGAACAGGGCGTCGTGGGTGCGCTGACCGGCATCGCGACGGTCACGACGCGCGGCCGCCTCCAACACCTTGGAATCGACGACCCTGACCATGGCGGCAACGCTGTCGGCGTCGTCGATGTTGCACATGCCCGGACGCGCGAGCTTGGCGAACACGGCATCGAGCAGGGCCCGCAACTCGGGGGTGATCCAGCCCTCGATCCAGCTCATGCCGTCCACTCCGGGACGGCCCAGGATCAGGCCACGGCGGCGACGGCGGTCGGTGTCGGAGACGACCTTGCCGTCGGGGTCGACGCGGGCGAGGATGTCGCGGCCGATCTTGGGCAGGTCATCGGGCCAGCCGGTGCGGGAGTGGCCGACCAGGATGTCCTCGGCCTCCGCACGCGTCTCGGCGGGGATGTCGGCGGGCAGGTGGTTCATCACGTCGATGATGTTGCGGACATGATCACGTGAGATCTGGCCCGCCTCAAAGGCTTCGGCAGTCGAAGCCAACGCGGCCGGGCGCAGATGACCCGTGGGTTCGAAGAATTCTCCGCACTGGCGGGCGATCTTCACCCGCACCGACGCGTCGTACCTCGACAATCCCAACGTCTGACGCAGGAACGGCACCACATCTGTCGCCCCGCTGCCTTCGGGCAGCGAACGATTGCAGGCCTCGATGATCAAGCGTGAATCCAGCGCCGACAGTTGACGTTTGCAGGTTTCCAGCCGCTGCATCAGCTCCACGACATCACTGTCGGAGAACGGGTTCAGGTTGCCGTGCAGGACGGAATTCGACAGGGATTGCACAGCGGCTGCCAGGTCGGCGATGCCGCACGTGTCGAGTGTTTCCCCTTTCGAATCCATGTGCTAATTCTACCGCTCACATGATCGCGATAGAAGTCGAATTCTATTGTGATGCAATATGTTTCAGAATTTCATATGTTTCAGGCGAATTGGGTCAAGTGAGATGCGCTGATCTGTGTTGGGAGTGCGAAGAGGGAATTGTCGAGTGTGGCTCGGTCGGCGGCGGGTATGTGGAGGGTCGGGTGGCTGTGGATGATCAGGCGGTTGTGGAGTGCTGACAGGTCGAGGTCCCGGTTGAAGCGGTGGAGGTGGGTGCATCGGGCTGTCGAGCGGTTCAGGTCGAGTTCTGCTTGCCGGCGGGGACCAGCGGTTCAGGCGGCAGAGTCGCTCGATAATCTCTTGCTCCCGGCCTTTACCCGGGCGCGGCCGGAATGTTGGACCTGGTGGCAGCCGGGGCAGAGGGCGATCAGGCGTCGCGGGCGTTGGATGGGGCGGCCGGCGTGGAACTCGAAGATCCATTTCTCGTGGCAGTCGGGGCGTCCGATGCCGCCGTTGCGGATCACCTGGTCCCGGCAGATCTCGCAGCGATCTCCGGCGGCTGCGCAGACCGGAATGCGCAGGGCATCCCAGATCTTCCGGTCCACGAGGCCGCGGATACTGGAACCGTGCGTGCCGGGCGGCAGCAGGTCGGACCGGATGACCACGCCGTCGGGGGATTCGGGACCGGCCAGGGTGTCTGTCCGAATCAGGTCGTGCTCGTCGAATGGCATGTGCCGCAACACATCTCGAATAACTGATAGAACCGTCCGGTTCGAATTCATCGTCCGAATCGAAGGTGACGAATTGGTCGAATCGGGAATTGGAGGTGAGGTCTCTCGGCGGGCGCGGAGGTAGGGAGGTAAGAAAGAACCATGTGGCATCCGGCGACCCCCATCCTCAATGCGCTCAGCTATCAGCCGGGCGACCGGCGGATTCTGGAGACTCCGGAGACGTATGGCCTCGACTATGAGGAGATGTCGCTGCGGACCGCGGATGGCGAGACCGTCGAGGCCTGGTTCGTGCCGGCGGTGGGGGAGCCGCTGGGGCACATTCTGTTCGCGCACGGGAACGGCGGGAACATCGGGGATCGGTCGCCGATGCTGGGCATGCTCGCGGCGGTCGGGTTCGATGTGATGATTTTCGATTACCGCGGGTATGGGCGCAGCACCGGCCGGACGGACGAGCGTGGGACGTATCTGGACGTGCGTGCGGCGCGGGAGGCATTACTCGCGCAGCCCGGTGTGGATGCCAACCGGTTGGTGTATCTGGGAAAGTCGCTCGGCGGCGGCGTGATGCTCGAGCTGGCGAATGCCCTTCCGCCCGCCGCGCTACTGCTCATGTCGACCTTCACCGGCATGCGGGACGCGGCGGTCGCGGTATATCCGTTCCTGCCGAAGCTGTTCGTGCCCAACGCCTATCCCAGCCTGCCGCGAATTCGCACGCTGACCTGCCCGGTCATGATCATGCACGGCGATATGGACGAACTCCTGCCCGTGCGGATGGGCCGCGACCTGTACGCCGCCGCGCCCGAGCCCAAACAGCTGGTGATCTATCCCGGCGGCATGCACAACGACCTCATCGGATTCCCGGGCTGGGCGGAGACGGTCGCGACCTGGGCGGCCGGGGTGCTGCCGCCCAAGCGCCTCACTTCCGGATGATGTTGGCGAGGAATTCGGCATTGCTGCCGGTCTTGCGCAGGCCGTCGAGGAGCAGGTCGAGGGCTCGCTGATCGTCCAGTTCGGCCAGGGTGCGGCGGAGTCTGTCCACAGCGAGCCGCTCGTCGGGGGCGAACAGCAGTTCGTCGCGGCGGGTGCTGGACTTGGCGATGTCCACGGCCGGGAAAACGTGGCGGCTCGCCAGTCCGCGGTCGAGTTTGAGCTCGGCATTGCCGGTGCTCTTGTACTCCTCGAAGATGACGGTGTCGGCGAGCGAACCGGTTTCGACGAGTGCGGTGGCGATGATGGTCAGCGACCCGCCGTGTTCGATATTGCGGGCCGCGCCCAGGAACCGCTTCGGCGGCGTCAATGCCATGGAATCCACACCGCCGGAAAGGATTCGGCCCGAGGCGGATCCGGTCATGTTGTAGGCGCGGGCGAGTCGGGTCAGGGAGTCGAGCAGGACGACGACGTCGCGGCCCTGTTCGGCCAGCCGCTGGGCGCGTTCGACGGCCAGTTCGGCCAGGGCGGTCTGTTCGGCCGGGGAGTGGTCGAAGGTCGCGGCGATCACCTCGGCGGGTACCCCGCGCGAGAGGTCGGTGACCTCCTCGGGACGTTCGCCGACCAGTACCAGCATCAGGTGCGTCTCCGGGTGGTTGGCGGCGACGCCGTGTGCGATCGCCTGCAGCACAGAGGTTTTGCCCGCCTTGGGTGGTGCCACGATCAAGGCGCGCTGGCCCTTGCCGATCGGCATCATGAGGTCGGTGACGCGGGTGGTGAGCTGGTGCGGCCCGGTTTCGAGTCGCAGCCGCTCATTGGGGTGGATGGGGGTCAGGTCCTGGAAGTGCGGTCGCGGGGAGATCTCTGCGACCGGGAGGTCGTTCACGGTGTCGACCCGCACCAGGGGAGCGAGCTTGCCGTTCTTGGTGTTCGGCTGCGCCAGGCCGGTGAGGGCATCGCCGCGGCGCAGGCCGTGGCTCCGGATCAATCGGGTGGGCACGTGGATGTCGTCGGGGCCGGGCAGGTATCCGCTGCGGCGCAGCACACCGCTCTGGCCCTGGATATCCAGGATTCCCGTTGCGGGCGTGAGGGTTTCGATGTGTTCGAGGGCCGGGGTCGCGTCGGTGTGGGCGACCCGCGGCGTGGGATCGATGGTGGTCATGAGAGTTCTCCTTGTGAGGATCAGGTGACTTGTGCACCGGGAGTGAGTGATTGGTGTGGCCGGATGCGGCCGAAGGCGGTAGGAAACCGCCGGTGAATCCGAGTGGTTCGCGAGTGGCGGTGCAGCACCGGGCGGGAGCTACAGCGCCACCGGGTAACCGGCTCGGGGAGGGAAGAAATCGCGTGGGCGGGACTCGGCGTCGACCTGCATCCACGGGATTGCGACGCCCTCACCGTACGCTGTCCCCGAATTCCGCGCAATGTTCCGATGCCGGCGTGCTGTGCCAGGCCCCCGCGGTCGCCGTGATGCGTAGCCTGGAACCCATGAGCGATGCCAAGGAACTCGTGGCGTTGTTGGCGCGGCTGCCGGACGCCGAACTCGCGGCGGTGGTCGAGGCCGCCACCGACGGCAAGGCCGGGCTGGCCGCGCTGCACGCGGTGGCGCAGTCACTGGCGGCCACCCTGGGTCATGCATCCGATGTCATCGATGTGACTCCGGACACGCTGCCGGTGGAAAGCTATCCGCAGTCTGAGACGGCCCCGGCATCCGGGCAGGTGGGAGCGGGTCCCGTGGTCACCGGGATACCGGTACCGCCTGCGGGTATCCCCGCAGGTCCGGCGATCGGCGGGTATACCTCCGGCGGCGTCCCTACTTTCGAGTCAGTTCGCGATAAGGTCGAGCAGCGCTACGGGACATCGCAGGGGATGGGCGAGCTCGATCGGCAGACACCAGTGGGCCGTAGCGTCGAGGAACAGTGGGATGCGCGGGCGAAGGCCGCGCGGGAACGTCTGGAACAGATTCGAAAATCGGTGCACGGCAACGATTCCGAGTGATCAGGCGTTCCGTCTTCAATTGATGGGTGGAACCTTGACCGAGTCCGATACGCCGTCCCGGGCGCCACGCGAAATCGCCGAGAAGCTCCTGGATCTCCAGGTCGACTTCATTGTCGCCGAGGTCAGCGGTGACCGCTTCGCCGAAGTGATCGCCCGCGATGTGGAAGCGGTGATCGGTGTCGCCGACACCATCATCTTCCGCGACGTGGTGGAGATCGATCAGGCCAAGCAGACCGTCGCCAATGTCATCGACCTGATCGGCGGCAGCCCGGTACTGGGCGAAATGGTCGGCACGCTGGCCGATTCGCTGTACGAGAACATCGCCGGGAATCATGACTACACCCTCGGTGACGTGGTGGACCGCGAGCCGGTCGAGCAGCTGCTGGAGAAGCTCTTCGGCATGCACCAGGCCCAGGAACGGATCCTGGAGCGGCTGACCGAGAGCCCCCTCATCGCGACCGTGGCCGCCAAGTTCGTGGACAAGCTGGTCGACGATCTGATGGAGACCAACAAGCAGATCGCCTCGAAGATTCCCGGCGTCGGCTCCCTGGTCTCCATGGGCACCAATGCCGCCAAGTCCGCGCGCAAGGCGGCGGAGAAGGCCGGCGGCACCTTCATCGGCGAAATGGCCGGCAAGGGCGCGCAATTCGCGCTCAAACGCACCAACAACGCCATTCGCGAAATGCTGCGCGACGCCCCGGTGCACGACGCGGCCATGGAATTCTGGGACCTGCACGCCGGTGAGCCGGTCAGCGGCCTGCGCGAGTACCTGTCCCAGCAGGACCTCCGCGACCTGGCCCTGATCATCCATCGGATCGCGCTGACCACCCGCAACAAGGAATACGTCGGCGTGCTGGTGGACCAGGGCGTCGAGGTGTTCTTCGAGAAGTACGGCGACCACACCCTGGCGGCCATGCTGCCCGAGCTGGGCCTGTCCGAGGCGGTCATCGCCGAGGAGATCCTGCGCTACGGCCCGGCCGTGGTGGAGGCCGCCAAGCGGAACGGCGTGCTGGCCAAGCTGATTCGCGAGCGGCTGGAGCCGTTCTTCCTGTCCGAGCCGGTGCTGGCGGTGCTCGCCGGGAACTGACCGAGTCCTGCGAACAGGGCCGCACGCTGAAACCGCGTGCGGCCCTGTTTCATTCCCTGACGGGAGAGCTCGCTCATTCCCTGGAGGGAATCGCGCAGCGCATCGCACTCGCGCAGACTCGATCCCATGACGAACATCGACATCAACGAACTCGCCGACCGTTACCTGGCCATGTGGAACGAGCCCGACCCGGAGCCGCGGCGCAAACTCATTCGCGAACTGTGGGCCGAGGACGGCGCGCAGATTCTCGTCGACCCGCCGGAGGATATGCGAGATGCCGCCACTCGCTTGAACTTTCCGATCCCGTCGCTCGAGGTGCGGGGGCATCATGCGCTGGAACGGCGTGTCGAGCGGGCCTACGAGATGTTCCTGGCAGCGGGCGAACACCGCTTCGTCCAGCGTGGGGCGGCGACGGTGCTGTTGAAGCAGGTCATCGCTTTCACCTGGTCGATGGTGGCCGCCGATGGCACCGTGGTCGGCGGCGGGATGGACGTCCTCGCGCTGGACGAGGACGGCCGCATCCGCACCGACCACCAGCACATCGGCGTCGAGTAGGGGCCTCGAGCCCGCGAGCGGGTGCACACGTCGCGGATCGTGCCGTGCATGATTGCTTCGACTCGAGCAATGCAAGGTTGCTTCGACCGAAAGGAGCGTCGTGGCCCTCGACAAGGGAGTCGCCGCAGCCCTCAGCGACAGCGTCCGCGCCTGTGGCGACGCTGTCCTGGGCCCGCGGCACAAATCGCTGCCCCCGGCCGCCTGGGGACTGACCGTCCGCGAATACCTGGCCACGAATCCGCACCTGGACGACCTGCAGACGCCGGTGCTCACCATGGACCGCTCCGCGCTGGACACGAACCGGGCCGTCATGGCCGAGTGGGCGCGCGCCGCCGGCGTCCGGCTCGCCCCGCACGGCAAGACCTCCATGTCGCCCCAGCTCTGGGCCGAACAGCTCGAGACCGGCTCCTGGGGTATCACCCTCGCCACCGGCTGGCAGGCCCAGGTCGGGCGGTCGTTCGGCCTCGACCGTATCGTGCTGGCCAACACGCTCGTAGATCCGATCGGGTTGCGCTGGGCGGCAACGGAAATCGCGCGTGACCCCGACTTCGAGCTCTACAGCTGGGTCGACGGCGTCGACGCGGTCCGGGAGATGGAGCGCCACCTCGCGTCCGCCCCCGATGGGGTCCAGCTGAACGTCGTCGTGGAACTCGGTGGCCCGCACGGCCGTACCGGCGCCCGCGGTCTGGCCGCGGCCCACGCCGTTGCCGACGCGGTCGACAAGTCACAGCGCCTGCGACTCGCAGGGGTTGGCGGTTACGAGGCCGCACTCGCCCACGATCGCTCTCCGGAAGCCCTTGCGGCCGTGCGGCACTACCTGGACGAGCTCACGATCCTGCACCAGGAGCTGATGGCCGCGGGCAGATACGACGAGTTCGTATTCCAGTCCGTGGCCGGCCGCCCGGCGGGGCAGCCGACGGCGGGGGCAGCCGGCCGCGGGGAGGAAGCCTCGCGTCCGGCGGCGGATTCCGCGGGCGATTCGTCCGCGCCCGCCGGTTCCGCCCTGGATGGATCGAATTCCCGGACTGATCGGGTCGGCCGTCGTGTGATCGTGACCGCCGGCGGCAGCGCATATCCGGACCTCGTCGTGGAGCGACTGGCCGGACTTGCGGATGAGGATGGCGTACACGGAGTTCCGACTGTGGTGGTGCTGCGGTCCGGCGCGTATCTGGTGCACGATGACGGGTTCTATTCGGGGATTTCACCATTGGCCGCAGGGCGCGCGGAGCATCCGCTGCGGTCGGCGATGCACGGATGGGCGCGCTGCGTGTCCCGCCCGGAAGCGGAACTCGCGCTGCTCGATGCCGGGCGGCGCGATGTTCCGTTCGATCTGGGATTGCCGGTTCCACAGCGAATGGCGGGATCGGCGAACAGCGGGCTGTCGGCGGTTGCGACCACTTCGCTGCCGGTCGGCGCGCATGTCTCGGCCTTGAACGATCAGCACGCCTTCTTGCGGCTGCCGGGTGCTTCGGACGACCAGGTGCCGGTGGGAAGTGTGGTGCGACTGGGGCTTTCGCATCCCTGCACCGCGTTCGACAAGTGGCGTCTCATCCCGGTGATCGATGACGCCGACGCCGAGCGGCCGCGGATCGTCGACTTCCTGCACACGTATTTCTGAGCGGGACGTCGCAGCCGCCGCGCTTCGGCCGCGGCGGGTGGACATCGAGGTCCACCCGCCGCCGCGACGACGGATGCCTCGCGGCACGTGGCGCGATCCATCGGCGACAGCGATGCGGTCCGCGTTCGTGCCGTCCCCTCGCGGACACCCGGTGTCGCCGTGCGGTGCGCCGCACGGCGTGGCAAGCATCCCGATCGGGGCGGCTGCGGGTCAAGGTGAACCCCTGTCCCAATTTGTCCCAGCGAAAATAGCGGCTGGATTGCCTTATTCCTCGGAAGCCAGTTCGCGGGCTGCGTAGACCGGGGGTGTTCCGGTACCTTGTGCGACGGAACAACATGTTTTATGGCTTCTGGAGGTATCGGTGACCGCGGCACGCTCGGAGATTGCCGACTATTTGCGGAGTCGCCGCGAGGCAGCCGGGCTGACCCGAGCAGAGCTGTCCCGGCGCGCCGGTGTCTCCGAGGCGCTGATCCAGAAGATCGAGCAGGGCACGCGCCAGCCCACCGCGGTCGCCCTCGGCGCACTGTTCACCGCGCTGCAAGTTCCGGCGCAGGTGCGCGAGCACGTCGCCACCCTGCTGCAGCCCGAATTGGCCAGCTTTGGAACCGAGATCACGCCGCCGGAGCCCTATGAGCTCGACTTCCTGCGCGCCATGCCGCACCCCGCCTGCTTCCAGACCATGCCCGCGGTCGACCTGGTCGCCGCCAATGACGCCTATCTGCGGGCGTTTCCGGGACTCGAGCCCGGCGATGTCATCCTCGAATGGATGCTGCTGGACCCGCGGGCGCGCGAGGTCATCGACGACTGGGAACGCGAAGCGCACTTCATGGTGTACGGATTCCGCTACATGGCCTCCGCCACCCACCCGCCCGAACGACTCGCGGCCATCGTCGACCGCTGCCGCGCGGCCCCGGAGTGGGATCGCTTCTGGTCCACCGAGGTTCCGCCCGAGAAGGTCGCCCGCCGGCCCGTGCGGGTGCGCTCGCCCGAGACCGGTGAGTGGGTGAGCTACCGCATGCAGATATTCAAATTCGAACTGCCACAACGCCCCTGGTGGATCTACTCGCTGGTCCCGGCCAATTGAGCCGCGCCGGTGGCGAAATGCTGCCGGTAGCGTTCGGGCGTGGTGGCCAGTCGTCGGCCGAACACCCGGTGCAGGGTCTCGCCGTGGCGGTAGCCGACCTGGCGGGCGATCGCACCGACGGTCAGCTCGGTCGACTCCAGCAGGCGGCGAGCCGCCTCGACGCGCAGATCCTCCACGAAAGCCGCGGGCGTGCTGCCGGTTTCGATGCGGAAGGCCCGGGCGAAGTTGCGTTCGCTCATGCCCGCGCGTCGGGCCAGCTCGGCTACCCCGAGGTTCGCGTCGAGATGATCGGGCAGCCACTGCTGCACCGCGCGAATGGCAGGCGTGCGCGCGGGCTGGGTGCGCAGCTGCGCGCTGAACTGGGTCTGCCCGCCGGGACGCCGGGTGAACACCACGTACAGTCGCGCGATCATGGCGGCGACCTCGCGGCCGTAGTCGTCCTCGACCAGTGCCAGCGCCAGATCGACCCCCGCCGACATGCCCGCCGACGTCCAGCGATTGCGGTCGCGGACGTAGATGCGGTCCGGTTCGACCGTGACCCGCGGATAGCGCTGGGCCATCAGGTCGGTCGAGGCCCAGTGGGTGGTGGCCCGGTAGCCGTCGAGCAACCCGGCCGCGGCCAGCAGCAGCGCGCCCGCGCACACCGAGGTCACCCGCCGCGCCTTGCGGGCCAGGGCGGGCAGCTCCCGCACCACCTCCGCCCCGGCCGGTCCGGAGGCCATGCCGCCCACCACGATCAGGGTGTCGAAGTCGTCGCCGGCGGCGATGTCGTGCAGCGAATGCTCCACCGAGAGGGTGAGGCCGCCGTCCGCGGTGATCGGGCGGCCGCCCGGCGAGGCCGTCAGCAGCCGGTAGGGAAGCGGGGCCGCCGCGGCGTCCGTCTCGGCCGGGCGGCCGTTCGTTTCGGCAGGGTCGCCGTTCATTTCGGCGGGTCCGTGCGCCGCGCTGATCGGATGTTCGCGCAGGACCGGCGGTAGCTGCGCGGGCGGCCGCTCGCGGACGCCGTTGAGGAGCGCGAACACATCCAGCGGCCCGGCCAGCTCGGACAGCTGCATGCCCTGGTAGACAACGAAAACGATGGTGCGGGGTGCGGGCATCCCGCCATCATCGCAGTCGCCGGGCCTGGCTGTCATGGTCAGTGGCTGACCGATTCGGATGTGCGGCGGGCGGTGTGGCGGTCGAGGAACGGGATGACCAGTTCGGCCACCCGGTCGGCGCACTGCGCGTGCGGGTAGTGGCCGCCGCCCTCCACCATGGCGACCCGGCCCAGTCCCGCCGGCATGGCCGCCACGATCGCCTCGGCCTCGGCCCGCGGGTCGGCGAAGTCCGGATCCTGGGTGCCCATGAGCACCAGTGCGGGACAGCGGATGTCGGCGATGCGAGCGTGCGCGTCGGCCGGGGTGGTGGCGCCGGTCTTCATGAATTCCGCCCAGCGGTCGGGCTGCCGCAGGATGGTCCGCAGGCCGGCGAGGAACTCCTCGTGGTCGGCGGGCTTGGTCGGGTAGGCGATCTCCAAATAGCGGAACCACCACCGGAACGACCGCAGTCCCTGGGTGGCGAGCAGGCGCACCATGCCGCGGCGGTACCGGCGGCTGGTGATCATGGTGCCGATGTGCAACTGCTGAGCGAGGGTGAACGGGTCGATTTCGACGATGGCGCTCACCAGCTCGGGGGCCTCCGCCGCCGCGATGGTGGCCGCGCCGCCCGACAGCGAATGCCCGATGATGACCGCGGGACCCCCGAAATGCCGGATGACACCCAGCAGGTCGTGGGCGACGTCGGTGCGGCTGATGGCGTCCTTCCCGGTCACCGAGGGCCAGTTCGGGCTGGATTCGCCGTGCCCGCGCATATCGGCGTTCACCACCCGGTATCCGGCCGCGACCAGCGGCCCGACCAGGTGCCGGAACTCCTGCCGCCAGGTTCCCATGCCGTGTGACAGCACCACCAGCGGTCCGTCCCCGGCCACATCACACGCGATCCGCCCGTGCTCGAGCGTTACGAACTCGGTCATTTCCCGGTCCTTCCAAGCGATTTCGTTCCGGCCGCGTTTGCGGCATGCCGGAATTGAACGCCGGAAATCGATCCGGGCCGAGGGCTCGGGCCGGACGGATCAGCGGTGTGGCCGATCCGGTCAGTCGCTGACCGTGTTTCCCGCGCTCGGGACAGTCACCCGCGTGGGTGCGCCGAACCAGGTGGTCAGCGCGTCTCGCAGTCCGGGTTCGGCGGTGGCGGGGGATTCGCCGACCGTTGCGGCCCAGGCGATGTGGGCGTCCGGGCGGATCAGGACGGCATCGGCGGGCCGGTCGTCGGCGGCGGCGGTCCGGATGTCGACGCGATCGCCCCACTGCTCGGCGATCTCGCGCAGGTCCGCGCGGTCGGCGAGATCCAGCAGCACCGGGCGGGGGTCGTGCAGGGACTGGGCGACACCGGGGCGCAGGCGCAGATCGGGGAGGAAGGCTCCGGTCAGCTGGTGCCCGTTGGGATTCGGCAGCGGATAGCGGATGTCGGCGCCCGCGATCATGGACCCCAGCCGCTGCAGGGCCGGTGCATCGGTGAGCAGTTCCTGGAAGAGCGTCCGGAGTGCCTCGGCCGCCGGATCGTCGCCGCGGCGCAGCGCCGCCTGCGCCTGGGTGTGCACCATGGTGCGGGTCGCCGCGAAGGAACGCTCCGCGTGGTAGCTGTCGAGCAGTCCGTCCGGGGCCCGGCCGTCGATGTCCGCGGCCAGCTTCCAGGCCAGGTTGACCGCGTCGAGCATGCCCGCGTTGAGGCCGACACCTGTTGCCGGGAACGTGTGCGCGGCATCGCCGGCCACCAGAATCCTTCCGGCGCGGAAGCTTTCGGCCTGCCGTGCCTGGAACTGGTAGCGGGACAACCGGATCGGATCACCGAGCGGCAGGTCGACGCCCAGGACGCGGCGGATGCTGTCGCTCAGCTCCGCGAGGGTCATGGGCTCGTTGTCATCGGTCTCGGCGACGGTGTCCTCGGTGGTCTGCACCATGAGCATGCCGGCGGTGAGCGAGCCGACCGCGAACACGCCGCGCTCGGTGCGGGTGAAACCGGCGGGGACGACACCGTGCCCGGCGACGTCGAGATCGCCGTTGTCCAGCACGGTCACCCCGGCCGCCACGGCGACCTGACCCAGGCGGTTGACCTCCGGATAGGTGATGCCGGGGAAGGCGATTCCCGCCAGCTCCCGGACCTTGCTGCGCGCGCCGTCGCAGCCCACGACGTAGCGGGCGGCCAGTTGATACGGGCCGTCCGGGCCCGACACCGCCACGATGGCCCCGGCGTCGTCCTGCTCGATCCCGGTCACGGTGTGCCCGCGCCGCACCTCGCCACCGCGCTCGCGCACCAGCTCGTCGAGCAGCTGCTCGAGTCGCGGCTGCGCGAGGTGCAGTGCGCGCAGCGGGGGATCCGGCAGCGGGCTCAGGTCCACGTGCAGTCCGCCGAACGGGAAGGCCGCCGCGGGGGCGACCGCCGCGCCGGCCGATTCGAACCGGTCCAGCACGCCTCGATAGCTCAGCAATTGCAGGATCTGCCCGCTGAATCCATTGGCCTTCGGCATGGTCCGCAGCACCGGACTGCGCTCCAGGACCACCGGCCGCACCCCGGCCGCCAGCAGCTCGGCGGCCAGCATCAGGCCCGTCGGGCCCGCGCCCGCAATGATCACGTCGGCACTCGTCACACGCACTCGCGCTACTCCATTCCACGGATTCCGGTTACGGCCAGCGATTCTGCGGCATACCGGGGGTCTTGCCGCAAGCCCGGGGGTGCGATATATGTTGAAAAGGGAAGCGGATCACCGCTTCCCTTTGTCGATCGTCATCCGTTGCCGGATGGACTCTTTCGGCTACCGGCCCAGATGGTGGCGCATGAACGCCGCCGCGAAATCGGGCTGGGTCCTGGCCATCTGGTTGTGCCGGCCCGGATTCGCCAGCAGCGTCTTCTCCTCCGACGCGAACGCCTCGAACAGGTCGAAGCTGGGCCGGCGATCGATTTCCTCGTCGTTCCAGGCGACCTGGAGGGTGAGCGGGATGGTGATCTTGCGTGCGGCCTCGAACAGCGCGTCGAACACGAACACGCTGTTGAAGGTCGCGGCCCGGATGCGGGGTTCGACGGCCACCAGCATCATGCCGATGACGGTGCCCAGGGTGATGCCGCCGTAGCCGATCGGAGCGTCCGGGCCGATTTCCGGCAGCGCCTGCAGCGCGTCCAGGGTGGCCTGCCACTCCGGCACGGCCCGCTCGGCCAGGGACATGTTGAACTCGGCGATGATCGAGTCCATCGGTTCGCCGGCGGCCCGCGCCGCGTGCAGCGCGTCGGCCCACCGCTGGTCCTGCTCGTTGCGCGTTCGGTCGCCGTGCCCCGGGGCGTCGATGGCGGCCACCCGGTAACCGGATTCGGTCACGAGGTGACGCGCCGTCGTCACGAGGTTCGGGGCGCGCTTGTGCACGCCGCCGCTGTGACCCAGCAGGATCAGGGGCGCGTTCTCGGACGCGGATTCGGGCGACCACAGTACGCCGGTGATCTCGCCCAGCAGGAAATCGCGTTCACGGACGCCGTTTTCCGACGTCTCCGCGGTGAAGTTCAGGTGCATGATGTTCTGCCTCTCGGAATGCCTTGCAACACAGGCGCTCCCGGCGACAGCTACTTCGTACGCCCAACCGCGACCACGATGGGGAGCACCCACCTCGATACGTCGTTCATGGGTCTCACCTCCTTCGTGATGTCACGGTCCACGGCACGGTACCAACGCGCACCGGAGGCCGCAAGCGACGCCTCACGAGGCGGCCTGTTCGCCGAGCTTGTGGCGCAGCACTTTTCCGCTGGGGTTGCGGGGGAGCTCGGGGAGCCGGACGAACTGCTTGGGCACCTTGTAGCGTTCCAGGCGGGTCCGGATGTGCTGTTTGAGGGCGTTGTCGCCGGGGTCGGCGTCGGTGGTCACCAGATAGGCCCGCAGCACCTGGCCGTACTCGGGATCAGCGATGCCGACCACGATGACATCGGCGACGGCGGGATGCTCGGACAGCGCGTTCTCGACCTCGCGGGGGTAGATGTTCTCGCCGCCGGAGACGATCATCTCGTCGTCGCGGCCGTCGATGTAGAGGCGGCCCCGCGCATCCAGGTGGCCCATGTCGCCGACATTGACGTAGCCGTCGTGCACCTCCTTGATGGGGGCGGAGCCGCCGCGATCGGCGGTGTAGCCGTTGAAGCCCAGGCCGCCGCGCACGAAGACCGTGCCGGTCTCGCCGACCGCGGCCGGGGTACGGTCGGCGCGCAGAATGCGTACGGAGACACCGAGAATGGGGCGTCCCACGGTTCTGGGGGAGTACGCGAGATCCGCGGGTGTGGCGATGGAGACGACGCCCGCCTCCGTGGAGCCGTAGCCGTTGACCAGCCGGGGACCGAAGTCGCGCAGGAATTTCGCGATGGCGTGCGGTGAGATCGGCGCCGCGCCGGTCAACGCCAGGCGCAGCGCGGACAGGTCGTAGCGGCGGCGGATCTCGTCGGGCAGGGCGGCGAGGCGCTGGATCATGATCGGGACGCCGATGAACACGGTCGCGCGGTGGCGTTGGATATCGGCCAGGGCCAGTTCGGGATCGAAGCGGCGGCGCGTCACCGCTGTCGCACCCAGGGTCAGCTGACCGGCCAGCGCGCCGAGGCCGAAACCATGGAAGAACGGCGGCGCGACGATCGCGATATCGCGGTCGGACAGGCGTGCGGCGGCGGCCAGCGAGGCGGCCGCCTCCAGTGCGGGACGCAGGCCGATCTTGCGGGCGACGCCCTTGGCCATGCCGGAAGTGCCCGAGGTCAGCAGGGTGATCCGGGCCGGCTGCCGGGCCGGGGGCGGAGACGGATGCCGTTGCCGGGCAAGCTGATCCAGCGTCGGCAGCTCGGCTCGGACCTCGGCGTCGCGCCAGCCGCGCACCTGGATGCCGGGGTAGCCCACCTCGGCGAGCGCCGCGAGATATTCGTCATCGTGGACGAGGATGTCCGGCGCGTGCCGTTCCAGGATGCGGGCCAGCTGGGCGGCGGGAAGTTCGGTATTGAGGAACACCAGCTCGCAGCCCAGACGGCTGCCCGCGATCACCGCTTCGACGAAACCGCGGTGATTGCGGCACAGAATGCCCACGGTGCGCAGGTCCGGCGCGAGCGAATGCAGCGCTGCGGCAATGGCTTCGGAGCGGCGCATGAGCTCGCGGTAGGTGACCGCGCCGGATTCGTCGATCAGGGCGATCCGATCGGGGTGGCGGGCCGCGGAGACGGCGATGAGCAGACCCAGTGACGGACCGTACGCGTGGTAGGCGCGGGCGATCGACACCGCGGCCGCCGGGCCGATCGGGTGCAGTGCGCCCGAGGTGATGATCGCGGAAAGGGCTGTGCCCCAATCGAAGAACGTACTAGTGCGCATCGCCCGCGCCCTTCCCGTGCACCGCGCGGAGAGCAGCCTCGGTGTCGCCGAGCCGCTGGTAGACGGCGGTGAAGGCGATCTCCAGTGGCACGCGCAGGACCGGGGTGAGTATCGAGGTCGCATACCCGTAGGCGGGAATCATCATGCGCGGCTTGGTGATCAGCGCCCGCGCCACGCCCGTGGCGGCCTCGGCGGGGGACTGGCCGGGCATCGCGGACATCCAGCGGCTGGGTGCGCTCATCCGGGTGTGCATGAGCCCGGCGTAGATGGTGGTGAGGGTGACCCCGTCCGGCCGCGCCTCCATGCCCACCGCGCGCATCCACACATCGAAGGCGGCCTTGGAGGACAGGTAGAAACCCCACTTCGGGACCACCGGAAAGAGCACGCCGACCGTGGAGATGTTCACGATGTGGCCGCTGCGGCGCGCCCGCATGCTCGGCAGCAGGGCCAGCGTGAGGCTGATCGGGCCGAGGTAGTTGGCGGTCGAGGTGGCGGTGAGGTCCTTCGGCCGGTCGTAGGACAGGTGGATCGAGCGGCGTAATGACTTGCCCGCGTTGTGAATCAGATAGTCGACATGGCCGAAGCGGGCGAGGATGTCCTCGGCGAAGGCCGAGATCGATGCCGGCTCGGCCAGATCCAGGCGGATCGCCACCGCCTTGCCGCCCGCGGCGGTGATCTCGTCCGCCACCGCCTGCAGCTGATCGACCGAGCGCGCGCCGAGCACGACGGTCGCGCCGGCGGCGGCGAGCATGCGGGCGGTCTCGGCGCCCAGGCCGTGGGATGCGCCGGTGACCACGGCGATCTTGCCCTCCACCTCGCGGCGCAGGCGGGCTTGGTCGGAGATGCCGCGCGGGCCGATGAGCCACGCCGCGGCCCGGCCGACGGGGCCCGCCGCCAGGGCATTGTCGGGTCGGTGGAGGAGTTCCACTAGCTCGTCTCGCTTCGTTCGGTGCGCTGTTCGGTGCGCTGCTGCGGGCCGGTCGGGTCCAGCAGGGCGGCGATGGTGCGGGAGGTCAGGGTGATGGACGGGTCGAGCGCCAAAGTCGTTTGCACCGTGGCGAATCCGGCGGCGAGCACCAGGCTCTGCAGCTGAGCGCGATCCGGCTCCGGCTCGGTGAGCCAGCGCGCCGTGGCGCCCTCCACGAAAGCCAGCCACCCGTCCATGGCGATCCGGATGGCGGAACTCTCACCCGCGGAGACGATTTCGGTGAGCAGCGCCGCCACCAGCCGGTCCCGATGCCGCTCGTGCTGCGCCAGCAACCGCTCGTCGGCCCCCGCGCGCGGCGTCATGATCAGCGCGGTCTCGTGCTGCTGCACGAAATCCAGATAGATCCCGAACCCCAGCGTCAGCCGTTCCATCGCGGACCCTCGCAACTCCTGCAGCCGATCCCAGAAGTCCTCGAACACGGCCTCGTGCACCGCCAGATACAACTCGTACTTCCCCCCGAAGTGATATCCGATCGACCCCACCGCGGCCCCCGCCGCCGCCGCGATCTCCGCGATCGACACCTCCTCGTACCGCCGGTCCGAGAACGCCCTCCGCCCCGCGTCCAGCAACGCCGCCCGAGACTCCCGCCCCCGCCGATTCACCTGAACCGCCCGGGCCCCACTTTTTGAATCCCGTTCAACTTCGGCCACCCTCGCAGCCTAACCAATTTCTTGAACCAGATTCAAGAACTGATTTTCAGCCGTTACCGCCCAGGTCGCTGGTTGGTTCAGGCGTCGGCGCGGGTGAGGACGGCGATGGGGAAGTGGCGGGGGCTGAGGGCTCGGTAGGTGGTGAAGTGGGGGTAGGCGGCGGTGAGGGTTTGCCAGTGGGTGGCGTATTCGGTGTCGTCGGTGACTACGCGGGTGGTGACGGGGAAGGTTTCGCGGCCGATGCGGACCTCGGCGTGGTCGGCGGCCAGCAGGTTCTTCCACCAGTTGGGGGTGCCGGGGTTGCCGCCGTTGGAGCCGCAGACCAGGAGGGTGTCGCCGGAGCGGACCAGCATGAGCATGACGGGGCGGGGTTGGCCGGATTTGCGGCCGGCGACGGTCAATTCGAGGACCGGGTGGCCGAAGAGGGTGGCGAAGCGGGTGCCGCCGAAGCGGTCGAAGAGGCGGCGGTGTAGGCGGGCGTAGAAGCGGGCGACCGCGCCGAGGTGCGTGCTGGAGTAGTAGTTGAAGCGACCCGCCAGGGTCAGCTGGCCGGAATCGGTGCCGGGCATCGGAGGTCCCCTCGGGTCGGCGGTCGTACGGGCTCAATGTACATGGTGTCCAGTGAGTTGACGTAGTGGCTCCCGAAGGATGGTGTCGTGCTCGCCCCGGTTCACCATCGCCTACGAGCTGCTCGGCAGTGCCGCCGACGCCGGGGATGTGTTGCAGAGACCAGCCATGGCGGACATGGCCGTCGAGGTCGGCACCTACAACGCGGTGCCCGCGCTGCTGCTGCGCACCGCCGACGGACGCCTCGACACCGTCGAGCTGATCGAGACCTCCGGCGACCGCATCACGGGGCTGTACACCATCCGCAACCCGGACAAGCTGGGGACCGCCGAACCGACCCGCGCGCTGGAACGGTGAGCTGGGTGGTCAGCGGCCGCTGAACAGTTGTGCGACTGGGGATTTCAGCGACCGGCCGCGGGTGGATCAGTTCACGCAGGGGATCTTCGAACCGATCTGGGTGGTGACGGGCTTGCCGGAATCGGGTGCGTCCGTGGTGGTGTCGGTGGCCGCGGCACTGGTCGAGGAGCCGCCCGCGGTGGTGGTCGGGCTGGTGGTGGCGGCGGTCGGGTCCAGCGACGCCGGAATCTCGAGATCCGCGCCGACGACCAGCTTCACGTGCCCGCTGGACACCTCGGTGGACGGGCTCACCGGGATCCCGCCGAACATCTCCGACAGCTGCTTGGCGTCGGTATCGGCACCGGTGCCGTAGTAGACGGTCGAGGTGGTGCCGTCGGCGTAGGTGGCGTTGGCGACGTCACCGGCCGGGAATCCCTTGGCGGTCAGCAACTTCGACACCTTGGCGGCCTGGCCGGGCGTGCCGCTGGCATTGGCCACGTCCAGCGTCGAGGTGGGCGTGGTGGCCGGCGCGCTGGGCGCGGCCGGGGTGGAGACGCCGAACGCCTCGCGCACCGTCTTCTTGATGGCCACCGGATCGATGACGTTCACGTCCTGGCCATCGACCGTGTCGTAGCGCAGCACCGGCAGCGTGCGGAACTCCACCGTCGGGTTCTCCGCGCGGCCCAGCGTGGTGGCGAAATCGGTGAGGCTCCAGCCGTCCGACAGCACCACGTCCTTGTGCGCCACATCCATCAGCGCCTTGAGCCGGCCCGGATTGGCCAGCGTGCCCGAGCTCTTCATGGAATTGGCCACCGAGGTCAGGAACGCCTGCTGCCGGTGGGTGCGGTCGAGGTCGCCGTTCTCCAGCCCGTGCCGCTGCCGCACGAACGCCAGCGCGTCGGAGCCGTCCAGGTGCTGGGGTCCGGCGGGGAACTGCGCGCCGGAGTAGTAGCTGTCGTCCACGGCGTGATTGAGGCACACGTCGACGCCGCCGAGCGCGGTCGCGAGGTCGTAGAAGCCGGCCAGGGAGATCTCCGCGAACCGGTTGATGGGCACGCCTGTGAGCGCTTTCACAGTCTGAACGATGCTGGCGCGGCCCGCTTCCCGGCCCTGACGCTCCAGGTCGGGTCCGTCGGCCATGCCCTTCGCCTTGAGCTTTTCCTCGACCGTGTACTTCTTGAGGCCGTAGGACTCCTTGATCTTGGCGTGGTCGTAACCCGGAATGCCCTGCACCGGAACGTAGTCGTCGCGCGGGATGGAGAACGCGATGATGTGCTTCAGATCCTTCGGAATGTGCACCAGGATCAGCGAATTGGCGTTGTAGCCGCCCTCCGAGCCGTCACCGGCGTGCAGCTGGTCGAGGATCTCCTTGGGTAGATCGTTGCCGTTCAGGTCTTTCCGGGTGTCCAGGCCGATCAGCAGCATATTGATGTCGCCATCGAGATTGACGTCCTCCGGCGCGATCGCGCCCGAGCGGACGAAGCCGGAATCGAAGTCGTTGCGGCCGTACCAGACCAGACCTGTTACGCCGATCACACCCGCGGCCACCAAGGCCGTGACGCCGCGTCCGGCGAGGCGCAGGCGCTTGTCGCGCTCGCGCTGGGCCGCGGTGCGCTCGGGCTTGCCGCCGCTGCGATCACGCTTGCCATCGGTGTCATCACGCTTACCGGCGGTGCGCCGCTTGTCCGCGCGCCGGCTGGTGGAGTCCGCCTCGGCGCGCCGCGAACGGCGGGGAGTCGGGTTTGGCGTCTCCGGTGCCCGGCGGGTGCGGCCCGGCTGGGGGCCGACGACCGGCAACGGTTGGGTGGCGTCGTCGTACATGGCGCTGTCGAGTGTGCCGTAAGCGGCGCTCTCTGTCAGATTTCCGCCCGGTTGTGAATGAGCTTGCACAGTCGTGCATAATCATCACATGGTGGATACCTCGAACGGGCCCCTGCGGGTCGCGGTAGCTGGTGCGAGCGGGTACGCGGGCGGTGAAGTCCTGCGCCTGCTGCTCGGTCATCCAGCCTACCGAAGCGGGCGCCTCGAGATCGGGGCGCTGACCGCGGGGTCCAATGCCGGCACCACCCTGGGTGAGCTGCAGCCACATCTGCTGCCGCTGGCCGATCGGGTGCTCGCGCCCACCACCGTCGAGGAGCTCTCCGGCCACGATGTGGTCTTCCTCGGCCTGCCGCACGGGCAGTCCGCGGCGATCGCCACGGCGTTGCCGGAATCCACGATCATCATCGACTGCGGCGCCGACTTCCGGCTCACCGATCCGGCGGCGTGGGAGAAGTATTACGGCACCCCGCACGCCGGCAGCTGGCCCTATGGGTTGCCCGAGCTGCCCGGCGGGCGCGAGAAGCTGCGCGGCGCAACCCGGATCGCGGTCCCCGGCTGCTACCCGACCGTCTCGAGCCTGGCGCTGGCCCCGGCCGTCGCGGCCGGAATCATCGAACCGCGCGTGAATGTGGTTGCGGTGAGCGGCACGTCGGGCGCGGGCCGCAAACTCGATGTGGGCCTGCTGGGCTCGGAGGTGATGGGCTCGCTGCGGGCCTACGGCATCGCGGGCGCGCACCGGCACACCCCCGAGATCGCGCAGAACCTGAAGGCCGCCACCGGATCCGGCGCCGACGTGAGCGTGTCGTTCACCCCGGTGCTGGCCCCGCTGCCGCGCGGCATCCTGGCCACCTGCACCGCCCCCACCACCGTGGACGCGGCCACCGCCCGCGCCGTCTACGAGAAGGCCTACGCCGACGAGCCTTTCGTGCATCTGCTGCCGGAAGGCGTACTGCCGCAGACCGGTTCGGTGCTCGGCTCCAATGCCGTCACCCTCCAGGTCACCGTGGACACCGACGCCGGGCTGCTGGTGGTCATCGGCGCGATCGACAACCTGACCAAGGGCACCGCGGGCGCCGCGGTGCAATCGATGAATCTGGCTCTCGGAATCGACGAGACCGCAGGACTTTCCACCGTAGGAGTGGCACCGTGACGATCGACAACGGCAAGCTGGTGCGGACCCAGGGCGTCACCGCACCGCTGGGCTTCCGGGCCGCGGGCATCGCCGCCGGCATCAAGAAGAGCGGCAAGCCGGACCTGGCGCTGGTGTTCAACGAGGGCCCGGAGTACGCGGCCGCCGGCGTGTTCACCCGCAACAAGGTCAAGGCCGCGCCGGTGCTGTGGTCGCAGCAGGTGCTGACCGGCGGCCGACTGCGCGCTGTCATCCTGAATTCCGGTGGCGCCAACGCGTGCACCGGCCCGGGCGGCTTCCAGGACACCCACGCCACCGCCGAGGAACTGGCGAAGGCGTTGAGCAACTGGGGAACCGAGACCGGCGCGGGCGAGATCGCGGTCTGCTCCACCGGTTTGATCGGCGACCGGCTGCCCATGGACAAGCTCATCCCGGCCGTCACCGAGATCGTGCACGAGATGGGCGGCGGCCTGTCCGGCGGCGCCGAGGCCGCGCGGGCCATCATGACCACCGACACCGTGCCGAAGGAAACCGCCTTCCACCACCGGGACAAGTGGAACGTGGGCGGCATGGCCAAGGGTGCGGGCATGCTCGCGCCGTCGCTGGCCACCATGCTCGTGGTGCTCACCACCGATGTGGTCGCCACCCCGCAGCAACTGGACGAGGCGCTGCGCAATGCCACGAACTACACCTTCGATCGGCTCGACGTGGACGGCTCCTGCTCCACCAACGACACCGTGCTGCTGCTGGCCAATGGCGCCTCGGGCGTCACCCCGAGCCAGGCGGATCTGAACGCGGCCGTGCTCGCGGTCTGCGACGACCTGGCCGAGCAGCTCATGTCCGACGCCGAGGGCGTCACCAAGCGCGTGCACATCACCGTGCAGGGCGCGGTCAGCGAAGCGGAAGCGCTCATCGGGGCGCGGGCGCTGGCCCGCGACAGCCTGGTCAAGACCGCGTTCTTCGGTTCCGACCCGAACTGGGGCCGGGTGCTGGCGTCCATCGGCATCGCGCCCATCGAACTGGATCCGAACCGGGTCTCGGTGTCGTTCAACGGATCTCCGGTGTGCATCGACGGCGTGGGCGCGCCGGGCGCCCGCGAGGTCGACCTCTCCGGCCCCGACATCCAGGTGCTGGTGGAGCTGGGTCTGGGCGACGGCGCGGCCACCGTCCGCACCACCGACCTCTCGCACGGCTACGTCGAAGAGAACTCGGCCTACAGCTCATGAGCGATGTGGTGAAACAGCTTTCGGCCCTCGACAAGGCGCACGTCCTCGCCGACGCGCTGCCGTGGCTGCAGAAGTTCCGCGACAAGATCGTGGTCGTGAAGTACGGCGGCAACGCCATGATCGACGATGAGCTCAAGCGGGCCTTCGCGGCCGATATGGCGTTCCTGCGCACCGTCGGCGTGCACCCGGTGGTGGTGCACGGCGGCGGCCCGCAGATCAGCGCCATGCTGAAGAAGCTCGGCATGACGGGCGAATTCCGCGGCGGCTTCCGGGTCACTACGCCCGAGGTCATGGACGTCGTGCGCATGGTGCTGTTCGGTCAGGTCGGCCGGGAACTGGTGGGGCTCATCAATGCCCACGGCCCGTACGCGGTCGGCATCTCCGGCGAGGACGCCCGGCTGTTCACCGCCACCCGCCGCACCGTGCAGGTCGACGGTGAGGCCACCGATATCGGCCTGGTCGGCGACGTCACCGAGGTGAATCCCGACGCCGTGCTGGATCTCATTGCGGCGGGCCGGATTCCGGTGGTCTCCACCATCGCCCCGGACGCCGACGGCGTGGTGCACAACATCAACGCCGACACCGCGGCGGCCGCCCTGGCCGAGGGCATCGGCGCGGAGAAGCTGGTCATCCTCACCGATGTCGAGGGCCTGTACACGAATTGGCCCGACCGGTCCTCGCTGACCAGCCGCATCGACACCGACGAGCTGGCCAAGTTGCTGCCGTCGCTGGATGAGGGCATGGTGCCCAAGATGGAAGCCTGCCTGCGCGCCGTGGAGGGCGGCGTCCCGACCGCGCACGTGATCGACGGGCGCGTCGCCCACTCGGTCCTGCTGGAACTGTTCACCGGGGAAGGCATCGGCACGATGGTCACCCCCGCACAGGAGATCTCATGAGCGAGCGTAGCGAGCGGAAAATGAACACAGCCACGAGTGTGCTCGTGCTGGAGCCGAGCGCTAGCGAGGTGGAAGCATGAGCACAGCCGACATCCAGCAGCGGTGGAACACCGCGCTGATGAACAACTACGGCACACCCAAGGTGGCGCTGGTGCGCGGCGCCGGCGCGGTCGTCTACGACGCCGACGGCAAGCGCTACCTCGACTTCCTGGGCGGCATCGCGGTCAACAGCCTCGGCCACGCGCACCCGGCCATCCTGAACGCGGTCACCCAGCAGCTCGGCACCCTGGGGCACGTCTCGAATCTGTATGCCAGCGAACCGGTCATCGAGCTGGCCGAGCGGCTGCTCGCGCACTTCGGCGACGGGCACGGCAAGGCGTTCTTCTGCAACTCCGGCACCGAGGCCAACGAGGCCGCCTTCAAGATGGCGCGGCTCACGGGGCGCCGGAAGATCATCGCCTGCGAGGAGGCCTTCCACGGCCGCACCATGGGCGCGCTCGCACTGACCGGCCAGCCCTCGAAGCGGGAACCGTTCGAGCCCATGCCGCCCGGCGTCGTCCACGTGCCCTACGGCGACGCGCTGGCGCTGGCCGCCGCCGTCGACCAGGATACGGCCGCGGTGTTCCTGGAACCCATCATGGGGGAGAGCGGCGTCGTGGTGCCCCCGGCCGACTTCCTGGCCAAGGCCCGCGCCATCACCAAAGAGCAAGGCGCGCTGCTGATCCTGGACGAGGTGCAGACCGGCATCGGCCGCACCGGCGCGTTCTACGCGCACCAGGCCGCGGGCATCGTGCCCGATGTCATCACCCTGGCCAAGGGCCTGGGCGGCGGCCTGCCCATCGGCGCCGTGCTGGCCCAGGGCCCGGCCGCGGAGCTGCTGCAGCCGGGCATGCACGGCACCACCTTCGGCGGCAATCCGGTGTGCGCGGCGGCGGCGCTGGCCGTGCTGCGGACCATCGACGAAGACGGCCTGCTCGCGCACGTGGAGACGGTGGGCAAGATCCTCGTCGACGGGATCGAGAACCTCGGCCACCCGCTGGTCGACCACGTGCGGGGTGCCGGTCTGCTCATCGGCATCCAGCTGACCGCCGATGCCTCCACGGATGTGGAGCTGGCCGCCCGGGAGGCCGGGTACCTGCTGAATCCGGCCAAGCCCAACGTGATTCGCCTCGCTCCGCCCCTGGTGCTCACCGAGACCCAGGCGGAGAACTTCCTGTCCGACCTGCCCGGCATCCTCGATGCCGCCCAGGCCCAGAAGGAGACCAAGTGACCATCCGGCATTTCCTGCGTGACGACGACGTCACCCCCGCCGAACAGGCCGAGATCCTCGCGCTGGCAGCGGAACTGAAGGCCGCGCCGCAGTCGCGGCGGCCGCTGGAGGGCCCGCGCGGCGTCGCGGTCATGTTCGAGAAGAACTCCACCCGGACCCGGTTCTCCTTCGAGATGGGCATCGCCCAGCTCGGCGGGCACGCCGTCGTGGTCGACGGCCGCGACACCCAGCTGGGACGCGAGGAGACCCTCGCCGACACCGGCCGCGTGCTGTCGCGGTACGTGGACGCCATCGTCTGGCGTACCTTCGAGCAGACGCGCCTGGACGAGATGGCCGGTGCCGCAACGGTTCCCGTCGTCAATGCGCTGTCCAACGAGTTCCACCCCTGCCAGGTGCTGGCGGATCTGCAGACGCTGAAGGAGCGCAAGGGCTCCGACCTGAGCGGCCGCAACCTCACCTACCTCGGCGACGGCGCGAACAATATGGCGCACTCGCTCATGCTCGGCGGTGTCACCGCGGGCATGAACGTGACCATCGCCGCCCCCGAGGGTTTCGAGCCATTCGGCTGGATCGTCGACGCCGCCCAGAAGCGCGCCGCCGAAACCGGCGCGATCATCACCATCACCCATGACCCGCAGGCCGCCGCCGAGGGCGCGGACGCGCTGGTCACCGACGCCTGGACCTCCATGGGCCAGGAGAACGACGGCCGCGACCGGGTCGCCCCGTTCCGTCCGTTCCAGGTCAATGCCGGGCTGCTGGCCCGCGCGGCCGCGGATGTGACGGTGCTGCACTGCCTTCCGGCGCACCGCGGTGAGGAGATCACCGACGAGGTCATCGACGGCCCGCACAGCGCGGTCTGGGACGAGGCCGAGAACCGCCTGCACGCGCAGAAGGCGCTGCTGGTGTGGCTGCTGGAGCGATACCAGCGAGGCGAGAGGTGAGCAGCGGCGAACGTCGCACGGCCGCACCGGTGTCGAACAAGTCGGGTGCGGCCATCGCCCGCACCCGCGCCGGCCGGCAGGCCCGCATCGTCGCCATCCTCTCCCAGCACGAGGTGCGCAGCCAGTCGGAACTGGCCGTGCTGCTCTCGTCCGAGGGCATCGAGACCACCCAGGCGACACTGTCCCGCGATCTCGATGAACTCGGCGCGGTCAAGCTGCGCGCGGCCGACGGCGGCGCGGGCGTGTACGTGGTCCCGGAGGACGGCAGCCCCGTCCGCGGCGTCACCGGCGGCACCGAACGTCTCTCGAAACTGCTCGGCGACCTGCTGGTCTCCACCGACGCCAGCGGCAATATCGCCGTCCTGCGCACGCCGCCCGGCGCCGCGCACTTCCTGGCCAGCGCCCTCGACCGCGCCGCCCTGCCCGAGGTGGTCGGCACCATCGCGGGCGACGACACCATCGCCGTCATCGCCCGCGAGCCCATGACCGGCGCGGAACTGGCCGCCAAGATCGAACAGCTGGCCTGAATCGGACTGTGCCGCAGGATAATTGCGGTAACGGGGTGCCAGTGCGGGCGTACGCTCGGTAGGAAGGACATCCCCGAGCAAGGAACGCGCATGTGCGAAGGCTATGGACTGATCGGATCGTTCGAAGCCGGGACGCGGGAGCGGCCTCACGTTCCCGAGGTGGTCCGGCCCAGCCTGCGCCGGACCGACGACGGGGTCTGGGTGGTCATGGCCCGCAAGGTGGCCCGGCACATCGACGGGGATCGGTTCATTCCGGCGACCGGCGGCGCGCCCTACCCGCGTGACGCGATCGCCGAGTGCCGGCGCGGCCGGAGTCACGCGGTGCCGGACGAGGACTGCAGCTGCGGTTTCCACGCCGTGTCCGAAGCCGCTCCGGAACCCTACGGCGGCCGCTTCACCGTGCTCGAGGTCGCGCTCTCCGGGCGGATCCTGGCCTCGCACTGGATTCGCGGCGGCCTGCTCTTCCGCGCCGAACGCCAGACCGTCATCACCTGGTCGGATATCACTGCGCCGCAACCGGTCCGGCTGCCGGACCGACCCCCGCAGCCGCCCACCCCGCCCCTGGAGCCGGGCGGCCGCACCGCTCGCCTGCGCCCACCCGACCCGCGTGGCCTGGATCGCGCCGGATTGCGTCTGCCGGTGCGTGAGCCCCAGGTCGTGCGTCTCGCCGACGATGCGGGCTACTGCGTGCTCGATGCTCGACAGCGGGAGCCTCGCGGACACAGAAATCGGTGGCAGCATCGCCAGGATGCCGCCACCGACGGGGTGCTGATCGAGATCAGTTGAACGGGTACTGGCCGGGCGGAACCGAGCCGCCCTGGCCCTGTGCGCCGGAGGCGATGAGATCCTGCACGAGCTGAAGTGCCGCGCCTCCGATGGACAGGATGTCGCGGCCGAGGGTGCCTACGATCTGAGCGAGTGTCGAGAGCATGGCGGAATCCTTCGGTTGACCCGGAAGTGTCGACTTCCAGCGTGGCACAGCGGCGTACGCCGTGATCGTGAATCGCATCGAAGGGTGGGTTTCGGACATTTGCCGGATTCGGTGCCGACTGGTCGCTCTGAGGGGGCCGGTTGCTCTCACTCCGGCTTGTGCGCGACCGCGAACACGCGACGGAACGGCAACCAGGTGACACCGTCCGGCTGCTGCGGATAGGCCGATCGCAGCAGTGGCGCGAGCTCGGCCCGGAAGTCCTGCCACGCGGCATCGTCGAGCGCGTCGCGGACCGGACGCAGTGCGGTTCCGGTCACCCAGTCCAGTACCGGATCATCCCCGGTCAGCGGCTGCAGATAGGTGGTCTCCCAGGCATCCACCCGGCATCCGGCCGCGGTCAGCACCCCGGCGTATCCGGCGGGATCGGGCACCGCCTGCCGATCCAGAATCCCCGCCGCCCCCAGCCGCTCCCGCCACCGCGGCGACGACGCGAGCTCCCGGATCGCGAGATGTGAAGGCGCATCGAAGTTCCCGGGCACCTGAATCGCCAGCCAGGCGGCGGCGGGCAGGGCGGCCACCCAATCCGGCAGCAGCGCAAGATGATCCGGTACCCACTGCAGTACCGCATTGGTCACCACCACGTCGGTGTCCGGTGCGGGCCGCCAGTCGCGGACATCTGCGACAGTTGCGTCGATGCCGTGTTCCCCTGCCGCGGCGACCATTTCGGGCGAGGAGTCGAATGCCTCGAGGGCCGCTTCCGGCCACCTGGTCGCGAGTGCCGCGGTGAGATTGCCCGGTCCGCAGCCGACATCGGCCACCCGCCGGGGTTTGTCCGCGCCGACCCGCCCGACCAGGTCGAAGAACGGTCGCGCGCGCAGGTCATCGAAGGCGAGGTACCTGTCCGGATCCCACATGGGCCCCTCCGTATGAACGTCGAATTTCCCAAACCGTACGTCCGTACTGTATTCCTCGCCGGGTTCCGGTGCAAGGATGTGACGGTCACCGGCGGCCGGATCCATGCAGGCGAGGACCCCGGTTATGAATGGGATTGCATCATCATGCATAATCATTTGCAGGACGACGGAGCGCGCCAGAGGGACCGGGACGGGACCGCGGGGCAGCACACCGGTCGAGGGCCTATACGAACAATCGAGGAGCACACGGACTATGACCAAGCGCGTCGTACTCGCCTACTCCGGCGGGCTGGACACCTCAGTCGCCATCAGCTGGATCGGTAAGGAGACAGGCGCGGAGGTCGTCGCCGTCGCCATCGACCTCGGCCAGGGTGGCGAGGACATGAACGACGTGCGCCAGCGCGCGCTGGACTGCGGCGCCGTGGAGTCCATCGTCGTGGACGCCCGCGATGAGTTCGCCAACGAGTACTGCCTGCCGACCATCCAGGCCAACGCCCTCTACATGGGCCGCTACCCGCTGGTCTCGGCCATCTCCCGGCCGCTGATCGTCAAGCACCTGGTCGAGGCCGCCGAGTACCACGGCGCCGACACCGTCTCGCACGGCTGCACCGGCAAGGGCAACGACCAGGTCCGCTTCGAGGTCGGCATCGGCGCGCTCGCGCCCGACCTGAAGGTCATCGCCCCGGTCCGCGACTACGCCTGGACCCGTGAGAAGGCCATCGAGTTCGCCGGCGAGAACAAGCTGCCGATCAACGTGTCCAAGAAGTCGCCGTTCTCCATCGACCAGAACCTGTGGGGCCGCGCGGTCGAGACCGGCTTCCTCGAGGACCTGTGGAACGCCCCGACCAAGGACGTCTACGACTACACCGTCGACCCGACCGTCAACTTCGAGGCGCCCGACGAGCTCATCGTCACCTTCGACAAGGGTGTGCCGGTCGCCATCGACGGCCGCCCGGTCACCATGCTCGAGGCCATCACCGAGCTGAACAAGCGGGCCGGCCGCCAGGGTGTGGGCCGCCTCGACATGGTCGAGGACCGGCTCGTCGGCATCAAGAGCCGCGAGATCTACGAGGCCCCCGGCGCCATCGCGCTGATCACCGCGCACCAGGAGATGGAAGCGGTCACCATCGAGCGCGAGCTGGGCCGCTACAAGCGGCAGGTCGAGCAGCGCTGGGGCGAGCTGGTGTACGACGGCCTGTGGTACTCGCCGCTGAAGCGCGCGCTGGACGCCTTCGTCGCCGAGACCCAGCAGCACGTGTCCGGTGATGTCCGGATGGTCCTGCACGGCGGCAGCGTCGTGGTCAACGGCCGTCGCTCCGACGAGTCGCTCTACGACTTCAACCTCGCCACCTACGACGAGGGCGACACCTTCGACCAGTCGCTGGCCAAGGGCTTCGTCCAGATCCACGGCCTGTCCTCCAAGGTCGCGGCGCGGCGGGATCTCAACAGCAAGTAGTAGCCTGCGACCGGAGCTGATTTCACTCGAGCGCCGGCCGAAGGAGACGCGCCCATGCGAACCGATGACGACAGTTGGGACATCACGGAGAGCGTGGGCGCGACCGCCATCGGCGTGGCGGCCATTCGCGCCTACGAGACCAGCCGCGAGGACGCCCTGTTCCACGACCCGTACGCGGCGACGCTGGTGGCCGCGGTCGGGTCCGAGGGCTGGAACGCCATGATGTCCGGGGCGCTGAGCCGCCGGAGCATCAGCGACGGGGACTACCAGGCCTGGTCGCTGGGCAATGTCCTGGTGGCCCGCACCGTCTACTTCGACGAGTATTTCGCCGCGGCCGCGCGGGCCGGGATCAGGCAGATCGTGATCCTGGCCGCCGGCCTGGACGCGCGGGCGTACCGGCTCGAATGGCCCTCGGACACCCGGATTTTCGAGCTCGATCAGCCGAAGGTGCTGGCGTTCAAGGCCCGGGCGCTCGCCGATGGCGAGCCGGTGGCCGATCGCCGTGAGGTGCCGGTCGATCTGCGGCAGGACTGGCCGAAAGCCCTGCTGGACAAGGGGTTCGAACCGGATCGGCCGACCGCCTGGCTGGCCGAGGGGCTGCTGCGTTACCTGCCGGGTCACGCCCAGACTCAACTGCTCGAGCGTGTGGTGGAGCTCAGCGCGCCGGGCAGCCGGATGGCGATCAACCTCGGCACCGGGTCCGGTGATCTGGACGACGAGTTCCGGGAGCGGCGCCGCAAGGTGATGGCGGACGCCGGGCTGAAGCTGGACCTGGAAGACCTGTTCTACCCGTGGGAGGGCCGCGAGGACCCCCGCAGCTGGTTCGCCATGCACCGCTGGCTGGTCACCGAGGGCGACCCGGTCGCCCTGCTCGAGGACCGCGGCCGGGCCGTTCCCGAGGCGGTCCGGGCCGCTATGACCCAACACATTCTGATGACCGCGACGAAACCGCGAGGAGACGACACGCTATGACCCAGGGCGGCAGCACCAATGAAGGCGCGCTGTGGGGTGGACGCTTCGCGTCCGGCCCGGCCGCGGCGATGGCGGCGCTGAGCAAGTCGACCCACTTCGACTGGGCGCTCGCGCCGTACGACATTCGCGCCTCCAAGGCTCACGCACGTGTGCTGCACAAGGCCGGGCTGCTGTCGGAGACCGACCTGGCGGGCATGCTCGCGGGCCTGGATCAGCTTGCGGCGGACGTCGAATCGGGCGCGTTCGGCCCCCTCGAATCCGATGAGGACGTGCACGGCGCGCTGGAGCGCGGGCTCATCGACCGGGTCGGCACCGAGCTGGGTGGCCGCCTGCGCGCGGGCCGCTCCCGCAACGACCAGGTGGCCACGCTGTTCCGCATGTGGCTGCGGGATGCGGTGCGGCGCATCGCCTCCGGCGTGCTGGACGTGGTGGACGCCCTGGTCGAGCAGGCCGCCGCGCACCCGGACGCGGTGATGCCGGGCAAGACCCACCTGCAGGCCGCCCAGCCGGTGCTGCTGGCCCACCACCTGCTCGCGCACGCCCACCCGCTGCTGCGCGACATCGACCGGATCCGCGACTTCGACAAGCGGGCCGCGGTATCGCCGTACGGTTCCGGCGCGCTGGCGGGCTCCTCGCTGGGCCTGGATCCGGAAGCCATTGCCGCCGAACTGAATTTCGACTCCTCCGCCGCGAACTCCATCGACGCCACCTCCTCGCGCGACTTCGCCGCCGAGGCCGCGTTCGTGCTGGCCATGATCGCCGTCGACCTGAGCCGCATGGCCGAAGAGGTGATCATCTGGAGCACACCGGAATTCGGCTACATCACGCTGGCCGACGCCTGGTCCACCGGCTCCTCGATCATGCCGCAGAAGAAGAACCCGGACGTCTCCGAGCTGACCCGCGGCAAGGCGGGCCGCCTCATCGGCAATGTCACCGGCCTGCTCGCGACCCTGAAGGCTCAGCCGCTGGCCTACAACCGTGACCTGCAGGAGGACAAGGAGCCGGTCTTCGACTCGGTCGCCCAGCTCGAACTGCTGCTGCCGGCCATCGCGGGCCTGGTCTCCACCCTGACCTTCCACACCGACCGCATGGCCGAGCTCGCCCCCGCCGGCTTCACCCTCGCCACCGATATCGCCGAATGGCTTGTCCGCCAGGGTGTTCCGTTCCGCGTCGCGCACGAGGCCGCGGGCGGTTGTGTGCGCGTCGCCGAGTCCCGCGGCGTCGGCCTGGACGAGCTCACCGACGCGGAATTCGCCGCCGTCGACCCGGCCCTGACCCCCGGGGTCCGTGAGGTCCTCACCGTCGAAGGCTCCATCGCCTCCCGCAATGCCCGCGGCGGCACGGCCGGCACCCAGGTCGCCAAGCAGCTCGAGGAGGTGCGCGGCACCGCCGCCACCCAGCGCGCCTGGCTCAGCTGATACTCGAAACAGTAACGGCCCGTTGGATTTCCGACCTGGAAACCCAACGGGCCGCTTTCGTCATCCGCGTCGATAATTCATGTGTTTCGCGGCGGGCACCGCGGCACGACCGGCGTCGTGCACCTTGCCGTTCGCGGTGGTCTGCTGCTTCTTGTCGCCCTTCCCGCGCCGTTCGCGCCGCGACAACGGGCGCTCGGCGGGGTCCTCGGCAGGGATTTCGGGCAGCGGAAAGCGCTCGGGCATGAGTCCTCCTATGGGTATGCGTGACCGACGGACCGGGTTCGATCGCCGGTCGGAATCGGGAATGCCACAGGCACGGTCAAATCGGCAGACCGCCGGGCGTCAAGGGCGAAGCGCGCTCAGGAGAACAGGAACAGCCACATGCCGGGCACTGTAACCACAAGCGCGCATCCGCCGCATCCCATTTATTTCTCGTCAGCAGACTTGGTTCGTTCCAGTAGGTCAATGAAGTTCGCGCGCAGCTCGTCGTAGGGTTCGATCGCGGCGGCCTCGCTCACCCACGCGCGGGGGCCGGTGGGAAGATCCTGACCGTACAGCCTGTTCAACACGTGAAAACCGATGCGGCGCAGTCGCGTACCTTGTCCGCGCAGCGCGGTCCGAATCAATGGCAGGACGTCGGCCTCTGCCACGCCGGCATCACCGATATAGCTCAGGACGAGGTCAAGGGCGCCTTCCCCATCGGAGCTCCCGATAATCCTCTCGGGATCCGGGCCCACCGCAATCTCGTCCAATGGCAGCACCTGGCCGGCCAGTCGCACGAGGGTGGTGTATTCGGGTTCGGGGGTGTGGGTGGCTGCCCAGTACCAGACATACTGATCGTGCGGCGGTCGTCGGAGACGGGACACGACATGCGGATACGCGTCGATTCCGACCGCCTCAGAGCACATGAGCGCCAGGCGGAAGTTGGATTCGCCAGTGGGTTGATCCAGTGCCGACCGGACATGTCGTGACCAGTCGGGGCGGGCCAGCAAGGCGGCGTATTGACCGAGCAGGCGTGAGATGTCCGCCTCTGGCCAATCGTGTTCGGGCGGAGGCTCTTTCAGCAGGTTCTTCAACCGCCCGGCGGTATCGATGAGGGTGAGATTCAGGGGTGCGGAGGCGATCAGCTCGCCGAATCGAGCGAGGCAGGGGAGCGCGTCCGCGTAGTGCCGGATGTCCGAGCACGGTCCGGGCAAAGCCACGAGGGCGTCGAGGATTCCCGCGGCTCCGTGAAGGAGTTCGTCGTCGACCTCCGGTGCGAGCAGCGCGGTGTAGAGATCACCTGTGGTAGCGGCGAGATGGGCGAGGTACTCGTTCAGGATCCGATTGCGGAAGCCGCCGCGCAGCAGCCAGGACTTGATGCCGGGGTCCTGGGTTCCCCGCAAGCGCTCGACGGTGTGGATGCGACCCCAGCCGTCGACACGCTGGGCAAGGCGATGGATTGCCTGCTCTTGATCGGGTTGGGAGTTGGCCAGGGCGACAACGGCATACAGGGTCAGGTCTTCCAGCGCGCCCAGTAGTAGCAGTAATTCCTGATCGCGTGCGTCACCTGCCATGCCCAGCATGACGATGCCGAGCGCCACGGCATTGCGGCGAGTGCCGTGTTCGGCCAGCCACCGTGCCAAGGCGCGCAGATCCTCGGCGGGGTGATCGAGTGCGCGCAGCTCTTTGATCAGGTCGTCGGCAACGTCAAGGGCGCGGTACTCCGCGAGCCGATCGTGCAGGGCAGTCAAGGTTTCGGCGTCGGGTGCCGAGAGCGCGGCCGCGACCGCGTCGATCAGCGTGGTGACGGGTGGGGATTCATCGGACGCCGCTAGATGATGGGTTCGAATCCCGTCGAGGACGGTCGAACTCAGCAATCGAGAGTCGGTGGATTGCTCGTCCGGGAGCGGACCGCCACCGTCCGGCCACGGGCCGGGGCCGTGTAATGCGGTGAGGCTGAGAGCGTGAGCGTGAAAAGTGGTCCGGTCATCCGAGAACTCGGGAGCCGACCACTGGCCGGGGATCACCGGCAGGGGCGCTTGGCGCCCTTTCCATCGAAGAAGATCACAGTAGGACGATAGAGCCAAAAGACTGAAGAGACAAAAGATAAAAGATGCCTGGAGGAGGGAGAGGGTGTCCGAGCTTGCGAGGCCCCCTCGCCTACCAGCCCCATCACGGCCCGGCCGTTCATCGTCTCTGTGTATTTGTCAAAGAACCATGAGCTGAGGAAATCCCTGGCGGTCTCGAACGTCGGTAAACGGTTTCGAGTTGTCGGTAGAGGTGATGCGTGCACTCGGTGGGCTGGGAGGTGAGGTGTGGCTCCCGGTTGGGTGTCAGCTCCAGTGCGGCAGGGCGGGGACGCAACTACACCTCCTCGTTCCTGCGCACACGGTGTGGGAGAGCGGCCGCCTCGGGGCTCACGCCACCCGCGAACTCCACTCCCGGCAACCGGATTCGATCCTGGCGGCCACCCGCTCCGCCATGTGATGACGCTCGTTGACCTGTGGGGTTCGGGTGGGATCGATGTGCTTGGGTGCGATCCATGCGCACCGTCCGGGGTGTGGTGAATCCTGGCCCATCACAATCGTTTTCCACCCGTCCGGGCTGTTGTTGACGAGTGCGTGGCAGTGATCGCACGCCAATGTCAGGTTGTTCAGGTCGGTGGGTCCGCCGGCGGCCCAGTCGGTGACGTGGTGGGCGGCGCACATACTCGCGGGTGCATCGCAGCCTGGGCGGGTGCAGCCCTTGTCCCGGGCGATGAGGGCGAGGCGCTGAGCGGAGGTCGCAAGGCGCTTGCAGCGGCCCAGGTAGACCGGAATCTCATTGGCGTCCAATACCGCGAGCACCGGGCGGGTGCCCTGAGCCAGCACGAGGGCCTCGTGGATGGTTACGTGGCCGCCGGTGCTGGTGGTCGCCATACCCGCGCCGCGCTCCACATCGGCCAGGCTCATTGTCAGCACCGGCTGCACGCGCATGCCTCGGTGGGAGCCGAGCTCGGCAGCGCTGATGCCGAGCTTGACGGTGTTGAGGGCGAGTTCGGTGGGGGAGATGCCGAGCGTGCCGGTGCTGACGGCGAGTTCGGTGGGGGAGATGCCGAGCGTGGCGGTGCTGACGGCGAGTTCGGCGGGGGAGATGCCGAGCGTGGCGGTATTGACATCGAGTTCGGCGGGGGAGATGCCGAGCGTGGCGGTGTTGACGGCGAGTTCGGCGGGGGAGATGCCGAGCATGGCGGTATTGACATCGAGTTCGGCCGCGCTGGCACGGGGCTTGGTGGCGTTGACTCCGGCCTGGCCAATGTTGATGTCCGGCTGCAGCAGCGCGTAGAGCGCGTCGTGGGTGCGCTGTGCGGCATCGCGACGGTCGCGGCGTGCGGCCGCTTCGAGGACCTTGGAATCGATTCGTGCTGTGGCGGTCAGTATTTCGGCGTCGTCGATGTTGCACATGCCCGGCCGCGCGAACTTGGCGAGAATCGCGTCCAGCGACGCGCGCAGTCCGGGGGTGAGCCAGCCTTCCATCTTCGACATGCCGTCCACGCCGGGGCGGCCGATCATGATGCCGCGGCGGTGACGCCGGTCGGCATCGGAGATCACGGTCCCGTTGGGGTCGAGGCGGGCGAGGATTTCGCGGCCGATCTTGGGCAGGTCGTCGGGGGATTCGGTGTGGCAGAACGCAACCAGCAGTTCCTCGGCCTCGGCCCGCGCTTGTGTGGGGATATCGGAGGGCAGGTGCGTCATGATCTCGACGATGCCGCGCACCTGGTCGCGGGAGATGGCGGCGGTCTCAAAGGCTTTGGCGGTCGCGGGCAGAGTCGCTGTGCACGGTTGGCCGGTGCGGTCGAAGAACTCTCCGCACGCACCGGCGATCTTCACCCGCACCGAGGCGTCGTAGCGCGACAAACCGAGGGTGTGACGCAGGAACGGCACCAGATCGTTGTCCCCATTCTGCTGCGGCAGCGAACGGTCGGAGGTTTCGATGACCAATCGCGAATCCAGCGCGGACAGTTGCCGTTTGCAGGTCTCCAGCTTGCGCATCAATTCCACGACTTCACTGTCCGTGAATTGATCCAGGTTGCCGTGGAGGATCGAATTCGACAAGGTCTCGACCGCGGTCGCCAATTCGGCGATGCCGCAGGTGTCGAGTGTTGCCTCCTTCGAATTCATGTGCTAATTCTACCGCTGTCGGCAAGGCCCGGAAACCCGAAATGTCCAGTATGGCAAGGTAATTCAGCAGAATCTCAGCGAACGCGGAGGAGCTCTCTCTTTTCAATCCTATTGCTTGCCAACGGATCAACCTACCGCGTTGCCTGACGCGGCATTACCAGGTCGATGGCCGATGGTGTAACCCGCCACCGCGGGTGGCGGGTTACACGATCAACCCTTGCTGGAGCCGGCACTAACTCAGGGCCTGCTTCAGGAGGTCGGTAATGCGGGCTTCGACCGCGGGGGTCATGGCCTTCAGTGCGTAGTTGACGGCCCACAGGTCGCCGTCGTCGAGGTTGGCGATGTCGTTGAAGCCGAGGGTGGCGTAGCGGTTCTTGAACTTGGCGGCGGTCTGGAAGAAGCAGACGATCTTGCCGTCGCGCATGTAGGAGGGCATGCCGTACCAGGTCTTGCAGGTGAGTTCGGGGGCCACGGATGTGACGAGGGCGTGGAGGCGTTCGGCGATCTCGCGGTCGGTGCCGGTCATTTCGGCGATCTTGGCCAGGACGTCCTGTTCGCCGTCGGCCTTGGCAGAGCGGGAGTTGCGGCGGGCGGCGGTCTTCAGTTCCGCGGCATGGTCTTTCATGGCGGCGCGCTCTTCGGCGCTGAAGCCGACGGTGGTCTTCTCAGCGGTGGTCTTCTTGGTGGTGGTTTCGGTGGTCATGGCTGGATTCCTTTGCGGGAGTGGGGGAGAAGGCTGGGCGGTGGAGCGGTCAGCGGTCCTGGATGAGGCCCAGGACATTGCCGTCGGCATCGGTGAGGGTGGCGACCAGGCGGCCGCCGCCCACCTCGCGCGCGGGTTGCTGGACGGTCGCGCCGGCTGCGGTGAGCTCGGCGACCTTGGTCTCGATATCGCCGACGTGCCAGTAGGAGACGGGGGCGGCCGGGCTCTGCGGGCTGCCCGCGGGGACCAGGCCGATGTGCTGCCCCTCGGACTCGAAACCGATGTAGTAGGGCGAGTCGGTCTGGGGCTCGATGCCCAGCAGCGCGGTGTAGACGGTCTTGGCGGCGGCGAGGTCGGAGACGGGGTGCAGCACGGTCCTGATGCCCAGCGTGGTCATGATTTCTCCTGGTGAGTGGGGGTCCGAAGCGACCCTGTGGTCCGGTTGGCTCCTGCGAACCCGGTGTGCATTCAGCTTCGCTCCCGGGGCCCCTCGGCCACATCCGTGGTGACCACGGAATCCACCACGGAGCCACACCGAACCCATCGGTACCGTCTTCCGGCGACCATGCGGCAGACTGAATTCATGGCTGTGACGTCGGAAATCTCCACTCGCGAGGCGGAAGTGCTGACCCTGGTGGGCGAGCACCTCAGTAATGCCGAGATCGGTGCGCGACTGTTCATCTCGGTGCGCACGGTGGAGAGCCACGTGTCCTCGCTGCTGCGGAAACTGGATATGCCCGACCGGCGGGCGCTGGCCCTGCACGCCGCGGCGACCCGCGCCGCGAGCCCGCGACCCGCGCCGGCGCTGCCGAAACCGTTGACCTCGTTCATCGGTCGCACGCGGGAGCGGGCGGAGCTCACGGAACTCATCAAGACGCAGCGGCAGGTGACCGCGGTCGGACCCGGCGGCGTCGGCAAGACCCGGCTCGCCCTGGCGGTGGTGGCGGACGTGGCCTCCGACTTCGCCGACGGCGTGTGGTTCGTCGATCTGGTGCCGATCGCCAGCCCGGATATGTGTGTGGTCGCGGGCACCGTCGCCATGGCGCTGGGCATCGGTGAGCAGCCCGGCCGCGGCTTCGACCGCGCCGTGCTGGCCGCGCTCGCCGACCGGAACGCGCTGCTGGTGCTGGACAATTGCGAACACGTGCGGGACGGCGTCGCCCCCTTCGTAGAGCAGTTGCTGGCGGCGTGCCCGGGTATGAGCGTGCTGGCCACCAGCCGCGCCCGGCTGATGGTGCCGTTCGAGCGCGTGTACTCCGTGCCGCCGATGTCGCTTGCCGGTGACGGTGATTCGGACGCGGTCGCCCTGTTCATGGACCGCGCGGCGGCGGGCGGCTGGCCGCCCAACCACGCCATGCGCGACCAGGTCGCGACCTTCTGTGAACGCCTCGACGGCGTGGCGCTGGCCATCGAACTGGCGGCCGCCCGCTGGACCACGCTCGGATTGGACGGTCTCGCCGCCGGTTTGGACGATCAGCTGCGCATGCTCTCCGGCGGCGCCCGCGCCGACGACCGGCACCGCTCGGTGCGCGCGGCCCTCGACTGGAGCCACGCCCTGCTCGAGCCCGAGGACCGGATGCTGCTGCGGCGGGTCTCGGTGTTCATGACCTCGTTCCCGGTCGAGGCGGCGGCCGACGCGGCGGGCCTCGACAAGGGTGCGGTGGCAGCCGGATTGGCGCGACTGGTCGAACAGAGCCTGCTCGTGGTGACCGATACGCCGACCGGTACCCAATTCCGCGCGCTGGAGACCATCCGGCAGTACGGTCTCGAACAACTCGAGGCGGCGGGTGAGGTGACCGACGCCCGCGCCGGGCATCTGCGCTGGTGCCTGGCCGAGGCGGGCGACCTCTCGGTGGTGCGAGCCGACTGGCGGGCCCGATTCGATACCGCCGCAGACGATTTCCGCGCGGCACTCGGCTGGGCTTGCGAACGCCCCGACCGTCGAAGCGACGCCTACGGCCTGGCGCGGCTGCTGGCTCCCCTGATGTTCACCCGGCACCTCACCGGCGAATCCCGATGGCGCTACGAGCAGGCCGCCCACCTCGCCGACGACCCGGCCGCCGCCGCGGAATTGCTGCGGCACGCCGCGGCCGCGGCCGGTTGCCAGGGCAATGGCGATGACATGTACCGCCTGTACCGCGCCGCCGCCGAATTCGCCCAGCGCGCCGGCGATTCCGCCGCCGCGTCCATCGACCTGGCGACCGCGGCGGCATCCGCCTATCGATTCTGGGGCAAGTTCGAGCGCATCCCGGCCCGCGAAGACCTGGTCGCACTCATCGCCGAGGCGCGCCGCCTCGCCGCCGCACCAACGTCAGCCGCTCCGGCCGGTATTGCGGCGGGGACAGATGCCGCGCCGGCTTCCGCTGCTCCGGCCGATATCGCCCGGGCCGGGGCTGTCACGGTCGATCCGGCTCGGGCGGAGGCTGCTCGGGCTGCCATCGCACTGGCCGAGGCCGTCGTTCTCGCCAATCCCTTCGGTGCGCCGCAGGGCGTTACCGATGTTCCTGCGCCGGAAGTCGTTTCGAGTGTGGAGCGAGCTGTCGAGCTCACGCACGCCACCCGTGACCCGTTCGCCGAATCCGCCGCCCTCGATGCCCTCGCCGCCGCTCAGAGCCGAGCCGGCGAATTGCGCGCCGCCGCGGCCACCGCACGGCGGCGTATCCGGCTGCTCTCGACCACACCGGACAACCCGGTCGGCACCCACGAACTGATCGACGCTCTCGGCCAGGCCACCGAATTCGGTCTCGGGGCGGGCGATCTGGCCGGAGCGCGCCGCTGGGGACGGCAACTCGCCGAGCATCCGATGCTGGCCGAGGTCGGGCATACCGCGACCAGCCGCCTGCTGGTGGCGGATGCGTTGGCGGGCAATGTCGAAGATGTCCTCGCACACAGCGCGCGCTTCCTCGAGGCCTGGCATCGTGAGGAGCGCCCGGCCCGCTCCGCGCTCGGCGCGGCCGTGGCCGGGGTGCGCATGATCCACGGCCTGCGCGACGACTACGACGCCGAACGCGAATGGACCGGCGTACTCCAGCAACTCGGCACCCCGGCCACGGATGCCGATGGCTACCAGGCCGTTTTCGACGCGCTGCTCATGTTGCACCACGGCCAGCCGGAGGACGCGCTGGAACGCACCGAACTGACCCCGGCCGAGGCGCGCACCCGGGTGACCGGCGCGTGGCTGCCCTGGTACCTGGCCCTGCACGCCGAAGCCGCCGCCCTGACCGGGAACACCACCACATCAGGCGATCTCGCGCAGGCGCGCACCGAGGTCACCGGAAACCCGGTGGCCACGGCCATCATCGACCGAGCCGAAGCCCTACTGGCCAAGGACCGCGACCGATTGCTGTCCACCGCAACCACTTTCGAGTCCGCAGGCTGCGTCTATCAGTCGGCCCGAACCCGGATCCTGGCCGGTGGCGCGGACGCCACCGAGGGCGCCGCCATGCTCACCACCCTGGGTGTATCCCCCATGACCGCACTCGTGCACCTCTAACAGTTCGGCAGCGCGTACTCTGCTCCGCCGCCTCGGACGAGGACGTAACCGGGCACTTCGCCCGCTAGCGTGGAGGCGCAGAAACCCACCCGGTGAACCGACGGGCATCGGACTTACTCAGTCCGAACTCGCGGATCGGGCCGGGCTGAAGCAACCTGCGGCGGCGAGGTTCGAGGCCGGGGCACCATGTCGGCGATTCCGATGCTCGAGCGGTTGGCCGAGGCGCCGGAGTTGCGGCTGGGCGTCGAGTTTCATCGGTTGCCGGGCGCGGGGAGAAGGGTGGTTACTGTGCGGGTATGACTTTGTTGTTGCTGGCGTTGGCTATTGCGTGTGAGGTGACGGCGACTGTTTCGCTCAAGATCTCGGAGGGATTCACCAGGCTGGTTCCTTCGATCATCGTGGTGATCGGGTACGGGGCGGCGTTCTATTTTCTGTCGCAGGCTTTGAAGCGGGGGATGGCCATCGGGGTGGCGTATGGGATCTGGTCGGCGGTGGGGGTGGTGGCGGTGGCGACCATCGGAGCGTTGTTCCTGGACGAGGGGATCACGGCGGTGCAGATCGGGGGGATCGTGCTGGTGATCGCGGGGGTGCTGGCGCTGGAACTCGGTGGGGCGCACTGACTATGACGGCTTCCGCTGTCGTCAATCCTGCACGCGCACCAGGTATCCGGCGTCCGCGAGGGCGGTGAGCATCTCGTCGCGGTGGGCGGGGCCGCGGGTTTCGAGGGTGAGCAGCACCTCGACCTCGTCGATGGCGAGCCAGGCGCCGGTGCGGGAGTGGACCACGTCCAGGACGCTGGCGCCGGTGCGGCCGAGCTCGGCGAGCAGGCGGGACAGACTGCCGGGACGGTCGGAGATGGTGACGCGGGCGGCGAGGTAGCGGCCGGCGGCGCTGAGGCCGTGGCCGATGACGCGGGTCAGCAGCAGCGGGTCGATATTACCGCCGGAGAGGATGGCGCAGACCGGGCCTTCCAGCGCGAGTTCGGCTGGGCTGCAGGCCATCAGCGCCGCGACGCCCGCCGCGCCCGCGGGTTCGACGATCAGCTTGGCCCGCTCCATGCACAGCAGCAGCGCCTTGGACAGCGCGTCCTCGTCGACGGTGACGATGGTGGGCGCGCTGTCCACGATGTGCTCGAACGGCACCTCTCCGGGCCGGCCCACCGCGATGCCGTCGGCCATGGTGGACATCTGTTCCAGCGCCACCGGCTTCCCGGCCGCGAGCGAGGCGGGCCAGGCGGCGGCCTCGGCGGCCTGCACACCGATCACCCGGACCTGCGGCTTCAGCCGCTGCACCGCCGCAGCCACCCCCGCGAGCAGGCCCCCGCCGCCCGTCGGCACCAGCACCGTGCCGACATCCGGGAGCTGGTCGAGGATTTCGAGCCCGACCGTCGCCTGCCCGGCCACGATGTCGATGTGATCGAACGGATGCACCACCGTCGCCCCCGTGCGTTCCGCGAAATCCCGTGCGGCGGCGAGGGATTGGTCGATGGTGTCGCCCACCTGGTGCACGGTCGCGCCGTAGGCCCTGGTGGCCACCAGTTTCGGCAGCGCCGCACCCACCGGCATGAACACCGTGGCGTCGATCCCGAGCGAGGTCGCCGCCCACGCCACCCCCTGCGCGTGATTGCCCGCGCTGGCCGCCACCACCCCGTGCGCCCGCTCGGCCGCGGACAGATTGGCGATCCGGTTGTAGGCGCCGCGCGGCTTGAACGATCCCGTGCGCTGCAGGTTCTCGCACTTCAGCCAGACCTCGTGCCCGATGCGCTCCGACAGCACCCGCGAGGCCACCACGGGAGTCCGCCGGATCACCGGTGTCAGCAGGGTCGCCGCCGCTTCGATCCGCGCCATGAGCTCCATGCGGGCCATGTTGCCAGGTATTCACGCGCCTGTCGTTCGCGAAAGATATATGGATCACGCAATAACCCGGAAACCGAAAAGCAATCCACGGGGAACGGCTCGTTCCTACCTTGAGCCCACCATCATCGGCTTTCGGATCGGATACACCCCATGACCGACATCGTCACCCCCGCGTCGGCGGGCGCGGAGCCCGCCGCGGCGACACCTGCTCCAGACTACGACCCCAGGCTCACCAATGACGATCTCGCCCCCCTGAAGAAACAGACCTGGGGCTCGTACCACATCTTCGCCTTCTGGATGTCGGATGTGCACAGCGTCGGCGGATACGTCACGGCGGGTAGCCTTTTCGCCCTCGGCCTGGCCGGCTGGCAGGTGCTGGCCGCGCTGCTCATCGGCATCACGATCGTATATTTCCTGTGCAATCTGGTGGCCGCGCCCAGCCAGCGGGCGGGCGTGCCGTATCCGGTCATGTGCCGCAGCGCCTTCGGCGTGAAGGGCGCGAACATCCCGGCCATCATCCGCGGCCTGATCGCGGTGGCCTGGTACGGGATTCAGACCTACCTGGCCTCGGCGGCGCTGATCGTGGTGGCGGTCAAGCTCTTCCCGGGCCTGGCACCGTACGCGAAGTCCGGCGACTACGGTTTCCTCGGCCTGTCGCTGCTGGGCTGGTGCGCCTACCTGGTGCTGTGGGTGGTGCAGGCGGCCGTGTTCTGGCAGGGCATGGAGTCCATCCGCAAGTTCATCGACTTCTGCGGTCCCGCCGTGTATGTCGTCATGTTCCTGCTGTGCGGCTACCTGATCTACAAGGCCGGCTGGAGCGCCATCGACCTGCAGCTGGGCGCGGTGAAGTACCACGGCTGGGACGCGCTGCCCGTGGTCCTGGGCGCGATCGCGCTGGTGGTGTCCTACTTCTGCGGGCCGATGCTGAACTTCGGTGACTTCTCCCGCTACAGCAAGTCCATGGCGGCGGTGAAGCGCGGCAACCTGCTCGGCCTGCCGGTCAACTTCCTGGCGTTCTCGCTGCTCGTGGTGATCACCGCGTCGCTGACCATCCCGGTGTACGGCGAGCTCATCACCGATCCGGTCGAGACCGTCTCGCGCATCGACTCCACTTTCGCCATCGTGCTGGGCGCGCTGACCTTCACCATCGCCACCGTCGGCATCAATATCGTCGCCAACTTCATCTCGCCGGCCTTCGACTTCTCGCACGTGAGCCCGCAGAAGATCAGCTGGCGCATGGGCGGGATGATCGCCGCGGTCGGGTCGGTGCTGATCACGCCGTGGAACCTGTACAACAACCCGGACGTCATCCACTACACCCTCGAGGTGCTGGGCGCGTTCATCGGCCCGCTGTTCGGGGTGCTCATCGCCGACTACTACCTGGTGCGCAAGCGGACCATCGTGGTGGACGACCTGTTCACCATGGCCGAGCGCGGAAAGTACTGGTACCGCAACGGGTTCAATCCGGTCGCGGTGATCGCCACCGTGATCGGCGCCATCGCGGCGGTGTTCCCGGTGCTGGCCAAGGACGTCTACGGCATGCACACCGCGGCCCAGTACAGCTGGTTCATCGGGTGCGGTCTGGCGCTGGTCATCTACTACGCGCTGGCCACACGCACGACGCTCATGGCCGAAGCCTGAGGGGATATCCCTGGCAGCGATGCCGGTCGCTGCCAGGGATTTGCTGGACAAGTTATAGACCGTCTCGTGAAAATGTGTCCGGCGTAACATATTCCGCACGGATTCACGTATTAAAGCGCACAGCAGGAAAACCTGCTTTTCCCAATCGGAATAAGTACCGTTGGGCCCATGCAGCTCTCCCGGTTCACCGATCTCGGCTTGCGGTCGCTCATGCGCCTGGCGGTCAGCAGTGATGCCGAGGAAAGAGTCACCGTCAAACTCATTGCGCGACAGGTGAATGCTTCCGAAAACTACGTTGCCAAAGCCGTCTCCCGGCTCGCCGAACTGGGCTATGTCGAGTCCCAGCGCGGACGCAGCGGCGGGATCTTCCTGACCGAGGCGGGTAAAAAAACCACCATCGGCACTATTGTTCGGCACCTCGAATGTGATAACGAAGTCATCGAGTGTGGCGGCGACAATCCGTGCCCATTGGCGAATGCGTGCCGTTTGCGGGGCGTCCTCGCCACCGCGCAGAACGCCTTCTACGCCGAACTCGATCGGTACGTCCTGTCCGATCTGGTGGATCAGCGCACCGTGGAGCTGCTGTATATGCCGGTATTCCCGGCGGCTTCACTCATCGACACCTAGGAGACCTCATGAGGCTCGCGCCGGATTCCACGCTGAACACATTCCCCGAGCTGGCTGAATCCACTACCCAAGGTCTTGGGGCCGAGCACGCCGAGGTGATTCGCGCGACCCTGCCCCTGGTGGCCGCGCACATCGACCAGATCACCCCGCTGTTCTACACCAAGATGTTCGCCGCCCACCCGGAGCTGCTGCGCGATCGCTTCAACCGCGGCAACCAGCATCAGGGCGCACAGCAGAGGGCGCTCGCCGCCTCCATCGCCGCGTTCGCCACCCACCTCGTCGACCCCGGCCTGCCGCACCCGCGGGAACTGCTGGCCCGTATCGGCCACAAGCACGCCTCGCTGGGCGTCACCGAGCCCGAATACCGCATCGTCCACGAGCATCTGTTCGCCGCCATCGTCGAGGTGCTGGGCGCGGACGTGGTGACCCCGGAGATCGCCGCGGCCTGGGATCGCGTGTACTGGCTGATGGCCACCACGCTCATCGATTTCGAGCGGGAGCTCTACGACGCCGCGGGCGTCGCGCCCGGCGACGTGTTCCGCGAGACCCGGGTGGTGCAGCGCATCGACGACCCGTCGGGTGCGGCCACCTTCGTGGTGGAGTCCGCCGATCCGTCCGAACCGCTGCCGGGATTCGTTCCGGGACAGTACATCTCGGTCGGCGCGCGACTGCCCGACGGCGCCCGCCAGCTGCGTCAGTACAGCCTGATCAATCGCGGCGGCGACGGCCGGCTCGCGTTCACCGTGCGCAAGGTGCTCGCCGACGCGGACACGCCGGCCGGTGAGGTCTCGAACTGGCTGCACGACACCGTCGGCGCGGGCGACACCCTCGAAATCACGCTGCCCTTCGGCGATCTCACCATCGACACCGAGGCCACCACGCCGGTCGTGCTCATCTCCGCGGGCATCGGCGTCACCCCGATGGCGGGAATCCTGGAATACCTGGCGGCCGAAACCCCCACGCGCCGGACTGTCATCCTGCACGCCGACCGCTCCACCACCGCGCACCCGCTGCGCGAGACGGTCGACGAGCTCGCCCACCGGTTGGCGGACGTGTACTTCCGCGCCTGGTACGAGGCCGACGGCCACGGGCTGCTGGACGTCACCCAGGTCGATCTGCCCGAGGACGCGGACTACTACCTGTGCGGTGGCACCGGCTTCCTGCAGTACGTCCGCGCCCAGCTCATGTCCGCCGGAATCCCTTCGGACCGAGTCCATTTCGAGCTCTTCGCGCCGAACGACTGGTTGCTCGACGCCGATCAGCAGCCCGCCCTCGCCTGATCGCGGGCGGCAATCGACCCCCTGGCCGCGATCGACCGGTTAGCTGTGCGCCGCGATGGTCCGCAGCACTCCGCTCAGCCACGGGGTGTAGCGCGCGGGTTCCGCCGCCACGTTCTCGGCGAGGGTGTCCGGCCGGATCCACGCGGTATCGGCGACCTCGTCCGGATTCGGGTGCGGCGATGTGTCCTCCAGCCGGCCGATCAGGACGTGATCGAATTCGAACTCGACGCGGCCGGTATTCGGATCGGTGGCCTGGTAGGTGAAGGTGCCGGCCTCCGATAGCTCGGCGCTGATACCGAGTTCCTCGTGCAGCCGTTTGGCGGCCGCCTCCATCACCGCCTGCCCCGGCGCCGGATGCCCGCAGCAGGTGTTGGTCCACAGCAGCGGGAAGCGCGTCTTCACGCCCGCCCGCTGCTGCAGCAGCACCCGCCCGGCGGCATCGAACAGCAGCACCGAGAAGGCCCGATGCAGCCGCCCGGGCGCGGTGTGGGCGGCTGCCACCGACAGCGAACCCTGCGCCCGGCCCTGCTCGTCGACCAGTTCGACGAGCAGGGTCTCACGGTCCACCACCGGGGTGGTGTCGGATGCGTCGAGGGTGCCGGTCACCTAACCACCTTATCGGCGGTGATCATCAGGTACTGGAAGCTGCCCTCCTTGTAGGAGGTCAGGAAGGGTTTCTCGACGCCGGTCGCGAGTTCGGACCGGGTGCGCAGCTCCCAGTACGGGATGGTCGCGGGGGTGAGGTCGGTGACCGCGATGGGGACCAGGCCGTTGGCGGCCAGCGCCTGGAAGTAGCGGCTGCGCGGATGGATATTGCAGCCGTAGTGCGCGTCGATCCAGCTCACCGAGGCCGAGCGGGCGCCGAACACGTCATTGGAGCAGCCCGTGATACAGACGTAGCGGCCGCCCGGCTCGAGCAGGCGGGAGAACTCCGCGAACAACTCGAAAAGGTCTACGTACATGGTGGTTTCATTGGTCCAGATGCCGCGCCGGGAGCCGGAGTCGAAACCAGTGTCGAGCATGTTCTTGAAGTGGAAGCGCGCCTTGTCGGAGACGCCGCGCTCGCGGGCCTGCTCATTGGCGAAACCCACCTGGTATTCGGAGATGGTGACGCCGTCCACCTCGCAGCCGAAGCGCTGGTTGGCCATGAAGCTGGTACCGCCGCGCCCGGACCCGCCGTCCATGAGCCGGTCGCCGGGGCGGACGTCGCCGAGCTGGTCGAGCAGGCCGTCGGCCTGCGCGGTCTCCAGGCGGTGCAGTTCCTTGACGATCCGTTCCTGCCGGGTCTCCTCGGGGCCTTCCAGGACCGACAGATCCGGCTCGCCGATGCCGTAGTGATGGTGATAGAGCCCGTCCACCTCGCCGAGCTTGGTGTTGACGCGATCGTCATTGGGATTGTTGTTCCAGTAGGACGCGACCGACTTCTGGTACTCGGTCTTCAGCACGGCATCCGGCCGGGGGTGGAGCGCGGTCATGGCAGGTCATCCTCTCGAATGGGTGATATGACGCTGGAAGTACTGCGCGCATCGAAGGGTGAGGTGAATCACGGGGTTTCGTTGTAGCGGCGGCTGTCCGCGTGCCAGGCCCGGTTGCCGCCCATCCAGGCCCACAGGCCGGTCAGGAAGCGGCGCAGCTCCGGGGAGCCGGTGGCGGCGAGGGCGCCGGCCTCGGCCTCGAAGCGGTGCACCAGTTCGTCGTGGACCTCGGCGGTGCGCTGGACGGCCTGGCGGCGGGAGCACTGCTCCTCGGCGGCGAGCACGGTGGGGAGGTTGAATTCCCGTCCGCCGGAGAGGTCTTCGCGCGCCATGGAGTAGAGGTCGTTGACCATCTGGCTGGCCAGCGCGGCGGTGGTGACCACCCGCCGCACCCGCGGATCGGTGTACTCCGCGGCCGGCACCTCGTAGCCGCCGACCGCGTCGATCGGGGCCATACAGGGCAGGAAGCTGTGCGGTTGCCGGTTCAGCAGGTATTCCCAGACCGGTGGCATGCGGCCCGCCGCGCGCCACCCGGCCTCGGCGCCCAGAGCGATGAACCAGCCCGCGATCTCGGTGCGCAGCCGCGCCACCTGGGTCGGGGTGGCGAATCGCGACAGGTGCTCGAAGGAGGTCCGGAATGCCCGCAGAATCGGATCGCGCTGCATGGCCTCCTCCACCTTGACCTGGTACCGCGGTGGCAGGTGCACGGGATCCATGGCGGCGGCGGCCAATTCGAGCCGTGGCCCGAGCTCGGCCTCCGCGCTGGACCTGCTGCCGTCCGGCGCGATATCGCTGGCGTCCTCCTCGCAGTAGTAGTCGTCCACCGACCACTCCGACACCGCGCACTTGGCCGCCGCCAGCAGGCGATCCGCGTCATCGCAATCCGGATGCGCCAGCATGATCAGCCGCCCGAAGTCGGCCTTCCGCAGATCATCCAGCCGCCCCTCGTACAGCCCGATCTCCTCGGCCCAGGCGATGATGCCGAAATTCACCGCCTCCGCCAGCGCCGGATTGTCCCGCACCGGCGGCGGACAGTAGAGCGCCGGAATAGCCGCCCCCTGCGCCCGCCGCACCGATCCGGTCCCGATGCCACTCGGGCCATGCGAAACCCGCTTGGCCCCAATGCAACTCGCGTCCTCCGATGCCTCGGCCGACATGGCGGTACCCGGCTCGACCGCCGTGGAGCCCGGAATCCCACGAGCCAGCTCGGTGATCGACCCGAGGTCCCACACCGGATCGAGGGTCTGCCCGGGATCCGCATCGGGCGCACCGGGCCGAGCCGCCGCCGAAGTCGGAACCGCCCGAACGGCATCCGCGATCGGCCCGGCGGACCGTTCGGGCGCCGGCATGATCGCCGCGGCATCGGCGGGACCGACACCGTCCGGAGCGGCGGCTATCGAGGTGGCCACAGCCGGAGCCACCGCATCGGCTCGGACCACGGTGTCTGCCCGTGCCGCAGGCGAAGTCGGCGCGACCGGTGTGGAGCCACCGGGCGCCCCGCCTCGGCGAAATGCCGAGGTCGTCCCGATTCCGTTGGGGCCGTTCGCAACCCGCCGCGCCGTCGGGCCGGGCGAGCTCTGTTCCGCGGCATGGGCTTCGGCCGGGAGGGAGGGGAGGCGGCCGGAGCCCAGGGTGCGGGGGATGGGGCGGAGGGGTTGGGCGAGTGGAGAGGTCGGGGGTCCGGGAGTCGGCACCGCGCCGCCGGCAGGCGACGGCGGACGCGATGCCTGTCCCGCGAGCTCCGTGATCACCTGGGGGGTGGGTAGGTTCACGCGGAGGCTCGGGGCCCCGAGGCCGGAGGGGCCGAGCAGCCGTCGGGGGGAGTGCGCCTCGGCGGCGTCGGAGGCGCCGAGGCGGGGATCATCACCGAGGGCGGCAATGGATTCCAGGGCGGAGCGGGCTTCGGTTGCCGTGAGCAGGGTTTGGGGCGCGGTGGTGTCGAGGTTGGTCAGCAGGGCGGCGACTGCCGCCGCCACCTCATGGGTGGCAAGCGGGGCCGCGGCGCGTGAGAGCACCGACATGACGGGACACCTCGCTCAGTCGGACTGACGGGCGACCAGCACATTGTCGAGAATGCCGAGCGCGTCGGGGACCAGGACGGCGGCCGAGTAGTAGCAGCTGACCAGGTAGGAGATGATCGACTGATCGTCGATGCCCTTGAACCGGACGTTCAGGCTGGGCTCGTACTCGTCCGGGATTCCGGTCTGGTGCAAGCCGATCACGCCCTGGTCCTTCTCGCCGGTGCGCATGGCGAGAATCGACGTGGTCTGGGTGCCGCTGACCGGGATCTTGCCGCACGGGAAGATCGGCACCCCGCGCCAGGCGGGCACGCGATGGCCGTCCACCTCCACCGGGTCGGGATAGATTCCGCGCTTGGAGCATTCGCGCCCGAACGCGGCAATCGCCTTGGGGTGCGCCAGGAACAGCTTGGTGCTGCGGCGCATGGAGAGCAGCTCGTCCATATCGTCCGGAGTGGGCGCGCCGGACTCGGTGTAGATGCGCTGTTTCAGGTCACAGTTGTTGAGCAGGCCGAAGTCCGGATTGTTGACCAGGTCGTACTCGCGGCGCTCGTAGAGGGCCTCGATGGTCAGGCGCAGCTGCTGTTCGATCTGATCCATCGGGTCGTTGAACAGGTCGGCGACACGGGTGTGCACGCGCAGCACCGACTGGGCCAGGCTGAGTTCGTACTCGCGGGGCTGATCGTCGTAGTCGACGTAGGTGCCCTCGAGCATGGGCTCCCCGGAGTGGCCGGAGGAGATGACGATCTCGGCCTCGCCGTACTTGTTCTGCGGCAGCGCCGGGGCGTGTGCCACGGCGGAAAGGTGTTCCGCCAGTGCCGGAATGTTCTCGGTCAGCTGGTTCACGGTGGAGCGGGCGAGCACCAGCACGGTGGTGGGCGTGACCGTCTTGATGGTGACCGGCCAGATGGCGTCCGGATCGGTGAGGGTCTGATCGCCGAAGTAGTCGCCGCCGCCCAGCATGCCCAGCTTGGTGGTCTCGCCGTACTCGCCGGTGCCGATCTTGGAGAGCTTGCCGTGCACGATCAGCAGCACCTGGTCCATGGGGTTGCCGAACTCGGCGACCACGGTGCCGGCGGGCAGATCCCGCTGTTCGAAGCGGCCGGCCACGGTGGCCAGGATCTCCTCGTCCGCGAAGCCGCGCAGCTGCGGCAGCTCCTGCAGTTCGAGCGGGATGACCCGGGCGTGCGGGCCATTGATGACGTACTCCACCTCGCCGTTTCCGACGGTGTGCGTGAGGCGCCGGTTGACACGGTAGATACCGCCCTTCACCTGGCTCCACGGCAGCGAACGGGTCAGCCAGCGGGAGCTGATGCCCTGCATTTGCGGTTCGGATTTGGTGGTGTGTGCCAGCTGGTGGGCGGCAGCGGTACTGAGGGACTTGCGCTGGCCGTTTTCGGTCTGAAGGGGCATTTCGATGGTCATGCTGCGGTCCTCACCTCGAAGGGCCACCGCGACGGGAGGCGGTGGAGTCCACGGCGAAACAGCAGACCCGAGCGGGGCCTGCGTGAATTAGTCAAGTGAGTGAAATGACAAGCGCGACAGTGCGATTCCAGCGATTCCGATGGTAGAGCCCCGGATCACGCGACGTGCCGAAATGCCAAAACATGATGCCTGGAATGTTGCTGTATCCCGTAAACCCCGAACGGCCGGTTTGCTTTGACGCGGGCCCGGATCGCTCCGCCACGCGTAGCCCGCATGGTGCTGGTCACAGCGCCAGCGCAGTAGGGTGGACGTATGGCAAGCTCATCGCGACGCGTCGGGGCGGGTGACGCTGGTCAAGGCCAGGAAATGTCTGGGAGAGAAGCCGTGAAATTCAATACGAGGTCCGTGGTGGGTCCGATCGAGCGACTCGTCGCGACCGCACAGAACGGGCTCGAGGTGATCCGGTTCGGGGGACTGGTTCACGACATCGAATCGTCGCCGTACGAGGTGGTGGAGCGGAAGCGGATGTACCGCCTGCGCCACTACTTCCCCGACGACACCGGGGCGGAGCGTCCGGTGGTGGTGCTGGTGCCGCCCATCATGGTGACCGCCGAGATCTGGGACGTGAATGCCGCCGACGGGGCGGTCGGCATTCTGCACCAGGGCGGAATAGATTGCTGGGTGGTCGATTTCGGCTCACCGGCCACTGAAGAGGGCGGCTGGGACCGGGATCTGGCCGACCACGTGCTGGCGGTCTCGAGCGCTATCGACACCGTCACCGAAATCACCGGCCGCGCCGTGCATCTCATGGGGTACTCGCAGGGCGGCATGTTCGCCTACCAGACCGCGGCCTACCGCTACGGCAAGGGCGTCGAGTCCATCGTGACCTTCGGCAGCCCGGTCGACGCCGTCGCGGGCATGCCCTTCGGCCTGCCGCACGGGCTGGTCTCCGACGCCGCCGACTTCCTCACCGATCACGTGCTGAACCGGCTGCCCATCACCGATTCCATGGTGCGCCTGGGCTTCCAGGCCCTGGACCCGGTCAAGACCGCCCGCGCCCGCATCGACTTCCTGCGGCAGCTGCACAATCGTGAGGCGCTGCTGCCCAAGGAGCGTCAGCGTCGCTTCCTCGAGGTCGACGGCTGGCTCGGCTACCCCGGTCCCGCGCTCACCGACCTGCTCCAGCAGTTCGTCAAGCACAATCGAATGATGCTGGGCGGCTTCGTGATCCGCGATCAGCTCATCTCGCTGGCGGAGATCAAGTGCCCGATCCTGGCCTTCGTCGGCGAGGTCGACGACATCGGCCAGCCCGCCGCCGTGCGCGGCATCGTGCACGCCGCGCCCAATGCCGACGTATACGAGACCTGCATTGTGGCCGGGCATTTCGGGCTGGTGTCGGGCTCCACCGCCACCAAGCAGACCTGGCCCGTGGTGCGCGACTGGGTCAACTACCTCAGCGGCCGCGGCGAACTGCCCGAGCAGGTCCAGCGCATGAGCACCGAGGTGGTCCGCAATGGCCCGCGCACCGGGCTCACCCGGGTCGTGCACGCCCTCGGCACGCTGGCCGAGGCCGGCACCAGCGTCGGCAAGACCATCGAGGGCGTGGCCGGGCAGACGCTGCGCGGTACGGTCGAACTCACCAGCGAGGCCGCCCGCGCGCTGCCCCGGCTGACCCGGCTGGGCATGATCCAGCCGCACACCCGAATCTCGCTGGGCCGCTTGGTCGCCGAGCAGGCGCGGCGCGCGCCGCAGCGCGATCTGTTCGTGTTCGACGACCGCGTGCACACCCAGGAGGCGGTCAACGAGCGCATCGACAATGTGGTGCGTGGGCTGATCTCCGTCGGCGTGCGGCCGGCCACCCGGGTCGGCGTGGTCATGGAGACCCGGCCGAGCGCGCTGGCCTCCATCGCCGCGCTGTCGCGGCTGGGCGCGGTCGCGGTGCTGCTGGCGCCGGGGAGCGAACTCTCCAAGGTCGCGGACCTGACCGGGACCAGGCTGCTCATCGCCGATCCGGAGAACCTCGCCAGCGCGGCCGCCACCGGTCACCGGGTGCTGGTGCTCGGCGGCGGCAATTCCCGTGTCCTCGACATTCCGCCCGGCGCCGATGTGGTCGACCTGGAACAGATCGACCCGGCGCAGGTGGAGCTGCCCGCCTGGTACCGGCCGGATCCGGGCCTGGCGCGCGAGCTGGCCTTCATCCTGGTCACCGGCACCGGCGACAAGTTCGACGTCAAGCAGGTCACCAATCACCGCTGGGCGCTGTCGGCCTTCGGCACCGCGTCGGCGGCGGACCTGGGCCGCCACGACACCGTGTACTGCCTTGCGCCGCTGTACCATTCGTCCGGATTGCTGGTGAGTCTGGGTGGCGCGGTGGCCGGCGGCAGCCGCATCGCGCTGGCCCGCTCGCTGGAGCCGGCGCGGTTCGCCGAGGAGGTGCACCGCTACGGCGTCACCGTGGTCACCTACACCTGGACCATGCTGCGCGACATCCTCGACGCCGACACCTTCGCCGACGGGCATGCGCACCCGATCCGCCTGTTCATCGGCTCCGGCATGCCTGCGGGCCTGTGGCGGCGCACCGAGGAGCGCTTCGCGCCCGCCAAAGTGCTGGAGTTCTACGCCTCCATCGAGGGAGATGTGGTGCTGGCCAACGTCTCCGGCGCCAAGATCGGCTCCAAGGGCCGTCCGGTGCCGGGCACCGCCAAGGTCGAACTCATCGCCTACGACCCGCTGACCGACGAAATCCTGGTCGGCGACAACGGTTTCGCGCGGCGCTGCGCCGACAACGAGGTGGGGCTGCTCATCGGCACCGTCTCCGACCTCGTCGACCTCTCCGCGGGCGGACTCCGGGGCGTCTTCGCCCCCGGCGACGCCTGGATGCCCACCGAGAACCTCTTCCGCCGCGACAGCGACGGCGACTACTGGCTCATGGACCGCCGCGACACCGTCATCCCGACGCCGCGCGGCCCGGTCTACACCCAGCCGATCGTCGACGTGCTGAACGACATCACCGCCGTCGACATGGAGGTCGCCTTCGGCCTCCCCGCCGGGGACCGCATCCTCGCGGTCGCCGCGGTGAGCATCCGCGCGGGCTTCGGCCTGGCTCCCAAGGATGTGACCGAGGCGGTCCGGGCCCTGGCCCCCGACCAGCGCCCCGACATCGTCTATGTCGTGGACGACATCCCCCGCAGCTCCACCTACCGTCCCTCGACGCGGGCGGTGCAGGCCGCCGGCCGCGCCGAACCCGACGACCGCACCTGGTGGTACAACCGCACCACCGAGGCCTACGAGGTCCTCACCCCCGACCTCGCCGCGCGCCTGTTCGGCTGATCGCCTCGAACGCGCCCCCGCCACCGTGTCGTACCGGAGAAGACACGGCAGGGCCGGGGCGCGTTCGCATTTCGCCTGCGAACCACCGAATTGACCGAATGGTAATTTTCGAGCATGCGATCGGATGTCGGAGGTGGGAGCGGAGCCGTGAAGCGGGTCGGCACGGCGGGGACCAAGGGGGTGCCGCGAGCCGAGCGGGAGGCGCAGATCCTCGATGTGGCGGCCGCGGAGATCGCGCGGGTCGGGTACGCGGGGCTGTCGCCGGCCGTGGTGGCGGCGGGGGCCGGGGTGTCGAAACCGTTGGTGTACGGGTATTTCGGGTCCAAGGACGGCCTGTACGTGGCCTGCGTGGAGCGGGCCGCCGGGGTGCTCGGAGATGCGATCGACGAGGCCATGTCGGGGACGGCGTCACTGGAGATGGCCGAGCGCACGCTGGCCGCGATCTTCACCGCGCTCGAACCGCGGCCCTACGACTGGAAGGTCGTGCACGACCAATCCCACCCTGCCGAGGGGCCCGCGGCGGCGGCAGCGCTGGCCGCGCGCGCCCGCATCGACGCACAAACCGACCGGGGCGTGGGCGCGTTCGTGGCGGGGCACGGGCTGACCGATCCGCGGGATCTGTCCGCGCTGATCGCCGTGTGGACCGGACTGGTCGCCGCGCTCGTCGACTGGTGGCTGAGCCATCCCGACGAGACGGCCGAGGCCATGATCGCGCGCAGCGCCCGCCTGTTCGCAGCCCTCACCTGATTCGACCGCGAACGGTCGCGGACTCTTGCCATTGAATTGACCGATTGGTAACTTACGAATCGGTCAATTCGTGGAGGTTCGATGCTTTCGCAGGTCTGGCATGAGATCAATACGCCGCTGCTCTATGCGATCCCGGTCTTTCTGTTGTGTATCGCAGTGGAGATGGCGTCGCTGCGGGATGCCGACCGCGAGCATGCGACCGGGTATCTGGCACGCGACACCCGCACCAGCCTGAGCATGGGGTTGGGCTCGATCGTGTCGTCGTTCGTGTTCAAGACGGCCAGTCTGGTGGTGTTCGTCCTGATGTGGACCTATCTCGCGCCCTGGCACCTTCCGACCGGCGCCTGGTGGAGCTGGGTGCTGCTGATGGTGGTCCTCGACCTGCTCTACTACCTCAACCACCGCTTCTCTCACCGCGTCCGTATCGGCTGGGCGGCCCACCAGGCCCATCACTCGAGCGAGTACTTCAACTTCGGAACCGCCCTGCGGCAGAAGTGGAATCCGTGGTCCGAGGTCATCTTCTGGGCGCCCCTGCCGCTGCTGGGCTTCGCTCCCTGGACGATCTACATCGCCTTCATCCTCAACCAGATCTATCAGTTCTTCACCCACACCGAGACCATCGGAAAGCTCTGGGCTCCCATCGAATTCGTCTTCAACACCCCGTCGCACCACCGTGTCCACCACGGCAGGGATCCCGAATACCTCGACAAGAACTACGCGGGCATCCTCATGATCTGGGACCGCATGTTCGGGACCTTCCAGCCCGAAATGCACCGCCCCACCTACGGTCTCACCAAACCGGTCGGCACCTACAACCTCCTGAAGCTGCAATACCACGAGTACGGCAACATCGTCCGGGACGTCCGCACCGCCGACGGCTACCGCAACAAACTCGGCTACATCTTCGCCCCGCCCGGCTGGCAGCCCCCGGAACTGCGCGACCAGCCCGCCTGAACCAGCACGCACGAAAGCCCGGTCGTAGACCGGGCTTTCGAAAATCGGGCGCGCTCCTCGCGCTCCGGTTCAGTTCTCCGCCAGTACCTTCTGCGGCTCGGCCGCCGCGGTGGTGCGGGCCGTGACCGCTTTGCGGACCGGGATCGCGAGTGCGATCACCGCGGACACCAGGCAGGCTGCGCTGCCGATCAGGAACACCGTGCGGAAGCCGTTCTCGGTCGGAATGGCATGGCCGCCAACCGAGATGGTCAGCTGTGCCAGCACCGCGCCCACGACCGCCGAGGAGACGGAGGTGCCGATCGAGCGCATCAGGGTATTGAAGCTGTTGGCGGCGGCCGTCTCCGACAGCGGCACCCCGCTCATGATCAGCGCCGGCATCGCGCCGTACGCGAGCGCCACACCCGTGCTGCAGATGATGTTCACCAGCTCCAGACCCCAGGTGGAGCCCATCGTCAGCTGTGCCACCCCGTACCCGGCCGCCATGGTCAACGCGCCGGTGAACAGGGTGATCTTCGGGCCGCGCGCGGCGGACAGGCGGGCGCCCACCGGTGAGACGAGCATCATCATGATGCCGCCGGGGGCCATCCACAGCCCCATCATGAGCATCGACTGGCCCAGGCCGTAACCGAGCGACGTCGGCAGCTGCAACAGCTGCGGCATGCTCAACTGCAGTGCGTACATGCCGACACCGATCGCGATACTCGCGAGGTTGGTGACCAGCACCTGCGGACGCGCGGTGGTGCGCAGGTCCACCAGCGGCTCGGGCGAGCGCAGCTCCCACCAGACCCAGGCGAGCAGGACGACGACCGCCGCAGCGAACAAGCCCAGCGTGGTGCCGCTGGTCCAGCCCCAGGTCGCGCCCTTCGACACGGGCAGCAGGAACGACACCAGACCGGCGCCGAGCAGCACCGCACCGGGGAGGTCGAAACGTCCCGACGGTCCTTCCGAGCTGCCCTCGGGCACCAGGGTCACGATCAACGCGGTGGCGATGCCCACCAGAACCGCTGCGACCCAGAACATCACACGCCAGCTGCTGTACTGGGTGACGGCCGAGGCGATCGGCAGGCCCAGCGCGCCGCCGATGCCCAGGGACGAGCTGATCAGCGCGATCGACGAGCCGAGCCGTTCGGCGGGCATCACATCGCGCAGCAGGGCGATGGCGAGCGGAATGATGCCCACGCCGAGCCCCTGCAGGCCGCGGCCGACGATCATCGGCACCAGCGAATCGGACACCGCGCACACGATCGACCCGACGATGAGCGGAATGGTGGAGGCGATCATCATGCGCCGCTTGCCGTACATGTCGCCGAGCCGGCCCGCGACGGGGGTGGCGACGGCCGCGACGAGCAGCGTGATGGTGACGACCCAGCTGGTGTTCGAGGCCGACGTATTCAGGATGCGGGGTAGCTCACCCAGCAGCGGCACCACCAGCGTCTGCATGAGCGACGCGATGACACCGGCGTAGGCGAGCACCGCGAGGGTGCGGCCCGCGCCCGTGCGCGCCGGCGTCGAGCCGGACGCCGTAGCGGAATCGGGTTGGGTCATGGGATCTCCTCACGATGCGTAACAATGTGTACTGTACACATAAAGTGCAAGATGCACATGCAGTGGTGGATGCACAACGCTAGGGTGTGGGTGAACAGGGGTTGAACCCGCAGGTCAATGCGGATCGCGGAAGGACGGGACGTGCCGAAGCCCACCGAATTGCTGGAATTCCAGACCATGCTGATGGGCCGGTTCAGCCTCATCGCACGCAAGGCGACCGACACCAGCCTCGATCGCAGCGCCTACCTGCTGTTGAGCCTGCTCGAAGCCGACGGCCCGATGTCCATCGGCCGGCTCAGCGAAATCCTCGGCCTCGACGTCTCCACCCTGAACCGGCAGACCGCGGCGCTGCTCCGCGCCGGCCTCGCCGACCGCATCCCCGACCCCGACGGCGGCATCGCCCGCAAGTTCCGCCTCACCCCGGAAGGCGCGTCCCGCCTGAACGGTGAACGCGCACAGAGCATCCGCCATCTCGACGAGATCGTCGCCGACTGGACCGACGAGGAGGTCACCGCCCTCGCCGACTCCCTCGCGCGCCTGAATGCCGACATCGACCGCTACCGAAACCGAATTTCCGCGCGCCCCTGACGCGGACCCCTTGTGTGGCAACGGCATCCGCGATGCCGCCGGGCCCGCGGCTACTAGACGGTGAAGCTGGTGACGCCGTCGACGACGCGGGTCAGCTGCTCCTCGGTCAGGCCCGGCCACAGCGGAAGCCGCACCAGGGTGGCCGAGAACTCGGCGCTGCGCACGCACGGGAACGGGGTGCGGCCGAGCTTGAGCCCTGCGGGGGAGGAGTCCAGGGGGACGTAGTGGAAGGGGGCCACGATGCCGCGCTGGGACAGATGCGCGATGAGGTCGTCGCGGCGGTGCTCGGTGGGGACGCGCAGGTAGTACAGGTGCGCGGTGTGCTCGCGGTCCGACGGCACCGTCATGAGGCGAATGTCGTTGCGGGCGGCCCAGTCCGGGAGCGCGGCGGCGTAGGTGTCCCACACCCGGTGGCGGTTGCGCTGGATGGTGTCGAACTCCGCGAGCTGGGCGTCGAGGACGGCGGCGTTCAATTCGCTGGGCAGGTAGGAGGATCCGATGTCCTGCCACGAGTACTTGTCCACCGCGCCGCGCAGGAAGCGGGCCCGGTCGGTGCCCTTCTCGCGAATGATTTCCGCACGCGCCATGAGGATTTCGTCGGTGAGCAGCACCGCGCCGCCCTCACCGCAGTGCACGTTCTTGGTGTCGTGGAAGGACAGCGCGCCCACGGTGCCGATGGTGCCCAGCGGGCGGCCCCGGTAGTAGCCGCCCAGGCCGTGCGCGTTGTCCTCGATGATGGCGAAGCCGTGCGCGTCGGCCAGCCGCTGCAGGCCCTCCATGTCGGCGGCCACGCCGCCGTAGTGGATGACCATGACGGCCTTGGTGCGCGGGGTGATCGCCGCGGCCACCGACTCCGGATCCAGATTGCCGGTGGCGGCGTCGATATCGGCGAACACCACGGTCGCGCCGCGCAACGCCATGGCCGTCGCGCTGGAGGTGAACGCGAAACTCGGCACGATCACCTCGTCCTCGGGCCCGAGTTCCAGCAGCAGCCCGGCCATTTCGAGCGCGTGCGTGCACGAGGTGGTGAGCAGCGCGTGCGGCGCGCCGGTGATGTCACGCAGTTTCGTGGTGGCAGTCGCGGTGAAGGGACCGTCGCCGTGGCTGTGGTCCGAGGACAGCACGGCCTCCACATTCGGCAGCTCGCGCGCGGCGCGGAACGGGCGGCTGAAGATGATGCGGTCACTGCTCACGCGCGGAGCTCCCCCTCGATGTCTTCGTCGAACCGATTCGTCGTGCCGTCGTGGCGACTTCCACCGTCGTGGCGGATTCCGCCGCGCAACTGCTGCGGCCGCGGCGTCGGCGAATCCACCGTCAGATACAGCGGCTTGCCGACCAGCACATGCAGTGCCACACCGAGGTATTCGGCGATCAAACCCAGCGAGAACAGCACCGCGCCCGAGCACAGCAGCAGCACCGTCATGAGCGAGGCCCAGCCCTCGGGGTCGGTGCCGCTGTCGGTCAGCCGGTGGTACACCACCCAGCCCGCCATGGCCAGCCCGCCCAGCGCCAGCGTCACACCCAGCATGCTCACCAGCCGCAGGCCGCGAGTTCCGCTGCACAGCACCATCTTCCAGAACAGCGAGAACAGCCGCCGGTAGTTGTAACCGGACTCCTCGCGGCCCTCCGCGCGCAACTGCACCGGCACCTGCGCCGCCTCGCCCACCACCCAGGTGAGCGCCACATCCAGGTACACGCCATTGGAGGCGACCTGTGCCAGCTGCCGCGCGATATCGCCGCGGATCAGCCGGTAGCTCTCGAAGCGGGTGGAGTCCGGGAACGCGAACACCGTCGCCAGCACGATCTTCGCGCCGCGCGAGGTGACATTCCGCAGGAAGCCGTGCGGGCGGGTGTTGACCGGCTTGGAGTAGACCAGATCGGCGCGCTGCTCGAGCGCCGCGTCCAGGAAGTCGGCGATGAAGGCCGGATCGTGCTGGCCGTCCTCGTCCATGGTGACGGTCCAGTCGCCCTGCGCGGCGGCCATACCGGCGATGGTGGCCGCATCCTGGCCGTAATTGCGGCTCAACCACACCACCCGCACCTGCGGGTAGGTTTCGGCGAGCTCCTGCAGCACCACGTCGGAGCGGTCGGGCCCGTGATCGTGCACCAGCACGATCTCCTCGACCCGGAAGGTGGCGCCCTGCGGCGTGGTGACCGGCTCCCCGAGCTTGTCCAGCTCACTGACCAGTGCGGCAATCGTCTCCTCGCCGCGGTACACGGGCACCACGACGGAGACCGCGTGCACCCGCGCCGGGCGCTCGCCGGCGGAGGTCACGCTGGGGTCGCTCGCGTAGGTGCGGGCGGACGGAATCGGCATCAGCTGAATGTACTTTCGATGACGGTGTGCGCCGGAACTCCAGCCCGGAAACCGTAGCCCGAGCCGCGCTGAACTTTAACACGCTGCTCGGCGCGGCATTCGGGGCGAAGTGTCGACACCCGGTCATCATTCCCATGTCCATCCCCGCAAAGGACCGGCGTAAGTGCCATCGACACTGCCGCCCTGTAGGGTCTGGAACTCGTGGTGGAAAGCTCAGTTTCCAAGGTGGTCGGGGCCGCCGAATCCGGGCAGGACGATAAGGCGGCTCGGCGTGAGGTGTACCGCTGGGGCATCGTCACTTCGATCGGGGTGACCCTCGGGTATCTGGCTGTCATCCTGGCCAACTCCCGCCACTTCTTCACCGACGACACCGAATCCCAGTACACGGGCCTGTGGGTGTTCTTCGGCCGGGCCTTCCGGGACGGCCATTTCCCGCTGCTGATTCCGAACCAGTGGATGACGGGCAACTACACCAATGAGGAAGCGGGACTGTTCAACCCGCCGCAGCTGCTGATCGATCTGATCGCGCCCTCGGTGCCCAACCTGGCCGTGTACGCGACCATCGTGAAGCTGGTCTTCGCGATCATCACCGGGCTCGGCGTGTACCGGGTGTGCCTGGTGTACGGCGCCCGCCCGCAGTGGGCCGCGGTGGCCGGGGTGGCCATGCCGTTCACCGGCTTCTTCCTGTTCTTCGACTCGGCCAGCTGGTTCACCGCCATGGCCGGCACCGCCTGGATGATCCACGCCTGGGCGTCCGCGGAGCGCTACCTGCGCGGCCAGGGCGGTCCGATCCCGGTCTTCGTGTACCTGTACCTGGCGATCTCGGTGCAGTACGTGTTCCCCGCGGTCGAGGCCGTGCTCATGCTGATCGCGGTGGCCGTCGGCTACCTGGTGTGCCGGGGGCCGCGGACCTGGCCGCAGTGGCGCGAGGCGTTCGGCCCGCTGCTGCGCCTGGCCGCCGCGGCGGCCTGCGCGGGCGCGGCGGGGCTGCTGACCTTCCTGCCCTCGATGCTGTCGGCGCAGGTGAGCTGGCGCGGCAATTCGCAGATCAATAACGACCAGTTCCTGACCGTGCCGTGGTCTGAATCGCTGAACGCCAGCCTGCCGACCACCATGCCCGCGTTCACCTCGTGGTGGGGCTACGTCCAGCCGCTGCCCATGACCTACATCGCCTGGTTCCTGATCCCGGCGCTGGCGTTCGTGGATTGGAAAGCGGCGCAGAAACACTGGAAGCAGTTCGTCGCGATCGCGCTGTTCGCGCTGATGGCGCTCATGTGGACCGCCGGGCCCGGCACCGTCGGCCCGCTGCGCTGGCCCGCCCGCGTGCTGCCCATGCTGGCGCTGGGTCTGCTCGTGCTGGTGTGCGTGCTGCTGGGCCGCTTCGCCACGCTGCGGGACCGCAACACGCGGATCATCTCGGCGCTGGTGCTGGTCCTGGCCCTGTGGGTGCGCACCTTCTCCGCCGACCCGCACCAGGCGCTGTGGCACCTGGGCTCGGCCGCCGTGGTGATCGCCCTCGGGTTCGGCGTGGTGTGGCTGGGCCGCGCCCGCGGCGCCAGCGGAGCCACCGCGCTGGTCATCGCCGCCATGGTGCCGATCGCCTGGTTCCAGGTGTGGTGGGTGCAGCCCACGCCCATGTCGTGGAACCTGCCCGCCGACCGCAACGAGGCCATGGCCGCCTTCCCGAAGTTCCAGGCCGGCACCACCCTTCAGCTCTCCGACCGCGGCCTGCTGCAGCCCGCCGACAAGAACCTGCAGGGCGCGTACGGGTCGCTGGTGTGGGGCAACTACGCCAAGGACCTGCAGCAGGACTACGTCAACGGCTATACGCCCAACGGGCACTTCTACTTCGGCGAAATGCTCTGCATGCGCTGGGACTCCAGCGTCTGCCCCGACGCGTACCGCCGGCTGTTCAGCGCCGAGCCGACCACCGGCCGCACCCTCGCCGACCTCATGCTGATCGACCGGGTCGTGTTGCAGAAGGCCATGTTCCCCGACGCCGGCGACCAACCCGCCCCGGAGGGCTGGCACTTCGTCGACGTGCCCGGGCACGAGAAGTACATCTGGGCGCTCGAGCGCGACGACGGCCCGATCTCCACGGTCAACGGCCGCGTCGGCGACGCCCACGACGTCATCGCCACCTCGCTCGACGAGACCGACACCACCAGCCGTGTGCGGGTCTCCTCGGAGACCGGCGGCCGCGTCACCTTCGCGCGCCTGGGCTGGCCCGGCTACCGCGTCACCCTCGACGGCAAGACCGTCCCGTTCCACACCGTCGCGAAAGTCTTCGTGGCCGTGGACATTCCGGCCGGCACCGACAAGGCCGTGCTGGAGGTGACCTGGCGGCCGCCGGGCTGGAAGATCGGAATCGGCAGTGCCGCGGGCGGACTCGTCGGCCTCGGGCTGCTCCAGTGGTTGTACGTTCGCTCGCGTCGGCGCGGACAGGACGTGCCCGCCGCCGAACAGCTCGACGACGATCCGGACCGCGAACTGGTGGGGACCGCCAAGTGACCGAGACGCGCCCCTCGCTCACCGGCGCCGAGCCCGCTCCGGCCGGTCCGCTGCTGCGGCTGGTGCGTCGGCAGGAGATCGCCTTCGCCCTGGTCGGCGGCTTCAACACGCTGATGGGCATGGTGCTCACCATCGTGTGGCTGACCGTCCTCGGCGGTGTGGTGTCCAAGGACGTGGCGGCCGCCCTGTCGGTGGCGCTGGCCTACGCGGTCAGCATGGTGGTGGCCTTCGTCCTGCACCGCACCCTGGTGTTCCGGGTGCGCGGCCACCTGCTGCGCGACTTCGTGGCCTTCGTCGGCGTGAACGCGGTCGGCATGGTGCTGAACATGGTGCTGCTGCAACTGGCCGTCTCCCTGCTGCACGCGCCCGCCGAACCGGCCGCCGTGGTGGTCATGGGCCTGGTCGCGGTGGCCAGCTACTTCGGCCACCGCCACATCAGCTTCCGCCGCCCCGCCGATTCCCCTCCCGCCCCGGCCGACCGGTAGGTTGTCGGACATGTCGGAGGAAACCCTGGACCCCACCCTGCTGAGCCTGCTCGCCTGCCCCCAGGACAAGGGCCCCCTGCAGCTGGTCCACACCGCCACCGGTGACACCGTGCTCTACAACCCCCGCCTGCGCCGCGCCTACCCGGTCGACAACGGCATCCCGGTCCTCCTCGTCGACGAGGCCCGCGACGTCTCCGATGACGAACACACCCTCTTCCTCACCCAATCCTGAACCCCCCACCGCCGCTTCCGTGAAGGCCCGCCGACCGGGCTGCGTCCCGCCGGCCCGCTCGCGCGGTCGCGGTGCCGGCCGCGAGTATGGCGACCGGAGTGGCCGCGACCCTGCTGGTCGACTCCAAGCTGATGCATGCCCGAGGCTCGCGCAGCGTGGTGCTCGGTCCTGCCTTTCTGGGTTCTCGCCGTTGCGGGGATTGTGGCCGCGGGGCAGCGCAGTCGCATGTCATGGCGGGGCAGCCGCAAGGTCGGGTCGCTCGGCACCGAGGGTGGTACCGCAGCCGCAGGGATGGCAAGGGCAGCAGCAGGCTTGGGTAGCGGTGCCGCAACGGGGGGCACCGCCGCAGCAAGAAGGGGCGCCTCGCATGTAGCGGCCCGCTGGCTGGCAGTGGCGGGTTCGGTACTGCCGGTGGATGTTTCGGGCGGGGTCAGCCCAGCTGGGGGAGATCGCCGGTGAAATAGCGTTGCAGCGTCGGGCCGATGGTGGTGGCGAGGTCTTCGACGGGCATGGAGGCGATGGGTTCCAGGCGGAGGATTTTGCGGGTCACCAGGAGGCCGGCCAGTTGGGAGGCGGCGAGGGCGGCACGTTGGGCGCCGGTGCCGGGGGGTGAATCGACCAGGGGGCGAATCTCTTTCAGCACTATTTCCAGGATGAAGGTGCGGGCCAGGGTGGGGTCGTCGCTGGCGAGGAGACTGCGGAAGGCGGCCACGGCGGGCATGCCGACGGGGGAGTCCCAGATGCCGACGACGGTGCGGATGATGTGGGCGCCCAGGTTTTCCACGGGGACGGCGGCGAAGCCGGCGAGGATGGTCTGGGGGTCGACGGGGAGTTGCAGGGCGGCGGCGAACAATTGGTGCTTGGTGCCGAAGTAGTGGTGTACCAGTGCGGGATCCACTCCGGCCGCGCTAGCGATGGAGCGGATGGAGGCGCGGTCGAAGCCGACTTCGGCGAAACGCACCCGGGCGGCGTCCAGAATCGCCTCCCGGGTGCCGGAATTGCCCGGACGCCGTCCGCTGCGGGTCCCGTTGCCTCCGCTCACGCCGCATGTCTCCCGGTCATGCGGTGCGCCGGCGTAGGGTGGCCGCGCCCAATCCCAGTGCGACGGCGGCGAAGATGGCCACGATCAGCACATCCCGCCACATCTGCCCGGTGGCCCCGGGGTGCGTGGACACCTGCTCCAGCGCGTCGACGGCGTAGCTGAGCGGCAGCACATTGCTGATCGCCTCCAGCCAGCTCGGCAGCTGCCCGCGCGGGACCAGCAGGCCGCACAGGAAGAATTGCGGCAGCACGATCACGGGCATGAACTGTACGGCCTGAAACTCGGTGCGCGCGAATGCGCTTGCCAGCAGGCCCAGCGCGACCCCGAGCACCGCGTCGACCACCGCGATCAGCACCACCAGCCCCGGGCTGCCCGCCGCGTTCAAGCCGAGCAGCCAGAACGCCACCAGGCAGGCCACCGCCGCCTGCACCGCGGCCGCGATGGAGAAGGCGGTCCCGTACCCGGCCAGCAGGTCCATCTTGGACAGCGGCGTGGTCATCAACCGTTCCAGCGTGCCCGAAACCCGTTCGCGCTGCATGGCGATGGCGGTGATGAGGAACATGACCACGAACGGCAGGATGCCGAGCATGGTGATGCCGACCCGGTCGAACAGCCGCGGCGCGCCCGGCATGGTCGGATAGTTCTTGTACACGAAATACAGCAGCGTCATGAGCAGCGCGGGCACCAGCACGATCATGGCGACCGTGCGCCTGTCGGCGCGCAGCTGGCGCAGGATGCGCACGGTGGTGGCGGTGTAGCAGCCCAGCGGCCGTGGGCCCGCGGGGCGTGAAAGTGTCGCGGTCACAGCTCTTCTCCCATCCGGATCAGTTTGAGGAAGGCGTTCTCCAGACTGGATTCGCCGGTGTCGGACCGCAATTCGGCGGGTGTGAGCTGCGCCAGCAGCCGACCTTCCCGCATGAGCAGCAGCCGGTCGCAGTGTTCGGCCTCGTCCATGACGTGGCTCGAAACCAGCAGTGTCCGGCCCTGTTTCGCGAGCGCCTGGAACTGCTCCCACAGGTCGGCGCGCAGTACCGGGTCCAGGCCGACCGTCGGCTCGTCGAGCACCAGCAGCTCCGGGTCGGCCACCAGTGCACAGGCCAGGGACACGCGGGTGCGCTGCCCGCCGGACAGCTCGTTGCCGCGATACCCCGCATGACTGCTCAAACCCACGGCGGCCAGCGCCGTTTCGACGTCGGCGGACGAAGCCCCGTACAGCGCACCGAAGTACGCGACATTGTTGGCCACGGTGAGGTCGTCGTAGATGCTGGGATCCTGGGTCACGTACCCGACCCGCCGCCGTAGCCCACGCGATCCGGCCTCGTCGCCGAGTACGGACACCGACCCGGATTCGATGATCTGTGTTCCGACGATGCTGCGCATGAGCGTCGTCTTCCCGCACCCCGACGGCCCCAGCAGCCCGGTGATGCTGCCCCGGGGAACGGTCAGGGAGATGTTCTGCAGAACCTGATGCCCGCCGCGCCGCACTTCCAGGTGCTCGATGGCGATGGCGTCGGTTGTCGTCGCTGGTGCCGTCACGGGTCACCCTCAATTCATCGAGTGTTGAATTCACTACGTGATGAATTGTGCGCTCATCCGGGGCGCGGGGCAAGACCCCGCTGCGTGTCGTTTTCCGGCGTGGCGATCTGGTGGTATCTGACCGATTCCGCTGACCAAATCGTGACGAATCACGCGAGGTCGGCCAGTCCGGGCGCATTCCGGCGGCGGTCCATCCAGAATCGCCGCATGCGTGTACTTCTGACCGGCGCAGCCGGATTCATCGGCTCGCACATTCACCGCGCGGCACTGGCCGCCGGACACGAGGTCGTCGCGGCCGACTTCATGCTCGCCGCCGCCCACGGATCCGCTGCCGTGCCCCCGCCCGGCATCGCCCGGGTGGACGTGCGCGACCCGGACGCCCTCGGCGATCTCCTGCACGGCATCGACGTCGTCTGTCATCAGGCCGCCGTGGTCGGCGCGGGCGTCAGCGCCCAGGACGCCCCGGCCTACGCCAGCCACAACGACCTCGGCACCGCCGTGCTGCTCGCGGCCATGCACCGCGCCCACTGCCGCCACCTGGTGCTGGCCTCCTCGATGGTGGTCTACGGCGAGGGCCGCTACATCGATTCCGCGGGCGTGCCCGCCGAGCCGGCCCCGCGCACTCGCGCCGATCTCGACAACGGCCGATTCGACTACCGCGGCCCCGACGGCCGTCCCCTCAGCTGGGCGCCCATCGACGAGGACGCGCCCCTGCGTCCGCGCAGCCTCTACGCCGCCTCCAAGGTGGCCCAGGAGCACTACGCCACCGCCTGGGCCGCGGCCACCGGCGGGACCGTCACCGCACTGCGGTACCACAATGTGTACGGACCCGATATGCCCAGGGACACACCATATTCCGGGGTCGCCGCCATCTTCCGCTCCGCACTCGAGGCGGGTGAGTCCCCGCGCGTGTTCGAAGACGGCACGCAGGCCCGCGATTTCATTCACGTCAGCGACATCGCGGAGGCCAATGTCGCCGCCCTCGAACACCCGCTGGGCGCGTTCACCCCGCTCAATATCGCCTCGGGCACCCCGATCACCATCGGCGAGGTGGCCGCCATCCTGGCCCGGGCCTGCGGCGGCAAGCAGCCCGTGGTGACCGGCGACTACCGCGCCGGCGACGTCCGCCACATCGTGGCGAGTCCCGAACGCGCCCGCCGCTCACTGGGTTTCGTCGCCGCCGTCACCCCGAGTCTGGGGCTCGCCGAATTCGCCACCGCGCCCTTGCGCTCCGCCGCCGCGAACGGAGCCCCCACATGGCGGTGAATTCGGTTGCGGTGATTACCAATTCGTCAGGATCAGGTGGTTGACGAGCAGCGCCCCCGCCGCCTGCGCGGCGAGCCAGAAGCGCGTGCTGTGGCGGGGGAGCAGCGCGGTCGCCGACAGCGCCCACACATCGAACGGCAGCCAGATGCGTTCGGTCTCGGCCTTGCTCAGCCCGCTGATGTCCGCGATGAGGATGGCGGTGATCCCGGCGGCGGCCAGTAGCGCCGCCGGGTCGACGCGGGAGCGCCAGCGCGAGAGCCAGTTCCGCCACGGTTGCACCGGCAGGATCTCCAGCTCGACCAGCACCCGGCTGCCCGCGGCGGCGGTGGCCAGCCCCACCGCGCACACCGTCGCCGCGAGATTGCCCCAGACCCAGTACGAGTAGGGACGCTCGTTGGCAATGCCCTGGTAGTAGCGCTGCACCACGAGGTGATAGCCGGTGGGCCACCAGAATCCCGCCGCCGCGAAGACTGCCACCACCGCCAGCGCACCCGCGAGCGCCGGCAGCCCGGGCCGCATCGACCGGGCCAGCAGCACCGCCGCGGCCGGAATCACCATGAGCACCAGGCCGTAATTCAGGAAGAGGGTGAACCCGAACAGCGTTCCGGACGCCAGCGCGAGCAGGGGCCAGCCGCGCTCCAGCCGGGTCGCCGACGCCAGCAATGCCACCGCCCAGGCGCCCACCCCGGCGAAGAGCCCGTCCGCGGAGACCGCGATCCAGATGACCGCCGGCATGAGGGCGAGGAAAGGCGTTGCGGCCCGGGCCCGATGCTCGGACCCCAGCGCCCGGATGGCGAACGGCACCGCCGCCGCGGCACTGGTCCCGACCAGTACGCACAGCAGTCCCGCCCAGGCTCCGCCGCCCAATCCGATCCGGTCCAGCAGCACGAACACCAGCAGCGCGCCCGGCGGATGCCCGGACACGTGGGTGGTCCACGAATCGGGCTGGAAATCCAGGATGCGCCCGGAGAACCCGCGCAGCATGGCCCCGATGTCGTGCACTCCGCCGACCTCGTGCAGATACTCGTCGCGAGTGGTGAGCCGCTCGGCGAAGCCGCGCTGCCAGCCGTCCACCATGGCCAGCGCGAACGCCCACGCCGCCGCCGTCGCCCACGCCGCCGGCAGCAGTCGTCCCCATGACAGCCGCCGTGCCAGATCGGGGCCGAAGCGCACCACGGCCGCGGCGAGGGCGACGGCCGGCACCGTGCCCCACCCCACATGCGGCAGCCAGCCACCGAAGATCGGCGCGGCCTCGGCGTAGAGCCGGTCCCGCCAGGGTTTGCCCTCGATTCGCGGAAACGCAAAGGCGGCACAGACCAATACGAGAGCCACGAGCGCGCAATAGCCGTCGGCACGGGTGGAGACGGAGCGCGCGACCCGGGTCGCGGAAGCGTTCGCCATGCCGGAAACCCTAGGCTCCGAAACCCGCCGGAACTGTCCGGATCGCCATTTCTCCTGCTCTTGTCATACTTTCGTCATGCGTGTCCCGGGGTCGGAAAACCCCGATTGGCCGTACGGTCGAGGCCATGACCGAGTTGGACTCCGTACCCGGGGTCACGGTGGTGATCCCCTGCCGGGACGAAGCGGAAGCGCTTCCCGGCGTACTGTCAGCAATTCCGGTGGGCTACCGGGTGATCGTGGTGGACAACGGCTCCACCGACGGCACCGCCGAGGTCGCGCGTGCCGCCGGGGCGACCGTGGTGACCGAATCGACCCCCGGCTACGGCAGCGCCGTACACGCCGGTGTCGACGCGGCCCGCACCGAACTGGTCGCCGTCCTGGACGGCGACGGCTCCCTCGATCCCGGCGAACTTCCCCGGCTGGTGGCCGAATTCGGCCCCGGCGTCGACATGGTGGTCGGTCGCCGCCGCGCGGCGGTACCCGGCGCACAACCCCTGCACGCGCGAATCGGCAACTGGGCCTTCGCCTTCCGGCTGCGGCGCCGCTTCGGCCTGCCGGTGCACGATATCGCCGCCATGCGGGTGGCCCGCCGCGACCGCCTGCAGGCGCTCGGCCACCTGCACGCCCGCTCCGGCTATCCACTGGCCCTGCTCACCGGTGCGGCCCGCGCGGGCTGGCTGGTGCTGGAGCGCGACATCACCTATCGGCCGCGGACTCACGGCGAGTCCAAGGTCTCCGGTTCCTGGCTCGGCACCGTGCGTGCCGCCCGAGACTTCTGGAGCGTGCGATGAACCCGACCGATGTCCCCGCCACCATGCTCGTGGTGGCCAAATCGCCCATCCCCGGGTTCGCCAAAACCCGCCTCACACCGCCGTTCTCGCCGGTCGACGCCGCCTACCTGGCGGCCTGCGCCCTGCTCGACACGCTGGACGCGGTGCGCGAGAGCGGCATCCGGCACAGCGTCGTGGCCTGGACCGGCGACCTCGACCGCGCCGAGCGTTCGGTCGAACTGGCCGCCGCCCTGCGCGAGGTGACCGTGGTGCCGCAGCGCGGCGACAGCTTCGGCGAGCGGCTCGCCAACGCCCACGTCGATGCCGCCGAGTTCGGTGTCCCGGTGCTGCAGATCGGCATGGACACCCCGCAGGTCGATGCCGGCCTGCTGAACCGCTCGGCCGCGCGCCTGGTGGCCACCGGCGACACCGTCCTCGGCCCCGCCGCGGACGGCGGCTGGTGGGCCCTCGGTCTCCCCGAGCCGCGCCCGGCGCACCTGCTCGCCGACGTCCCCATGTCGACCCCCCGCACCGGCGAGCTCACCGCCACAGCCCTGCGCCACAGCGGATTCCGGGTGCACTCCCTCCCCACCCTCACCGATGTGGACACCTACGCCGACGCCGTCTCCGTAGCGGCCGTGTCCCGCGGCCGCTTCAAATGCGCCGTCGCCGACCTGGTGACCGCGAAAACCCCCGCCCCACTCTGAGATTCGAGCTTGGAAAGGAGCCCGCGGCGGCCGCCCGAACCGGCCCCGCCGCGGACGCCATGTCAGAACCCACCGCACCGCCCGATAAACCTGCAGCACCCGGCGGGCCGGTCCAACCCGGGGGAAGAGGGGCCGGGCCGCTCCAACTGTTGCTGCCGGCCGCGCTTTCCGATCGGCTGAGTCCTGCCCGCTCCACAGCCGTGGCCGCGCGGACGGGCATTGCCCTCGGCGTCGGCGTCACCATCCTGTTCGTGACCGGCCTGATCAGCCACCTGATCCAGCATCCGCCGGACTGGTTCTGGTGGCCCGCGCATCCGGTGTGGCTGTACCGGCTCACACAGGGCACGCACGTGACGGTCGGGGTCATGATGATCCCCCTGTTGCTGGTGAAGTTCTGGTCGGTGTATCCGCGGTTCTTCATCAAACCGGCGCTGCGGCGGGGACTTCCGGACGCGCTGGAGCGGCTGTCGGTGGCGGTGCTCATCGGCGCGGTGCTGTTCGAGATCGTGACCGGGCTGTTCAATACCGCGCAGTTCTATCCGTGGAAATTCTTCTTCACCACCACGCATCACGCCATGGCGTACGTGGCCCTCGGTGCGGTCCTGGTGCATCTGGCGGTGAAGCTTCCCGTCGTCCGGCAAGCGCTTTCGCGGCAGATCGACGACCCTGTCCCGGATGCCGAACAGGCCGGAGAATCCGAACGCGCGCGGCCTGGTGTTTCGCGGCGTGCGGTGCTCGCCGCGGCCGGGCTGGGCACGGTCGTGGCGGGCCTGGCGGTGGCGGGCCAGTCGATCCCGTTCCTGCGCTGGGTCTCCCTGCTCGCGCCACGCAGTGGCGAAGGCCCGCAGGGTGTTCCGATCAACCGGACTGCCACAGCCGCTGGAGTCACCGAGACAGCCCGCTCACCGCAGTACGCGTTGACGGTGAAAGTCGGTGGCCGCGAACACAGTTTCTCCCGCGCCGACCTGGCGGCCCTGCCACAGGCCGACAGCGCACTGCCCATCGCCTGCGTCGAGGGCTGGAGCGCGCAGGGCCACTGGTCCGGTGTCCGCCTGCGCGACCTGCTGGCCCAGGTAGGCGAATACGGGGGCGGCGATGTACGTTTCGTGTCCCTGGAGACGACCGGCATCTACGGTTCGTCCGTCCTGCCCCAGACCCATGTGGTGGATGCCGCCACGCTGATCGCCCTGCGCCTCAATGGCGAAGACCTGGCCCTCGACCACGGCTACCCCTGCCGCCTCATCGCACCCAGCCGCCCGGGCGTCCTGCAGACCAAATGGCTGAAATCGATCGAGGAACTGTCATGACGATCACCCGAATCCTGCTGGGCACGCTGGGTATCGGCCTGGCCGCGTACGGCGTCGAACTGCTGCTGAAGATGAGCACTCCCGACCTGCGCTCCGTCGCCGTCTGGTTCATCGGCGTCATCCTCGCCGAGAACCTGGTCTTCGGCCCGGCCGCGGCCCTCGCCGGCGCGCTCGGCCGCCTCGTGCTCCCTGCCCGCTGGTGGCCCGCCTATGCCGTGGGCGCGTTCATCAGCCTGGCCCTGATCCTCATCGCCGTCCCGGTGTTCGGCCGTGAGGGCGCGGTCCCCGGCAACGCCACCATCCTCAACCGTGACTACACGGTCGGCCTGCTGGTCGCGCTCGCCGTGGTGTGGACTGGGGTGGCCGCCTACCTGCTGTTCACCGCCCGGCGGTGGTCAGCAGCGGCAGCCGGACCTCGAATCGCGCACCGTCGGAACGATTCTGCGCGGTGATGTCGCCATGGTGCGCCGCCACCAGCCCGGCGGCAATGGCCAACCCCATGCCGCTGCTGCTGCCGAGTTCGGCCGCGCCGGGGGAGCGGGCGGAGCTGCCGCGGTACGCGACCTCGAAGATGCGCGGCAGATCGGCCTCGGAGATGCCGGGCCCGGTGTCGTCGACCCGGGTCCAGGCGTGCCCGGCGTCGGCGCCCGCCGAGATGTCGATGCGCCCGCCGGGCGGGGTGTGCGCGATGGCATTGGCGACCAGGTTGGTCAGCACCCGGCCCAGCGCCCGATCGCTGCCCGCCACCACGATCTTGTCCTCGGGTTGCGTTGCGGCCAGGGTGATCCGGGCGCGTTCGGCCGTCGGCCGGTTGGCCGCCAGCACCTCGTCGATGAGCTCGCGCAGATCGACCGGCTCCAGCTGCAGCCGCAGCGCCCCCGAATTGATCTTCGACATCTCGAACAGGTCGTCCACCATCGCGGAGAGCCGATTCGTCTCGCGCACAATCTGGTCCGCGTACCGCTGCACATCCTCCGGACGCGACACCACCCCGTCCTGCAGCGCCTCGCCCATGGCGCGAATCCCCGCCAGCGGGGTGCGCAGATCGTGGCTGACCCAGGCCACCAGCTCGCGCCGCGACCGTTCCGCCGCGCGCTCCTGCTCCAGCATCTCGCGCTCCCACACCGTGGCGCGGGCCTGCTCGCGGCCGAGCAGAATCGCCGCGGGCACCGTGACGGCGGTGACGACGGCCAATACCACTGCCGTGCGCTCGAATTCGGCCCCGAACATGAGCCCGCTCACCGCCACCACCCCGCACAGCGTGGCCAGCGTCGGAATCAGCACCAGCACGGCCATGCTCGTGGTCATCGCGCGATTGCGGGTGTAGCGCAGCAGCAGTGCGCCGATCACCACCACCGGCAGCGTGCCGGCCAGCGCGTACCCGATCAGCCCGGGTGTATCAGTCGGCACCGGACACCTCCTCGGTTCCTGGATCGGTACCGAGATCGGCGCGGCCCCAGGCATATCCGCGACCCCACACCGTCTCGATCCGATGTGCGGCGCCCAGTTTGGCGCGCAACCGCTTCACGTGCACGGTGACCGTGGACAGGTCGCCGAAGTTCCAGCCCCACACCTCGGCCAGCAACTCCTGCCGGCTGAAGACGCGCCGCTGATGCGCCAGCAGGAAGGCCAGCAGATCGAATTCGCGCGCGGTCAATTCGACCGGTATCCCACCGGCCACCACGGTCCGCGCCGCCCGGTTCAACTCCACCCCGTCCCCGCGCAGCACCTCGTCGGCCACCGGCTGCGGATGCGTGCGCCGCAGCACCGACGCCACCCGCAGCGCCAGCTCGCGCGGACTGAACGGCTTGGTCACATAGTCGTCCGCCCCCGCCTGCAACCCGACCACCCGATCGTCCTCCTCGCCGAGCGCGGTCAGCAGAATGATCGGCGTCTCCGGATGCGCCCCCGCCCGCACGGCCCGCGTCAGATCGATCCCATCCGGCGGCGGCATCATCACATCCAGCACCGCCAGATCGATCTCGTTCCGGGCCAGCACGGCTGCGGTCGCCGGCCCATCGGCGGTCTCGACCACCTCGAGTCCGTCCCGCTCCAGATACCGCCGCACCACCTCGCGCACCACCGGATCGTCATCCGCCACCAGAATCCGCATCCCCCCACCCTAGGCGGCGTCGAACCGCGAATCACCTGGTCCGAGCCATTTCCGCAGTCGCTGTCACAGTTTCGTCACCACCGGTGACCGGCTCGGACGCTCCTGCGGACCTACCGTCGAACCATGGACGCCGCAGCCGACAGGATCGGCGGCGATCCGGCGCGAGTGCTGCGGCGGGCTCGGGAACTGCTCGCACCCGACGGCGTCGCGATCGTCGAATTCGCCCCGGCCGGAACAGGTTCGATCGTCCGTCCGGCCCACTCGGACCGCGCGACGGCGCCCGGAACCCCCGTGCGATGGGCGCGGGTGGGCATCGATTCCCCCCCGAGCCGGCCGCGGCCGCCGCGCTCCGCGTGGTCGCCTCGGTCACGGCCTCGGGACGGCCGATCTCCTGGCCGGCGCGGTGCTGAGCGCGCGGGGGCGCGGAATCGGCGGGCGGGCGCGGGCGGCTCTACGCTCTGGACGTGACCAGCGATATGTCCGGCCCGGCCGGCGAGGTCGAAGCGGAAGGCGGACAGGTCCGGGCCTCGACCCTGGAACTGTTCTTCGACCTCGTCTTCGTCTTCACCATCACCCAGCTCACCCACGCCTTCACCCACCATCCCGGCTGGTCCGAGCTGGGGCACGTGGCGCTCATGTTCGCCATCATCTGGTGGATGTACAGCGGGTACGTCTTCCTCACCAATGAAGTCGCCCCGAGCAATTCGTCGCGCCGCACATTCCTGCTCATCGGCATGTTCGGCTTCTTCGTCATCGCCCTCGCGATTCCGAGTGCGTTCCAGGGTTCCGGGCTGGCCTTCGGGCTCGGGTACTTCGTGATCAACACGGTGCACACCGTCATGTTCGCGAGGTCGGGCAGCCGGGGGGCGAGCTCCGCGATCCTGCGTCTCGCGCCGCTCAATGCCGTGTCCGCGGCGCTGGTGCTGGCGGGCGGCATCGCCGAGGGCTCGGTGCGGGCCGTGCTGTGGATGGTCGCGGTCGCGGTGCAGGTGGTCTCGCCGTACCTGGCCCGCACCGAGGGATTCGTCATCCGCCCCAGCCATTTCTGCGAACGCCACGGTCTGGTCGTGATCATCGCGCTGGGCGAATCGGTGGTGGCCATCGGCGCGAACCTGACCGGTATGGACCTCACCGTCGGCCTGGTCGCGACCGCCGGCCTCGGCCTCACCCTCGGATATGTGCTGTGGTGGGCCTATTTCGGTTTCGACGACGAGCGCGGCGAGCACCGGCTGCGGGCACTGCGGGGTCAGGCACAGATCCGCACCGCGGTACTCGCCTACGGCTATGCACTGTTCGTGCTGGTGCTCGGCATCATCCTGACCGCGGCCGGCATCTCCATGACCATCGGGCACGGCAATCAGCCCGCGAGCAAGGCCGCGGCACTGGCACTTTCGGGCGGCGTGGCCCTGTTCCTGCTGGGCCAGTGCCTGTTCCGGCTGGCTCTGGGCATTCCCCGGCCGGGTCTGCGATTCATCGCCGCGATCGCCGTCCTGGCCACCGCGCCGATCGGCATCGCCTGGGTGGCCTGGGGACAGCTCGTGGTCCTGATGCTGGTCGCCTACGGCTTCGTGATCGCCGACGACCTGCTCCGACTCCGATCCGGGGAGCGCAGCGCGTACCTGCAGGACATCTCGGGGTTCGGGCACCGGATCATTCGCGACGGCGATCGCTAGCCGCGCTCAATCCCGTTGCGGCAGCGCGCAACCGTCGGGACCGCACGCCTCGCCGTCCGCGACGATCTCGAGCTCCGGCGCGTGATCGCTCCAGGCCCGTTCCAGCGCCTGCGCGAACACCTCCGACGGCTGCGCGCCCGACACCCCGTACTTGCGGTCGAGCACGAAGAACGGCACGCCACGCGCGCCCAGCCGGGCGGCCTCGGCCTCATCGGCGCGCACCGCATCGGCGTAGGCCTCGGGATCCGCGAGCACCTCGCGGACGGCGGCCTCGTCGAATCCGGCCGACACCGCGACCCGAACCAGTCGTTCGGCATCTCCGAAAAGCGGCTCCGCCTCGGCGAAGTTGGCCGCGTACAAGGCATCCAGCAGCCGCTCCTGCTTGCCCTGCTTGAGCGCGAAGTGCAGCAGCCGATGCATGTCGAAGCTGTTCCCGAAGTCCCGTCCCGAGGTCAGATAGGGCAGCCCGACCGCCTCGGCCTGCGCCCCGATGCCGCGCTCATTGGCGGCGGCCTGCGCCTCGCTGATGCCGTACTTCTCCGCGATGTGCGGCACCACCGCGTCGCTGTGATCCCGGGGCAGCGCCGGGTCCAGCTCGAAGGACCGGTGCACCACCGACACGGCATCCCGATGCGGGAACGCCTCCAGCGCCTCCTCGAAACGCCGCTTGCCCAAATAGCAGAACGGGCAGTTGATATCGGTCCAGATCTCGACCTGTACGGCCATCACACCTCACACTCCGACGCTGTTTCCGCAGGCCGGAGGGTCCGGCCACCCCTCTGCCAACCGGCGACCGGGCCCGAATGTTCCGCTGTGACCCAGTTCACAATGGCGGGTTGTCACGTTCCGCGGGGCTGTCCTGTCTCATGCCCGACCCAGCAGGAACGAGCCCCACGGAGCCGACCATGAACGCCACCACCAACACTCACCGAATCGTCGTCCTCGGCGCCGGGTACACCGGCATGCTGGCCGCCATCCGCCTGGCCCGTCGCACCCGCAAGCTGGACGCCCACATCACGCTGGTGAACCCCTCGGAGCGCTTCACCGAGCGACTGCGCATGCACCAGATCGCCGCCGGGCAGGAACTGGCCGACCACCGCATCCCCGAGCTGCTGGCCGGTTCGGGTGTGGTCTTCCACCGCGCGGCCGCCGTCGCCATCGACGCCGAGGCCCGCGTCGTCACCCTCGACGACGCCACCGATCTGCCCTACGACACCCTGATCTACGCCCTCGGCAGCGCCACCGACACCTCGATCGTGCCCGGCGCCGACCACCACGCCTGGACCCTCAACGACCCGCGCCGGGCCCGCCGCTTCTCGCACCGGCTCACCGAAATCGCCGCTGCCGCAGGCACTGTCACCGTGGTCGGCGGCGGGCTGACCGGTATCGAGGCCGCCACCGAGATCGCCGAATCGCACCCGGGCCTGACCGTCACCCTGATCAGCGCCCAGGAACCCGGACACATGATGGGCGACAAGGCCCGCGCGCACCTCAACCGCGCCATGGACCGGCTCTGCATCGTCCGCAAGGTCGGTGTGCAGGTCGCCAAGGTGCTGCCCGATGCCGTGCGCCTGACCACCGGCGATCTGATCGCCTCGGACCTGACCCTGTGGACCGCCGGCGTGCAGGTGTCGCCGCTGGCAGCCCAGGCCGGAATCGCCGTGGACGAGCGTGGATCGATCGTCACCGACACCACCCTGCGCTCGGTCTCGCACCCGGAGATCCTGCCCATCGGCGACGCCGCCGCGGTGCGCATGCCCTTCGGCGTCCTGCACGGCACCTGCCAGAGCGGCATGCCCACCGCCGCCTACGCCGCCGACAGCCTGGCCTGCCGGCTGCGCGGAAAGACCGTGAAGCCCTTCCGTTTCGGCTACATCCACCAGCCGGTGAGCCTGGGCCGCAAGGACGCGGTCATTCAGTTCACCAAGGCCGACGACACCCCGCGCCGCTGGTACCTGAAGGGCCGCGCCGCCGTCGTCTACAAGGAGCAGGTCAGCGGCAGCCCGGTGCCGGTGTACAAGATGAGCAGGCACATGAACATGCAGGTGCAGTTCGCCAACGGCGGCCGCGCCACCCGCGCGATCGCGTGCTGAGATCACCGCGTGACCGCGTGCTGAGATCATCGAAACGACCCGAACGTCTCTCCGGTTCGCGTCCGCCCAGGTAGCCGGGATATCGATGCGACATCCCGGCCCGCCGATGGATTCACTTCGCAAGACCCGGTAGGTATGAGTCCCATGCAGGACCACACGCCCGACCAGCCCGTACCCGCTGCCCGGCAGGACGATTCGATCGATCCCTTCGTGGCACACCGCCGGCTGCTGTTCGGCACCGCGTACCAAATGCTAGGCACCGTCACCGACACCGAGGATGTCCTGCAGGACGCCTGGATCAAATGGCACGAGGTGGACCGGGACGCGGTCACCCACCCCAAGTCCTATCTGGTCCGCACCGTCACCAATCTGGCGCTCAACCGCCTCACCTCGGCGCGCGCCACCCGCGAGACCTATGTCGGGCCGTGGCTGCCCGAACCCCTGCTCACCAGCACGGCCGACGCCGCAGAGGAGACCGAGATGGCCGACACCGTGTCGACCGCCATGCTGGTTGTCCTCGAAACCCTGAGCCCGGTCGAGCGCGCGGTCTTCGTGCTGCGCGAGGTCTTCGGCTATTCGCATGCCGAGATCGCCGGTTTCCTGGACCGCCCCGAGGCCACCGTCCGCCAGATCTCGCGCCGAGCCCGCTCCCATGTGCACTCGCGCCGCCCACGCTTCGACACCGATGTCTCGATTCGCTCGGAGATCACCGAGAAGTTCATGGCCGCGGCCCAGGGCGGAAATGTCAACGCGCTCATGGAACTGCTGGCCCCCGACGTCACGCTGTGGAACGACGGTGGCGGCAAGGTCACGGCCGCCCGCCGTCCGCTCTACGGTCCCGACCATGTGGCTCGCTGGATGCTCGGCGCCATGGCCAAACCGATCAGCGCGGGCATCCGACTCGAATCCGCCTACATCAATGGCGAACTCGGCGTGCTGGCCATGATCGGCGACTACCGTGTGGGTGCTCTGACCTACGACATTCGCGATGGTCACATCGAAAACATTCGCTTCCAGGTGAATCCGGACAAACTGGCCGGTATTCAGCAACAGGGTGGCGGCGAATAGGTCGCCGAATCGGTCGGTCGATAGGAATCCGATGTCGCGGCGATAGCGGCCCCGTACTATTCGGCGCTCGTCGGGGGTATCCGCTCCCGTTTCGACACCGCCATTCTGCAAGGGGTTTCGTAGTGATCGGCTATACCAAGCGCCGTGCGGCGCGACACATTCTGCCCTGGGCCGCCGCGGCCTTCATCGGTGCGAGCAGCGCGCTCGCCGGTCCCGCGGTCGCCGCGCCGGTGCTCCACACCGCCTGCGCTGCCAGCGAATACGAGAACGTGAGCGGCGCCTGCGTGCCGCGCCCGGAGCAGTCCCCCACGGCCCCGGACGGGGCCACCGCCCGCTGCAAGGACGGCACCTACAGCTTCAGCCAGCACCGCAGCGGCACCTGCTCGCACCACGGCGGCGTCGCAGCCTGGCTCTGAGCACCGCTTCGGCTCCGGCCACGCGGTAACCGGCCCCGCACGGCCGTCCCGGCACTCCGGGCGGGACGGCCGTGCGGAACAATAGGTCGGCGTGAGTGCCGAAGAGCTTGCCGTCGAACCACTGCGCGCCGCGCGGCGCCTGCTCGGCAGCACGCTCTGGTCCGGTCCGGTGGGGCTGCGCATCGTCGAGGCCGAGGCCTATGGGAGCGACCCCGCCGGCCCGTGGCCCGACCCGGCCGCCCACTCCGGCCGCGGCCGCACCCTGCGCAACGCGGTCATGTTCGGCCCGCCCGGCGTGCTGTACGTCTACTTCAGCTACGGCATGCACACCTGCGTGAACGTCACCAGCGGTCCCGATGGCGTCGCCAGTGCCGTCCTCGTCCGGGCCGGGGAGATCATCGCGGGCCACGATCTCGCCCGCACCCGCCGCCCGGCCGCCAAATCCGACGCCGACCTGGCCCGTGGCCCCGGCAATGTCGGCAGCGCCCTCGGAATTCGCCTGGACGACTATGGAACTCACCTCTTCGACCCGGACGCGCCGATTCGCTTGGAACTCGGCCCCGAGATCACCGATCTCGCTGCCGTATCCGCCGGTCCCCGGGTCGGAGTGAGCCTGGCCGCCGATCGCCCGTGGCGGCTGTGGCTGCCGGATTCCCCGGCGGTGTCGACCTACCGCCGCAGCCCGCGCGCTCCCAAGCTGAATCGTTCCGCCTAGTCCGGATCGTCCGCGCGCCGGGCGGGATGCGGCGCACCGGAGTCCGTATCGGCGGGCGGACCGGAGGACTACGGTGGACGAATCGACCGCTCACCCTAGGTGGAATAGCCCATGTTCGAACGGTTCACCGACACTGCCCGCCGCGCCATCGTGCTGGCCCAGGAGGAGGCCCGCCTGCTCGGGCACGACTGGATAGGAACCGAACACCTGCTGATCGGCGTTCTGCACGGCGGTGATCCGATCGCGGGGCAGGCCCTCGCGGACGTGGGCCTGGACCTCTCCGGCCTTCGCGAACGGGTCAACCAGGCGGTCGGCGTCCAGGAGAACGGTGCCCCCGCCGGGCACATTCCCTTCACCCCCCGCTCGAAGAAGGTGCTGGAGATGTCGCTGCGCGAGGCAATGCGCCTGCAGCACAACTACATCGGCCCCGAACACCTGCTGCTGGCCCTGGTCGCCGAGGGCTCCGGCGTGGCCTCGCAGGTCCTCATCAGCGAGGGCGCCACGACCGACGACCTCCGCGACCGGATCGACGCCCGCATGGCCGCGAGCCCCGGCCCGGCCGGCGTGCCCTCGGCCGAAGCCGAACTCCGCCGGCGCATCACCGAACTCGAACACCGGGTGGCCGAACTGGAGCGTCGCCTGGACGGTCCCGGCACCGGAACCGTCCTCGGCGACATCATCGGGTAGCTCCGGCTACACGCTCAGCGGTACCGCCCGGGCGGCTCGCTCCCCGGCCGCCAGCACTGCGGAAACCGCGGCGCGGGCGGAGGTTTCACCGGTGCCGAAGGCCCAGGCCACGTCACCGTCCGTCCGGTACTCCAGGTAGGCGACGGCCGGATCGACTCCGGCGCGGTCAACGCTCTGATGCGTCACCGACAACACCTCGACCGAGAACCCACGCCGGCCCAGCAGACCGATGGCGTCCTCGACAGTCGCGTCGGCGGGGATCCCCGAATCGGCCGGGCCCCCCGCGTAGGTCGCGGTGAACAGCTCCCACAGCGTCCGCCCCGACACCTCGGTCCCGGTTCGGTCGGTGTGGTGCTGCACGTGGCGGGCGAAGTCGATCTGCAGGCGGCGCGGCAACTCCAGGCCGTACTCGGTCTCCAGCAGGTATGCGATTCCGCCCTTGCCGGACTGCGAATTGACCCGGATCACCGCGTCGTAGGAGCGGCCGACGTCGGCGGGATCAATGGGCAGATACGGTACCTCCCAGGCGATTTCACGTTCGGGCTGCCCCAGCCGGGCCGCCCGCTCGCGGTGCTCGGCGAACCCCTTCTTGATCGCGTCCTGATGCGTCCCCGAATACGCCGTGTACACCAGATCACCGGCGTAGGGATGGCGTTCGTGCACCGGCAGCCGGGTGCAGTACTCCACGGTCCGCCGCACCTGGTCGATATCGGAGAAATCGATCATCGGATCCACGCCCTGCGCATGCAGATTCAACGCCAGCGTCGCCAGATCCACATTGCCCGTGCGCTCCCCATTGCCGAACACACAGCCCTCGACCCGCTGCGCCCCGGCCAGCACCGCCAACTCCGCGCACGCGATCCCGGTGCCGCGGTCATTGTGCGGATGCACCGACAGGATCACGCTGTCGCGGCGCGCCAGGTTCCGATGCATGTACTCGATCTGATCGGCATACACATTCGGCGTCGCCACCTCGACCGTCGCCGGCAGATTCAGGGTTACCGGCCGCTTGGGCGTGGCGTCCCACAGGGTCGTCATGCGGTCGCAGACCTCCAGCACGAAATCCGGTTCGGTCAGCATGAACACCTCGGGCGAGAACTGGAACCGGACATTCGGCATGTCCCCGGCCAGTTCCAGCACATCGCGCCCACCGGCCGCGATCAGCTCGGCCAGCTCGTCACGGGTCTTGCCCAGCACCACATTCCGCCAGGTTGGCGCGGTGGCGGTGTACATGTGGATGACTACATCATTGGGAATGCCGCGTACCGATTCCACGGTCCGCTCGATCAGATCCCGGCGCGCGGGGGTGAAGACGACGATGGTCACGTCCTCGGGAGCCAGCCGCTCGGCCCCGATCAACCGCACGAAATCGAAGTCGGTCTGCGAGGCGCTGGGATAGCCGACCTCGATCTCCTTGTAGCCCATGGCCACCAGCAGTTCGAAGAACCGCCGCTTGCGGTCGGGATCCATCGGCTCGGCCAGCGCCTGATTGCCGTCGCGCAGATCCACCGGCACCCACAGCGGTGCGGTCGTGATCCGGTTTGCGGGCCAGGAACGTTCGATCAGCGGCACCGAAACCCGTTGGTACACATCGCGATACCGATGCGAGGGCATGACGGACGGCTGCTGACGATTCCAGCTCGGGGGAGTGCTCACGGGAGATTCGCTTTCGCGTCGGAGGAGGTGACCGGCGCAGCACAGCGAGCCCGCTAGCGGGGTGCCGGTCGGTCAGACCCCGCCGCGGCGGTGAAGGAGAAGCAGGGCACCCAGAAGCATGTGGACTAGACTAGAGGGGATCCACTCCTCAGACAAGTAGAGAGGCCGAGCAATAGTGGCGCAGGTACAGAGGCATCCGCTCGCCGCCCAGGCCGCCGAGGTCCTGCTCTCGCGAATTCGTGCGGGGGAGTGGCAGCTGGGCCACCGCCTCCCCGGCGAGACCACGCTCGCCGCCCAGCTCGGCGTCGGCCGCTCGACGCTCCGCGAGGCCATTCGCGAACTCGCGGGTAAGGGCGTGCTCGAAAGCCGCCAGGGCGCGGGCGTTTTCGTCACCGCCCTGGATGTCGCCGAGGACTGGGACACGGTGCTGCGCCGCTCGGACATCGTCACCGTCATCGAGGCCCGCATCGCCATCGAGGCCGAGGGCGCGGCCCTGGCCGCCCGCCGCCGCACCCCCGCCGACCTGCGCGCCATGCTCCGCGCCCTGGCCGCCCGCGCCGAAAGCGGCGACTCCGTCGAGGGATTGGTCGACGCCGACACCGCCTTCCATCGCACGGTCGTGGCCGCCGCCCACAACGACATCCTGCTCGAGCTGTTCAATGCCTTCGTCCCGCGCTCACGCCACGCCATGATCGACATGCTCCGGATCCGTCCCATGCGTGATCCGGCCACCGACCACGACGCGCACGAGCATCTCTACGACGCCATCCGTGCCCGCGATCCCGAGGCCGCCGCCACCGCCAGCCGCGTCCACCTGACCGCGCTCGAGGCCGCTTTCGAGCCCCAGTCAAAAAATTCTCCCGAGCGGCGATGAGTTTCCGCGGCGGCCCCCGTCCTAGTGAGCAAGCGAGTTCCACACCGAACCGACAAGCCCCGGAAGGACATTCGACATGACCGCCATCGCCGCCACCCCGACCGTCGCCATCACCGCCACCCCGAGCAAGCTCCGCAATCGCGTGCTGTGGACCCTGCAGATCGTGCTCGGCCTGTTCTTCATCGTCGCCTCCGGCCTGCCGAAGTTCGCGGGCCAGGCCGACGCCGTCCGCGTCTTCCACCAGATCGGCTGGGGCGACTGGTTCCGCTACTTCACCGGCCTGGTCGAGGTCTCCGGCGGCATCGGCCTGCTGGTCGCCCGCCTGAACGGTCCCGCCGCCGCGGGCCTGTCCATCACCATGGTGTGCGCCGCCGCCACCCAGGCCTTCGTCCTCGGCTCCCCGGCCCTGGCGGTCTTCCCGCTCATCCTGGTCGGCGTCTTCGCCTGGATCGCCTACGAGCGCCGCGCCTCCTTCTCCACCTTCACCAACCTGGTGAAGTGACCCCGGAAAATCGCTCGACCCGCAGCCCGTCGCCGATCACACTCGGCGACGGGCCTACGGGCGTCTCCGGCGGTTCGACTCGCTGATCAGCGGATCGGCCCGGGCTTGTGCCGATCCGCCCCGACGCTCAACCCTCTGCAACCTCGATATCGACGTGCGGAAAGATGGACGGCGTGAGCGGCGACATCATCGATGAACTGACCTGGCGCGGGTTGATCGCGCAGTCCACCGACCTGGACGCCCTGCGTGCGGCCGCGGCCAAGGGCCCGATCACCCTCTATGCCGGATTCGACCCGACCGCGGCCAGCCTGCACGCCGGACACCTGGTTCCCCTGCTGGCACTCGAGCGCTTCCAGCGCGCCGGCCACCGCCCGATCGTGCTGGCCGGTGGCGCGACCGGTCTCATCGGCGACCCCCGCGACGTCGGCGAGCGCACCATGAACTCCACCGACACCGTCGCCGAATGGGCAGGCCGCATCCGCTCCCAGCTCGAGCGTTTCGTCGATCTGGACGGCCCGAACGCGGCGATCATCGCCAACAACATGGACTGGACCGGGTCGCTGAGCACGGTCTCGTTCCTGCGGGACATCGGCAAGCACTTCTCGGTGAACGTCATGCTGGCCCGCGACACCGTCAAGCGCCGGCTGGAGTCGGACGGCATGTCCTACACCGAGTTCAGCTACATGCTGTTGCAGGCCAACGACTTCCTGCAGCTGCGCCGCGAATACGGCTGCACGCTGCAGGTCGGCGGTTCCGACCAGTGGGGCAACATCATCGCGGGCGTGGAGCTCAACCGTCGGGTCGACGGCGAGCACGTGCACGCCCTCACCGTCCCGCTGGTGACCTCGGCCGACGGCAAGAAGTTCGGCAAGTCCACCGGCGGCGGCAGCCTCTGGCTGGACCCGGAGATGACCAGTCCCTACGCCTGGTACCAGTACTTCGTGAACACCGCCGATGCCGACGTGGTCCGCTACCTGCGCTGGTTCACCTTCCTCTCCCGCGAGGAACTCGACGAACTCGAGAAGGCGACCGCCGAGCGCCCCTTCGCCCGTGAGGCCCAGAAGCGGCTGGCCGCCGAGATGACCACGCTCGTGCACGGCGAGGCGAACACCCGTGCGGTGCAGCTGGCCAGCCAGGCCCTGTTCGGCCGCGGCGATCTGCGCGAGCTCGACGAGTCGACGCTGTCGGCGGCCCTGGCCGAATCCGCGGTCGACGGCAAGGTCGCCGAGGCGACCGGAACCTCCACCATCGTGGATCTGCTGGTCGACTCGGGTCTGTGCGATGGCCGCAGTGCGGCCCGTCGCGCGGTCAACGAGGGCGGCGCCGCGGTGAACAACGAGAAGGTGTCCGATCCGGAGTGGACCCCGTCCGACGCCGACTACCTGCACGGACGCTGGCTGGTGCTGCGTCGCGGCAAGAAGAACTTCGCCGGCGTGCGCCGGGTGGCCGGCTGACCGGTTCGCCGATACCGAAACAAGATCGAAATGACCTGGGTCACAAACCAGTGGCCCAGGTCGCCGATCGCCCCGGTCAGCGGCCCGTTTACCAGCGCAAACGACTCCGCGACCAGCGGATTTGACCTCGCGTTATCCGCCGCGTAACTTAGTCCAGGTCAGAGCGACACGGACACCGACCGGGACCGAAACGCCCAGCTCAGAGGCTGGAAATCATCGGTAGCGGATACGAGGTTGGACGAGGAGCGCCGGACATGAACACGCCAGTCAGATAATTGGCCCTTGACTCTGCGGAGTCTCGCGGCTAGGCTGGAAAAGTTGCCTCGCAGGACATCCAATCAACTTTGGATCGATTGCTTGTGCGTGTGTTCTTTGAGAACTCAATAGTGTGTCGATGAATGTCAGTGCCAAATATTTAATTTGGTTCCGGCCTCACACCCCCCGTGTGATGGGGTCGGACATTTAAGTCAGCTAATTTCCGTTCCGGCTGGCGTTTTTATCGCTAGGTTTTCGGACTCTGCGAACATTCTTCTGATTCGCCCTTCGGGGTTGATCGAGAGTCTTCAACGGAGAGTTTGATC